>CAYLYZ010000004.1:0-97585 GCA_964387885.1 uncultured bacterium | reverse complement strand
CTATTTCAGGACAAGACATTAATACTGGATTCCCAATCAAGTTGGGAATGAGGAATAGGAGGATTGTTGTACTGCAGGCGGAGACATCCACGCAACTCTAAAATCAGAAAGCCGGGTAAAACCCGGCTTTCCAAACATGCAAATTAGTAATTGTCTATCTGCGCTCTCTGCAGTTTTCCTGAGAAATCTACGTAGACAGTCTTAATCTCACTGTAGAATTCATAAACAGGCCAACCACCTTCGCGGTGACCGTTTCCGGTCTGTTTAACACCGCCAAACGGCATGTGACATTCCGCTCCTATTGTCGCACCATTGACGTATGTAATACCCGCTTCAAGATCACGAATTGCACGGAATGAATTATTAACATCACGGGTGTAAATCGATGATGATAAACCATACAGGCAGTCGTTATGAACCTTAACGGCTTCATCAAAATCATTTACTTCAACAACAGAAAGCACGGGTCCAAAAATTTCTTCTTTGAAAATCCGCATTTCAGGTGTCACGCCAGTAAACACAGTTGGTCTGTAGAACCAGCCTTCTGAGTTTATACCCTCATCTGATATCTTGCCGCCACAGCGCAGTTTCGCACCTTCAGCCTTACCAATCTGTACGTACTCATCAACGATATCTCTCTGAGCTTCATTGATGCAGGGACCAACCTTGTTTTTCTCATCGAGACCATCACCAACTACGAGGTTATCCGCAGCTTTAATCAGCATTTTCACAAATTTGTCATGAATTTTCTTATGCAGGATAAGGCGGCTTGTTGCTGTGCAGCGTTGACCGGTTGTACCGAAAGCTCCCCAAAGAACTCCTTCCAATGCGAGATCGAGGTCTGCGTCATCCATCACTATCTGAGCGTTCTTACCACCAAGCTCGAGAGAAACACGCTTCAAATCTGCGCCGGCAATGCTGTTGATTTGCTTGCCGATTTCCGAGGATCCGGTGAAGCTGATCAGGTTGACATCAGGATGGTTCACAATTCTTGTCCCAACTGAACCACCACCACCATGAACGATGTTGATTACGCCAGGAGGAATACCGGCTTCAAGCAGAATTTCTACCAGAACTGTCGCAGTTGCGGGTGTATCAGAAGCTGGTTTGAACACAACTGTGTTGCCACATACTAATGCTGGCAAAGATTTCCAACAGGGAATCGCCATTGGGAAATTCCACGGCGTGATAAGTCCTGCAACACCGATGGGAATGCGGAACGACATGTTCATTTTGTTGCGCATCTCTGACGGAGCAGTGTGGGAAAACAATCTGCGACCTTCAGTAGCAGCATAGTAAAATGTGTCTATCCCTTCCTGTGTATCACCACGGGTTTCGGCAAGAACCTTTCCCATTTCACGAGTCATCAATGTCGCTATCTCTTCCTTACGCTCAACCATAATGTCACCTGCCGTCTTGAGAATTGCACCGCGCTCTGGAGCGGGTACGAGACGCCATGTTTTCCATGCTTCTTTAGCAGCTGCTACTGCTCTGTCAACTTCCGCGGGACCTGATTTTGGGAACAGTCCTACTAACTCGTCCCAATGAGCCGGATTGCGGTTTTCGAACCACTCACCGGAATCAGCCGGCACCCATTCACCGGCAATATAATTAAGATATTCTTTCGCCATCTTTACTCCTTATCTCCAAAAGGTTTAATGTTGTATTCTATCTGAATTGAATCGAAAAATGCAAATACTCGTTAAATATAAAGTTTAAGCGGGTTTATTACAACTCATTCAGGTGTGTAACCTGTTGCAATGTGTCAATTCATATGTGCGGATTCATTTTATGCAAGGCCTAATTTCCCAACTTTGGGGAGGACGGACATTCCTGTCCGTCTATCGCAGTATTTCTGGCAAATCCATTCATTCCTACCGATGCAAATATTATCCTATGTCGCTAATATTCAAGTAGATAATTCTGTAAATGCATTTTCTCGATGACATAGTTACTTGATTTTATATACAATCTGGTTTATCTTAAATTAAACTATTAACAACAATTTTGCTGATATGAAATAGGGACTTAGACAAGTTTCATCACAGAATTCGGACATTCTATTGGAATGTGTCATATTAACTCGGATTCACTCTTTGCTATGCATTCCGGATTCCCAAGAGATACAACTACAGGATTGATTGATACGTTTGATGTCAAGTATTGTCAAACAAGTAAAAACCGAATTGATGTTCGTAAACCATGGAAGAAGTAGAGGATTTCAAAATGAAACAGAATAAACATACTTATTTCTTATTCTCACTAACAATAGGGTTATTTGTGATAATTTCCAATTTATTATCACAACCGGAATTTCCGTTGTTTTTTTATCATGCAAACCTTTATGCACCATTTTTGCATTCCCAAAACCTGCGGTGTGAGGACAGACCGGATTCTGCATTTACAGCATTTACAAGATGCAAAGAAACGGTGATAGCAATAGGTTATCCATCTCATTCAGGTTTTGTAAAGGGAATAAATGATACCTGCTGGATCTCACTGAAGTTTAGTAATTATTCGACAAGTGATATTGACTTGATTTATGAATCACCTGAAACCTGGATTATTCCTTATGTTTACAATTCTTACGCCGATTTGATGGCAGATAGGTATTCTGCAGATACAAGTGACTTTGACTACGAATTCAGTCATTGGCGGAATCCAAAATCGTCTGGAAAGCCTGATACGCTCTATTCACATCTGGTAAGCGATATCATGAAATTTAATCCCGCAGAAATGGTTTATAAGGTTTGGAACCTTCCGGAAGGTTTAAAAGCGATTGAACTTAAAAAAAGCAGTAATGCTCCGAGTACTCTTCAATTGTATCGACAACAGGGGAATTTCTATTGGTACTCCAATGGAACTGATGTGAGAGACTCGATAAACGCGTACATAAAACTAAGTCAAAGATGCATTGAACTTGGGCAAGCAACCACTGCTGCATCCTGGTTGGATTCCGTATTTGCCAGGAATGACAGCTCGATTGCCGGTTGGATTTACAAAGCGGATGTTTGCTCAGCACTTGATGATAGTTCAGGCGTTGTAGATGCTTTTAACAGGCTTATCTCAATTTATGATAATAATAGCGATCCTTTGATTAACTTGGCTGATACGACACTAACAGAATCGTGCAGATTGTGGGCTGATTTTTATTACCGAGCTACAATATTCAGAAAATATTATTTTACAAATGATGACGGAAAGCCTGTGATTATCTTCTAAGTATTTAAGTCGTTGTTTCTCGTCAGGTGAGAGCACCTGACGACACTCCTTTACTCATTCCTGCACATCTTGGCAAGGGTACGGGCTACGTCTGACTGATCTGACGGGCAGGAATGTCCGTCCTCCCCGTTCAGTCAGGATTTTTCTTTTCCTTTCAGATCATGAATACGTCATGCAATTCCGGATGTCATGGGAATCTCTTTGATATGTGACCTGCAGTAACTATATTATCTGATTGCAGGTTACATCCAGCCCTTCGCAACCATTGCCTATCCTGCATTCTCCGTTTGTTTTTCAGAGAGGTCGTTGAAATGAAAAATCTAACCCTTTTTATCTTAATATTAATCCTGATTGCAAACTCTTGTTTTGCTCAACAGGAAACAATCCGTGTAGCTACTTATAGCCTTCTCAGATTTGACAGCGATGATGAAGCAAGAGTTGAGGCGTTTCAATTGATCATAGACGGTGTCACACCCGACATCCTGATTTGCCAGGACATTATCAGTGAAGAGGGCGCGGATTTCTTTTTAGATGAAGTTCTCGATCCGGATGTTTACGACCGAGCTGATTATATTGACTGTGAGGGACAAAATGACAATATGTGTTATTTCCGGAGCGATATGTTCACATGTGGCAATCCGGTAGCCATTGAGACCGATCTTCGAGATATCACTTTATATCCTCTGTCACTTATTAGTGAGCCCTTTTTGCCTGTGTTATATCTTGCATCAACATACCTGAAAGGCAGTACAGGAGGCGCAAATGAGCAGCGACGGTTGGGAGAAGTCACGGAGTTACTGAACTACATGGATGCAGAAGGACTAAATGCTGAACACGTCCTGTTCGGGGGCAATTTCAACATGTATGACAGTGATGAGCCTGCCTGGGAAGCCCTGCACGAAAACGACCTGTTCAAAGATCCGTTGGAAACACCGGGTGACTGGCATGATGCTGAGGAATTCGCAGCAGTTCATACTCAGAGCACACGAACCGATCAATTCGGGGGTGGAGCTCCCGGTGGTCTTGACGACCGGTTTGATTTTATTTTTATGACTTCAGTATTTGACAATGAGGAAGGCTGGATGTATGAAGCTGATAGTTACATAACTTTCGGTAACGACGGCAATCACCTCAACCAGGCAATTACTGATGGAGAAAATCAAGCTGTCAATGAGGAAGTTGCTCAGGCTCTTCACGATGCTACGGATCATTTACCTGTCTATATGGAGATATCTTACACCCCTGGTGAGATTTCTGATTTTACAATCCAACTGCGTGATGGCTGGAACATGATTTCCTCACCCCTGCAGCCTATTCCTGCAGATATGGTCACTGTATGGGAGGAAATAGTTGGAAGAAATAATCTGATACTGCTAAAAAGTGACAGGGGAAGATTTTACGTTCCGAGAGTCAGATTTAATAATATGCGTAATTGGGCTGTTACTCATGCATATATTGCTAAGGTTAATGAAGCAGATGAGTTGGTACTAACAGGTCAGTTTGCTCCTCAAGATACACCAATAAATCTTCGCCATGGATGGAAACTGGTTCCATACTTTCCTGAACAACAAGTGGAAGCACCGGATGCAGTTATCGGTATTGTAGATGAACTCATAATAATAAAGGATTTCCTGGGACGTTTTTATAAACCTGAGTTCAATTTCTCAAATATGGGTTTGTTGCGTCGCTCGCAAGGGTATTACGCGAAGATGAACGCAGCAGCAGTTTTAGTATGGAATGTCCCTGAAGAAGAGATTTTGGAGTACTTTGAGTCTGCATATTCACTACCGCAACACTTTATTGCACCCCCACCCACCGGACGTAATATGAGCATTATGGTTTCAACAGACAATCCAAATCTCATGATGAGTAAAGGGAATGAACTTGGAGCTTTTCGCACCGATGGAAAATGTGTTGGTTCAACCGTACTGGATGGAAAGATACGCGCTGGAATCGCTATCTGGGGAGATGATCTGACTACTCCGGTTGTTGAAGGAGCTCTCGAAGGAGAATCGATAGTATTCAGGATTTGGGATAGTTCGACGGGCTGTGCAACAGAGCTCAAGCTGAACAATCAATCGATTAGTTATGAGACCGATGGATTTGAACTGCTGACTCTTGCAGATCAGATCATCCCAACCGAATTTAGTCTTATGGCTCCATATCCGAATCCATTCAATAGTACAACCGGTTTAAGCTTCACACTTCCGGAACAACATCACACAATATTGAGCCTACTAGATATATCCGGGAGGGAAATGCTCCGTCTTGTTGATACTCAGCTTGGTGCGGGAACATATTATCATACATTTAATGCGAGTGATTTCCCGAGTGGATTGTATTTCGTCACTCTAACAGCAGGACAATACAGTAAAACAGCAAAACTCACACTGATGAAGTAGGCTTGTAATAAATGGTAATTTAAACTCGGATTTCCTTCCCGATGTGAAGTTACAGTACCATCAATGCCTCCATCCCCTCAATAATTAAGAGAAATGTCGGCACATTAGTTGTAGTGGTAATCCTAAACTCCATGAATGTAAACCTCGAAATTCTGAGTTGAACTTGATTTCCATTCATCGTTGATCTATATTATAAGGTTGTACCATTCAGTATCTGATTGATGATGTTAATTGTGTTTTCTGAGTATCACGTAGATTCCGATTGTGATTTTACACCTGAAATTTACAGATGACGATGCCTTTAAACCGTGCTTGAATATTCAGGTTCAGGGCAATCAAATTCCAATCATGCGTACTCGCTGGATACAATTCCTCGCACTTCTTATTTACCGGCGCCTCACAGGTCTTGATAACGGCTGGGCTACACTTGAAGACGTACAACGATTATTAGCCTTCCAGAAAACTAAACACCTTGCAATTGGTAAATACCTAACATCGAGTTACTTCGATCTCCAACCTGAGGTAGGCCAGTTTTTCAAGAATTATCTCTATCTGTCGACAACCGGTCCTTATACATTGATGCTGGATAATGACAACATACAAACTGACCTGAAACTTTTAACAAATTACCTGAGGTGGATAACTGCAAATCCGGTAAATGAGAAAACCGATGTTGAATCTTTGTGGGATATCGCAAAGGCAATGTATCGGAAGCATAATTATTCGAGCTATCAGAATATACTTAAAAACTTTATTAAAGCTGCAATCAATGACCGTAGACTCCCTGAATGGTGTATTCCTTATGCTTTCATTCGTTTAGCAGATACTGAAATTATCTGCCGCAGTAATGTAGTTGATTTTAAATCAGCGATTCTTAATGCCAAACGATTCTCATCGGATCTCGATAAAGAGAGCTGGAGAAAGATTTTATATGCAGATGCGAATGATATCGAATCGATAAATATTGATGGCAGCTCAAAATCGGTTCGTCAATTCACAAAGCTCAACTCAGAGTCTATCGATCTGCTGCAATCATTGCCGGAAACAAGTAATAGTAAATTGAATGTTCTTGTTAAGCCTTATTCAAATGCATTTTATGTTGAGCTCTATACGTCGGGAAATTTTAATGAAAAGTTGTTTAAAAAAACTCTTGAATTGAGCCGTCACCTCCAGGCTCATGTCTTTATGAAACACTTCGAATTAAAAAGTATTCTGATTCAGAGGTTTAATTCGAAAGAAGGTGCTGATGCCAGTGAGATTGCCTGTTATGAGGAATTGCTAAGGGAAGATTCAATTTCCACTTTAAAGACATTCGATCACGGTAATATGATCTGGCGGAGCCTCGTAAACGCAAAAAGGTTTGAAGACGCTTATCATTTCGGGCAGGAATGTCTCATCAATCATGCTGAACTATTTGAAACAGCTCGATACAGGCAACTGATTACGAATCAGAAGAAGTTAAAAAAACTCCTCGGTTTAGAATCTTCACAACTTTAGTATATTTTTCATTTCACTGCAGCAGAAAAACCATCATAAATCTGTCAATACTCTCCGAATTTATTTCGTATATTAATAATTACACCTTATTTACGATTCAGACATACGATTCAGACCTTAATGTTAAATGTGATGTTGAGGATTTGTCGATAAGCCTCGGGAGTGGTTTTCGGGAACAACCGGACAATTTCGCAAGTGTAATTTGAAACATTTGATTTGAAGATTCATGAAAAAAAACAAAGTTCAAGAGAACATGAAAAGATTTTTCTTTACAGGATTATTTGCATTAACCTGCATTGCAGCAGGATTTATGCTTGCAACAGGCTGGGAAACACCTACTGCGATTACAGCCCAGCCATTTAATCAGCAGTCAATAGTTACACCTGCAGTTTCTGTACCCCTCGTTGACGATGATGGGAACAGTCCATTTGTCCTGGTTGCCGAGAAGGTGCAACCGGTTGTAGTAAATATACAGGCCGAGAAGGAGATTGCCGGTCATCAGAATCTGCCTTTTGATATGTTTGACTGGGGACCATTTTTTGGTGAACCTCCAAAATCTAAGGGTTCACGCCCCATGCCGAAGGTCACAAGCGGTGGATCAGGCATCATTATAAGTGAGGATGGACTGATAATCACAAACAATCATGTTATTTCTGATGCAACAGATATAATTGTGAAATTTGCTGATGGCTCGGAGCGTGAAGCGGAGATTATTGGTGCCGATCCCGAAACAGATGTCGCCCTCATCAAGGTTGATGGCGAAATACCATCCCAAATGGTCGCCAGACTTGGGGACAGCGATAAAATCCGAATTGGGGAATGGGCTATCGCTATCGGCAATCCTTTCGGTTTGGATTGGACTTTGACCGTTGGAGTTATCAGCGCTCGAGGTAGATCAAACCTCTTTATTGGAGGTGGAGATGGCCCGAGTTTCCAGAACTTCATTCAGACTGATGCTTCGATTAATTACGGAAACTCCGGTGGTCCTTTAGTGAATATTCGCGGTGAAGTCATAGGGATAAACACTGCGATAAATGCACAGGGACAGGGAATTGGTTTCGCGATTCCGATTAATCAGGCGCAGGTTGTCATAGAGCAGTTACAAACCTCGGGTGAAGTCCATCGAGGTTATCTTGGCGTTTATCCGTCCGAATTAACACCGGTAAAACGTGAAGCACTGGGTATCGATGAAGAAGTTAAGGGTGTTTTCATTGAAAACGTTGAAACAAACACACCTGCTGAAGAGGGTGGTATGGAAAGCGGTGATGTTGTTATTGAAATTAATAATGAAAAGGTCAAAGATCTTACAGATTTCAGGTTCAGAATTGCCGCTTTTGCTCCGGAATCAAAAGTTGAGATGACAGTCCTGCGAAAGAACAAAATCAAAACACTTAAATTTAAACTCGGTGAGCGAAGCGAGTTTCTGAAAGTGGCATCAAATAAATTAAAAAGATCCCAGAGTTGGCTAGGTATAGAAGTTGCTGAAACAGAAAGCCGTGAAGGTTTACGATATGGTGTCGAAGATTTAAAGGGTGTTGTGGTAATAAAAATATCCACTGATTCTCCGGCACAGGGACTTCTCAGTGAAGGTGATGTAATTGTTGAACTCGGTGGTGAAGAGATCAGGAGTATCGGGGATTTTGAGCAAATGGCAAAGGCACTGAAAGACAGAAAAAAAGCTATACCTTTCTGGGTAATCCGTGAAGGACGAAGGACTTTTATTCCGATCAGACCCTAAGCCTCGAGTTCGCAGGTCGGAATCTTATTCCGACGAATTATTCCAGAATAGGCAGTTTTCGCGGATTAAGAATCCGATCTTCATTCTCTTTTTCCCAGTTGGGAGTGCGGATATATTTATCCGCAAGTTTGTAAGATGTATTGAGGACGGGGAAATATACCCGTCCTCCCCAGGTTAATGAAACAAAATCCCGAGGGGGAACTACGCACCCGGTACTGATTGATCTTGGAAGAATAAAGCTGCACAGCTACGGATTAATGATCTTTCTGGCCTTTGCTGCAGCAACCTGGCTGGCAATTCGTCGAGCTAAAGTTGAAGGAATCAAGTCAGATATTGTCATGGACATGGTTGTCTGGATCTTGATATCTTCGCTACTCGGTGCAAGGCTCACTTATGTAATTTTCCATCTTGACGAATTCCGAGGAAGATGGTTCGATATCATTAATCCGATTCAAAGTGATGGAACGGTAGGTATCGCAGGATTAGTGGTTCTTGGGGGAGTCGCACTAACTATTCCGGTAGCTATATATTTTCTGAAAAAACGAGAAATTCCTGCACTAAAAATGCTCGATATTCTGGTTCCCTCTCTGGCGCTTGGGATGGCCATAGGACGAATTGGCTGCCTGTTAAATGGCTGTTGCTTCGGGATTCCAACCAATGTACCGTGGGGCATTGAATTTCCTGTATCCTGCCTTGCAGGCTCGGCGTATCCCGGTGAACATCTTCATCCAACCCAGATTTACGAATCCCTTTACGGTTTTGCTATCATGAGCGTTTTGCTGCTGCGATCTCCCCATCGTAAGTTCACGGGAGAGCTCTTCTTCCTCTTCCTCGTTTTATATGGCATAGCCCGATTTATAAACGAGACAATTCGTCATTATCAATCAAGTATGGTCCCTTTGCAATTGGGATCAATCGACATCACAGTTAGTATGTTAGCAACGTTAGCCATGATTATTACGGGATTGCTGCTGCTGATTAGAGGTTATAAAACACAAATCGGAAAATCATGAATACCGGAAAACTCATCGTATTTGAGGGGATAGACGGCTGCGGGAAAACTACACAAGCAAAAAGGCTCCTTGAACATTTTCAAGAGCAGGATACGTCTGCATCATTATACAGGGAACCTGGAGCGACACAGGTTGGTGAAGAAATTCGAAATATTCTACTCGCTAAGAAGGACTTTCAAGGTGGATTGGGAGCACTATCAGAATTTTTGCTATTCGCAGCCGCCCGTGCTGAACTTGCCCGTTTGATTCTCAAACCACAACTTGAGCAGGGAACGACCGTTATTCTTGATCGATTCGCCTTGTCTTCAATAGCTTATCAGGGTTTTGCGAGAGGTGTGGATATTGAATTAATAAAAATGGTCAATCATGCCGCTATTGACGGAATGCATCCGGACAAAATATTCCTGCTCGACATAGATCCTGAAATTGCAATGTCCCGATTTGAAGGCTCATCTGACAGGATCGAGCAAAAAGGCCTTGATTTTTTCGAGAAAGTTAGACAGGGTTATTTGCAGGTAGCAAACGCTGGTTCCTGCATTATAAAGATAATTGATGGTTCGTCTGATGTTGATGATGTATTTACACAGGTGCTTGGTAATTTACCATAATAGAGCCTGTGGAGTGCTCAAGCCATGCTTGAGCTTTTAAGCCTTGCTAAATCTGATTCTCATGCTCCAGCGTGGGTAGGAAGTAGGTTTAGAGTAAAGCCTTGAGGCTGAACAACGCAGGCTAAAGCCTGTACTCTGAACCAATCTAACTGAAGTGCATGCAATCAGCTTATCGCAACAACGTAACCTTCCGAATCTCTACAACATCATTGTTCTTAACCCTCAGAAAATATGTCCCGGTATCAAGAGATTTCATGCGTAGTCTGACACGGTTTTTTCCGGCAGGATAGTATTGAGGAGCAATAGACATTACACGACGTCCGGTGATGTCCAGCAAGTCGAAATCTACTTCACTTTTGGATGGAATTGTAAAGTTAATAACTGCTTCACTATTAAATGGATTTGGATATATCTCGGTGATCCCGAAGACCTGCGGTAAAACGTTGTCATCGTTTTCGATCCCAAGAACATTACCACGTAAATGGACGAATTCCCGCGGACGATCCCGGTCGTTGGAATCTATAAATAATACTCCCCTGTTATCACCAAAAATAACCGGAGAAAAACGAATTCGAACAACGTACCTTTCATTAGGTTCGAGCGAGAACGGGCGAGTGTTCGTTGTAATCTCGAAAGAACGTTGATTTGAGCGTAAGCTCAGCGAATCAACATTTAAAGGTCTTAAACCCACATTTCTAATTACAATATCAACACTGTCCCTTTCACCCGGAAGTACCCTGTTAAAAAAATATTCGTACCTTGATAGAGACAGGTTCGGCTGAGGTCTGAAGTATACACCCATGTCTGCGATTGTCCGATCCGGATCCCTCTGGTAGAGTTCACTGCATGCATCTATACAGGGGCTCTCTCCTCGTAAATGGTAAACTCTTTCTTCAGAAGTATCAAAACGTGGGTTCTGACTAATACAGCCTTTCCCAATTTCTAAATTTACTCTTCCACGAGAAAGAACTCCCTCTTCTGCACCTTCCAGGTCGGAGAAAGTCATTACAATTCCAGCCCTGTCCCGTTCCTGTTCTCCCCAACTTTGAAGACATATCGAGGGTTGAGAATTTGCCCAGATAATCGAGTTTAAAATAACGGTTGTACCGCCACCTTCGATAAAGAAAGCACCCCCGGGAAAACCAGATTGGTTTTTTGAAATGGTACAATGAGTGAAAGTTGCATTTGATTCCGATGAATGGACGGCACCACCATTACTTTGTGAATTGTGGTCGACAACTAAACAACGGAAAAACTCTGCCGAGCTTTTTCGAAGAGATATCCCGGCGCTTCCTTCAGAGGATATGTTTCCCTGGATTTTGCAGTTATTAAAAGTTGGAGAGCACTCATAACACAGAATACTACCCCAGGTGCCCATACTGGTATTTTCATTGATTTCGCATTCGGTAAAAACCGGAGTGGCATTGGATGCGCATTTAATACCACCGACAGAACCTCCGATATTTTCTGAGATTATAGTCGAAGTAATTCGCGGATTAGAATTATAACAGGCAAGACCTCCTGTCGACTCACCCTGGTTTTCGGAAATAGTACAATTATTTACTGTCGCATTACTCTGTTCAAGAAAACTTATGCCTCCGACTAACTCACCAATATTGCGAGTAATAATGCAGTTCCGAATTGTCGGACTAGAGTTTGAGAGGTTTATCCCCTTTGCCTGATTCTGCTCAATAATACAGTCATCTATAAGAGGATCGCTATCTTCCTGACATAAAATTCCACTCCCTGAATTATTACTGATGTATGTGCGAATAATTTGTGATCTTATACAATCCCGGAGACGTATTCCCTCACCTCCAATTTCGGAATGGTTATCGTATATCCGGCAATCGGCAATAAAAGTATTGCTGTTCTCACGACAATAAATACCGCCTGAGTTGCCTGTAATAGTGCAGAATAACAGGAATGGGGAGGAGTTGTCTCTAATCCGGAATGCACCACCTGAGCCATGGTTGCCATTTGTAACAGTCAATCCGGTAAAGGTTGGAGATGTTCCACCGAAAATCTCAACTACACTTCCGTTTCCACGTCCCCTTAGAATTGTGGAATCGATATATGCAGTATCATTAGTTGTTAGGTAGAGACTTGCAATTACTAAGTTCTTATTCAGGGAAAGGTTAGCGCGATAGGTACCGGGGTGAATGAGAATTGTGTCTCTATCTGCGGCAATGTTACACGCCTGTTCGACCGATTCGCGTTCTTCCGGAACAAGCCATATACGAGCATGAGATTCAAGGCAGAAAAAAAATATGACGAGAATTCCAACTATACAAGCTCTAATCATTCATGATATCCTGAAATGAAGGTTGTGCCCGAATTTACAATTCGGTTTGTGAAGCAAGTCATGTGGAGTTCCAATCTAAAGTAGAATATAAAGAAAAATCTTCCATTACCAAACAATAAAGTAAGAGATCGACCATTATTTTTATGTGAATATTGTTTTATATCATTATTTTCAGTTAAACGGGCTATCGGTCATCATCAGGATATGTTAAAACGCATGCTTCATTGACTTTAACTTGATATCCCTGACCGCGACTGAAATCAGACAGGTTACTGAAATCTTGATCAATGCTCCAGAATCGACCATCCTGATCTTTTACAATAATAAGTTGGTCAACTACTGACTCCAGAGCAGTTTCAGCAGCCATCTCATTTTGAGGATGAAATGCAATAATACTCCATCCTTCCCGCATATGAATTTCATTCTCCTCCGGAATTGGATTTCCAAGCATATAAAATTCATTTGCTTCGGTCAGGTTTACCAGGTATCCATAATTATAATCCCAATTTGGGATGTTGTTAAAATTAAATTCAGGTATAAAAAACCTGCCCATTTGATCCTTTAAAATCGAAAGGCAGCCTTCCTCAAGAAATTGACCGACAACTTCCTGGATTTCATCATTTTCAGGCTCTACAGCCAGGGACATTATACTCCATCTCTCACGAAGTTCAACAACCTGTTCTTCAAAACGCTGATCGAAGAAAAATGCTCCCATATCAGCCCTTGTCTCATCGGGATCTTCCGGACTATCCGGATTACCTGCATCAATACATGGGCTCTGTGAGGTAAGATGGTATTCTCCTGCATCGGGATTTCGGAAAAGTGGATCATCATCAATGTTTCCTTCACCCCAGTCAAATTCAGGTTCATTGATGAATTCTATTCCTTCTCTACCACCTTCAAGGTTTGTGTATTCTATTGTTAAAAGAAACTCACGCCTGTGCTCAGTGCGTTCATGACGAATCTGAGTTCCACTATTTCCATAGATTATACTATTGGATATTGCTGCCGCCAAGCCCTCTCCCTCTTCTTCTGCGCGAGAAATTAGCACTATTCCGCCTATTTCATCAGCAGTGTTTCCTGAAATTGTTACATTCTGCAATGAGTTTTCGCGTGAACTCACACCCAGAAATCCTCCCCCTTTGCGAGCAAGATTATCAGTAATTGAGACATTCACTAACGTGTATGTTGCAGATTCACCATAAACACCTCCACCATTTCGAAGTGCCCGATTATTCGTAATTATCACATCGTGCAGAAAAGCTTGCGGAGAATCACCTGATGCGATCCCACCACCAAAGTTTGCCCTGTTATTTGAAATCACAGAACGACGAAGATATAAGGTGCTATTTATGGCAAAAAATACACCTCCACCATAGTGAGTTGCAGCATTTCCTGTAATGTACAGGTCTAATAGTAACGGACTTGTCCCTTGCTGGCAATCGACACCTCCTCCGAAAAGTTGATATCCATTTCGGATTGTGAATCCTCTCAGAACAGAGCTTGAATCCTCATCGGAGTGGAAGGAAACGACACAGTCCTCTCCGTTTCCATCAATGATTGTGGAATAGATAAAGGCAGGATCGTCTGTTGTATGGATGAGGCTGGTAACAGTGATGGCTCTGCCGAGAAAGTCTAAATTCTCGACATATACTCCCGGTTCGACAAGGACAATATCCCCTTCTTCGGAGTTTTCTATGCCAGCTTGAATGGTCTCGAAATCATCGGGGATATTGATGATTTCACCTGATACTATAATTGGTAAAACAAAAACAAAACATGTGTAAAGCAGGATCCTTTTCATGATTATGCTCTCTTTTGACAACATCATTGGATATAAGTATATACAATTTACAAAATTATTTTCGTATATTCAAATAGAAGCTCAAAATCATCAATCCTGACTTTAACAACTCATAAAATAGGTGCATTGATTTTCTCATGTTGATCACTTCTCAAACCCAAGTTTCCCATTATGCTGCTTAAAATCATCTTTTCACAGGATAATCCTATTAAACCTCGAGTTTTCATCCAAATCTCGAGAAAACACTTCGAAATCAAACGTGAACGATGGATTCAGTTTATCTCTTTTTTAAGCTATAGACGGCTCACCGGTTTAGAAGAGGGCTGGGTAAACCTCAAAGAACTATCCGGTCTCTCGGCATTTAACAGCGCTAAAACCGATACGATTGGTAAGTACTTAGTGTCGAGTCTATATGATTTCCCAATCGAGGTTACAAAATTTATCAACAGCGCGATAGATATAAGTACAAAAGGTCCCTTCATCTTTAAGATTACAGACAAACAAATAGAAAGTGACCTGCCGAGATTGGAAAGGTATATTACCATTATAAATCTAAGTCCCTTTCCGGAACAACAGGATTGTCAGTCTTTATGGCAGGCTTCGCGGTTGACTCTTGACAAATATGAACTCAGAAGCAGTATGCAGATTACAAAGACATTTCTTGGGATCGTCGACAGTCGTGTTCCGAACTATCAACCGCCTTTAGCCAATTTACGTTTGGCCTGGATAGAATACCTGAGACATGAAAAGAGCTTGAATCCGGACGAATCTTTGAACACAGCCGAACAACTCATTTCAAAGATCAAATCCGTATATGAACGACGAATACTGAATTCTTATGTAAATTACATAAGGGCATTACATTTAGAATCGGCTGAAAATTCTTATGATCAGATTAATGATCTGTATAGAGATTCTTTGGAAAAGCTCAGGATTATTAAAAAGAATACTCCTGATAAATTATGCCTTTCAGCCCATATTTATTATAACTGGTACATAACCGATATTCTCCATCACCCGGATGATATAAACTCCCCTCGAGCAGATGAATGGGATGAGAAATTGAAACTGGCGTTTGATTTATACCGAAAAATGTACAATAAGGGAGAACCACAATTAATTGAATGCGACAAGGGTATAATAGAAGGCAAGAAACTGCACTCGGATGTCGTGCGCAGGTTTTTATCCGGGGATGAAATTGGTGAAAACGAAATCGATCGATATAAAAAACTTATTAACGGAAAAATCACATCACGTTTTCTAACGTTGAACATCGCTGCATGGATCAGGAGATATTTCACTGATATTGCGAAATACAAGGATGCTTATCAATACTGTCAGGAATGCCTCATTGATCACGTTGACTTGCATGAAACCCGTCTATATCATGAACTTACAGAAGATCAGAAACGTATAAAAAGCTATTTCGAGTAAATGCAGGAATTTTGAGTTTCCTCATTTTTCTTGGATAAGCGTTTGACATTTTGATATTAATGTTGTATGTTTATGTAAACTGGTTTGTGTCACAAACCAGTTTACATAAACAATTATTATAAGGTAACAACAGATGAATACCGATTTAAACATCCAGAGCATAGAGCGAAGAGCTGAAAACACAACATTCATTGATGGCTTATGGGACATGTACGTTGGTGGGGTTTTCCTGTCAATGGGACTGTATTCCTTTTTTGGAAATGACTTGTGGGCAGGAGTACTGATAATACTCCCGCTTGTTTTTCCATTTCTTGGTAAAAAGTACTTCACATCCAAACGCCTGGGATATGTAAATTTTGGTAAGAAGCGTGAGGTTCAGAACAAGAAAACTGTGTTGATTTTATCAATCTCTTTTATTCTCGGGATTATCGCATCTCTTTTCTTTTTTTACGCTGACACAAGTACTAATTCGGTTGTCGAGTTTATTAAGCATCATTTCTACATTGTTCCGGCGATTGTCTGGGGTGGGGTAGTTCTATTAACCGGAGCTGTATTCAAATATAATCGATTCATTATTTTTGGTGTTTTTATATCCGTCTCAATTTTACTGTTTCAGCATTTCGGATATTCTCTGCAAGCTGCTACGCGTGCTTCTGGAGGTGCAATTATGTTACTCGGTCTAATCAGATTTATCGGCTTCCTGAATAAATACCCGGTTCTTCCGGTAGAAGAGGATGTATAATGGGCAAAGGGGAAAAGCAAAAGGAGAGCTCTCAACCATTAGACAACTTTAACCGGATTATTCACGAGCCGGCACGTTTGCTAATTCTTGCTTATCTGTACGCGGTTGAGAGCGCGGACTTCTTATTCCTTATGAGTCAAACAGGATTGACTAAGGGTAATCTATCTTCACACATCAGTAAACTCGAAAGTGTCGGTTATGTAGAAGTAAATAAGGAGTTTGTAAAAAAAATTCCAAGGACTCTGCTGAAGTTGACTGAATCTGGTAGAACGGCATTTCAGGAGTACAAAGAAAGTATGCAGCAAGTACTTAATAATTCTCCTGAATAATGTCATGGGAAATTGGATTGACCGATAAAACCTAAGGATTGAAACCTGACTGTTTTTTCAGTATATTCCGAAGACTACGGTGCTAATTCGGAAACTAAAAGAGCATTAATGAAAAACGTATTAAATAAGACAATTACGAATAGACCTGCTTATGCTTCTTGAGGTATTAATTCTGCTGTTGGGATGTTTGGTTTTTGGCTTTGTATTTACACGGCTTAAGCAGAGTGCTCTCGTCGGTTATATTCTTGCCGGAATGCTGCTGGGTGGACCTGCAAGCATAAAAGCAATCCAATCTGCTGAACATATAGAACAAATCGCAGAGCTTGGAGTGGCTCTGCTGTTGTTCAGTTTGGGGTTAGAATTTTCTTGGAGCAGACTTAAGAACTTCGGTTGGAAAGCGCTGTTGAATGGAACAATTCAGATCATCTTCACCGGCGCTATTGCTGCGCTGCTTTCAATGAAATTTGGATTACAACCTCCTGGTGCTGTTGCAATTGGCGCAATGATCAGCCTTAGCAGTACCGCCGCTGTTTTAAGGATTCTAACAGACCGAAGTGAAACTGAATCCGCATTTGGTCGCAATGCAATCTCAATACTATTAGTACAGGATCTTGCAATAGTACCACTTGCAATTCTAATAACTTTCCTTTCAGGTACCGGCACTTTTCAAGAAATCGCGTTCGATCTCGGGAAGCTATTCCTTCTAATTCTCAGTCTTACAGCGATTCTATTTCTCGTTGTTAAGCTCTCCGTTACCAGATTTTTAGCTGAAGTATTCATTGAACATAATCGTGAGCTAATTACACTTTTTGCAGTGGTAATAAGTTTCGGTGCAACATGGGGTGCACATCATATTGGACTCTCCCCTGCTCTGGGTGCATTTATTGCAGGAATTATGCTTGGAGGATCGGCGTTCTCGAACCAAATTCGAGCTGACATATCGTCCCTGCGGGTTGTTTTGCTGACACTATTCTTTGGAGCTGTTGGAATGGTTGCTGATCCTGTTTGGATATTTCACAATTGGCAACTCGTTCTGGGAACGACAGTACTAATCATAATTGGCAAGTCACTAATAATCTGGGTACTTCTCAAGCTGATGGGCAATCCACTCGGAATTTCGCTGGCTTCGGGAGTTTGTCTGGCACAGATTGGTGAATTCGCTTTCGTACTCGGACTCAGTGCCCGGAACTATGGTGTAATATCTCACGAGATCTATATGCTGGTTGTTTCATCTGCGATAATTACCTTGATACTGACTCCATACCTGATAACACTTGCTCCACATCTGGCTCTACTTGTCGAGAGAAGTCGAAGATCGAAACCAAAACCGGATGCTCAATCCGAACATGATCCGGATATTGTAATTATTGGTTTCGGACCCGCCGGTCAGGCAATTGGGCAATGGCTATGTTGTCGCAACCTTACAGTCAAAGTCATTGAGTTGAATCCCAAGATGATTAGGAAAGCCCAAAGTCATGGTTTTCCAACATATGTTGGTGATGCAACCCATTCAGATGTGCTTGAACATGTGGGACTTGAACATGCAAAGATTATTATAATCACCATCCCGGCATTCAGTTCAACTCAGATAATCATCCAACATTTACGAAAATGTGCCCCGAATGCTCACATAATAGCCAGATCACGTTATCAACGATTTTCAGCGGACATATTACATGCTGGAGCAAATGCAGTTATCGGAGATGAAGAACAGGTAGGACAGAAATTATCTGAAGAAGTTTTAAGGGAAATAAATCAGATGGGATTGGGAACAGGAAGTTAACCACATGTGCACGAAGACACAAAGTCTTTTCTTTAATTCCTTTGTGTCCTTGCGGATAAGGCTTTGACTTGCTTTCAACTTGAATGCAAAGTATATTTTGTAAGCGATAAACAACAATGCATTGAGGATTGTTAGTCTGATATCAACAAGAATCAGTATCCCTGCTAAATTGTTAGTAATTATCTTTTCTCTAATTTACTCTCACTTCCCAGTTGAATCCATAAGAGCAAATCCTGATTCACCTGCAGTTGCAACCATGATTTTCCTTAGCATCTCACCCTCAACCCAGGCTAACGCAATGGGGATGACGTATGGTAATACATTTTATAAATCTCCAATGGGTGCCATTATTAGTCCGGCAAGTCTCGGTCTTTTTGCTCAGGAAAATCAATTTGGCACTTCTCATTACCTTGAAAAAGTCGATTGGTTACCGGTTTTCAACTTAGATGATTTGTGGTATGATGCGAGTTGTACTGCATTTGGAGTTAACCTTAAGGATTACATGGATATCCCAGTATCGATTGGTTTGGGATATCATGAAGTTTTTCTGAACATAGGTGAATCTGAAAGGCGTGATGAACAGGGTAATCTCATTGGCACGTTTTCCTCCTGGGAAAAGAGCGAAGGAACGACCATTTCCCTTGCTTATAACGGCTTTGTGAAAATCAGTGTTGGTCACACATGGAAAAGGGCTGAGTCATTTCTGATGGATTTGGGAACCGGACAGGAAAGGGGATCTGGATTCGCAGAAACGAATGCAACCGATTATGGATTTATCGCGGAAATACCGCTTGTTCCACTTCTCGAGGATTTTGATAAGAACCTCAAACAACCATCAAAAAACACGGAATTTTACTTCAATCCCGGATTTTTCTATAACAAAACAAACATAGGCGGAAAAGTTTCATATATTGATCGGGCACAGGCGGATCCTCTTCCTCGCACAGTATCTATAGGAATCAACCTTAAAACGGGTTTGAATTATATCATAGAATCTGATGAGATAAGGTTACTCGGTTTCAATTGGTCGCGTGAAATTGATGAAATGCTGGTTAAGAAAAATCGTTCCGATGGCAGTACTGCGCATAAGAGAGGACTTCAGGATATCAAATTCTTTGACAACATGATACTGGGTAAAGCTAATAATAAAGTGGATGCTTTTAAACAGGGCTTTGAAGTCAATTTTGCGGACTGCTACTACCTGCGTCGGGGCAGATACGAGGATATTGAAGGGCAAGTGCGACTCAAGACAAAAGGATGGGGAATAAACTACACTCAAATCTTTCAGATACCTCTTAAGCTGTTTTATCACCAGGAAAACAAATTCGTTTATTTTCTGAAGAATCTTAATTTTGAGCAACATTACGCAGAATACGAGACAGAGGCTGGACATCCGCTTGAAGGGACAAAATACAATAGTTATGTGATACGGTTCAGGATTAATTGAAAAAGCTGAACCACAAGGGTACGAAGACACCAAGAAGAATTTTGTGCCTTAGTGCCTTTGTGATAAATAAATCAAATAAGTCAAAGGATCGGCAAATACCGATTTATCTCGTAATCCGTTACTTGTCTGCGCCAGTCATTCCATTCGATTTTCTTATTCTCGATGAACTTCTCAAAAACATGATCACCAAGTGTTTCGCGCACGAGAGAGCTGTTTTCTGCGAGTTGTATTGCTTCAAACAGGTTTGCCGGGAGGAGGTTTATCTTTCTTTCCTGTAGTTGATTGGGGCTTAGTTCAAAAATATCGTCTTCAACTGCTTCCGGTGCTTCCATTTTTTCCTCAATACCCTTCAAACCGGCAGCCAGCATAACTGCAAACGTCAGGTAAGGATTCGCGACGGGATCGGCGGACCGGAGTTCAAGTCTGGTTGAATTTTCATGACCCTCCCGAATACGTGGTACCCTTACAAGGGTTGATCTGTTCATCTGTCCCCAGCAGATGTAAACCGGTGCTTCAAATCCGGCTACCATACGCTTGTACGAATTCACGGTCTGGTTCAGGACCAAAGTCATCTCAGGAACATATTTCAACAATCCGGCCATGTAGTACCGGGCTGTATCGGAGAGGTTATAGGGCTTTTCAGGATCAAAAAATGCATTTCTGGAACCTTTAAACAACGACTGGTGAACGTGCATCCCGGAACCGTTGACACCAAAGATAGGCTTCGGCATAAATGTCGCGTAGTAACCGGCTTCCTGGACTACTTCCTTGATGATGAAGCGATAAGTAAGACATCTGTCCGCCATTGTGAGTGCATCGCAGTATCGGAGATCAATTTCATGCTGGGAGGGTGCTACTTCATGATGAGAGTACTCAACGGGAATACCCATCTCCTCAAGCGCGAAGATGCACCGCTGACGTAATTCAGTCCCTTTTTCCTGAATTGAAGCGTCGAAGTATCCACCGTGGTCAATTATCTCTGCGGATTTGTTATCCTTAAAGATGAAAAACTCGAGCTCAGGACCTACATTCATAGTGTAACCCAGGGCGGATGCTTTCTCAAGGTTACGTCGCAGAACATAACGCGTGTCACCCTCGTAGGGTTTGCCATTCGGGGTTTTAAGATCGCATATCATTCTTGCCGATTTGTAACCTTTGCCATCGGGGAGAATCGTAAATGTATCAGGATCGGGGTGAGCCATAAGGTCGGACTCATGGATCCTTGCGAAACCCTCAATCGATGAGCCATCAAATCCCAATCCGTGGGCGAGAGCATAATCAAGCTCGCGAGGTGTAATCGCTAATCCTTTAATCGTTCCGAGGATATCGGAAAACCAGAGGCGAATTACGTCAATCCCCTGATCCTTAACTGCACGTAAAACATCCTCATTTTTATGAGGCATGATAATCTCCGAAAGGTTTAAATGCACTTACTAACTTTATAATGAATCAATTACTATTGTTCAAGTGTTCATGGAAGTATTACGGAAAGAAAAGAAAAATGTAGGAATAATTATTCAATTCATATCAAACTTGGATACGAGATTATTTTTCGTGACCATAAAAATCAAGGTATTCCTATTCCTGGTTGGATTCAAATGAACGAAGTGAATGTAACCTACCAGATAACACTTCGCTTGAAATCAGGCAGTAGCATAAAATTCATTTGACATGTTTTTCAAAATCACAATATTAACTTTTGACTCACCATCAACTGAAGCAACTATAGTCTGATGGTTGACTGATGTGAAAAATGGAACGATATTAAGATGTTATCTGTGATTGAAAAAGAAACCATGAGGAGGAGAGGTGAAACGCATACTGATTATAATTACACTACTGCTTTTAGCAACAATATCTTACGGAACAATTCTGAATGTGCCGGAAGAATACGATGATATCCAGGCCGGAATCGACGCCGCTGAAAATGGTGATACTGTTTTAGTTCGTCCGGGCACTTACTACGAGAGTATAAACTTCCAAAGCAAGTCAATAATGGTTGCAAGTTTAATGTTAATGTCCGGTGATGTGGATTACCGGAATTCAACTATAATTGACGGCAGTGACGAAACTCCATGTGTCTGGATCGAGGGTGTCGAACGTAACGACGCATTTGTATATGGATTTACAATTCAGCACGGACTTAATGCATTTGGTGGAGGAATTCACTGCTCTGAATCGGTCGCATCGATAAGTAACTGCCTGCTTCGATGGAACACAGCTTTAGATATCGGTGGTGGAATCGCCTGCATTGATTCAGATATCTATATGGAATATTGCATCATCCGCGGGAACGAAACCGACAATGCTGGAGGAGGTGGCATCTACCTTCGTGGAGGTCACTCTGCTCTCTGGTGGTGTGATATCAGTTATAATTCAACCGACATCCTTGACGGTGGCGGACTTTACTGCACCGATTCAAATCCGATCATAACCAACTGCACAATCGCATATAACTCTGTCGATTCCCGTGGTGGCGGGGTGTTCTTCACCGGTGGAGTCAGAACTACATTGCGCAACACGATTATGTGGGGTAACGAACCTCAGCAGATGTGGCTGTCAGGTGAGAACTGGATTACCGTTGATTATTCCGTTATTCATGGTGGGATTGAAGAAATCAGAGCAGACCATGTCGATGGTTATATCTTCTTTGATGAGGGTAATTTCGAAGAATTCCCAATGTTTGTAGACCGCAGAAATTTCGATTTGCGTCTCGCCTGGGAGAACTACCCGGTTGATGATGATACGAAATCTCCCTGCATTGACACCGGTGATCCTGGATCTCCACTCGATCCCGATCATACGATAGCTGATATAGGTGCGTTTTATTTCAAGCAAATACCTCTGATGGAAATCGATCGTGATACAATATATTTCGAAGACGTAAGACCCGGGATGAGCGATTGGCAGACCGTTACCATTGAAAATCAGGGCGGTGGATTGCTTCAAATTCTGAACTCCTCCATTATCCCTGAGGACATCCCATTTTCGATCAGACGAGGCGGCGGACAGGTCGATCTCGTCCCCGGCTCCCCGCATGAAATCTGGTTGAATTTTCTGCCATTCCAGGCTGGTCATTTTGAAGGAATGCTGCGCATTGAAACAAACTTTGAGCCCAGGCCGATCATTGATATTTTCTTACATGCGTCAACACTTGGTGTAAATGATCCTGAACCAGAAGCGCCAACTCAATTCAGACTGCTCGAAGTCTATCCAAATCCGTTTAACTCAATTGCTGTCGTCCGTTTTTCTCTAAAACATTCCGGAGAAACTTCATTGAAATTATATGACATTGAGGGCAACGAAGTCAGGGATGTTTTCTCCGGAAATCTCCGGGCTGGAAACCACAACATGAAAATCAATGCGAACGGGTTAGTCTCGGGTGAATACCTGCTGAAACTAGAACAGGACGGGAGAGTTGAATCTGCAAAGGTCGTTTTAATACAGTAAGTTCCACAAAATTTAACTGTCTTATTTTCTGCCAGGTTTCAAGGGCTTTGCCCGTAACCTGGCAGTTTTAGTTTCTGATCAAGCTATACTTGCGAGTAGAAACTTAATTCCTTAACTTATAACGATTAATTCAAATTTGATAATTCGATTCACAATAAACTTAAAAAGTAGTCCGCGGATTAATCGAGCGGACATTCCAATAACTATCCCTGTTATCCCGGGAGGTGGTTAAATGTCTGTCACTCAGGATTTTCTGATCCTAAAACGTAATCTTTACAACTCCACTCAAAGTAAGGAGATGCAAACAGACTCTGATCGATTCCTCTCCACAACCACCAGTCTCCAAAGAACAACTAATCCTGCACCACGACATTCTGCATCTGCAAATTCAATACTAAGGGCTCGCAGCATGAGGCAGATGGTAATACAGTGTTTTTGTCTGACAATCCTGTTAGTATCCGTTGTTACAGTATCAGGAAGCTATGGGCAACCTGATAATAGATATGTTCGAATGTATGATTTCGCTGGAAACAACTGTTTTTTCAATGATGTATTTGCAGAACGAAATGGTAACCTTGCAGCCTGTGGGCAGGCGGCTAATGAGGGAGGAAGGACTGGATTCTGGTTAGTGGAGACCGCCCCAAATGGGGATCGCATCTGGCAGAATGTTTTTTTCCCTCTTCAGGATGATCGATGGACATGTTTCGGATACAGCGTCATTCAGTGTAATGATGGTGGCTGGGTACTTGGCGGAAAACAAATAATTCCCGGAAATGCAAGCGACTCACAGTTTGCTGTTACAAAGATTGCTGCTAACCATGAGCAACTATGGTGGCGTGAATACAGAGACGGGAATGATGCCTGTAGTGCTGTTATCGAGACTAAAAACGAAAACATTCTTGCCGTCGGGAGGACGTTCAGCCCCTTAAGAGGTTATGCGGTAATGATCAATCAGGAAGACGGTGCAGTCATTTGGGAAAACGTTTATGATGAATACGGACCCTTAACGGCTCTTAAAGAAACAGATGACGGTTATATTCTGACTGCGACACGCTGGATTGTGAAGATAGATGAAGACGGTGAGGTGATTTGGGACGAACATCAGGAAACAGGAAACATTTACAACATCGTTTCAACAGCGGGTGGATTTATTTTAAGCGGTCACAACGACGAAGAATTGATCCCATGGCTGGCAAGGATAAATAACGAAGGATTAATTCAATGGCAACGTTCGTATGAGGTGGAGGGTTTTGAGCATCGTATGACTGTTGGCTATGGTTTAGCGCGTGTACCAACGGGAGGATATATTTCGGTAGGAGATCACGTTATTGCGTGGATTCTCAGGGTAGATGATGCCGGAAATGAAAGCTGGCAGCGAAACGATCAATTTGGTGAAAGAAATGAGCGATCCGACAATATGTATAATAGTGTTGTTATTGCTACTGATAGTTCTCCGGTTGCAGTTGGGAAAGCTGTTATTGATCGATTTTCTCACGGTCTGATTGTAAAAATTGTGCCTGATGTTAGTGCTCCGGTGATAATAGATTTTCAGCCCGAAATACTAGAATTCGACATTCTTCCTGGAGATACGGTTTTCTTTGAAGTAAACGCAGTTGATGCTCAGGATGATTCTCTTCGGTACTCCTGGATACTCAATGATGAGGAAGTGTCGACAGATACAAGATACACTCATGTCTTTGAAGAGTTAAGTAGTAATTCAATGCGGTGTGTTGTTTCGGACGAGGGACTCTCTGATTCTGTCTCATGGATAATAAATGTAAAAGAGTTCTATATATGCGGATTTTCTCCTGAATCAACTGATTTGGAAATCAGGCGTAACAGCACCGTTGATTTCACCCATCACCTCAGATCAATTGAAGGTCTTGAATTCGAATACCGATGGGAACACTTTGGACGTGGAGGAAATTTCGAATTTGAGGGCGAAGACTCAATCAGGTATAATTTCGATTTGACTGGTGAACACATTATTCGAGCCGGTGTTATAAACAATGATGAGATTGAAGCTGTCGCGTGGGATGTGAATGTGCACTCCATAATATGGTGGTGGTGGCCTCATGAATTAGAACTGTCAATTCCGGTCGATACTGCAATGGTTTTTGAGGTTTTCCCGTTTAACGAAGAATCAGATTCCCTTGAATATTCATGGTTTATCAATAGTGAAATCATAGACAGTAATTCCTCGTTGTTAGAAATTTCATTCCCTGAAATCGGTGAGTATGAAATTGCAGCTTCCGTTGAAGAAGGTTTAGAATCCGATACAGTCCGCTGGAGTATAGATGTTCTCGAAAGGTCATTCACAACGGATTTAACTGATTTAGCGGATTTGTCGGCTTCACCGGTACTGTATCCGGCAAGTCCCAATCCGTTTAATTCGTCGGTTAAGTTGTCGGTGTATTTGCCTCGGGAAGATCATGTTATGCTTTCGATTTTTGATGTCAATGGACGGGAAGCTACCCGGTTGGTTGATTGCAATATCACAGCAGGAAGTCAAACGTTCATCTGGAACGCAGGTCATTTTCCGACAGGAATTTACGTTGCTCGGATGGTGGCTGGGGAAAAGTCAGAAATGCAGAAAGTTGTTTTGGTGAAATGAGAGCACCTCAACACCAATATAAACGGAGGTAAAAATGCGTGTTTTATATCCCATACTGTACATCCTTATATTCGTGACAAATCTATACTCACAACCCGAGTTGCTCTTCATCCGAACTTTCGGAACCGAAGGCGATGAGCGGTTTATGGATCTTTATTATGCATCCACCGATGAATATATAGCTGCCGGACGAAAGCTGCATGATTTTGAGCAGAGCGGTTGTTATATCGTGAAAGTCAATACGCAAGGCGATCTTATCTGGGAGAATACTTATAACATGGGTGAAGCATTTGCGATAATTGAGGCGGATAACGGTGATTTTGTCGCAGCAGGAGATGCTTTCTCTGCAATTCGGATTAATCCCGCCGGAGAAGAGATTTGGATCAATGGCTATGGAGGATCTCTTTGTCGCGCAATAATAGAATTGAAAAATGGTGATTTTATTTTAGCCGGTTATTCCAATAGACAGGGGTATCTGGTTTGCATAAACGGAGATGGTGATAGGCTCTGGACAAATGAATACGGCGCTGAAGAAGATCGGAATCATTTCTATACAATGCGAGAGACTGAAGGTGGAGTGGTGGTTGCCGGGTACGTTGACAGCCCCGGAAGAACCTGGGATGTTTGGATCATTAAAGTAGACTTCGGTGGTGAATTGTTGTGGTCGAGAATAATCCAGTCCAATGTACAAACTGCCTGTAAATCAATGGTTTCGACTCCTGACCAGGGATTTGTACTTACAGGACTCGAACAATTCCAGAACGGATATGATATATTTTTATTAAAGATTGACGGTGAGGGTAATCCCGTATGGTCAAGATCTCGTAATATCGCCACCCAATATGCATATGGAATGGAGAAAACCCGCGAGGGAGATTTTCTGGTGGCAGGTATGTCATTCTACGACGTAGATGGATTTAAGCTCCCCCATTTACTGAAGGTAAATTCACAGGGCATTATTCGGTGGTCACACGATTATGATCTTCGGGACTCGCTTGGTATCGGACGGCATTGGAATGATTTCAGGTCGGTTATAATCGGCGCAGATAATAGCATGATCGCTGCCGGACGAATCGACAACAGACCTAATGAACTCGGTTATGATGGAATAATTGTTAAGATTGGTGGGGAATTTCAAGAACCTGGTTTTGTAGCCTGGTCGCCAGAGGACACAGTTTTTACTACTGTGTTGGGTGACACAATTGACTTCTGGGTACAGGTTGAAGACCAACAGGGTGATGAACTTTCATATCTGTGGATTTTTAATCAATTAGACACCCTGTCCATAAATACAAACATCTCATACGTTTTTGATGAGTTAGGCGAACATAATATGAAATGTCTGGCGAGAGATGACGAATTTACAATAGAACTGGACTGGCGTGTAATAGTTCAGAGATTTGCAGTTGAGAGTTTTACACCTGACACTCTTGATCTATCAATCCGGAGAGCCGCGGAGGTTGACTTTAGCGTTGGGGTTAGAGTATTAGAGGATGTTGAGGTAGAATTCCTTTGGGTTCTTACAGATCGAAATGGACAGGAAAATGATATCGGGGATGCTGACAATGTTACTGTTCCATTTGACCTGCCCGGTGAATATCAACTGCAGTGTTTTGCTTCAAATGATGTTGAAGTTGAGAGCATCATTTGGGATATAAGTGTCCAGTCCGTGGTCTGGTGGTGGTGGCCGCACGAGTTTGAGATTTCAGCTTATCAGGATACGACGATGGAATTTGCTGTATTTCCGTTCGATGAAGAATCGGAATTGATTGAATATGCCTGGTTTCTCGACGATGAAGTTTTGGACTGCGACACTTCATTTGTTGAGCTTCAGTTTCCGGATGTCGGTCAGTTTGAAATTACTTCGATTGTCAGGGAGGATGTTGAGGTTGATACCATAAATTGGACTATAAATGTGGAGGAATGGTCATTCACAACGGATTTAACGGATTTAGCGGATTTGCCGACATCGCCGGTATTGTGCCCGGCAAGTCCTAATCCGTTTAATTCGACGGTTAAGTTGTCGGTGTATTTGCCGAAAGCTGATCATGTTTTTCTCTCGGTGTTTGATGTTAATGGTCGAGAGGTTTCGAGGTTGGTTGATTGGAAGATCAGAGCGGGAGATCATACGTTTTTCTGGAATGCTGGTGATTTTCCGACTGGAGTTTATGTTGTGCGGATGTGTGCTGGTGATATAGCTGAGATGCAGAAAGTTGTATTAGTTCGGTAGGATTCAGGGATGCGGAAGGATTTAATCAAAAAAGAACATTAAAGAGGAATAATTGAAACAAACCATTTACTTAATTCTCTACTCTTTTCTTATTCCTTCTGTCGTTTTCTCTCAACCCGATGCGGATTGGATTCGATTGTATCACGAACGGGAATATGAGGCATTCTAGGACATTTACGCAGTTTCAGATAGTGATTACATCATGTGCGGACAAACCGGAGAAAGCGCTGCTGGTAATGATCCTACTGAGGATGCGTGGGTTGTTCGAATCGATGGTGCAGGAAACCGGATCTGGTCTGGAACATACGGTCAACAGGACGTGGAGGATGATACATATAGTCTGGTTGAAACCGATTTCGAAGAATTTCTGGTCGGAGGCTCCAGTGGTAATTTAGTTGCAGCCTGGTTAATTAACAGTAACGGAGATTTAATCTGGCATAACACATATGCATCTGGTACTTGTTATGCAGTAATCGAGCTGAAAAGCGATGATTTTCTACTCGCAGGAGGTTCCAGCGGGGAAGGATACCTGCTCTGTATAAACCGGGACGGAGACGTCCTATGGGAAGAAACCTACGGAGGTGGAGATCCAAGTGGAGTTTTTAAGGCACTTCGTGAAGCTCCCGGAGGAGTAGTTGCAGGAGGTGATCACGGGGATCAAATCTGGATCGTAAAGACAAATTTTGAAGGTAATGTAATCTGGCAGCGACATCATCAGCCGGATGAAGACCTGGCTTATAGTTGTAGGTCGATGGTAAGTGATCCTGAAGGTGGATTCGTACTCGGAGGTTGCGTTGTGTTGCAGGGGGACGGTGATTTTTATGTGCTTAAGGTAAACGACGATGGTTTTTTTCAATGGGATCAAGAGTATGAGTGGAACCTCGGTGAGATGCGGTTGCAGATGGCCGTAGCATGCGCCATAGTTCGATATGATGAAGGTGATTTCGGACTTGCCGGATGGTTGTGGGGTCAGGGAATATTGGCTGCTGCTGCCGCTGAACGTTTGCATTCCAATGGTGTAGAAAGGTGGAGAAGAAGGTATGATTTTGAAGAGTTGGAAAACGTTGTACAGCCCGTCTTATTCTATAATGCAGTACTCGGTCACGACAATTCAGTTCTATGTGTCGGACGAGCCGGTAATGCTGAAGGCGGCATTGAAGATGGGCTTCTGCTGAAGATGGAGCCTGAAAGGCTGCACCCACAATTCATCTCATGGTCGCCTGAAGACACTGTTTTCTCAGTTTTAGTGAGCGATACAGTCGAGTTTTCAGTTTCAGCCCGGGATGCACAGCAGGAGGAGCTGAATTATCTGTGGACAATGGGCGGGGACACCGTATCCACAGACACAATTACAACCGTTATTTTTGACGAACCGGGTGATTTCGCTGTGCAATGTCAGGTTAGTGATGGTGAATTTTTGGTGGAAATGGGATGGACTATAAATGTCTCGGAATGGTACATCGAATTTTTCCAACCTGGGAGTTCTGAGTTTTCTATAAGACGAGGCTCCCGGATTGACTTCACCCACCAGGTCCGCGCCATTGATGATCGTGAATTTGAATATCGCTGGGAACATTTCGGACGTGGGGGAAACTATGAGTTTGACGGAGAGGATTCTGTCCGGTTCGAATTCGATCTTATGGGTGATCATATAATTCGGGCGTTAGTTCTAAATGATGAGGTGACAGAAACTGTCGAATGGGATGTTGATGTGAGGTCTATAATATGGTGGTGGTGGCCGCATGAGTTTGAGATATCCGCTTATCAAGATACTACCATGGTCTTCGAAGTTTTTCCCTTCAATGAAGATTCCGATTCGCTTGAATTCTCATGGTTTCTAGATGATGAAGCTTTACAATGTGACACTTCAATAGTTGAGATATCCTTCCCCGAAGTTGGTGCGTACGAGATCACAGCGTATACTCAGGAAGGTGTTGAAGCAGATTCAATCAGGTGGTCGGTTGATGTTCTCGAGAGGTCATTCACAACGGATTTAACTGATTTAGCGGATTTGCCAACTTTACCGGTGCTCTATCCGGCGAGTCCAAATCCGTTTAATTCTCTGGTAAAGTTGTCGATGTATTTGCCGAAAGCTGCTCATGTTTCGCTCTCTATATTCGATATCAATGGGCGGCAGGTTTCGCGGTTGGTTGATGGGAATGTATCAGCTGGGAATCAGATGTTTGTGTGGAATGCAGGTGGTTTTCCGGCAGGGATTTATGTTGTGCGGATGGAAACTGGGAAAAAGACGGTAATCCAGAAAGTTGTTTTGGTTCGGTAGATAAGAAGCCACTTCAATGATAGTCTAAACTTTCAGAATGGAGGAAAAATGAGCGTTAAAAATAGCATTGCTATTATGCTTCTATGTTCATTCAATTTATTGGCTCAACCACCAACTGATTGGGTAAACACGTTTCACTATGGCAGGAATGAACATTTCTCTGATATTTACACCATTCCCGGAAATGGATACGTGTGTAGTGGTTGGATCTACACTGATCACGGAGCAGATCAAACAACTGACATAATCGTGACGAGAATTAACGATGAGGGTGAAGAGCTCTGGCACGGTATATACGGAATGAACGTGGAAGATGGAGATGTGATTGACAGAGCAAATGATATCATTCAGACCGACTCAAGTACATTTGTGGTGGCAGCGACATCTCAAATCTGGCCAAATGGGAGAAATCCCAGACATGCTGTTGCCCTTCACATAGATGAAGATGGTGAAATCGTATGGTATAATGACTATGGGACTGGTGCCCTGAATGAAGTAATCGAGTTAAAAAGTGGAGAATTCCTTTTCTGTGGTGGATCTGAAGCACAGGGGTATATATTATGTCTTGATTTTGACGGAAATGTTATCTGGCAGCGTCGGTACGGTGAAGAGAGAGCTAATTCTTTCTCTACAATGAGAGAGACTGCCGGAGGGGTGGTTCTTGGAGGAACGGTAATAATCGGAACTCCGAACCGTACAGAGACTATCAATGGATGGGCAGTGAAAGTTGATTTTGAAGGAGAATTAATATGGGAACATCAATACGATTACCGATACAATGATAGTTTTGGTGGAATGTCATCTACGGAAGGTCAGGATTTCATTTTTACAGGTGGTAGCTGGGCGTTGGACGATGGACGCACCGGACAGGATCTCCTCATCGTGAAAATCAATAATGAAGGCGTTGAAATCTGGTCGCACCTAATTGATGTGACCGGTAATAACCTATATGACTATGGAGCTGAAGTTTTCCGCTTAAACGATGATGGGTTCGTTTTGGCTGGTGGTTATGACAGAGGTCGATATTTCCCTGCACATCCGATGGCAATGCGCATACGTTCTAATGGTACGGAACGGTGGCACGAGATTTATGAATTTGAAGAATGGGCCGGATTCGGCCATGGGAACACATTCTCATGTGTTGTTCGAGGAAATGATAATTCGTATGTAGCTTGTGGAACAGTTGATTGCACTGGTTTAGAGGAAGCAAATAATGCATTTGTAATGAAACTCGAACCGGAAGTTCTGGCTCCTCAATTTATTTCATGGTCACCTTTTGACACTATGCTAACGGTTCTGCAGGGTGATACTGTTGATTTTATGGTAAGGGTGCGGGATGATCAAGGTGATGAAGTGAGTTACCTCTGGATAATGGGGGAAGATACTTTGTCGACCGACTCAACAACAACAATTATCTTTGGTGAAACAGGTGAATTCGAAGTGCAATGTGAAGTTACCGATGGTGAACTTGCACCGACAATCACCTGGCATTTAAGCGTCGTCGAATGGTACATTGATTCCTTCCTGCCTGACAGCACTAATATAGCAATAAGACGGAGAACAACGTTAGATTTCAGCCACCACGTCCGAGCGATTGAAGAGTTTGAATTTGAATACCAATGGGAACACTTTGGGCGAGGAGGTAATTTCGAATTCGAAGGTGAGGACTCAGCCAGATTTGATTTTGATTTAACAGGCGATCACATTATTCGTGCCTGGGTAATCAAAGATGAGGAGAGCAAAACTGTCGAGTGGGATGTGAATGTGAGATCTATTATCTGGTGGTGGTGGCCACATGAGAATGTATTATCAGCACAGGATGACACTACGATTGTTTTTGAGGTATTCCCCTTTAATGAAGAATCCGATTCTCTTGAGTATTCGTGGTTCCTTGATGATGAGGTATTGGACTGTGACACCTCTCTGATTGAAATTTCCTTCCCTGAGATTGGCGAATATGAAATAATAGCTTATGTGCAAGAAGGTGTGGAAGTAGACACTATTCGCTGGACAATTGATGTTCTCGAGAGGTCATTCACAGCAGATGACACAGATTACGCAGATTTACCGACTACGCCGGTGCTTTATCCTGCAAGTCCTAATCCCTTTAATTCTTCGGTTAAGTTGTCGATGTATCTGCCGAAGGAAAACCATGTTTCGCTCTCGGTTTTTGACATTAATGGGCGAGAGGTTTCGCGGTTGGCTGATGGGAATATTGGGGTGGGAAATCAGACTTTTGTTTGGAATGCAGGTGATTTTCCGGCAGGGGTTTATGTTGTGCGAATGAAAACTCGTGATGTGGTGGAAATGGAGAAGGTTGTATTGGTTAGGTAATTTTCGGGGAGAGCGGATATGTCTATCCGCCAGAAATTAAAAAAGTTCCACGAGAAAGGGTGAATATGCTTGTTCCTCTCCATTATTGGGAGACCTGATAATAACTTCCGGTTGATTCTGACGGTGATCATTATCGATTGTAGCGACGAGAACTTATTCACGTTTCACCTCAAATAGAATGGAGCGTTCTCAATGCCAGGGAAAGGGAAAAGTCACTTAATTTATCTCTTTTTGTTGACATGCGGAATATTGGCAACAATACTTCACGCTCAACCGCGCAACGAGTGGATAAATTATTACGACAATAATAGTCGGCCGAACTACATAAACGATGTCTTCGCGACTGCTGAGGGAGGTTATGCTATGGCTGGGCAATCTCTGACCGGGGGTGGTGTTTCCGGGTATTGGCTAATCGTCCTGGATCAAAATGGTGGAGTACTCAGGCAGAGAATTTATACGGACGACCGATTCCCCCACCTTAACAATATGTGTTATACACTGATTCAGGACGATGCCGGAGGTTTTCTGCTCGGTGGTAGAGCTCGCGAGAGAGAGTTTGTTGGTAATTTCTCAGTACTTAGAACCGATCCGGAGGGTGATGTGCTCTGGTGGCGAATCTATGGTGCACCCGGAATCGGTGAATGCTATGCAGTCATTGAACTCAAAAATGGTACGTTTGCAGCAGTTGGTCGAGATGGAGAATACAATTCGATGGCAGTTATGCTTGATGGTGATGGAAATGTATTATGGGAGCGAATCTATCCCGGTAGGTGGTTTCGTGCACTGCGCGAAGTCGATGGTGGCCTCCTCATTTCGGGTCAGAATAACGGTCGACAAGCCTGGATCGTCAGAACTGATTTCGAGGGTGAGGTCTTATGGGAGCGCACCTATGGGAGAAGCCAATTAATGTCGATTATCTCATGTCGGGATGGGGGATTTGCCGCGAGTGGGCATAGAGTCTTAGACCAGGGCGGTGGTGATATTCTCCTGCTCAGAATTGATGATGAGGGTAACGAATTGTGGAGCAGCACTTTTAATTTCGATCGAAATGATTGGAGTAATTGTTTAGCTCAAATGGAGGATGGTGGCTTTATCCTGGTTGGAGAAGCAAGTGGGACAAATGATGCTCTCATACTTCGTACTGATGTTGCCGGCAATGAAGTCATGCGAAGAACCGATGGTCGAGGGGAAGATAGAGTTATATTTGGATATAGATCAACTGTAGTAGGACACGATGGTATGGCTTTGATAGCGGGAACTGGATATATTGCTCGAGGAGAACAACGCGGTCCGGATGGGATTCTAATAAAATTACAGCAAATGATTTCACCTCCTGAGATAATCTTTTTCAGACCCGAAAACCTTGAACTGACAGTTCTGCAGGGAGATTCAATTGAATTTACCGTGCGAGCTGAAGACATGCAGGGTGACTCTTTGTCATATATCTGGACATTTGATCAGGATACAGTCGCAACGGATACTTCAAACATAATCACTTTCGATGAACTCGACGATCATCTTGTTGCTTGTTATGTCTCAGATGCTGTCCACGCGGACTCGTTGTTATGGATGGTTCGTGTTGAAGAATTTTTTATTCGCAGTTTCGAACCGGACAACCTCGACTTAGTAATAAGACGGGGAACGGAGATAAATTTCGAGATTGATATTGCGGCAATCGAGGAGATCGAAGTTGAAAATACCTGGAACCTGACAAATCGCGACCAACGGCAGGAGGAGATCGCTGGTGCTGATGCCGTTTCTGTGTTGTTCGATCAGTCGGGACGCCATCAATTACAGGCTCTTGTTACATTTGAAGATGAAAGCGATGAGGTTACGTGGATTATAAACGTCCGTTCCGCAATATGGTCGTGGTGGCCAGCTGAGCTTGAGATATCTGCCTACGTTGACTCAACACTTGAGTTTGTCATCACTCCTCTTAATGAGAATTCGGACTCGCTCGAATATATCTGGTTGTTGGATAATGTGCGACTTAACAATGATACATCCAACATTGATTTAGCATTCCCTGAAGTTGGTTGGTATGATGTAACCTCAATAGTTCACGACGGTATAGAAGCAGATACAATCCGCTGGATTGTTGATGTTGAGGAGTGGTTATTCACAACGGATTTAACGGATTTATCGGATTTGCCGGCTTCGCCGGTGCTTTACCCGGCATGTCCTAATCCGTTTAATTCTGTGGTTAAGTTGTCGATGTATTTGCCCAAATCGAATTACGTTTCGCTCTCTATATTTGAAATTAGTGGTCGGGAAATTTCGAGGTTGGTTGATGGAGATGTCGGGGCAGGAAGTCAGTCGCTTGTGTGGGATGCGAGTTGCTTTCCGGCTGGAGTTTACGTTGTGAGGATGGAAAATGGTGATGTATCGAAACTGCGGAAGATTGTTTTAGCTCGATAGGATAATTCCCATGTTGTTTTACTTGAAGGCACAAAGGAGTTTCAAATGTTTCGATTGTTCTTGGTAATTCTATCAGTTCCTCTTTTATCAGTTTTATCCTACGCTCAACCTCCGATTGCCTGGATGCACACGTTTAATACCGGTATACACGAACGATTCACCGACATCTACGCGATACCTGATGATGGCTACATTATGTGTGGATATTCTTACGAGGGTGAGGTTAGAAACTATGCATCTTACGAATCATGGGTGGTCAGAATTGAAGAAAATGGAAATCAAATATGGTCGGAGACCTTTGGAGTCGAAGATGCCGAAGATCGAGCTTGGAGTATAATCGAGACGGATTCGACCGATTTCATCTTCGTAGGGGAAAGTGATGGGCAAGCAGCAGCCACCTTGGTCAACAGAGATGGAAACCAGATTTGGTCAAATACATATGCTGAAGGTTGGTTTCATGCGGTCATTGAATTGAAGAGTGGTGAATTCGTTATGGCAGGAAGGGAAGATGAAGGACGTCAAGGATATATAATATGTACAGATTATGAAGGTAATTCGATCTGGGAGGAGAGTTATGGGGAGGGAAGGCTTAATTACTTCATGGCAATGAGAGAAACTCAGGGAGGCATTATTGCAGCAGGTTGGGCAAATTTTAATAATCGATTTCCTATTAATCAGGTATGGGCGATAAAAATAAACTTCGAAGGTGAATTGATCTGGTCGAGGTATTTTGCTCCTTATGAAAATCAACAATGTCAATCAATGGTCTCTAAGCCTGAAGGTGGATTCGCCCTTGGATGTTACCTTTGGGGAAATGAAAGATATCCAGGTGATCCTGCAATAATCTTTATAAACGAAAATGGAGATTTGCAGGATGTTCATGAATATAATGTGGAGAATGAATTTGGCGCGCATTTAGGCAACATTGCTCGACTTGATCGAGGTGAACTTGTCCTGGCGGGTTATAGAGTTGCTGATGATGGTGGACCCGCACCGCAAGATCCGCTTGTCATCCGAGTGGCACCAAGCGGTCAGGAGAGGTGGCGGCGATCATATAATTTCAGAGATGAAGAGGAGTTTGCATCATATTATAACTCCTTTGGTGGAGTTACCCGAGGAAATGACAATTCCATTATTGTTGCCGGAACTGTGAACCAGCAAAAAGAGGAAGGGAATTATAACCAAAACGGCATCGTACTCAAAGTTGAACCTGATGTTTTAGAGCCTGTTTTCCTGCATTATGAACCGGAAGATACCTTGCTTGATGTTTTACTTGGGGATACAATTGATTTTCTCGTCCGTGCCTTTGACCAGCAGGGAGATGAAATGAGTTATCTCTGGATTATGGAAGAAGATACACTTTCTTCAGACTCAACCACCACAGTTATCTTCGACGAGATGGGCGAATTTGAAGTGCAATGTCAGGTCTCAGATGGAGAATTCACCCCGGCTATAACATGGCATATCAATGTGTCCGACTTTGCTATTCGTAATTACTTCCCGGAGGAAACCGAACTCACCGCCAGAAGAGGTTCCGAGATTGAATTCAGTCTCTTTGCCGAAGCGCTTGCCGAACCGGACATATCCTACGAATGGCTGCTGTTTGATAGGAACAACCAACGTAATGAACTTGGAAACGATCAAACGGTAACCGCACAATTCGACCTGACCGGTGTTCACAGGCTTGAAGGTTGGGCTTTGCATGAGGACGATGCCAAATCCGTGGTCTGGTCGATAGAAGCACATTCAATAATCTGGTGGTGGTGGCCTCATGAGTTTGAGCTGTCGGCTCGACAAGATACAACTATTGTCTTCGAAGTTTTTCCCTTCGACGAAGAATCTGATTCACTTGATTTCTCATGGTTCCTAAATGGTGAAGCTTTACAATGTGACAATTTAATAGTTGAGATATCCTTCCCCGAAGTTGGTGAGTACGAGATCACAGCTTTTACGCAGGAAGGTGTTGAAGCGGACACGATCAGGTGGTCGGTTGACGTTCGCGAAAGGTTATTCACAACGGATTTAACTGATTTAGCGGATTTGCCGGCTTCGCCGATACTCTACCCGGCATGTCCTAATCCGTTTAATTCTGCGGTTAAGTTGTCGATGTATCTGCCGAAAACTGACCATGTTTCAGTTTCTGTATTTGATGTTAATGGGCGGGAAGTGTCACGGTTGGTTGATGGGGGTGTTGGGGTAGGGAATCAAACGTTTGTATGGAATGCAAGTAACTATCCAGCAGGAGTTTATGTTGTGAGGATGGTAGCTGGAGATGTGTCGAAAATGCGGAAGGTGGTTTTGGTTCGGTAGTGTAGAAAATAATTGAAATAATCCTTGGGTGGTACCAATGAAATTTAGTACATATTTTCTAACTGTGTTCTTGTGGATAATTGTTTTTCCTTTGTTGGTTGAGGTTCAGGCGCAACCTGGTTTAGATTGGGTTCAAACGTATGACACCGGACGCGCCGAGAGGTTCTGTGATATTTATACCGTTCCCGATAATGGTTATGTAATGTGCGGGAGCGCGTTCACTGAAGAGCCATGGGACAGCACTGCTGATATGCTCGCGGTTAGAATCGATAACGATGGGAATGAACAATGGCAAACGGTAATCGGATTTGAAAATTCAATCGATATCCTCTTTAGCGTGATCGAAACCGATTTCGGCACATTTATGTGTGGGGGTTATGCCGAACCATTCCCCGATCGGGATAATGTACCTGAAACAGTAGTGGTTCACTTAGATGCGGAAGGCAACCAGATCTGGCTGAATCGTTACGGACAGGGTGAATTACATGCAATAATTGAATTGAAGAGTGGTGAATATATTGGCGCAGGATGGTCAAATAGAATGGGATATTTGATTTGCTTCGACCTTGAGGGAAATGTTCTCTGGGAAAATCGCTATGGAGATCAAGAATACAATTACTTTTTCACTATGCGGGAAACACAGGGAGGAATTGTTGCTGCCGGTAGAGCAGGAAGAGGAGCCTGGGTCGCAAAAGTCGACTTTGGAGGTGAATTGATATGGTCTCGAGAGCATCAAATAGAAAATTCGGATTGGATAATTGATATGACTTCATCACGCAACGGAGGTTTTGCCATGTCTGGATATTTATTTAGCGACGACAGGCGGGGTCCGCACATATTGTTAATGAAAGTTGGTGATGACGGAGAAATGGAATGGCACAGATTCCCACCAATTGCCCGGGGTGAATTTCGTGAATCATGTCCGGGGATAGTCCAGATGGAAGAAAATGGTTTTACGATTGTTGGGCGACTTAGTGCCGGAGCCTGGGGCTCAACGTGTTATCCTTACGCTATTAGACTGAACTCAGCAGGTGTGGAAAGATGGCACTCAATCTATGATATGGAAGAAATTGAATCACTTGGTCGGATAAACAGCAATTTTCACGAGGTTACAATCGCAAATGATGGTTCTCTCATAGCTGCAGGCTGTGCCCAGCATGATGATGAAAACGAGAACGGGCTTGTGATGAAACTTGAGCCTGAAATTTTAAATCCAATATTTCTGCACTGGGAACCGGAAGACACACTGCTCGAGGTACTGGAAGGAGACACTGTTGAATTCCTCGTTCGTGCTTTCGATCAGCAGGACGATGAGCTGAGTTATCTTTGGATTATGGGTGAAGATAGTCTATCCGAAGATACAACCATCACTGTTATCTTCGATGAATTGGGAGATTTTGAAGTGCAGTGTCAGGTATCGGACGGTGAGTTCACATCTGCTATCACCTGGCATGTCAGCGTTTTAGAATGGTACATTGATGGCTTTCTTCCAGATAGTACATTAATTACAATCAGACGAGGTACTTTTATTGATTTCTCGCATCACGTACGATCTATTAATGAGTTGGATTTTACATATAGCTGGGAACACTTCGGGCGAGGCGGCAATTTTGAGTTTGAAGGGGAAGATTCCGCCAGGTATGAGTTCGAGTTAACCGGTGATCACATTATCCGCGCCTGGGTAATGCATGATAATGTGAATAGAACTTTAGAGTGGGATATAAATGTTAGATCAATAGTATGGTGGTGGTGGCCTCATGAGTTTGATATTTCTGCACCAGAAGACACAACCATGGTGTTTGAAGTTTTTCCATTTAATGAAGAATCCGATTCGCTTGATTTCTCATGGTTCCTAAATAATGAAGCTCTGGAAAGTGACACATCCCTAATTGAAATCTCCTTTCCAGAAATTGATGAATTTGAAATCACTGCATACGTGAATGAAGGCATGGAATCTGACACAATCCGCTGGACTGTCAATGTTCTCGAAAGGACATTCACAACGGATTTAACGGATTTAGCGGATTTGCCGGTTTCGCCGGTTTTATATCCGGCATCTCCCAATCCGTTTAATTCGTCGGTAATGTTGTCGATCTATTTGCCGAAAGCCAGCCGTGTCATGCTAACAGTATTTGATATTAATGGGAGAGAAATTGCGAGGTTGGTGGATAGGTGTGTCACAGCGGGAAATCAAACCTTTGTATGGAACGCAGGTGACTTTCCGACAGGAGTGTATGTTGTACACATGGAAGCTGGGGAAAAGTTGGAAATGCAGAAGATCGTTTTAATGCGGTAATTATGGGAGTGTAGGATTTCAGGTCTGTCGGGATTACCTTGTAAACATTCAAAGTGTACTTTGAGTTATTGAGACAATAGATGTGTTGGTAAAAAGTATCTTTCCCATTCAAGAGTCCGTCCGGTACTTAGTTGAAAGCAGGATTATCAGCTTCCGGGAAAAACGAGTAAAATTTATCTGACGTTAACAGGAAGAATTTACGATGATGAACCTCAACTTGATGATCCGCTTTTTTGAAACGGTTGACGCTAACAATCTAAGCCCGATTTCCAATAAAATTGGTATGGAGTGGTTTAAAAAAGATGTAATAATCCAATCCTTCCGAGCAAGTGCAAATTTCATTTTCCTCGTAAAAACACCGGATAGTATTTACTTCTTGAGAACTAATCACGAATCTGAACGCTCTGTCAAGACATACGAATCTGAGCTTGAGTTTATCCTGCATCTTGATAGACAGGGGATTAATGTAGTAAAACCAATTAGTTCGCTAGCTGGCAACTACACCGAAACAACATTTACAGATATGGGTATATTCCACAGTGTTCTCTTTGAAGCTGCTCCGGGCAGGCATTGGGAAGTCGAAGAAATTGACACGAAAGGATTTGAGCTTTGGGGAAAAGCCCTTGGCGAAACACATGCAGCATCCGGTTTGTTTAAACCCATGCGCAGACCGAATTGGCAGGATCATATCGAACTCTGTCGTGAATACCTGTCCCCAAAAACTGATCAAAATGCACTCGAAGATTTGAAATTCATCGAGGACAGTCTTGGAACACTACCAACCAATCCGGAGGAATTTGGGCTGATACATTTCGATTTTGAACTGGACAACATTCGCTGGCAAGATAATACTCCCGGAATTATTGATTTTGATGACTGCTCGTTTTTCTGGTATGAAGCGGATATTGCTTTCGCTATTCGTGATCTCTTTGATGATTCGTCAGCTAATATTGATCTGAATAATCCAAATCTCAGAGCTTTCCTGAATGGTTACAAATCAAAAAAGAAAATCAGCGATCAGGCAATTGAAAGATTACCGCTGTTCTTGAGGTTTCACAACATTATTACATTATCCAAATTAATCCGGTCAATTGCAGAAGAACCGCTTGAAAATGAACCAGAATGGGCGAGGGGATTGAGAAAGAAGTTGGAAAATAAAATGGAAATCTACCGACATGATTTTCAGGAACATCCCATGGGCAGATCGGCTTAGTAATTTCGCGTAGGGACTGATACCCGATCGGGGTCGAGGACAAGTTTATCAAGCACTTTGAGTTCGTTAAGATAAGAGGGCTCAATAAATTGGCCCTACGCGAAATTAAACAATTACTTCATAAATACGAATTTACTTTTAAGCAACAGTATAAACCACAACCAACAAAACCTGACAGTTATCAAAAAAAACACTATTTCGAAGATTGAATTGATGTTTTCTCATTTTTCGGGTTCAGAGTCTTTTAAAGTTACTCTCTTCTTGCTTTATTACTTTATTATTATGAGAGGTTGTGGATTGGTAATTCTAAGATATTGGATTACGAATTTACCGCATACAACATTTTAAGCGATTCATAAGGATGACGATTGAAGAAAAAAAGTGAGAAGTGGAGTTCCTGGATTTTTACTCTTTTATGTATTCTCTATGTTCTACTCATGATTCCAGCTCCAGACCCTCCGCAATATAATGCTGATATAAAAAATCCATTTGTCTGGGACAGTGATGACTATTGGACGCACCTGGAATCACGTTTCCTTTATGCAAAATCAATGGAAAAAGACAGTCTCGATCTACAAATTTCTGCAAGATTTGAAAAGATCGAGGAGGTATTGATTTCACTCTCTTCGGATTTCCTATCACCAACCTCAAAGGTTTTCTCCGACGTAGAACACCTATTCTTTGATCTTTCATCGTTGGTAGCTGCTGATCCAGGCAGGTTTGACTTTTTACTTTCATTATACAAGATGTTGAGAATTCAGGTCAAAGAGCAATCACGTCACTGGGACATGAATTCTCAAGAGAGCCGGGATGCTGTATATCGTTTACTTTTCGGTGGGCGGATGGCTTTAGAAGAGGTGATTATGCAGTCGCCTCCCGCACTGGTTAATCGCATTACAGTTGATTTTAATGAACCTTCCGTAACCCCTTTCATTAGCATATACGGTGTTCGGGTTCACAGCGGGGATATTCTGGTATCGCGTGGAGGAGCCCCGACTTCAGCACTGATTGCCCGTGGCAACGACTATCCAGGCAACTTCTCGCATGCTGCGTTGGTTTATATCAGTGAAACAACGGGAGAGGCTTCTGTGATCGAGTCGGTTATAGAACAGGGTGTTAAGATATCTTCTGTTGACGACTACCTGCATGATACTAAGCTGCGGATTATGCTGTTGCGTGTCCGGTCTGACTTACCATCCATGAAAGCTGATCCCTGGATACCGCATAAAGCGGCTGGGTATATATATGAAAAAGTATCTGATGAGCATATAGCTTACGATTTTGCCATGGATACTCAAGACGGATCAAAGCAATTCTGTTCCGAAGTAGTATCACAATCATTCCGGCAGTGGGGTGTGCAATTGTGGAGCGCAGTTTCAAACATTTCAGGTAGAGGTATCAAGAACTGGCTCTCTGCGTTTGGAGTCAGAAACTTCAAAACTCAACAACCCTCTGACCTTGAATATGATCCGAAACTTCGGGTTGTGGTTGAGTGGAGGGATTTTGAAACTCTCGCAAAAGACAGGATTGACAACGCGATTGTTGATATTATGTTAGAGGATGCTGAAGCTGGTAAGAAACTGAAATATGACACTTATTTACTACCTATAGCAAGGGTAGCTAAGGCTTACAGTTTCATCCTGAATCTCTTCGGCGGAATTGGTCCGGTACCTGAAGGGATGAGTGCATCAACGGCACTCCGCAACAAGAAATTCAGCAAGGATCACGAAGAGATTAGGGAGAACATGATGCTTCTCATTGACAAGTTCAAGCAGAATAGAGGCTATAATCCACCATACTGGGAATTAGTCAGACTGGCACGAGAAGCAAAGAACAGTTGATCGTAATACCTTTCCACCCTTGCAAAGTAGAGGGTAGAATTCAGGAAAAGTTTATTTTTTAGAAACTTGAACAAATGAATACATTTACAAAACCAGAAGGACATCACATGGATCAAACAGAGATCAAGGGTGTTGCATTTATTTCAGTTTACACTGACGACTTTAAGAAAACCTTCAAATTTTATTCCGAAGTTTTGGGTCTTAAGAAACAGTTTGACATGGGCGACATGGCTTGTTTTTTCGCAGTACCGGACGACACTGGTTTATATTTACAGGGCGGTAACACGCATGTAGAATTCACTCCTGAAACCATGCGAACTGCGTTCGTATTATCAGTTCCTTCAGCGTCTGCAATGTGGAAAAAGCTCGAAGCTGAAGGCATCAAGTTTATCCACGAAGAACCGATTGACATGGGCGCTGGAGATTTCTGGTTCCAGTTCTATGATCCAGCTGGGAATATTCTCGAGATTCTTGGCGGGAAATAACGTTAAAAGTACTGTAGGGGTTGAATATTTTCAATCCATAATAAATGTAAAAAAGCTAAATTTTTTAGCCCGTAACCAATGAGAAAGGGCTGAAAATATTCAGCCCCTACAAATCTCGAACAAAAGGATACAAATCAAATTAATAATCGAAAATGAGTAGAGCACCATTTCAGACACTCGTTTTACCTTTTCACTATAAACCAGAAAACTCCCTCGAGTTTGCTATTTTCAAACGTTCCAATGGAGGTTTCTGGCAGTTCATTTCCGGGGGAGGTGAAAACAGTGAAAAACCGATTGAAACAGCAAAACGTGAAGGCTTGGAAGAAGCTCGAATTCCAACTGAATCCGCTTATTTCCCTCTCGACACACTCAATACAATTCCGGTAGTTGGTATTACATCCGAGTTCACCTGGGGTGAAGAGATATACGTCGTCCCTGAGCACACTTTTGCGGTTGAAATAGGCAACACTGACCTCACTATTTCGGACGAACACACCGAATACCGATGGGTGGATTACAACACAGCGATGAAACTGCTATTATGGGACAGCAACCGAAATGCACTCTGGGAACTGGTAGAAAGAATAAACAGAAATAATTTAAACTCCCACAAAACAGAATATTTTAGTCCCAATTTCTTCAACAACCGGAAATAAAATGTCCGATTTTTTTCAAACCCCTAAAATTCAGTTTGAAGGTAAATCAACTTCAAACGAACTCGCATTCCAATATTACAATCCGGATTTAATCATCGGTGAAAAGCCCATGAAAGCTCATCTCCGATTTGCTGCCAGCTTCTGGCACACGTTTATGGGTGACGGTTCTGATCCATTTGGAGCCGGAACCATGCAGAAAGCCTGGAACGACATATCAGATCCTTTGGAACGCGCAAAAGCTCGCGCTCGAGCGGCATTTGAGTTTATGAATATACTGGGAATAGAATATTTCTGCTTTCACGATTTTGATATTGCACCCGAAGGAAACAACCTCGTTGAGAAAAATCGAAACCTCGACGAAATCGTTGCTTATCTCAAACCACTTATGCAGGACACCGGGATAAAACTCCTCTGGGGAACGTCAAACACCTTTACTCATCCCCGCTTTGTACACGGTGCTGCAACATCCTGCAACGCTGATGTTTTTGCGTTTGCAGCAGCTCAGATAAAAAAGATGCTTGAAGTCACCAAAGAATTAGACGGTGAAAACTACGTATTCTGGGGTGGTCGGGAAGGCTATGAAACTCTGCTCAATACGGATACTTCGCTCGAGTTGGACAACTTAGCACGTTACCTTCAGATTGCGGTCGATTACGCACAGAAGATCGGTTTCACCGGTCAATTCCTGATCGAACCCAAACCGAAAGAACCGACCAAGCATCAATACGATTTCGACGTAATGACCGTACTCGCTTTCCTGCGTAAATACGACCTTGAATCCTATTTCAAAATCAACATCGAAGCCAACCACGCAACCCTCGCCGGACACACATTCCAGCACGAGCTCAACATGGCGAGAATCAACGGCATGTTGGGAAGTGTGGACATCAACCAGGGCGACCTGTTACTCGGCTGGGACACCGACCAGTTCCCGACCAATATTTACGAGGCAACACTTGCCATGTACGAAATCCTGAAGAACGGAGGAATTTCTCCCGGAGGCTTAAACTTCGATGCCAAAGTAAGAAGAGGATCCTTCACCCCCGAAGACCTCGTTCACTCCTACATAGCTGGCATGGACACGATGGCAAAAGGATTATTAGTAGCACATAAGATGCTCGAAGATGGAGTGTTCGAAGACTTCCAGAAAGACAGATATCAGAGTTTCACAACCGGAATTGGTAGAGATATTATTGAGGACAAGGTTGGGTTTGAAGAGCTTGAAAAGTATGCACTCGGATTGAGTGACTTAGAGATACAATCTGGGAGGCAGGAGCGGTTGGAGAGGGTTTTGAATCGGTATGTTTTAAGGTGTTGATTTCAAATATTGGTAATATCGCAAATCAAAAGTGTTACCCATGTGTTGAATACATTTGTTAACTATGTCTTGACAATAAACATGAGGGTCGCGGCAACTTCTAACTTGATTTCCATCGACATTTATCTTATTATAAAAGAAATACATCCGATTAGATACAACGCAATTTAATTTATTTAGAATGTCCTGAACCTGACTGAAATTCATAAGTTGGTCATGAGGGAGGAATTGTGAGTGCGACATTAACACAAGATATCTGCAGTTTCTGTTCGTTTTACGATGATAAGTATGGATCATGCGCACAATTGCATGTTAACATACTTGGGCAACCCGAGAAGTTTGAAAAATGCTGCGGAGATCATTTTTCCGGAGAGGGAGATGAAAGTATTGATGAAATCCTGTCCGAGAAAAACTACAGGGACAACTATATAAAACAATGGGTTGAAGATACAGCCAACTCCATTGAGGCGTTACAGTTCATAAATCGAATGAATCGCAGCACATATCTATTGTTTCGAGTCTTACATCTCATCTGCCTGGCATATTTCAATTATATGTTCAGAGATATAACAAAGATCATGATTCCTCAGGATTTAATCCTTATCGGAACAATCTACGTTCTCTTCTGGATTGATTTCTTCATGGTCGTTGCCAGATTACACGACTTGGGACGCCCCGGCTACCACTATTTCCTCTCCTGGATTCCGCTTTACAATCTGTATTTTTATCTGATGCTGTTCTTTAAGCGAGGTGAAGCTTTTGATAACCGGTATGGGGAGTGTACGCTTGGTGAAGATTTGTCGGTAGAGGATTCTTTGCAAATTGCGTAAAATGTGACGGTAGGGGCACGTCGCCACGTGCCCTTGCTCGAACAACGAGAAACTTCCCATCAGTCCATCCAAACAACTTGACATTCCAACTATTCTCGCTTGATTTATCCACAAGTTGCCATTATTATATGAAAATCAAGGCTTGAGGGAGATTAAATCCCTGAAAAGCAAAACCAAGAACCAGAGGCAAATCTCAAATGGCAAAGATTTTAGGAATAAGGATAATGAATTACCGGGTGTTAAAAGATGTGACACTGGGGAAACTTTGGTACACTCCGGAGGTAAATCCGTTGACTCCGTTGACTGCAGTAATCGGGAAAAACGGCGTAGGAAAGAGTTCACTATTTGATGCTTTTGGTTTTCTTGCAGATTGTTTGAAACTTGGAGTGGAAGAAGCATGTGATGCTAAAGGAAGGGGTGGATTTGACCGTATTCAATCTCAGGGAACCAGTGAACATATCAGTCTTGCGATCTCCTTTAAGCAAAATCGACTCGCTGATCCGATTACCTATTTTCTTGGAATAACAAAAGATAAATCGGACCGTCCTTACGTATATTACGAAGGTCTTGGCCAACAGGGTAAAGGACAGCAATCTAATGAACTGTACATGTGGCTTGTACTAACTGAAGGTAGAGGGTATATTTGGGAGAGTGGTTTAAATACCAAACGTGAAGAAAACATTAAAGGAGGATTTGAGTTAAGTAAATTTTTTAAGTTTATCGATTCTGCAAAAGTGAAAACTGAAGAAATTGCAGCCAAGGAAGATCTGAAATTGGGAGACTCTATTCTTATTCCAAAAACTGCAACAATAGATGATAAAGATGTAGAGTTTATTGAACTTCAAGATAGACGCAAACTTGGAATCGCAACACTTGGAGGACTGAAGGAACATCCTCGAATATCCGCCTTTCGAGAGTTCATCGAAGGATGGTATTTAAGTTACTTTACTCCTGATGCAGCGCGTAGTTTGCCTCTGACTGGACCTCAGAAACACTTGAATAGTAGAGGAGACAATATTGGCAATGTCGTTCAGTTCATGGAGCGCGAACATTCAAAGAATTTCAAGAGTATTCTCAGTCGTATTGCAGACAAAATCCCCGGAATTGACAAGATAGATACTGTTGTGAGTGAAGATGGACGTCTACTTCTCCGTTTCAATGATAGAGGTTTCGAGGATCCATTTTACGCCCAGCAAATGTCTGACGGTACGCTCAAAGCATTTGCCTATTTGTTATTATTAGAAGATCCGTCTCCACCACCACTAATATGCATCGAAGAACCTGAAAACTGTCTCTATCATAAACTCCTTGAGACTCTCGTTTCAGAATTCAGATCTAAAGCAACTGGTAAGAAGAACACCCCACAATTCTTTATTACAACGCATCAACCATATCTGGTAGATGCCCTTTCTCCTGAAGAAGTGTGGGTTCTTGAGAAAGGTGAGGATGGATTTGCAAAAATTACCAGAGCCAGTGATATTCAGTTTGTTAAATCAATGGTCAATGAGGGTCAGCCACTTGGTGCTTTGTGGTACAGCGATTATCTTGATCCGAGGTAGAGTATGCAATTTGAGTTTCTTGTTGAAGGACAGGCTGAATTGACTACTCTGTCAATTTTGATGAAATGTATTATTGGTGATTATAATCAACCACATAAATGGAATATTCATAAACACAGAGGAATTGGTAAAATTCCGGATGATCCAACTGTATTACCAAATAGAAACGATCATACTCTGCTACACAATTTGCCATCAAAATTAAGAGCATATGGTGCAGAAGAGCAGGATGATTTAATTGTTGTAGTTCTGGTTGATCTTGATGACAGGGAAGATTGTAAGTTATTCAAGACAGAACTAACTGATCTATTGAAATATTGTAGAAGAAAGCCAAGATGTCTTTTTCGCATTGCAATTGAAGAACTTGAGGCATGGTTCTTTGGTGACCAATCAGCCCTTAAAAAAGCATACCCCGATACACGCCAACAGATATTAAATGAATACAAACAAGATTCTCAAAGCGGTACATGGGAGATGCTTGCTGAAGTAATCTACCCTGGAGGCTTGAGGGCACTCTCGCAACATGGAAAACGATCAGTGAGGATTCTTGAACAGAAAGTTGAGTGGGCTAGAAACATTTCTCCACACTTAGATGTAGATAATAATAATTCGAAGAGTTTTCAGGTCTTTCGGGATGGGATAAGAAATCTGGCTAAAATATAGGATGCAATAACAAATTAGTGAATTTGACAACAAAAATCACAAGCCAAGGTCGAATAACCATTCCCAAAGCCATCAGGCAACATCTCAATGTCGGTACGGGAGATCGGATCGTATTTCGAATTTTGAAAGACGGGACAGTTACAGTTCAGCCTGTACTGAGTATTCTTGACCTGAAGGGAATGCTTGATACAGGTGATATTCGTCTTTCAGACGAAGAAATTGCGAAATGCTGGCGGAAACCCAGTAAGTAATTGTGTCTTCTGGATTCCCGCCTGCGCGAGAATGACAAATCATGACAACACATCAAAAATTTCAAAAGTCTCAAGGACGCCTGACACCACTTTCAATTAACACCCCCCGCTAATCTTCGTCTCTTTCTTCTTCGGCTTAGGCTTCGCAGCGGATTTTTTCCTGATTTCTGCCAGTTTTACGTTTGCGTTCTGCCTGAACTTGTATTTGTCCTCCGGGATTATACTCTTGTCAACCAGTACGATATCGAGAACTGTCGATTTGAAATCGTCGAATCCACCGCTCAGTCCGTAAACATTGCTGTTGTCACCGAGCATTTTTGACAGCATGGCTGCTTTTAAGGCTTCATCCGAATTGATGCCGTAGAATATATTAACTCTGTCAGTTTTGCTTAATTCATCGCGCCATTCTACATCTGCAAGTGAGTTGAATGGGATGTTTACGGCACTGGGGACACTATTCTTTTTGTAATCATCTTCCGATCTTACGTCGATAACGTAGGTATCTCTGCACTCCGAAATTAACCACATCGTCAGCTCGTCGCTGTCTATAAGCTCTATTTCCGACTCCAGCATTTCCAGATTCATCTCATATAAATTCGCAAGTGCCCGGGATTTTTTGTCCGGCATGAATATCAGCAAAAATGCTATAATTAATGCGAACCCAATTAACACTTTTGACTTGCCGAGTTTTAATGAAACCAACGTAGCCGGTCTGCCGTTCACCCTGTTTTCGATGTATGAAGTGGCGACGAATGCCGTTAATGCGAAGGTTACGAGGATAAATGCGAATACACCCCTCGATATTCCAAGCGCGTCATAAACCATCAAATCGCCATATGCACCGACGGTCAGAATATTTTTCGCAAGCGGATATATTTCTCCGAAAATAAACGCCCCGAACGTAACGCCTGCTACAAACATAATCGCGTCCAACTTGCCGATCGCTGCAGCACACACGCTCGTTCCGGGACAGAATCCGCCGATTATGAATCCGGCTCCCATAATTGCCCCACCGATCAGAGCGGAATAGATGAATGTGGGATTGATGTAAATCAAGCCGAGGTTTATCACTCCAAAAAAACTGAGTAATATCAAACCGGTCATTGCGGTTGCTGCTGCGGTGAAGAATACTCTTAAGACGACGAAATCGTAGCCATAAAACAATCCCGCGAGACGTTTTGAAGAGGAGAAACCGGCTTGTTCGAGGATAAAGCCAAATGCTATACCGACTATCAGCGCAACGACGAGGCTCATTTCTGAATTAATGATGTTTGGTACTAATGGACTTATCATGATATCTACTCCTTAAATCCAGAATTTTCGAAAGAAGAACGCCAGTGCATAGCCAGTCCCGAAAATCGCCATCATCGTCAGGAAACCTCCGGCAGACAGAACCGCCATTCCGCTTAACGCCGCGCCGCTCGTGCATCCCCGTCCGAATTGAGCTCCGATACCGAACAAAGAACCTCCGGCGAATGCAGCTATCAACCGGGTTTTGTTACCAATCCTGGCTCCCTTATCGATCTTAAATCCGAGCCTGTTGAAAAGCAATCCCGAGAGAAAGCCTCCAATCGCAACACCGATTACTTCAATGAACAGCCAGTTTTTTACCGATCCGCCGGGATTATTATTTTTATACTTGCTGTAGAATTCCGAATTCGCAGCATGTTCCGGCGCAACAACTGACACCGCGTCAACTACGACACTTTTCAGTGCGCCACTCGCGCCCAATCCTCTGCCCGTAATGAAAATCGTCACAAGCAGTATCAGTCCCAGCAACACCCCTGCAAGATAGGGATTCATGTATTTTGTGTTTTCCATTTCAGGCGATCTCTTTTTCGAGGATTTTTTCCGAAATTTCAGGTAAAACAGTTTTACCATTGCCATTGCGATCAATAACGATTTCTTCGATTTCCTCATATCCGGTTAACATTGCTTTGAGATTTGACGCAGGAGTTTCACCGGTAGAAACGAAGTAGATGTGAATAACGAGAAATGCGATCAAAACAAATGCACCTGCCGTGTGAATAAAAGCGGTTCCTGTCAAATCACTTATTCCGAAACTGTTGATTACTCCATTTTGAGAGTATCGGTAGAACATATAGAATAATCCAGAAATTACCATTATCGGGATTACAAGAATTTTCAGCCCGAGATATGTCAGACGCTGCAGTGGATTCAGCTTGGACAACGAAGTTTTGCGATGTGGATGTGGAGCATTTTTGAATATCCCGATCAGGTAATACCCGATCTGAGCTTTTAAGTTTTCCAGAGTCGGAATGTAATGCCGCCACTCGCCCGTTGTGAAATGCCAGAAAATTGCAAACGTTATCAACGCGAGCAGGGCATAGGCTGAGATATTGTGAAATGCAACAGCGTTCTCATATCCCAGAAAGTTAAATGAACCATGTATCTCAAATCCGGTGACAGCGAGGAAAATGATCAGGGCAGCCTGCATCCAGTGCCAGAACCGTTCGAATCCCTTGTATATCAATACCTGTTTTTTCATAAGTTGTCCCTCTTTCTGTTCTTTGAAGCAGCAATACGCAGGATCGCATGAGCGATAACCACGAGGATTGAAAGAATAATGGCAGTTTTGCCGACAACGTCAACAATCGTGTTGGAATCGCGTCCCGACATGTAAAAATCATTAAGTCCTGCGAGCCTTCCTTCTTCACGGGTATGACACTCAATGCACTGAACCGAATTCTCCACTGGTGCAACCTGGTGATTAACAGGCAGGTATAATTCTGTTTCTATAAAGTCGAGTTTACCACTGAATTCCGCGTTTACATTTTTCATACCAATACCCACGGAACTGTTCCAGTCGAAATCTTTCCAATAACCGCCGTCACCTTTACTCTTGGAAGTCAATTGGGGTTGAACGAGCGTCAAGAGTTCAGCATCATAAAGCTGATTTGCGCGGTGTACCTTAACCGGGATGATTTTTGAACGACCATCAGTGAACTCACCATTTAATGAATTCATCTTGACGGTATTGGACGGTTCAATTGGATCTCCAAGAAGATAATGACCTGCGGTGCCTTTAAACCAGATGTACTCCGGTTGTACGTTCTTCTCCCATGTCATTGATCCGCGTTGCGACATGTATGTCTTGTTGCCGTCTTCATCATCTTCGTAATAAGGTTTCCCGTCCCACAAATCACCCGCTGTTGACCAATCCCAGTTCATAATTGTTGCATTTTCACGGGCGTATTCCGGGATGTGGCATGTCTGGCAGGAGACCTTAACGGTATGGTCATTTAATATGTTTTTCGCATGTGGTGTTTCGCTGTGGCAGCTTTCGCAGTGAAGTCGATCAATGTTATTCGATGATACCGTGTACATTTGACCGGGAATCTGATGTTTGTCGGCTTCATGGCAATCAACGCAATGCATGTTTGCGCCGTCAACGCCCATGTGAACGTCAAGATCACGGGAGCCTTCGATCATGGCAGCGTCAAGGTCGCCATGTTTGGCGTTGTTGCCGCCCCCGCCAAAGAAATGGCAGCTTCCGCAGTTTGAACGTTGCGGTGAACTCACGCTTTGTGCTGCTAATGTCAAGTTTGACTTTGAGGAGGGGTATCCTGCTTTGCCTTTACCCTTTTTATATTTATCGGAATTATCATGGCAGACCAGGCAATCAATGTTTCTGTAATCGTCAAAGTCATAATCATCACCGGACCAGCCATAACCGATATGACATTTCATACAGGTATTTTCGTTACCTGAGACACCAATGCAGAGGTTGTTCAGCATATCCTTCTTTCCGATATACATCACACCCTTATCCTTGATGAATGTCTCTTCTTCCCAGTTCCAATGAGAAGTCTGCATAACCTCTTTGTGTCGTTCGGTATGGCATGAAATGCAGGTTTCTGTCACCTGCTGAGGAGAATTAAATTCCCTTTGAAGTGCGGCGAGTGCTGAGTGATTTACAGAAGGAGCGGATTTTTCGCTCATCTTTTCTCTTAATTCAACTAACTCATAATTCTCACCTGGAAGAGTGAGATATCTTCCAATAATTAGAGCAAGTAGTAGAACAGCGAGAAACAGTAATACGTTTATAGAATTCTTCATTTATAATATCTTGAAAACCTTTATGTTAATCTGTACTAAGATGATTCTCTTGAGAATTTATAATTGTCCGATGAACCGTCATTGCGAGCGAAGCGAAGCAATCACTTATTTTGACCAACTTCAAACTGATCGCTTCGTCACTTAGTTCCTCGCGAAGACGAATACGAAAAACGGATTAAGCCTTATCCTGTTCTGAGGTATAGATCTGGAGAAACTCACGCTCTGAATTCACGATATTCTGAAGTCTATTTACCATTTCATCGGAAGATCCCAATTCGGTTGCAATCTTCTTTGAAATCATCTCGCCATCATCTAACCATTTCGACACTAATTTACTGGCTTTAGCAAGTATCTTTTTTTGTTCTTCAACCGATTGGCTAATGCAGAATTCAGCATAGTTGATAATGGCATTTATCATCACATCCCGAGAGAGGTTAATCTCCTTTGAAATAAATTTGAGAGTACGAATATCTTCCTCTTTTAGAGAAATCGACTTACTATTTGGGAATGGCGTCTTTTTCTCATGGATTCTCTCTGCTTCCGCTTGAATGCTCTTGAAACAACTATCAGATGAATCTGTGTCAGGTTTATCGTACTCTTTAAAGATGGAAGAAACGATATCGTGAAGTTGAATTTCATAGTTTTCTTTTAATCGCTCTAACTTATTCAATGACAAATCAGAAAGAGAAACTGTGGTTCGTCTGAGCTTTGTCGTGCGCTTTTTAATCAGGTTTTCAAAAATATCTGTTTTATGGTTCATGTCACTTTGAAAATGTTTTCACAATTTGTTTTGGTATAATATACGTTCACCATTTCACAATATCAAGTATATTGTGCACACATTTGCATAAATTCAAATAAATGCACATAATGTGAAATTTACACAAAAAGGGACATGCTAAAAGAATGCAATTGAAAAAATTAATATACAGTAAAGTATGTTAGAGATTTACTTGGCTGGAACTTTTCTTATATTAGTGGGATACAATATTAAAATCCCGGGATGCATCGCTCCCGGGCTACTTGCATTCAAAAGAACAACCCTAATCATGAACTACAGAAAATACGATCCGAAGAAAGACAAGGAAGCAGTGAACCAGATCTGGTTGGAAGTCGGCTGGATTGAGAAAGGCAATCCAAAGCCGATGGATACGCTGATTGAGGGAGGGCGAACTATCATTGCTGACGTTAATGATCGTCCGGAATGCCTTGTTGTGAGTTGGCTCGGAGATATCGATTATCTTGGAGAAAAGCTGCCATTCTCTTGTATAGCGGGTGTCACTACAAGTCTCATTGCCAGACAACAGAAACTTGCTGCTCGATTAACTGCAACCAAAATAGCTCTTGATGCAATGGATGGTGCAGCAGTAAGTGGGCTTGGAATTTTCGAACAGGGGTATTACGATAAGCTCGGTTACGGCACCAGTAATTACGAGAACCTGATCAGGTTCTCACCAAAGAATTTAAAAGTAAATGCAAAACCGTGTGTCCCGATCCGATTGTCCATTGAAGATTTGGACAGGATTCATGCATCAAGACTAAAGCGTAAACGATCTCATGGTTCGGTTAATGCATCGATTATTGCCCCCACCAGAGCGGAACTGGAGTGGTCAAAATCTGGTTTCGGACTGGGTTATTGCGATGATCGGGGTGAATTAACTCACAGCATCTGGATGACAGGTCTGGGAAAGGAAAGCGGACCTTATCAAGTCCAGTGGATGATATATCGTAATTATGACCAGCTGATGGAGCTGTTTGCACTGATGAAGAGTTTTGGGGATCAGATTCGGTTGATAACCATGCTTGAACCTCCTGAAATACAATTTCAGGACTTACTTGCCGAGCCGGTGTATTACAGGACATTTTCGGAGAAATCTAAATTTGAGAACATCACTAAGGCTGTTGCCTGGCGGCAGATGCGGATTTGTGATATTGAAAAATGTTTATCCGTTACTCATCTTCCTGGTGAAGATCTCAGGTTTAACCTTGATTTAACAGATCCTATTGAGAAATATCTTGATGACAAGATCGAATGGCGGGGTGTTGCCGGTTCTTATGTAGTGACCTTTGGTGAGAATTCCAGTGCTCAAAAAGGAAGAGATGAAAATCTGCCGACGATGAAAGCTTCAGTTAATGCGTTCACCCGTCTCTGGTATGGCGTTTTACCAGCCAGTGTTCTGGCTTTTAGTGATGACCTTTCTGCACCTGAGGATCTGCTGAATGGGTTGGACAGAAAAATCAGGCTTCCAAGGGCGAATCCGGACTGGGATTTCTGATTTGGTGTGGATGTTTGGGTTATCGATTGAAAAATCTGTTCTGAATTTGTTATATTACAGGTGATCTGGAGTAGCGAAGCCATGCTTCGCGCTAAGAATTTAATTGTACTGCGCGAAGCATGGCTTCGCTACTCCACATATCTCGGGAATGGATGGGTGCTGGTGTGCTCCACGGACTTCAAATCCGTCGGCGGGTACTAATACTATCCGCGGTGAGTTCGATTCTCACCCGTTCCCGCTACAAGCGCCGGATTGCTTAAATGCAGTTCGGCGCTATTTTATTTGTATAATTTTAAATGTTCGGTTCTGAGTGGATGTCACCACATTAATAAAATACAGCCCTGTTCCCCAACTACTGCTGTCAATCGAAATTTGCGAATTGCCAATCGGGAATTCGGAAGATTCAGACCACATCAGTCTTCCCGTCGGATCGTGGACTGAAAACGTAACCTGTTCAGCTCTATTCAACCTGAAAGGCATATTTACAACCGAATTGAACGGATTTGGATAGGGATTGAAAATCTCGAATGAAAACGGAACATCTACTCTGGCAGGTGCTGAGTCAGGATCTGGTAATTCTACATCAAACCACTCAAGCATATTGCGTAATGCTACATCTCTGGCGGTAGTCTCCCCGGCACCGCTTACAGACTCAAGCCCAAAGCTCAGAAAAATCGTCTTAGATTCCGTGTCCGGATCAATCCTCCGGATTCCGCATGCGGGATTTCCAGGGACTCTCATCCAGTGAAAAATTTCTTCAGCAGGTTCCATAGCCATTATACTTCCCGGACGGACCTGGTTTCTCGCTCCTGGTGATCCAAGTAATAATAATGTGTCACCCTGTGCAACCGGATCGTTCTCAACACCGATAACTGCTCTGCCGGAAACCGAATCTTCCATACTGATTACACCAAGCCAACTGATAAGAAACTGTTGCGCTGATCTCACCGATGCTGCGGATTGTCCCGTTAAAAGTAAATTACCACCTTCACCAAGGTAATTTTCGAGCATATTTACAGAAGCATTTGAAAGTATGTTATCATCTCTATTAGAATCGCCGGTGTACCAGATAACAGTTTCAAAATTGTTGAAAGTATCTTCTATCCTGGGATGTTCGTTCCAGGTTGTGATTTCATCGTAGATCAGACCTATTTCATCAAGCGCAGCTTCATAATGCTCGGTTCTATCAATATCGGTTTCTCCATCACGAACTAACAGCACTGATGGAGTGCCGATTGGGATTCTAATTGAATCGGTGCGTTCGAATTCACCATCATTGGAAAAAATAGTATAATAGAACATCGCAAAACTTAATTCTGCATCGTCATCAATGCTGAAAAGGAGTGGTCTATCGCTGGAGAAATGATCTCCGACTCGGAAATCTCTGTAATCTACAATAGGTCTCACCAGCGTAATATTAGGGTGATCTGTAAATAGCTCAACGTATGTGTTCTCTGTGGGAGGAGGATAAAAGGAGCCGGGCCTGAAAAGGTCTATTTCCAGCCTTATGGTTTCACCTGGTTCCCATCTGAGGTTTCCATTTCCGTCTGAACCATTTTCATTGTCATCAAACATTTCAAACCGTTCAACAACAAATTTCGGTGTAAGTCCCGGTCCGATTCCATGTCTTCCCCACTGTTCGTATATAACCTCATCATTGGGAGTGCCATTGGTAATATCGCCATCGTTATCATCCGTTAGCAGAATATCACCAAAATAAGCCAGGAATCTGTTAGATTGTAAGTACTTCGCGTAGTGGACTAATTCATCATTATATTCGCGGCCTAATTCTTCTCGGGTGTGCCACATAGCAGCTCCGATTATACGACCATCCCAATGTACCTCACCACGGATGTTATCAGGGTATCGATATTCGTTGTCCATGCTGCGCATTTGTCCGCCACCATCGGCATCCTCTCCCATCTGGGGTTCGTCGGTATTAGTGCATGCGAAATAATCCGCCCAGCCTTCATTCATTGCGCCGGGTTCATCCCTGTATGGTAAGTTTCCCCGCTGATACATTCTTCCGGTTACACCGTGGCTGTATTCGTGATAAATAACATCTGCATGGAGAGCTAAATTGCCGAGTACATTTCCATTACCGAATGCCATCCCTCCACCAAACCACATGGCGTTGTTATAGTTGTTTTCATACTCGCAGATTGCGGCAATTGGAAAATCAAGCCCTCTAAAATTTGGATCAAGGTCCTTATACCAGGCATGCATAAAATTGGCGTGATAGTAAAGGTTGCGCTCATCTAAACGGGAGTTATCGTCTGACCAGACCGGATTTTCCTCTCCGGGACGATTCACACGATAGTCAATTCGGGCGTTGGCTCCATCTTCATATGTAACCGCCACCCATCTACCGCGTAACGTTGTTATTAAGGTATAGGGTGCATCATCAGGATCAACATCGAAAGAGAAATTACCATTCCGGTTGGAGTATCCCTGGTTTGGGGCTAAGGTAATAAGCTCATCTCTGAAGGGTGCATCACCACCCTCACCATCTGGGTAGAATAGCTGGTATGAACCGGTAATTTGACCCTCTACCCTGTCATAATAAACCCGGTTTTCAGAAGCCAGAACATCACCGGATTGTGCATCAAGGAACAATTCAGGCTGGTACCCGGGATTGTTTGAATCAAGTTCTATGTGGTATACTGCATGGAGGCTAACCTGGTTGTCGGTGATAACGGGCAGGTATATTTCAGATGACCTTATCTCACCATTGAAAATTCCGGTCAGTTTACGTGCTGTTTCAATTGCAGATGTTTCACCAAAATCGAATGATCCAATTACTTCATCCCCGAATCCATTTGCTTTAATAGATACTAACTCACCTCTATGGTTAAGCGTAAATACGACATTTGCACCATAAACAGGTGTATTGTTGATTTCCGGTTGTATTAGTACAGCGATTAGTTGCTTAGGTCTGTTTATTTGTGAGATTACAGCATGATGGTTGCTTAATCCGAGCTCATCATTCAATTGGGAGAATATTCCCTTAACTGCGGATGTTATTTCAATCTCATCATTAATATTCTTCACCAAAGGGGTAGGCTTTCCAACCATGAGAGCAATGTTGTTACTTACCTCATAACGGTATACCTGCCAGTCGCTAAATTCAGGGAAATCAGTTGATATTCTCCCATCCAACTCTGAAAACTCAGTCTTAATTGTGCCATTTGCTTCGGTAATTTGAATTCGGGGATATGGGAGTTTATCTTCAAATGATGGTTCAATCGCGGCAGACTGACATACCAGCATGAATATCAAAAGTGGGCTTAACAGCACCAATGTTCTAAGGAGTTTTTTCACGATCAACCTTTTTCTATTAATATCTTACGAAGTTCATCCGGATCTGTGACTGGTGTCCTGCAGGTGAAATCTGTGCAGACATATGCTGCAGGTTTATCTCCCACCGGATATCGGCCTTCCAGCAAATCAATACCGTCACCACCCGGATTAGCACTGAAGGCGATAGTAGTTCCCGGTAAATATAATGAATTAACCACATTCACCAACTCACTTCCCGATCCTCGGTCTCCGATTCCGACAATTGCAATTTGTTGAAGCGGATTTGTCAAAACATTGACTAAAGCGGATAATCGAACATATGCAGCTGGATATGAAGCCATTTCTGTCGCAAATGCGCGAACTGTTCGGTCAGCATAATCAAGGTATTCATCCTGACCAGTTAATTGACTCAGAGTTAAAAGTACTTTAGCAGCAATTGCATTCCCAGCCGGGACTGACGAATCATGCCCGTTTTTTCTGCGTTGAATAAGATCAGTCCGACCAACGGGCACTTCGAAGAATCCCCCATTTCTCTCATCCCAGAATAGTTCTATCATTCTGTCAGATAATTGTGATGCCTGTTCAAGCCTGCGAGGATGAAAACCGGTCTGGTATAATTCAACTAACCCTTCAATAAGAAAAGCATAATCGTCGAGAATTCCAATAGTTCCTGTCTTTCCAGAGCGATAACTGTGAACAAGAGTCCTGCCATCCCACATCTTATCCATAAAGAAATCTGCACCGTTTTTTGCAGCATCAAGGTATTTCTCTTCACCGAGAACTCTGTATCCCTGTGCCATAGCAGCAATTGTTAGACCGTTCCAATCGGTTAAAACCTTGTCATCTGTAGCCGGACGGATTCTGTCATTACGGGACCGGATCATATCATGCTTCATTTTTTTTAATCTTGATTCAAGCTCAGATTTCTCAATCCCGAATTCCACGGAGAGGTCATCCAAACTGGAGACAATATGCAGGATGTTTTTTCCATTTTCAAAGTTACCCTGTTCGGATATCCCGTATCGCATGCAGAATATATCGCTCTCTTCCTTACTGAGGATTGATGAGATTTCATCTTTGGTCCAAACATAGAACAATCCCTCTTCTCCATCAGAGTCGGCATCAAGAGATGAATAAAATCCGCCATCAGCGTCGGTCATTTCATCGAGAATCCAGTCAAGAGTACCACGGGCAATCTCTCTGTATGTATTTTTTCCCGTTGCTAAATATAGATCGAGATAGTTCTGAGCCAGAAGAGCATTATCATACAACATCTTTTCGAAATGAGGAACAAGCCACTCTACATCTGTCGAGTAGCGGTGGAAACCACCACCCATCTGATCATAGATTCCGCCAAATCCCATTTTTGTCAGTGTATTCTCGACGATTTTCAGATATTCCGGTTGGCTTCCGGAATGATAAGATTTCAGCAGAATATCTAATTGTCCTGTTGGAGGGAATTTTGGGGCTTTTCCAAAACCTCCGTAATGCGGATCATATCCTCTCGCAATTGCAGCGGTGGTATTTGCAGGAATACTCGAGTTGTAATCGCCCGGAGTTTGATTCCTCGTGTTTATCGAGTTTAATCCCTGCATTATCTGCGTAACGGTATTTGTGATATGTTGAGGATTATCAGAGTAAACGGTAATTATTTGCTCGAGTACACGAAGAAATCCCGGTTTACCAAACCGATCTTCAGGTGGGAAGTAAGTCCCCCCATAAAATGGTTTTAAATCCGGTGTCAGGAATACCGACAGTGGCCAGCCTCCGGAACCAGTCATTATCTGAACCGCAGACATGTAAATTTCATCGACATCCGGGTGTTCTTCGCGGTCAACCTTTATTGAGATGAAATACTCATTCAGGTAATCTGCGATCTTTTCGTTTTCAAATGATTCCCGTTCCATAACATGACACCAGTGACAGGCAGCATATCCAATAGAAAGAAATATTGGTTTATTTTCTTTGCGAGCCTTATCAAAAGCCTCATCACCCCAGGGATTCCAGTTAACCGGATTCTCAGCATGTTGAAGTAAATATGGTGAAATTGACCCGGCAAGTTTATTTTGATGCCGATTGGCAGTTTTTTCCAAAGTCTTATCTACCCCTGTTGTAAGTATAGTTGCTATCAACACGACCAATATGGAAATTGGGAGTATTAAAAGCTTGTATTTAAAATTAATCATATCAAAATATTAACGCAAGTCTGAAACGTAAAATGACATTACCTATTGTTGTATTATGGGTATTCCCTTTACAGCAATGCGGAAATGTGCGTGCAGATACATGATAACTTCAGGAATCAAATGTTTTGATTCCTGGACTTAACTGTTTTTTTCTTGAATGTATTACGGAGAGAGAAGGGTTGTAGTGGGATAAGAGAAAGAAAATCGGAGAATTTCCGATTTTCTAAATTGGGAATCCATACGGCATTCCGGAAAATACAATTCGAAAGCCGTATTTATAGCAGTTTTCTGCTCAGGATTCCCTAAAAGTCTTGAACTGATTTGAGACTAATCGTTCTTTTGTCTTGCGGCCTCTTCTAATCTTTGTGTGTTCATAAGAGCTTTATCAGCGCGAATTTTGGCAAATTCAGCCTTTTGTCGGGCTTCTTTAAACTTTCCCTGTTCATTAAGCATCTTTGCCTCCTGCATCAACTTCTGAGCTTTTTCCAGGAGACGTGGTGAAGCGTCATCAGCTCCATATTCAAGGGCTTTCTTTATAGCATCTTCAGCGGCCATAATTTCTTCTTCAGGGGGTTCAGCACATGAACTGAACATAAGTGCTAAGAGTAGGACGGGCAGAATTAAAATAACTTTTTTCATCTTCTTCTCCGAGGTTTTTGAAGATTTTCGTCAGTCTTATGAACTATAGTAAACATTTTTAACATTATTGTCAAGTTCTCTGGCAAGTTCCTCAGGTGAAAATTCCTTTTATAATTAAGGTTCCATCGCAACACCGAAAAACCGAATCATCAATGATGAGATACTTTGTGTGTTTTGCAGAAACTTCGAGGAATATAATCAATTTGAACATCCTGAAATTTTATTAATAATTTGTCAAATGAAAAATACCACTGAGTCTCAAGACCTACGAGGAGTAATGATAGCCTCCTCTGGTATCTGATAGGTCTTTCAATGGGACATGTATTCAAAGCACATATCAGTCGTGCAGTTCTTTTCTTAAGAACATACCGGTAAATGAAGTAGAGTTCCTGGCCACTTTTTCAGGAGATCCGGCCACCACGACATTCCCACCTTCATTTCCACCTTCCGGACCGAGATCGATTATCCAGTCTGAGCATTTGATAACATCAAGGTTATGCTCGATCACGAGGATTGTGTTGCCTTTTTCAACCAGCTGCTGCAGAACTTCCAGTAATTTCTTAATATCCGCAAAGTGTAGACCGGTTGTTGGTTCATCAAGAATGTAAATTGTTTTTCCCGTTGCTACCTTTGACAACTCAGATGATAGTTTTATTCTCTGAGCCTCACCACCTGATAGTGTTGTTGCTGGTTGACCAAGTTTTATGTAGCCTAGTCCAACACCAGATAATGTATCCAATTTTCGTTTTATATACGGGACATCCCTGAAGAATTCCAGAGCTTCGGATACAGTCATATCCAGTGCATCGGAAATGGTCTTACCCTTGTATTTTACTTCAAGAGTTTCACGATTATATCTCTTTCCTTTACATACTTCACAGGTTACATAAACGTCCGGGAGAAAATGCATTTCAATTCGAATAATTCCGCCACCCTGACATGCTTCGCATCGACCACCTTTAACATTGAATGAAAATCTACCTGGTTTGTAACCTCTAACCTTAGCTTCAGGTAGAGTCGCATACAGGTTTCGAATATGTATAAAGAGACCTGTATAAGTTGCAGGATTAGAACGCGGCGTTCTACCAATTGGAGATTGGTTAATCTCAATAACTTTATCAATCCGTTCAGTTCCTTTAATTGCTCCAAACGGGAGAGCTTTGTGTTTACCTCGATAAATTTCTTTCGCAAGAGCCGGATAAAGTGTTTCTACGATCAATGATGATTTTCCAGATCCGGATACACCTGTTATGACATTAAATAATCCCAATGGGATAGCGACGTTTATTGACTTCAGGTTATTCCCGGTTGCATTCTGAATCCGGATGTAATGACCTCGTTTGGGTTTACGTCTCTTTTCAGAAACTGGTATTGAATCAGATCCGGTTAGAAATCTTCCGGTTATCGATTCAGCACATAATCGGATTTTTTCGGGATTACCCTCAGCTACGATTTTTCCGCCTTCAACTCCGGCACCAGGTCCGAGGTCGACAATCCAGTCTGCTCCCTCAATCGTTTCGCGGTCATGTTCAACAATTATTACCGAGTTGCCAAGGTCGCGTAATCGCTTTAGAGTTTTCAACAGGCGAAGATTATCTCGCTGGTGTAATCCTATTGATGGTTCATCTAAAATATACATTACCCCAACTAGTCCGCTTCCGATCTGAGTTGCCAGTCGGATTCGCTGTGCTTCACCACCGGACAAGCTTCCTGCTGCACGAGACAGGGTTAGATAACCTAATCCGACATTGAGCAGGAATTCCAGTCGAGCTGTCAGTTCTTTTATTACCTGGGATGCAATTCTACTGTCACGCTCTGACAGCTCAAGTTTATTGAAGAAATCGGCACAATCCTTAATTGAAAGATCGGACAGTGGAGATATACCGATGCCGCCTACGGTTACTGCCCTTGCTTCCGGCTTTAATCTGTGACCGTCACATTCCGGGCAGTGAACATGCTCCATGAAATCCTCTATCCACTCGCGAATCATCCCCGATTGGGTCTGCTTATATCGGCGCGTCAGATTGGGAATTACACCTTCCCATTCACCTTCGTGTTCCCAAACTGTCTTCTCATCTGAGCTGACATATTTAAACCGAACTTTATCTCCCTTTGTACCATAAAGAACTATTTTCTGGTGTACTTTGGAGAGTTTACCAAATGGTGTAGTCAGTTTGAAACCATAAGTGTCGCCGATTTGCTGCATTTGCCTCATATACCAGCTTCCATTTCCAATGCCTTTATAAGCCTGTATAGCACCTCGAGCGACAGAAAGTTTTGGATCTGGTACAATAAGTCTCTCTGAAATCTCCATCTTGATACCTAATCCGGTGCAGGTCGGGCAAGCGCCGTAGGGTGAATTGAAGGAGAACAGCCTTGGAGTCAATTCTTCAAAGCTGACATTACAATCCGGGCAAGCAAAATGTTCGCTGTACAGATCTTCCTTCCCATCTTCGAAAACCACGATCACCAGTCCGTTTGCCTGACGCAGAGCCAATTCAATTGAATCTGCGAGGCGGTCTCGAGATCCTGTAGTCACAATCAACCTGTCTACAACGACTTCTATTGTATGTTTCCTTTTTCGGTCAAGACGAATATCATCGTCAAGTTCTTTCATCTCTCCATCAATCCTGACCCGCAGAAAACCATCTACGGCGAGAGTTCTTAATAATTCCTGGTTCTCCCCTTTGCGACCTCTAATAACCGGTGCTAATATCATCAGCTTTGTACCGTCTTTTAGCTGCATTAATCTGTCAATAATCTCTTGGGCGGATTGACGCTTAATTGATTTTCCGCATGAAGGACAATGAGGTTTGCCAATCCGTGCGAATAATAACCTGAGATAGTCATATATTTCAGTTCCAGTTCCAACGGTTGACCTGGGATTGCGAACACCGGATTTCTGTTCTATAGAAATGGCAGGGGATAGCCCGTCTATCTGATCGACATCCGGTTTTTCCATCAATCCGAGAAATTGACGCGCATATGCTGATAGTGACTCTACATATCGCCGCTGGCCTTCTGCATACAGCGTGTCAAAAGCAAGGGAGGATTTTCCAGATCCGGATATTCCAGTGATAACAACTAAGTTATTTCTCGGAATGTCGATATCAATGTTGCAGAGATTGTGTTCACGCGCACCGCGTATCTTAATCCATTCATTCCCTTTGCCGGATTGTCTGTTTTTTTCTCCTGCATGCGGGATATTTTCGGGCAAGGTTTGATCTGACAATGTTTTTCTTAAAGATGAGGTTGTTAATTTCTGTTACTTCCCTAATATATTCAACATGTATTGAATAAGCAGGAATAGATTCAGAACGGTTTTAAGTTAGACGTTAAATTTACTCATTTTAATGTAGCAGTGTCAAGTTGATTGTCGTTTTCGTGAAATTCATTGATCCATAGAATCCAAATCGAATTGTTTAACAAGTAATAATGGTCGAAAACTTGACAGTAAGGTTTAATAATCATACATTAAAATGATAACAGGAAATTCCGAGAGATTTCAGGATAGATAATGCGTAATTTGAGAAAGAAATTTGTTTTTGTAGTGTTGTTATTTGCTTTAGTTGCCAGCACCTTTATAACGGGGTGTGAAGAACAGCCAGTCGGCTATTTGTTTGAGCCTTCACAGCGGGACAGATCCTCTGTTGCTCAAGCGAGTGTGGTTGTTCTGAATAAAGTATTTGAACACACCGATCAGGCAGCAACATATCTCGATCGATCTGCTTTAACCAGCAACTACAAGGATATGCTTATTGGTAACTGGCAGGAATTAACTGTTCCGGACTCAGTAACCAACGAGCTTTATACGTTATACTATCAATCAATTCTTGATAGGAAACACTATTTCCTCAGGTTTGATAGAGAGGTGATGCCCGATGCTTCTCGCAGCCCCTCAAGTGTTGATTATACTCTTGTCGAAATTCGGTCATTTTTAGATTTACGTACAAATGAGTTTTATGGACAAAGTAGCGAAGCAAGAAATTTAACTCTTGAATACTCGAACAGTCGCCAGGATATTAAAAATGTTGATGGCTGGTTCGACCTGAGTTCAATAATCCCATTAGAAATTGAATTTGAAGGTGCCGGAGTCGGGACAGTTACTCTTGTAGAATGGGTAGGAATCAACTGGCAAATAAGAATTGAAAACTTCAGCATCAATCCTGATGATCACACTGCGAGAGTTGTAATAGCCGGTTCTTACCCTTTGTGGGACCGAAACGGGAATTTCTTCACCACACAGATCGCGGGAGAGATAAATATTCGTAGCGACGGACGTGGAAGTGGTACGATATCACTCAGGGGTGAGCCCGTAGCAAAATTGCATCTCACCGGTCGAAACTTCGGATTCATCGGATACTATTCTTTATCCGACGATGATTTTGATGATAGATTTAAGTTAAATTAAATTGACAGTTATACCTCAATGCTGAGGTGCAGGTTGAACGTGTACTTTTATCAGGCAGGACAAACCAATTGTTCTGCCTGATCTCTCTCAAAACAAAAGTCAGACAGAAAATTCCTTTTCTTGCAGTTAAGTCAGGAATGTCTCGGCATAGAGACACGAATTTAAAACAAGCTTCAAAGATAAAAAGGTAAGTTAGACAGGATTGACATGATAAATATTGGATTGGCAGGAGTCGGTTATTTAGGAACTCGGCATCTCAATCATTTGACTACCCTTAAAGGAGTTCAAGTTTCTGGTATTTGGGATTCGGATCAAAAAACACTTGAAAAGGTTTCTGCAGAATATAAGGTTAGACCTGCAAAAAGCCTCGATGATCTTATTGACAACTCAGATGCACTTGATGTTGTAACTCCCACCTCAACTCATTTTGATGTTGGTAGCAGGATTCTGAGAGCCGGGAAACCACTTTTTATTGAGAAACCTATCTGTGCTTCCGTAGATCAGGGTGAGAAACTTATAAGGTTAGGTGAAGAAAACAACACCTTTATTCAGGTTGGACATATCGAAAGGTTCAACCGTGCCTTCAGGGCTCTGAAAGATGTGAAGGTAAAGCCAAGATTCATTGAAGCGCATAGGCTTGCCAGTTGGTCTTCGCGCGGTGTAGATGTTGCTGTAGTTCATGATTTGATGATCCATGATCTCGACTTAATCCTGACACTTGCCGACAGCGAACCTGTCCATGTTCACGCTAACGGTGTCAGTGTCATTTCCGGTCATGTCGACATCGCTACCTCACGTATCGAGTTTGCAGACGGTATGGTTGCCAATGTTACAGCGAGTCGCATCTCACTTAAACGTATGCGCAAGCTCCGCATGTTCGGTGAGAATGAGTATATTTCGCTTGATATGAATAAGGGAACTTGTGAGTTCGTCGGTGCTACACCTGATGGAGAATCTATCCCGGACAATGTGGAATATCTCGGAGCGTTGGAGGTTGGGAAGCATAATCGGGGAATCTTCATGAGAAGAACAGAAGCACCCGCAGATGACGCAATGAGATTGGAACTGGCTGAGTTCTGCAATTCGATAAAAAACGGTACTCCTCCCACTGTTTCCGGTGAAGATGGATTGAGAGCTCTAAAACTTGCAGAGCAGATAGTGAGTGTCATAAATGAGAATTTTGCATGAGTTCGGATAGTCACCATGTGGCTATTATTGCTGGTGAGGTCTCGGGAGACCTTCACGGGGCACCGGTTGTTTCGGAGCTGAAAACAATTGATCCCAATCTGCAGTTTTTCGGTGCGGGTGGACCGGAAATGAAAAAGCAGGGGGTTGAACTGTTTGCTGAAATTGAAGATCTTGCAGTCATGGGTTTCAGCGGTCTGCCCCGAATCCTACCACAACTATCCCAATTGAAGAAGAAAATAATTGAACGAGTTAAGGAGAAGAACGTCCGGTTGGTTATCCTCGTCGATTACCCCGGATTTAACCTCAATCTCGCAAAGTCGTTAAAAAAACTCCACAATCCTCCCAAAATCATTCATTACATCGCCCCACAAGTTTGGGCATGGCGTGCGGGAAGACTTAAGAAAATCAAACGTGTGATAGACCATCAGGCTGTAATTTTTCCTTTCGAAGAGAAACTCTTCCGGGATGCAGGTATCAAAGCCAGATTTGTAGGGAATCCACTGTTGGACGAGCTTGAGTCGTATAGAGACCGGGAAGGGGAGAAATCTAAAGAAAGGTTAGTAGCGATTCTCCCGGGGAGTCGGCTCTCAGTGGTTTCAAATCATATTGATACATTAATTGAAGCGGCGATCAAACTCAGTGAAATTCACCCGCGTCTCGAATTCGGCTTTGGAAAAGCTCCGGGATTGTCAGATGAAATCTTCAAAGATGCTGTCGAAGCAAACGCCAAATTCTCAGTATACGAAGGAAGCCGCGAGCTGCTTGCCAAAGCAGACGTAGCGATTGTTTGTTCGGGAACATCAACTCTTGAAGCGACATTGGTCGGCACCCCACAAGTTGTAATATATAAAACCTCATTTCTCAATTATCACATCATTAAAAGGTTGATAAAACTGTCAGAGATTGCTCTGGTTAACATTGTTGCCGGAAAGAAAATAGTCCCGGAGTTATTACAGTATGATTTTACAGTAGATAAGATTTGTACTGAAGTAAATAGAATATTAGAAAATTCAGAAACCAGAGAGCATATCCTAAGTGAATATACTCAAATCCGGCTGTCACTTGAAAAAGCAGGTGCAGCAAAAAATGTAGCAGAAATAGCATTATCCTATTTGTATACGGAAGGGTAGGATCTATCGTGCCGGATATTGATGGATAAGAAAGTAATATCATAATGTAGTAACCCTGGTTCTCCATGTATAGTCAGGGGTTTTGAATATAATTGGTCTGGATTCCCTGATTCAAGATGCTCAGGAAGTGTTACAGTAGGTTATTCGTTTATCAACTGGGTTTCCTGACTCAAGATGCTCAGGAAGGATTACTGTAGGTTATTCGTTTATCAGATGGTAGAAGAGAGCATTCCCGAAATTGTTGCCTTTAAAGTTAGTGATGTTTAATGCTTGCATATGTCTCTTAGAAAATAATATATTGCGGAGAATAAATAAACAACATCTTCGAATAGTTAAACAACAATCTTTAATTAAGAGGAGTACCCAAATGAAACACGATACTCACATTTACCTCGCTGTAAAAGCCGTCGAATTTATCCGTCAGAGTGTTGATAACCTCCAATACCCGAGCGGTAGACGAGTCTCAGGCAGGACCAAATCTAAAGAACGCGCTGTTGCTAAAGAATTGCAACGAATAATGAAGTTTTACCTTAATGTTACTCGCGAAGCCAGTTGGGCGCCTGATGATGTTCTCAAGGATAACGATCCTAATCATATCTTCAAACTTTTTACCGATAATGAATTTCCCGATCATGGACTGACTGAAAAGCCCCGATACATAAAAGACGAAATAACCTACTACAAGTTCGGGGGCGCTCTGCCATTCCGTGTCGATCATGTCGCACAGTTGATAATGAATATGGCAAAGCTGCGTGAATATAACGACCGCTTCCAACTTCGACAGATAATCTATCAGTTTATGTTACTCAGCCATTATATTGCTGATGCTCACGTTCCCATGCACTGCGACCTTCGTGACGATCCTCCAAAAAAGAAACAAACCGATCCCAGCCGCAGATCTGGTACTGATAAACCTGAAGGTAAGTATCTAAAAGAAAGCGCTCATGGAAAACTTGAAGGAATTTGGGAAAAAGCAGCTGTACCGGTTGCAATAAAAGAAAAAATAATCGAACGTTCATGGGGTAAACAGGATCCAAAACCGACGAATTACTCGGATGCAGTTACCTTCACGCTTGATGACTGCGATAAAAACGGAATTATTAAAACCACAATAATACCAAAATACGGTTTAATGAATTTCATGATTGACCTGTGCATAAAGACAAAACAACGCTCACTTGAACTGTTCCCTCTCGACGATCCCAAAAACCTCCAGTCAGATTTGCTTGAGGAAACAACTCGTGAAATTTTCGCGGATTGTATCGGAAATCTAATTTCAATCTGGAGGTATATATGGCTGGGGTGGAGAGATTGAAGATTAACAATGTGTAAACAAATTACGAATAATTATTACTTTACACTTATGCTACACTTTGTTCTATAGAAAAGCTGATTATTGCAATGACATTGAGTTCCTTTTCACAATCAAGCTTACAAACCCTTGACTTTCGAGGAGTGTTGAAGTAAATTTTGGTCGTAATTGGTTTCATTTGAGTAAGTGTGAAATCTACCTGATTTCACACTTATTTTTGACCTTCGGTTATATCATTATATTAATTGATTTGCCGAAAGCTCGGTTGTTTTACTTCAGAAGGTTTTTGTTTGAAAAAGCTATACATTTCACATCTCGTTTTCATTCTTCTACTGCTTTTTTCATATCCATGTTTTTCGCAGGACGAGGTTTGTGAGGATTGTCATGATGACGAGAGTTTGACCAGAGCGGTTCGAGGGATAGAAACATCACTTTATGCAAATCAGGAAATGCTCGATAAATCCGTTCATGAAGGATTCTCATGCACTGATTGCCACACGACACTTGACGGTTTTGATGATTACCCTCATCCTGAAAGACTTCCCGCTGTAAACTGTTCGGATTGCCATGAGGATGCATTCGACGTTTACATGTCAGGCTTCTATGACCATCTCGCCAAACGGGGATTTACGAGTATCCCAGGCTGTACACAGTGCCACGGAACACACCGGATTACCACAGAAGCAGATACACGGACTGTGTGTGGTATCTGCCACAGTGAACAGCGTAAGCAATTTGAAAAGTCGATTCACTTCACAGGCATTGATGTAAAAGGCAAACATGGAGTTAACTGCACGAGTTGCCACTCCGCTCACACAAAAGGTGAAGGTGCCAACATGCTACCGGCGGATTGGCGGCTTTTTACAGTTGCCAAATGCGTGACATGCCATCAGAAACAATCGGAGAACTATCTTCATTCCAAGCATTATAGTGAAGTTAAGGATGGTAATGTAAAAGCACCGATTTGCACGGATTGTCATGGTATTCATGAGTTATATGCTATCGATGATCCGAACTCTCCTGTTCATATCGATAAGCTCGACGCCACATGCGACCGTTGTCATCCCGGACACAATTCGACAATACATCGCAAAGCTGATGTTGATGACAGACTGATGACTTGCGTTGCCTGCCATACGGGACACCACACCGAAATGAAGCGTGTCGAAAGCGCTATCTTTAAGGAAAATCTACCGCATACATGTAATCGTTGTCATGGGGAAACAAGGCATAAAAAGGATAATCTCGCCCACGGCAGGATTATGACGGTTAAGACCAACGGTGACGCTGCAAACTGCACGGAGTGCCACTTATATCACTGGGCAATATCAGATAAGGATCATCTCGAAACTGCTAAAGAGCAGATGAGCTGTAAGAATTGTCATCCTGAAGAGAATCGTGATTATGAACGAAGTGCACATGGTATATCAAACCGCAAAGGACATCCCGAAGCTCCGACGTGTGTGACATGCCATGGCGATCGTGAAGTCGAACGCATCAGCAGTAAATTTGATGGTCAATCAGTAATATCGCTTTGCAGCTCCTGTCATGGTGACTATGACGTTTCTCTAAAATTCCAACTTAATCCCAATGTTATCTCAGGATATTTAGGTACATATCACGGGCAGAATTATTCACTGGGGTACCAGGGTAAAGAATTCGCGACTTGCACTTCATGTCACGATAATCACCTGATTTTACCATCAGACAACCCAGCATCAACTATTTCACGTCAACACATCATCGAAACCTGCAGCAGATGTCACGAGGATGCTAACGAGAACTTCGTTGGGATGCTTCAGCATTACGATCCAATGTTTCAGGAAGAGAATGTTATTCTGAGTGTCATTCATCATTTTATGGTCTGGTTGCTCGGAATAACGCTGTCGGTGTTTGGAATTCATAGCCTCTTGTGGTTTGGACGAGCTATTATCCACCGGATAAAGCATGGGCCACAGAAGATTGATCCGGAAAGTAAAAAAGTACGTTATATAAGGTTTAACGTTTATGACAGATGGCTGCATGTAATTGTGATAATCAGTTTCCTGACACTTGCTTTGACAGGTTTGCCATTAAAATACAGTCAGTCTGCTGCAGCTCATTGGATGGCTACTAACCTGATTGATTTGCGCACAATGGCCATCCTGCATAGAATAGGAGCAGTTCTTACACTTCTCTATTTCACACTGCATTTAAGTCAACTAATCTTCCAGTTGAAAACTAAGCGGGAAACTCTTAAAAAGATGTTCTGGGGGCAAGACAGCCTCACTCCTCAGTGGCATGATGTTACAGATTTCGTCCAGCACGTCGGATATTTCCTCGGCATGGCTAAAAAACCCCAATTCGGTAAATGGGCATATTGGGAAAAATTCGATTATCTTGCAGTGTTCTGGGGTGTTGCTATTATCGGCGTATCCGGATTGACGCTCTGGTTCCCGGAGTTTTTCACGAATATTCTTCCCGGATGGGCTATTAACGCTGCTCATATTATCCACAGTGAAGAAGCACTGCTTGCAACAGGATTTATATTCACAATCCACTTCTTCAACGAGCACTTACGTCCCGAGAACTTCCCGTTTGATGAGGTAATATTCACCGGAAGCATGAGTGAACACTACCTGTTACATGAACGAGGCAAGTGGTACCAACAGCTTAAAGAAGAAGGCAAAATCGACAAAATCAAAGTCCCACCCATGCGTTTATTGCTACGCATCCCAATTTACATATTCGGATTCGCGGCATTGTTCGTCGGATTGGCATTGCTGGCATTGATTGTTATCGGAACATTTTTTAGTTAGAATTAGATTTTTTTAATCCCTACCCTTGTTCACAGGGGTAGGGATTAAAGTTTACACATCATTAGAATACATCGTCCCCGAACAAGTAGGTCGGCCATTCCTGCCCGACCATCTCGCCGACAGGCGGATTCGACATACGCTACTGAGAAGTATTTTCGCATGTTAATTAAATGCAGTTACTGCCAGATTTCAAGCGAAGCGTAATCTGGCAGTTTGCATTCACTTCGTTCATTTGAAAGCAGCCAGAAACCTCGTAAGTATCTATACGAAAATACCTTTAAACCGGATTATAAACAATAGCTTCAGAATAAAGAAATCACCTTCAACCAACAGTAAAAATCTAAAGCTTATTTTCTCACGCTTGCGCGTGAGTGACAGACAGGAAAGCCTATCCTACCGAATCCGAACCTTCATCCAACTGCTTCGTTCATGGATTACATTTGTTTTTGAACGGTTTATTTCATATCATGTAAATTGTACTGATTAGATCAGTATCTTCAGTTGGCAACCTTCAGGAGTTCCATATGCGATTACAATTCGTGGTACTTTTTTTTCTCTGTTTTTCAACTTCCCTTTTTGCTCAATCCAAAGATTTAGATGCCCTTCCTGTTAATAATAAAGCAAGTTCGGAAATAGCTGTTTCAGGAAAATACACACCAAAGCCTACTCACGATAAGCTCGAATCGGTTTTATCAAATATAGTTGATCTGAATTCATCCGAAGGATATGAGTCTGCTGTGAAATACGGACAAAAAAGACGCGTTGAGTTCAATGATGGAAAAGTCCTCGTCGAGCTGAGGATGAGGCAGAATCGTTTAGCTGAGGAAATTCCTGATTTGTTACTCAAGCAGGCTGACGCTGAAGTTTACGCCAGATCAAAACAGTTCATTGAGATTTGGGTGCCAATTGAGAGTCTTGTTGATCTTGTAAACTCACTTGAATCTGTATCACAGGCACACAGGCCACAAAGAGCTCACACAAATGTGACCACTCAGGGATTTGAACAGGCCGGAGGTGACCTGTTTCATGATGCTGAAATATTTGGAGAAGGTGTTCGAGTTGCCATTTTTGACAATAGCTTCAATCGAGCAAGGGAGATGCAAGATGAAGGGGAGCTTCCTGAATTTACCGAATACAACACGACAGGTCAGGATTTTGATGATAATGATGATCCTCATGGGACTGCATGCGCGGAGATAATGTATGATTTTGCACCTGAGGCTGAGTTCTACCTCGTCAAATCATGGGGCGCAGCCCAATTGGAAAACGCAGTTGATTGGTGCCTTGCCAACGGGATAGATGTGATCAGCATGTCCAAAGCATACTGGGTGCCTGAAGGGGACTATTATCAGGGAAATGATCGAGTTTCGGAAATTATAAATGACGCTATGGAAAATGACCTGCTTTATGTTTCATCAGCAGGCAATTATGCAAAAACCCACTATCGTGCTGAATTTGACAGTCGCGAACAAGGGGATTACCACAATTTCGGACAGGGAGAAAACATCTTTGTAAACCATTTAGGACCGAATTCGGACGAAATGTACAATATTCAAGCTGGATCCTCAATCAATATAACATTTGCATGGGATGACTATCCGAGAACCGGCATTGATTATGATATCGAGCTGGTATGGTTAAATGATAACGGAGTCTGGGAAGTTGTAGATATTGGAAACAACAGGCAGGATGGAGATGATCAACCCTCTGAAGCAATATATTTCGAAGCTGAAAACGCAGGAAATTATGGTGTGCGGATATTGAATTTTGACGGTGTCGAGGGCATTGACTTTACTCTGTTCTCAAGACAACAGCTCGGTTACCGCACTCCTGAAGGGAGTGTTACCATCCCCGGAGTTGCTGACGGTTGCTTCACAATCGGCGCTATCCACTATGAGGTTTGGGATGAGGACGACATAGCTCCGACGGACTACAGTTCACTTGGCCCAACCTACGATGGACGCATCAAGCCCGATATTTGCGGTATGACCGGAGCATTGACATTCACTTATGGTAATAACGGATTCCACGGCACATCCGGATCAACCCCTCACGTGGCTGGAGCTGCCGCCCTAATCATGTCCCAGTTTCCTGAAATGACTGCTCGTCAGGCTAAAAACTATATCGAACACCTTGCAGTTGATGTTGGCAGGAGGGGTAAAGACAATACATTCGGTGCAGGAAAACTTTTTATTGAACCTGTTCCTGAAGGTGATCCGGAAATCAGTATTGATTTAGAAAATGGTGTGTTCGCTACATCAGTAGTACAAGGTGAAAAACGCAAATTAGACACACAAATATACAATACAGGCAATAGTGTTCTTGAATTTACATCACAATTTCAAGTCGTTAATGGACCTGGGGAAGGCGATCCTGGTAGATCTCGATTTGCACTTTTCGCAGAAACAAGTCCCTGGGATTACGATCTTGAGAGAATCTTCTGGACAATTAATGACCTGAGTTATCGACGGTTCAGGGGTGCCGAGGCATTCGATGAGGTGGATTTGTCTGTGTATGAAGCTATCTGGATTGGCAACCTGCAGCCAAACGCCTGGATTGCTGCCTACAACAATAATATTGAAAAAATTGAAGAATGGGTAGCTGCGGGTGGTGCTTATTACATGTGTACGGGAACGAACAATTGGGATGTTGCCCCAGTTCATCCCGGAGGATTGATAAGAAGCGAGTATTTTACTCCTGTCGCTCATACGATGCTGACAAGGGAAGAAAACTTCCTTTTTGATTTCATGGAATGGGATATCGGAACTGAATTGCGTGGTAACAACTTTTCTCATGCTGGTTATTCAGTACAGGATTTGATGAGAATTGAGAACTCCGATTATTTCGAGGTAATGGTTATGGGTGCTGAGGAAGAGGGATTGCCGATAGTTGCAAACTACAATTACGGTAACGGTCATTGCGTGGTTTCAGGTACAACTGATGGGCATCAACATGGAAATCCGGATGATTTTATTTGGGGTTCGACCGGTGAGGGAATGTTGCGGTACCTTCGCTCTCTTTCCAACCTTAATAATCCGATGAATTCATTCGATTGGAATCCAAAAGAGGGAATTGTTAACCCGGAAGATTCTCTGCGCTTTTCAATTACAATAAATTCGAAGTATCTTAGGCCTGGATTGCACGAAACAGAAATTACTCTTTTTACCAATGATCCGGAAAATGAGGAAGTTGTGATATTCGTATCGATTGAAGTCAGGGAGGCTGATGTTCAGCAAATCGAAGTTGCTCCTCAGGAAATAAGTAGACATATGCTAATCGAAAATGAGGATGAACTCGAGGTTACTGTTCGTAATACTGGTAATCGTGAACTGACATGGCAAACTTCGCTCGAATACGAAAACCAGCCAAACGATGAAGAATTCAGCACATTATTTGCCTTCTTCCAGGATCAACCGGCATGGGGAGGAGATCTCGGGGAACTTGTGATGGACGAAATTGGGGATGAATTCAGGTATGAACGATTCTCATCAGATGAGTTTGGTGACTTTCCGATAGACAACTTCGGTGCGATATGGATATGCCACACCGAACAGGAAGATGAATTTAACTTCGCATATAACGAAAACCTCGAACGGATTGAAGAATGGGTGGATAATGGTGGTGTGCTTTACGCGAGCAGCGGAACTAATAACTACGATCCAATTCCTGTCCATCCGGGGGGATTATATCGTGCCGGAGGAGGATCGCAGCGAGGTTTAGTGGTTGCAAACCAAAATCCCGACCATCCGGAATACAATTATCTGGCAGATATGATGGACTGGCAAACTGGCAGGAGACTGAATGGCAACAGTCTATTTCATACCCATTACGAGCAGGAAGACCTGGATAATATTGAAAATAGCGATTGGCATCAGGTTATTGTCAGGCAGGACTCTGAAAAGCATCTTCCTGGTATTGTTGTGTATAGATATGGTCAAGGCTTCTGTATAGTAGCAGGAACTACAGACGGTCATCAGCATCAACACCACAGGGAACCACCACACTGGGGATCTGCGGGTGAAGAGGTCTGCTGGTTTATGAATTTTCTCGCAAGAAAAAATGACTGGATTTCGATCTGGCCTGAGCGGGGATCACTTTTATCGGATGAAACTCAGGAGATTGAGATTTACTTCGATACTGATGACCTTGAAGGGGGAGAACACTTGGCAATGCTGAGGTTTGACTCGAATGACCCGGACAGAAACGTAGTCGAAACCTCTATTACTCTGAGGGTATGGGACGCTGAAGACAATGGCAGAGAACCACGTCACTTCATGGATTTCACTGAGAGCGAAGTGATCCATGAAATAGTAATCACAGATATCCGGAATGAATATGGTGAGGTTACCGGAGGTTGGGAAGTCGGTCTTTTCAGGAGCGATGGAAATCTCGCAGGTGCTGGAGTATGGATTCAATTTGAAAACCTGCTACTAAACGCTTACGGTGATAACCCGGAAACTCCTGATAGCCTTGAGGGATTCAGCGAGGATGAAGAGTTCTCGATTTATGTTTGGGATCTGCAATCCGACCGTGAACAGGGATCTGAGATAACCCTGGAGGGTGGATCTGCACAGTGGACAAATGACGGACTTTCAATTATGTCATTAGACTTACTATCACCCGACTACGTTCAGGAAGACGGTAGGATTCCCGGTGAATTTCACCTCACCCCTGCTTATCCCAATCCCTTTAATTCAACGCTGAATATCAAATACGGCTTGCCCAAAGCATCGAGAGTTGAGATAAATATCTTCGACATCCAAGGGCGTCAAATTTCAAGATTAATGAATAGTAATCAGGAGGCAGGAGATTATTCTACAACCTGGGATGCAGCGAATATCCCGTCGGGGATGTATGTAATAAGGTTGGAGATCCCTGGCAAGGTCTTGAACAGGAAGGCGATGTTAGTAAGGTAAGATTTCGAAAAAATGGATATTTAAACATTGTTATTCTACAGTCCAATCTACAGGAGAATGCAAATCTCTCTATAATCGGACAACCTCAAAAAAAATTGACCGAAACATATTTCTTGATATTTATAGTATTTATTATTATCTTTAAGTCAGGGATTAGATGGAGCCGATGTTCTTTGAAAAAAAACATGTTGTATGTAGAGAGAGGTTGATTATGTCAAGCAGATTTATTTTTATCCTGATTTTATTGTGTTTTGTATCCCAACAAGGGGTTGCCGCCCCAAAGGAGAGCTTTTTTAATATTCAGTCGGAAAGCTCGGCTGAATTAGTAATCTCAATGACCCTCCCCCCACCGGTTCTGAAACCTGTCGAGACTGCGGAGCAAGTCTATCTCGATGTAGAACTAATCGGGGAAAGTCGTATCGGGCGAGAAGGATTTCCTGATCTCCCGGCAGTCACAAGATTAGTAAGAGTACCAGAAAACTGTGAAGTCATCCCGGACGTCCTTGAGGACTGTTTCGAAGAAATTTCACTCAGTCAGCCAATCTCTCCGTTCTTTCCGAACGATTCAGACTTATTGAATAATGCTCATGTGAATCTCGAAAAACCGGAAGGTCTGTTTCCAAAAAATAGAGTAGTAATAGGGGATTCACAGTATTTCCGCGGTGAAAAGCTCGTGCCGGTGACTCTCTATCCATTTCAATACGACTCACAGAATAATCAACTGCTGCACCATAATCATTTCACCGTTGCAATGAGATTCGAGCCGAAAAATGAGGAAAATATTGGTTCCGAATCTCAGCGATCAATAAGCTGTGAAACACGGGATGCATACCGATTCCTTCAAGCTCTGACACTTAATCCACCTACTCGCGATGATGCAGATGATCCCCTCCCAAATGGCGGTTATCTGATTGTAGTTGGCACAGGCATAAACCGGGAACCGGCGGAACCACATGTCAACAGACTTGCTGACTGGAAACGAGCCTGCGGACATCATGTTGAAATTGTTTGGGGAGAAAACAATCCTATCACCATTTATGACGAGCTTGTCATACCGGCATACAGGGAATGGGATCCCCCACTTGAATACTTATGCCTGATAGGTCCTTTCAACAATCCGCATGTCTTAAATCGACATGACCTTAACTACGGATTGATTGATGGTGGTGGTGATGACCATATCCCTGAAATAGCAGTTTGCCGATTGGGAGCAACAGACTCAGATCGAGTTGAAGTAGTGATCAATCGCGTTTTGGGTTATGAAAAAGATCCATTCACTCAGGATATTAACTGGTTTAATCGGGCCGGAGTTGTGAGTGAGAGAGTGGGATCTTTCCGGAATTCGATTACGCATACCCTGAAATGGATTGCCGCAGCTGAACGTCGAGCTGGGTTCAGTGATATTACAGAACATTATTACCTTCAAGATCATGGTAGGTCATCTCAAGAAATCAGCAATTTTATATCAAGACCGGGTAATATAATCTTTGTTAGAGGTCCATCCATACCCACTCGGTTTCCAACAAATTCTGTGTTTCCCCTTTATATCCCGATTGGAGGTGGCCATACTCACGGAAGTCTTGATCGCATGTGGAATGTTGGTACTCCTGACCAATTAAGTGGACCCAGTTTCGTGACCAGTACACAGCATAGTCCGAATACCCTATCATGCAATATACTTATCGGAACTATGGCAAGAGCATTACTCATTGAAGAACTCCCGGTTGGTTGGGCTGCAGGATATGGGATGGCAAATCTCGATTATGACGGTGGACTCGGTTTTGAGAATTTTATTCGAGAATTCCAAATGTATGGTGAACCCGGTCAAAAAGTATGGCTGGGCAGACCACGAAATTTCAGAGTTTCCCACCCTGATATCTGGTCGCATGACCAAGATATGATTGAAGTATCAGTCGAAGATGGTACTGTTGACGAACCAATTGGAAATGCAATGGTTACTTTGACTCAACCCGGAGAACTGCTCACCTGTAGATATACAAATAATGACGGTGTCTGTTCAATACCAATAAATGGTGAGTTAGAGGGAGATATAACTCTCACTGTAACCAAAGATGGATTTATCCCATATTATCAGGATATGGATGAAAGAAATCACCCGGTATTTGCTCAGGCATTCATAAGCAATATCAGAGAAGTAAATGGCAATCGCGATAATGCACCCAATCCGGGAGAAACTCTCGACCTTTTCATATCGGTTGAGAACATCGGTACTAATCAGGCTGTTAATAATCCAATAGCACTCATCACGTGTGAATCACCCTGGTTGACATTTGAAGACGAAATGATTGAATTCGGGAGGATAGATCCGCAAAGCAGCATTCAATCTGAAACTCCGTTACAAGTATCAGTCTCCCATTCAGCTTCAGGTGGAATATTACCCGGGTTTTCTTTGTCCTTGATTAGCGACGAGGGTGAGTGGAATAGCCCGTTAATTCTCGATATCGAAGGACCAAGTCTCGAATTTCATGAGATTGTCGGTGGTAACATAGTTGGTGCCGATCCGCAGGAACTACAAATCGTGCTCAGGAATAACGGATCTGTTCGTTCAATACCGGTTCTTACTGAATTAGTATCTCTTTCAACCGACCTATTAGTTGAATCAGCTGAGGCAGGATATCCGGCAATTTCCGTTGGCAGATCTGCGCCTGCAAACAACGAATTCCTTGTATATGGAAGTTCGATTACTGTCCCGGGAACAATTTCACCTATGATGCTCCTTCTAAGGGTAAGGGAAGAAAATGTACCCGATACCGTATTCTTTGAATTGCAGGTTGGAGTTCCAGAAGAGGGGGGTCCAATGCCTCCGGATGAGTATGGATACGTATGTTATGATAATACCGATAACGATTGGATTCTCGCGCCGGAATATGAATGGATTGAAATAGATCCCGACGATGACGATAGCGATTATGATGGTACCTCTCCATTTGACAACATAGAAGGTGATATTGCGATAGAGATCGATCTTCCGTTTGAATTTCAATTTTATGGTGAGAGATTTAACGAAGTTACAATTTGTACAAACGGATTTATAGCATTTGGTGAGAACACTGAGCGATGCTGCCAGTATGACAATTTTCCTCTCGATCAATTGATCAATGGGTCCTTTGGGATGATTGCCCCTTACTGGGATAATCTCGACGTCTCCGATCATAATCAGGATATACTGACCTACTACAATGCTGATGAACACTATTTTGTTGTTGAATGGGTAAATGCATCTATAGTTGGAGCAGGGGAAGGTCTAACTTTTGAAGTAATTCTATACGATCCGGATTTTTATTCCATTGAGAGCGGAGACGGAAACATCCTCTGCCAATACAAGAGAGTCCCAAATGATATTGAGGGTGATTTCCCGCGATTCTTCAGCACCGGAATATGCAGTCCTGATGGGAAAATAGGGATAAACTATGCTTGTGAGAATCAATATCCTGTAACATCAGCACCAATTCAATCGCGTCGGGCGGTACTCTTTACTACTTTCCGCAGCACTCCTACCGGAAGCCTTAGTGGAACTGCATATGATGCTGCCACTGGTGCACCTCTCGATAGCGTGTTAATAAGAACCTCCCTTGGACAGAAAGTGATGTCTTCACAAAATGGCGAATGGGCAATTCCCGAAGCGTGGGCGTCATCTTATAACTTAATAGCTTCCAAAAGTTGGTACAACGATCTGATTATTACAAATTTACATCTTGCCGAGAATAATGAAGAACAATTTGATTTACAACTTCTCCACCCTGAATTCAGCATTTCAAGCAATAACATTGAAACTCAGTTAGCAGCCGGACGAGAACATGAAGTCGAACTAACCATTTCAAACGAAGGAAATGGTGAATTAGAATGGGAATGCTCTAAAGGTTATGTAGGTGGCCACAATGGTATCGGCCAAATGATACAGTCATTAGTTGTTGCCCCTGTTGTCGGAGACATTCAACTTGAAGGCGTCACCTGTATTAATGGTGAATATTACGTATCAGGCAGAGGTACAAGTAATCCCTGTATGATATATGTACTTGATTCGGTAGGACGTCTGCAGAGACGCATGGAACAGGTCGGGCGTTCCAGGACAGGTATGTTAGATTTGACTTATGACGGGACATTAATCTGGGGTTCGGGTGAACAGGATATATTCGGATTTGACTTAATAGGCAACCGGATTAGTTCTTTCAGGGGCCCTTTCAATAATAATCGGGCTTTAGCGTATGATCCGGACCTTAATGCCTTGTGGATTGGAAATGATGCAAATGTCATTTATGCTGTTAACACACAGGGTGAAGAACTCAGAAGGCAGATGTCTTTTGGATGGGAAATCACCGGTATGGCTTATTGGAATGAAGACCCGGATGAATGCAATCTATATATTCTCCATAAAGTTGGGATTGAAGATAAGGTGGTTCACAAGATGAACACCCTTACCGGAGATACGATTTTAGTCGGTAATCTCGAAACCGAGCAAATTGGTCAGCCGGGGGGAATCTTTATAACCGAGAACATGGGTCCTTTTGGACTGGTTTTTGGCATGTTGGTAAATGACTACTTGAATCGTGTTGGTGACCGGATTGATATCTGGCAGATGGGATCGGACATAGGATGGCTTGATGTAAATCCAATGACAGGCATTCTGGATGCAGATTCGGATGTTGACATGATCTTGCAGGTTAATGCAACCGGATTAATCTCCTTTGATTACAACTGTCAATTGACTTTCAATCACACCGCCTTCGATGGCGAGGATATCGTTGATATCTCGGTACATGTCCTCGATCCTGCGGATAATCCGGAATATTCAGCTCCTGTTCCGCGACAGCTTGAATTGTTTGAGCCATTTCCAAATCCGTTTAACTCAGCGGTTAAGTTGTCGTTGTACTTGCCTAAACAAGATCAGGTTTCACTATCTGTATTTGATCTCAATGGGAGGGAGGTCTCCCGGTTGGTTGATGGGATTGTCGGGGTTGGAAATCAGATGTTTGTGTGGGATGCTATTGATTTTCCGGCGGGAGTTTATATCGTGCGAATGGATGCCGGGGATGTGTCTGAAATGCGGAAGGTTGTTTTAGTACGTTAATAAAGTTTAGAGTACAGCCTTCAGGCTGTTTTATCCCTTTTGATTTTTTCCGAGTTACATCTAATTATTAGGAGCAAGGGCACAGCGCGCTGTGCCCTTACTCCCCGCTTTGAGTATCCGGTTTTCGAGAACTATCATACGCAAAAATACTATATTCCAATAACGGCTAAATACATCCGGGCTCCGAGGCAATGAGGGATTGCACCAGGATTACTGACATTGATCACTTCATGTAAAAGAGACTGGAAATTCCTGTCCGGGAGAAGCGATATCATTGCATTTGTAAACCAATTAATATATTCTTTTAAGTGGATTATTCTTCTTGACAATTCACCTTTAAATGATTAGATTGCTTTTGTTGTGAAATGACCGATAAATATTTGAATTCAGATAAAACCTAACTGATTGAGAAGTTTACTTAGACGGATAACATCATGATAATACTTAGATTACTCCCCCCCCCACCCGGTTATAAGGGGAGGAGCTGATTTGTCTTCAATCCAAGACTTAAATGCCTTTAAGTGTAAACCTTACCACTCTGCATTAAAGCAAGGATTACCGATTGTCTCTGCATGTTTGTACAACTTTAAGCCCATACCTTTCGTCTCATCCATAAATTCATATACAGAATTTTATCTACTCAAAACAGGATCAAAGAAAATCAGGGAGGTTGGGCACTTGTTATGTGCCCCAACTTGAATGCGGGAAGACCAGACAATTTTAACCGTTATGTAAAAAAAGTCGGGCATGCCAAACCATTTCAAAAGAAGAGCATACCCGACGGAGGTACGGGAGGACTCCGTTGGAATCCTTCCGTCACCTCCAATGTAATAAATTATTTCAAAAAAACAACATTGGAGAAATCATGAATCGCAAGAAAATATTAGTCTGGGCTTTAGTTATTTTTTCTACTTTTGGAGGAATCGGTTTAGGGATTCACTTGTTGCATAAAAAAGCATATGCCACAAATTACTACAAGATTATTGTATGTGATGCAGGAGAAAATGGCATTGCAAATCATCCAGTTTCATTGAAGGTTGGCAACGAACTAAGACAGGATGGCGAAACTGATGCGAATGGAGTATTTGACTGTGAAAGAGAAGGTGATCCTACGTATTGGAAAGCATGGGTTTACGATACGGAAGATTGGGAGTTTGAAGCTGGATTCCCAATTGACAATCCAATTGCAAGTCTCGATGACCCAGGCATTCAGACTTTCTTCATGCGTGATCCAGAGGATTGAATTGTACCATTACGCTTTGATCTCCTGTTTTTACAGGGGATCAAAGCATGTGATATGGAATTTATTTGATTTCATTTATCTCAAAAATGGAGAATTGTATGAAATCTCGAGAGATTTTAATACTACTTATATTTTGTATGATTAAACTCACAATGGGACAACCCGATCCCGAGTGGGTACATTATTATAATTTTGGAAATTACGAATGCATCAATGATATCTATTTAACAATTGATGGTAGTTATGTCGCTTGCGGTTATACAAAAGTTACATCACGAGCTGGAGATCCGACATCTGATTTCTGGATTGTTAAAGTATCAGATCTGGGAGAATTGGAATGGTCGGGATCATACGGAACCATGAATGTTTATGAGTTCCTTACATCAATTATTGAAACTGACGAGGGAGGATTTATTTCTGGTGGATATACTCGCAGGCAGGGGATGACAGCTCTAATGACCAACGGCGATGGTGAACAAATTTGGTTAAGATCATATGGTGGAGGTCAGTGTAATGCTATTATAGAGCTAAAGAGTGGAGAGTTTGTTTTAGCGGGTCGAGGCCGTTTCGATGATAACGATCAAGGTTATGTAGTATGCATCAATAGGGATGGCGGTGTTATTTGGAGTCGACAATACGAAGGTGGAGCACGTGATGAATTCTATGCGATGCGAGAGACTGAGGGTGGGATTATGCTTCTTGGACACTCTTGGAGGGGAAATGAACCTCATCTGGTTTGGTTACAAAAAATTAATTTCGCCGGTGAAATAATCTTCTCTAATCTCATTGAAGTTGGTCCCTCTCCATTTGTCCGAGATATGGTTTCTGACAGTCATAACGGTTTCGCAATTGCTGGATTCCAGGCAGGACAAAGTGATGGATTAATGATTAAAGTGAATGAAGTGGGAGAGATACAGTGGCATCGTCTTTTCAACTGGGGTAATGACAATCTTGCTGATCGTTTCGAATCAATAAACAGGTTGAATGATGGTGGATACTCATTAGTTGGTTCAAATATAAATTGCGCAGTAATCTTTCAGGTAGAACCAGGTGGTAATGAAATCTGGCATAGAATTTATGGTGATGGATCTTTTAAATTTTTCTCATCTGTTACCTGTTGGGATCAGTCAACTATTGCAGGTGGACGGGCTATGAATAGGGAAGGCAACACCGATGGACTTATCATGAAATTAATCCCGGAACGTTCGGGACCTATCATTATTGATTATACACCTGAGGAGCTTGAATTCTCAACTCTACCGGATACTGTGTTATTCGCAGTATATTCAATTGATTTACAGTTAGATTCACTTCGATATATGTGGTTTAAGGGAGAGGATACACTTTCAACTGACTCCTCAGCTATTGTTCTTTTTGATGCAACGGGTGACTTTGAAATAGACTGTGCAATCTCCGATGGAGAAATGGAAACAACAATCAATTGGAACGTTCAGGTACTCGATTTTTTCCTCCGGAGTTTTTCACCTGAAGAAAATTCTTTGTCTGTCAGACGTACTACCTCGATAGATTTCTCCATCGAAGTTGCAGTTGCTGAAGGTGAGGAGGTTGAATATAACTGGATTTTAACTCACCGAAATCAAGAGATTGAGGAGATTGGTGTATCCGACTCGGTCTCAGTAATTTTCAACGAAGCAGGCGAGCATGAACTACAAGCAACCGTTACCTATGGTGAACTTTCGGAACAGGTAAACTGGTTAATAGATGTCCATTCATCAATATGGTCCTGGTGGCCCGTTGATCTTGAATTGATTGCTTATGTTGACTCAACTCAAGACTTCGTAATCACTCCTTTTAACGAGAATTCCGATTCGCTTATCTACGATTGGTATGTCAATGATATGCTAATAGATGACGATACTCCAGGTGTAGAATTGACATTTCCTGAGGTTGGACAGTTTATGGTTACCTCCATAGTTTATGACGGTGTAGATGCTGACACAATACGCTGGTCTGTCAACGTGGAGGAGTGGTCATTCACTGCAAATGAAGCAGATTTAGTAGATCTGCCAACCTCACCGGTACTGTATCCGGCGAGTCCCAATCCGTTTAACTCAGCGGTTAAGTTGTCGATGTATTTACCTAAACAAAATCATGTTTCACTCTCTGTATTTGATCTCAATGGGAGGGAGGTCTCCCGGTTGGTCGACGGGAATGTCGGGGCAGGTAATCAGACGTTTGTGTGGGATGCTATTGACTTTCCGGCTGGAGTTTATATCGTGCGAATGGATGCCGGGGATGTGTCTGTGATGCGGAAGGTGGTTTTGGTGCGGTGATTTTATGTGTCTTTAAACTTACGGGTACGAATATCGTGCCCGTAAGAATTCCTGTGATATTGTAGCAAACTATTCTTATAGACAGTAGTAGGTATATCTTCGTGTAAGTCGGAGAGACACATTGAATAAGGAGATAACTGCACTGGATTTGAATGGCAGGCCGCGATAGCCCACCAGGTTCATAAGGCGCGACGTCAATATCTCCTCAAACCTTGAGCACAGAGCGGATTATTAACATCCTCAGTCCGCTCACCATCACCCAAACTAACGAATTAACAGCACCTTTTGAAAGGTATTAAACTCTTCCGATTGCATTATGACCAGGTAAACCCCCGTCGGATGATTAACTGCATCCCAAACAGCCCTGTAGCGTCCAGCCTGAAACCTATCTGAAACTAAAGAATGTATCCTGCGACCGTTTATATTCGTTATCGAAAGTTCAACCATTCCTGCAATTGGAATTCCAAACTCAATTGTCGTGGATGAATTGAAAGGATTAGGATAGTTTGAGGACAGGAAATATTCTTCCGGTATATCCGGATAAAGATTTGTATCTACTCCGAGTGCAGGAATTGTGAATGTCCAGGGTTGGTTTGAGGCATAACGTTGATCTTCAGAATCTCTCGCCCGGACAGACCAGGAAAAAGTAATATCGGTTTCACGATCTAATCCCATTGAATCAGCAAGTGCCTGAATTGAAATTTCACAGTGGGTTGAATCTAAAGAACTGATAGCATATCGATTCTCCCCAACCGTGTATACTATCCTGTAGCGAATGCTGTCTGTATCCGACTCATCCTGTAATGATTCCTCCCAGATAAAATCCACGACTGCTAATGAATCAGGATCATATAAAAAACGATATTCATTCTCTGGAGCCAGCATTGCAAAAGAGCGTGGTGGACTATTAACGTTGAGGACGATAATCTGGATTTCTGTTTCAAGCTCAAGTTCACCATCTGTCAGGGTAAAAACAGCAGTGAATTCTCCGGCACTCTGAAAATCGGTCTGCCAGAGAAACCTTCCGCTTCCATCGCCGTGATCTTCGATTGTCGCAGCATCAGGGAGGTCTGGGGAATTTAAGACAATAGACAATTCACCACCTTCGTCAGATCTCTTTCCGATCAGGTCAAATTCTACCATCTCACTCTCAAAAGCTACATAACCTTCGGGAATTTCTTCCCATAATAAATAAGCCAAATCGGAAAACCGGGTGATAAATGTATCTCCCCCCCCAGGACCTCTTTCCTGAAAAGCACCATCAGTTGTTGGAAAATCATCACTCTGTGTATAACCAGCAACCACAACATCACCGTCATCGAGAGTTGTTATACCAAAGATGTTATCGTGTTCGTCCCCACCGAGGTAACTGCTGTAGATCATGCGGCTGAGATCACCATTGACTCTTGTAATGAATGCGTCGTAGATACCATGCATTTCTGTCTGTAATGCACCTTCCGTGAAGGGGAAATCATCACTACCGCTCTTTCCGCCAACAATCCATCCGCCGAAGCCGTCCGAAACAATGGCATTTGCTTCGTCAATAGTTCCTCCTCCAAGGTAAGAACTGCAAATGAGCTCTCTACCATCTCCACTCAGACGGGCTATGAAGGCATCGGACAATCTACCTCTTTCGGGTTGAAAAACTCCTTCCGTAACAGGAAAATCTCTGCTTTGTGTACTACCGGTCAGCACCACTCCACCTTCCCCGTCCTGGATTACTGCGTTTGCAATTTCCGTTGATCCCCCTCCGAGCAGCGTGCTTGAAATCAGTCTTTGACCATCTTCGCTTAAATGGGTTACAAAAATATCGGAATGCCCGTTAACCTCCTCTTGAAAAGCACCCTCAGTAGTGGGATAACTGCGTTGCATCGTTCGTCCGGTAAATATCACACCTCCATCATCAGCGGGTATAATTGCTCTGACAGCATCGTTCGACCGGCCACCTATATATGTGCTATAGACTAACTCTGAATTCTCGAGATTAAGATATGAAATTACGACATCTCTGGTTGTCTCATCATTACGATGTTCAATCTGAAATGCATCTTCGGTGACCGGATAGTCGAGACTATTTGACTCCCCGGCTATGATAACCTCATTCGCATTAATAACGGTCACAGCTTCGCCTTCATCTCTGGCACTACCTCCTATAAATGTGCTGTAGATTAATTCGCAACCATTATTAGAAATATGCGCCATAAAACCGTCGGAATTTCCACCTCCAAATTCCATTTGAAAAGATCCTTCAACAACTGGAAAATTGGGGCTATCTGTTACTCCAACTGCATAAATGCCCTCTGCGCCATCATGGATTATTGCATTGGCAATATCATCACCCTCACCACCCAGATAAGTACTGTATATAAGTTCACTGCAATCCTCATTCAAACAACTGAAAAATGCATCATTATCACCACCTGCAAACTCATCTTGAATTACTCCTTCCGAATCAGGGAAGTTCGGACTTCTTGTTCGTCCTGCTACTACTATGGAGTTGTCCGGATTTGCGAAAACCGATGTTATAACCTCATACGAACGACCTCCCAGAAATGTACTGAATACCATTGGATCAATTACCAGCTTTTTGCCAGGTTCATACCCCTCAGGTAACGTGAATCCAAGTTTGTTTTCTCCCAGGTGTTCAAATGCTGCCCCAATTTCGCTCGTCTTGCCGTTATTAGCCACTTGCCATGCTTCGGGCAGTATCAGGTGCAATGCCCCAAGAGATGTCGGCAACATCACCTCCCGGTCATCGGGAGTCATTATTAACTTATCAGTTATTCCGTCAATCTGCAAGCCGATCCGCTCAGGTGCTGAGTTGGGATATACTATAAAGTCAAACTCTATATTACCATCTACCGAGTACCATTCTATGTTGATTCCATCCCACACATCGCGAGAGGTGACCCGTTTATAGTTACCGCAATTGGGCACCCATCCGGACGGATCGTTGCCATAAAAGTAGTTATTGTCCCATGATAAACGGTTCTCTGGAGTCGTGCTAATTGAACCGGCAGGGATATCAGAATAAAGGAATGAGGGTTGTTGGAGATCAATAAACCTGAACTTGAGTGCGTGATGCCTTAGTGGGTATTTTTTGGGTTTAAGATCCTGCAATTCCTCTGGAAGGTCAGCATTGCGAGGATTTCTATCCGGAGGAACATTTAAATCCGGTATTGTGTAGAGAATCGTAAAGCCATCCCGCTCTATAAACCAGATTAAACCGCCGGATGCTTCCGCTTTGAACAGAACTCTTTTGTCCCATTGACCGCGATTTTCGGTGAAAGCAACGGGACATTCGGATATAAATGAAGAGTTGTTGTCTACTGTGATTGCAATCGCGCAATTTATGATCAGGATCAACATTGCAGCCAATAAAACGGTGAAACGAACCATGATGTTTTTCCTCTACGAAAGTGGATATAATTACAACTCAATCGCAATAAACTTCAATTTTCCAGCGAGTTCATTCAGTCCGGATAATCCAATTCCAATCATATAGCAACATAACCTTATTACTATGAAACCCTGTTTAAAAGGATGAGGTAAACACCGGACAATCGGAATATACCCTCTAATATTGATATTCTACAAGGATCTATGAGGAAATATGATTAATGTATCTGAAAAACACTCAATCATGTACGGGGATAGGTTTATATCTATTCAAAACGTCAATAATCCCGGAAACAATCGGCTCCCGGGATTATTAAAGAGTTTTCTATCTTGAAATTTTCTTATTTAAACAACATCGCCTTGCGAGTCATTGACATGCCATTTCCCTGGAGCTTGAAGATGTACATTCCGCTTGCTTCATTGACCAGATTGACGGTAGCATTGTGTTGTCCTGCTGCATAGTAACCTTGAGCCGCCTGCATGACCTCTTTTCCGCACATGTCATAGACGACGAGCGATATCTCACCCGGATGCGGGAGATTGAAGCTGACCTTAGTCTGTGGATTAAAAGGATTCGGATATGGTGTTGAGAGCATCAGGTTATGTGGAATTGCGCTGTAGTCGACCGATCGGTCAGGTACATTGTTCAAATCCTCACCAATACCGTGATGCTGGAAAGCCGCGACTATCTCATCCCAATTTGGTGTACCATTTTCAAGATCACCATCATCGTCGTCAAGCAGTAATATTTCATTCAGGAAATCGTCGAAAGACCGCGGACTGCCATAGCGTGCGTAATGCGCCAGCGGATCTGCTATATCAGCACCAAGTGCTTCACGCATATCCCATAACGCTCCACTGATTATAAGGCCATTGTGATGATTGTCCTGTTCCATGTCTTCAGGAAATCGCAGGTCGTTGTCCAGGTTGCGGAAAGCTTCATCCGGACGATCCACCCAGATACCAGCCCCCATTTCAGGAGAATTAACAACTGTAGCTGCGAAATAATCTGAGCACCCTTCGTGCATGGCACCAATTTCTCCCTCCTGCTGTTGTTCGAGGAGCTCGACATTCACAGCATGTGTATACTCATGGTAAATAATTTCTGCAATGGTGCCGAAATTATTCATCTGGTTGTTACCGAAACCGAACATGATCATGTTCGGAAATCCCAGCCTTGCATCACCGGGCATAAATCCAGCGTTCGTCTCCATTTGCGGACCGCGTTGATCAGGATAAATGTGGAATTGTTCCTGAATGATGTTCAGGTCTGGATCCATGTCTTCCCACCAGTCGCGAATAAGGTTAGCATGATAAAAGACATTAATTCCTGCTACTGAAACATCCCCACCTTCAACATCCCATGAAAAGTTATATTCACCGGGAGCATCGATACCTTCGGTAACAGTGTGAGGTTCGTAAAATGTCAACGCATCCTGACCACCCATCATAACATCCATCAGACTTGCGTTCTGCACGATAACATAAGGACCTGCGGTTACCATATCAACAGCCTGCATGCCCTCTTCGAGATCCTCTATCACATAAAGTCCCTCGCTGTCAGTTATTCCACGAAGGTCTTCACTGACAGAAGCAAACTGATTAGCAATAACACGCTCTTCAGGATCAGTGTAAAGGTTCCGTGGTAAAACCTGACCCCGGACTTCGCCTGAAATATCAGCATGGTAAACTTCGGAACTGACTCCGACAACTTCACCACCATCGGCGAGAACCAATCCAACGATTCTTTCAATGCGAGTTGCACCCATCAGATGAATCTTGAACGCAGCTTTAATATTGGCTCCATCCCTGACCCAAATCCTCTCAGATGCTGTGACATTGAACCTGTCCATATCAGAATAATCAGCAAGAATTTCCGCTGCATTGTCCAGGCCTATATCAGATGTCCATTCAGCATCTGCATCTACAATATCTGCACCCCAGGTTACAAGGCTGCCATCGATTCCGAAACGAAGTATAACTCGTGTGCCCAGTACCGGGTGTCCATCGACTAATTGTTGTGCTGTGAAATTTGTCCTGTCCAGAATTTCACCGGCATGAATGACGTCTAAGTCTTCACTCTCTACTTTGAACATATCCGGATAATCGTCGATGAAGTTCGAAAGATCAGCAGTTGTTGCATCTCCGGAATATATTACTCCCTCAAATCCGCCACGCACTCTGACGGGAGCGTTTGTAGATGGATTGAAAGTTCCTATTAAGGTAGTTGATTCCCCATCCTGGGAAATAATGGCTTGTGTCGACTGCACCTGTTGTGTTTCTGGCCAAAACGATGTAGGCTGCGTAGCAAAGGCACTGCTGATAGTCATGATGCTGACCAGAAATAAACTTACAAAAAAACTTGTTCGAGACATGATTCTCTTCCCTGAAAAATTAAATGGTTTACTTAATGCATTTATTTCAGTCTGTGCAATCGCTGTGCCAAAATAACAACCGCACTTCAATAACAAGATTAATCATATATAATGTCATTTATATAACTACGTTTATGCCCTGTGGCAGTGATTTAGAGTATAATTGATGAAAATCGAACAGGAAAGAGCACTCTCAATAATTGCACAGTGCACTTAAGAAAATTGCGCAATATATGCATTGCCATCAACATAATATATGCACTCCATAAATTAAAAAATCCCATTTCTCAAAAACACAGAAAAAGTTTGAACTAAAATGATTAACACAAACTTTAATGTACAAAGTAATTGTCTCTAACCTCAATCTTCCATCAGAAATTGCATACTATTTTAATCTCTCTTGAGTTAAATCGGAAAATTCGACTTTGGAAAATTATACTACATTTATCAATAAATTGAATCATTTGCTTTCTTTTTGCTAATTACAATGCATTATCACTGTATTACATAATGTAGTCTAACTCAGGAGAAAACATGACACGCAAATTAATTATTTTAGTTCTGCTAATTATATTAACGAATTCACATTTGGGATTATCGAAAACTGCCCCCGATTTTACTCTAAAAGACCTGGATGGAAACAAAGTCAAACTTTCTGATCAATTGCAAAAAGGACCGGTTCTCATTGATTTCTGGGCAACATACTGCAAATCGTGCCTGCATGAAATGCCTCTGCTCAATGAGATTGGAAAAAAGTACCGCGACAATGGATTGCAGATATTAGCAATATCCACTGATAGTCCGAAAAGTGCTGCAAAGGTTCGACCGTACATAAAAAGCTCGAATTATGATTTCATTGTTTTGCTCGACAATAAGCAGGAAGTGAGACGATTGTTCGGAGGAACTGCTACTCCCTATACAGTATTGATATCTGCATCTGGTGAGATAGTATATACCCATCTCGGTTATATTCCGGGGGACGAGGTTGAGATTGAAGCAAAAGTTGCTCAACTTTTTGAAAACACCTCTTCGAGTGAGCAAGACTCCAGCAGGGATTCTGAAAATGAATAATTCGAGATTAATGAAGTTATTAATATTCGGTCTTCTTGTTGTATTTCTGTTTTCTATTCTTCCTATAAAGGAGGTTTCAGGATTAAGCTTAACCGGGCAAAACAAAATTCGATACGGACGACCTGCAAAAACTCAGATGAGACTCTCCGATGACTTGTATTTCCTGGAAAACTATCTTGACCTGTTTGCTTCATTTGATAAATTCCGATTTCACGTCAGACAGCGATATTTGATGCCTTCCGAATACGGTCAACGCCTTGATGGTTTGGCTGCGTTCGATAAGATGTCGGTCGAGTATCAGACCGATCACCTCTATATAAAGGGTGGAGATTTCTACCAGGAATGGGGACGGGGTTTGCTGTTGGGATCGTTGGAATCTATAGATCTGAATTTTGACAGTGGTATGGAAGGTCTGGTGGTTGAGGGTGACTATAAGAACTTTGAAGCCTCTATCTTCCGGGGAGTTGAAGTAGACACAACCAATACCGTTCAGGAAGCTGCCGGTGGCGGGATGCTTTCATACAGATTCCCATTTGGTCTGAAACTCGGAGGCAGCTTAATACATTTCGACGATGGTTTGCGACATGAGGCTATTGACCGGAGGGGACTTGAAGGCGAGTACATCTTCGACTTTGGAAGCGCATATGTCAGTTACTCCACTGATTCCTATTTCTACGGAACCTACCCTCACGGCTTTTACAGTGCTCTTGAGTTTTTTGGTCTTAACTGGGCTGTTCTTATTGATTATAAGAACTATCGTTTTCCCTATTATGTGGTACCGGCATTGCAATTTCCTCCCCAGGTGTTCCCGGAGAATATCATGCACTTATTCTCCCGTAACAAACCAGCCACCCATTTCACGAACGATGTTGGTCTCCAGGCAGATTTAACATACCGATGGGAGGATTGGGATTTTAATCTCAACGTCAACCAATCGAGTTACCAGGAAAAAATAAAATTTCTGCCCTCCTTAGATCTGGCTCAGAGACCTTTTTGGAGCACCTTTTTCTCTGCTGAATATGCACCTCTTGGGAAAGACAGGGTGCTGTTTCAGGGTGGCTATATGGAAAACACCGCCCTCAATTACCGCTATGGCGCAGGAGTTCTTTATGAATGGCGGATTCCAGAAATGCATTATGGGTGGCGGATTCGAGGACTTAGTCTAACCGGGGAGCTCCAGTTTGATAAATACGTAACTCCGAGCTGGGTTGATGATAAAGCTATTTGGGGTGCAATCAGGGAAGCATATATATTGATTGGCTTAGCGAAATCGCATTTTGGAACAATAACCGCTACAATGGATATTTCTAACGATCCCTATGCAACGGAAGGTGCCAGACCCAAAGGTTGGCTGAAAAGTGACATATGGGGCAAGGATATGTACTGGCCGGCTATTCTGGTCACAGCGGATTTTATGGAACAACACCAGCTGCGAGTATTCTACGGTTATGACCGTGGTGGATTGGGATGTGCAGGTGGCTTATGTCGCTGGGTACCACCGTTCAGAGGGATAAAGGTTAGCCTGACAAGTCAGTTCTAAGGACTGTAATAACTTCGTCGCGTCGTTGTGGGGAGTGAAGTTCTACAGGAATCTGTCTTTTGTTTCCTCCAGGCTTCAAGCGAAGCGTAACCTGGAGGTTAAATACAGCCAGGTTACGGGCTAAAGCCCTTGAAACCTGGCAGGAATCCATTAAAGCAGAAGCAAGTTGCGAGTTAATTCTCGAATTGAATCCAACAATGATTAATTCGGGAACAAATAAAATCTACGACAGTTTGATATTATACTTCTCTGGTTTGGTGAGTGTGTACATTCCTGTCCGCTTATATGTACCGGTTAAAAAGACGGACAAGAATGTCCGTCCTCCCCCGTCAGTGTTAGAAGAAAGAACTTATACTCCGATTATCGATCGGAACATCGATTTTCTTCTTAAATCGATGTTTTTTTCTTGACAGATCACTAATTGGAGTATATATTTATAGTCCTGTTAGCACTCATCGTAATTGAGTGCTAACATTTTCAAAAAAGAACCGTAGTTTTTATAAATTTTAGTTACAAACATTATGGAGTGCATGTAACATGGCATCAAAAGAAATACTATTTGATCTCGATGCTCGCCAGGCGCTGAAGCGCGGAGTTGACAGATTATCTGATACTGTTAAAGTAACCCTCGGACCGAAAGGCCGTAACGTCTTAATCGACAAGAAATTCGGCGCACCGACCTCCACAAAGGACGGCGTCACAGTCGCCAAGGAAATCGACCTTGAAGACCAGGTTGAGAACATGGGTGCCCAGATGGTTCGCGAAGTCGCCTCAAAGACATCCGATGTCGCCGGTGACGGAACCACAACCGCAACAATCCTCGCCCAGGCTATCTACACACAAGGCCTACGCAACGTCATCGCCGGTGCAAATCCCCTCGATCTCAAGCGTGGAATCGAAGCCGGTGTCAAAGCTATCGTTGCAAAGCTTGAAGGCATGTCAAAGCCGATCGGTGCAAACTGGGATGAGATCGCACAAGTCGGCGCAATCAGCGCAAACAACGACGACCGCATCGGCAAGTTGATCGCCGAAGCAATGGAAAAAGTTGGTAAAGACGGCGTTATCACAGTCGAAGAAGCCAAAGGTACAGAGACCAAGGTAGAACTCGTTGAAGGTATGCAGTTCGACCGCGGTTACCTCTCACCTTACTTCATCACCAATCCTGAAAACATGGAAGCAGACCTCGAAGATCCAATGATCCTCATCCATGACAAGAAAATCTCTGTCATGAAAGACTTGCTTCCCGTCCTTGAGAAAGTCGCCCAGATGGGTAAAGGTCTCCTCATTATCGCTGAAGATGTCGAAGGCGAAGCCCTCGCCACATTGGTCGTCAACAAGCTTCGTGGCACCTTGAAGATCGCAGCCGTCAAGGCTCCGGGCTTCGGTGACCGTCGCAAAGCAATGTTAGAAGACATCGCAATCCTGACTGGTGGTCGTGTGATCAGTGAAGAAGTTGGATTCAAACTTGAGAACACAGTTGTAAGTGACCTCGGTACCGCCAAGCATGTCGTAATCGACAAAGACAACACAATAATCTCAGAAGGTGCCGGCTCGACAGATGACATCCGAGGACGTTGCGAAACAATCCGCAAGCAATCCGAAGCCTCAACCTCAGACTATGACCGCGAAAAGCTGCAGGAACGCCTCGCCAAATTGGCAGGTGGTGTTGCAGTCCTGAACATCGGTGCTGCTACCGAAGTTGAAATGAAAGAAACAAAGGCTCGTGTCGAAGACGCTCTTCACGCAACCCGCGCTGCAGTCGAAGAAGGCATCATCCCTGGTGGCGGTGTAGCATTAATCCGCTCCGAGAACGCAATTGATGACCTCGAACTTGAAGGTGACATAATGCTTGGTGCTAAGATTGTCCGTCGCGCCATTGAAGAACCCATACGCCAGATCGCAATCAACGCCGGATTCGATGGTGCTGTCGTAGCTGACAAGGTTCGTAACAGCGAAGGTAATGTTGGCTTCAACGCACGTACCGATACGTATGAAGATTTGTTGGCTGCCGGCGTTATCGACCCAACTAAGGTCGTCCGCTGCGCCCTCGAAAATGCTGCTTCAGTTTCTGGTCTTCTGCTCATGACTGACGCAGTCGTCTATGAGAAGGAAGAAGCAGAACCAGCAATGCCTCCAATGCCTCCTGGTGGTGGTATGGGTGGTATGGGCGGAATGTATTAATAGTTGTTCATACCGGACAAAACTGAAAATTCAACTTTGACTTTAGAAAGATTTAATAAAGGATAAATCATGAAATTAGAACCATTAGGCGATACAGTAGTTGTTAAGGCAACAACCGCCGAAGAGAAAAAATATGGCAGCCTCATCATCCCGGACACAGCTACCGAAAAGCCCGTGACTGGTGAAATCTTAGCTGTTGGTAACGGTGAAGAAGTTCAAAAATCACTGAAAGTTGGTGATATGGTTATTTATAAAAGGTACGGGACCAATGATTTTACTCTTGACAATGAAGACTTCATGGTCATAGAGTTAAAAGATATTCTGGCAAAGGTTGTCGCTTAGACCTGTCCTAACCGATAATCGATCTCTTCATTGAGTACAAATCCCCTACCGGATTTTCCGGTGGGGGATTTATGTTTCCCCCGCCTGCTATTTCCAGGGGGGGGATTAAGGGGGGGTAGCCATAAAACCAACATCAATACCTATTTAACATCACCAATACAAAATCGGACAAACGCAACCCCCCTTTTCATTCCCCCCTTCAATAGAAGGGGGGAAAACAATCTCCCCCGCCTGCTATTTGCAGGGGGGGACTAAGGGGGGGTAGCCTCAACAGCCATCATCAAAACCTGCATCACACCATCAATATTCCCAATCACATCCGCATTACTAAACCTAAACACCCTGAATCCGAGCCCAATCAAGTATTCATCTCGAATTCTATCTTTACTTTTCCCCTCATTCGAAAAGTGCTGTCCACCATCAAGTTCAATCACAATTCCATATTCTAAAGAAACAAAATCACAAATATATCTACCAATAACTCTTTGACGCAGGAATCTTTTACCCAATTGATGAGAGCGGATATGCTTCCAGAGCTTCCGTTCCGCATCAGTCTGATTTCGTCTTAGTTCTCTTGCACGTTCTCGCAGCAGAGGATCAACAACGGGGAGTCTTTTTATTTTACGTTTTGGTTTCATTTTATCTTATTAAAACAATTTACCAGTTATTCGACTGGACTCAACCCCCCTTTTTATTCCCCCCTTCAATAGAAGGGGGGAGCTCAATCTCCCCCCCTGCTATT
>CAYLYZ010000003.1:0-100400 GCA_964387885.1 uncultured bacterium | reverse complement strand
TATATTACTAATAATAAAACACTTGCATACGATTTTCCAACTGGGAAATGTTAGAAAATAAGTAGTAAAAATCTTGCGTGTTTAGCCTTTTGTGAAGTTAGCACGCTTGTATCACGGTGTTTGGTGGATTTGTTTGAAATCTGCCAGCACCTCCTAAACAGGGGATAAATCCCCAAAACTTAATAAAGGAGGTCGTATGAAAGTTAACAGGTTGTTTGAAACAGTCCTTATGTTAATAATTATTTCATTTAGCTTAGGACTAGGTTTTAATGAAGCCTACGCGGTTGAGTACACGGTGTATGTCTATTATATTGAAAATGAGGTTGAAATGCCTGTACTTGATGCTGATATTAGATTTTCGTGGATGCCTGATCAGGCATGGTCGGAATGGTTCGTCGCAGATGAAGCCGAAAACGGACTTTATACCTGGGACTCACCGGCGGAGTTTAATGGGGATCCCTGGAGAATTATGTTGAACAATCAAGATTGGGATCCTGTCGAACCTGACGCACGTACTTATGTTCCCCCGGCTTCTACGAATTACGCGGAATGGGAAGTTGAGGAGGCTCCATAAGAAGAGCATGCGAGATTTCTGAATGCTGAAATTATCAATGATGCGACAAAGTCACCAGAACTTTCTCGCTGTATAACAGAAACGGGATGGATGAGATTTAACTCATCCATCCCGAGTTATAACAAAAATGAGGTATTACGTGAGAGAATTTTTCAATATTACTTTTTATGTGTTACTCGTCTCGTTATTTATTGCCACGAGTATCACCGCTCAACCACGCGAAGCCTGGGCACTATTTTATGGTGGTCCCGGTGATGAAGAGTTCGTCGATGTTTATGCAACTTCAGACAGCGGGTATGTTATGACGGGAAGGACATCATCGAGAGTGGATTCAATAATCGCTCGTTCGGATCTTTGGATTGTTAAGGTTAATCGTGAGGGAGGACTGGAATGGCAGAGAGGATATGATCTTTTCGTGAGAAATGATCGCGATTTGGGAAGCTCAATCATCGAAACTGATGATGGTGGTTTTCTGGTTGGTGGTATACATAGGCAACGAGATTTCATTGCAATCAAGGTTACTGTTGACGGACAATTAGAGTGGGAAAGAGTTTTCGGAGGCGGAGCAATTAGTTGGTGCAATGCGGTAATTGAGACAAAAGGAGATACTTATCTATTGGGAGGAACCATCCGTGGTGAAGAAGGATATCAAGGTTATGCAGTGATGGTTGATAGAGATGGCGAGGTTATTTGGGAAAGAATGTATGACAGGGAACAAAGCTCGAGTATTAACGCCATCCGAGAAAGTCCAGGTAATGGATTTCTGCTGGCAGGTTCACAAATCGGAGCTTTCAGCCTCCTCAACGTAGACGGGGATGGTGAGGTAATCTGGTCGAGATTGTATGGACTTGGTGAGAATTTTCGAGGATCCGCGAAGTGCCTTGTTTCTGTTGATCAAGGTTACGCTCTGGCAGGATCGGCAATTTGGAACAACAACATGGAAGGTGATTTTCATATGGTCAAGGTTGATCGCGATGGAGAAGTGCTTTGGGAAAATCGTTTTGAAATGGAGGGTGATCAACTCTGTTATGGCATGGACAGGATGTGGGATGGTGGATTTTTTCTCGATGGTCAAAGTGGGGATAGATCACTAATGCTGAGAGTTAGTCCGGATGGTAATGTAATCTGGGAGTTCATTCTTGGTAGAAGAGGGCTGCAATTATTTTCGTGCGTTGTAGATCGAGAGATGTCTTTACTTGTCGCAGGTACGTGTAATGATCCTTTAGGTCGATTAGAAGCTCAAGGAATTCTGATGAAACATATCCCGGAGCACTCACCTCCCTTAATCATCAGTCACACACCTGAAGAACTGGAATTTTACACATTACCTGACAATGAAATTGAATTTTCTGTGTTTGCAATTGATTTACAGGATGATGCGCTCAATTACTCATGGCTAATAAATGATGAAGAAATTGCTACTGATTCCAGTGTGGTTATCCCGTTTGAAGAACTTGGGGATGTAAATATCCATTGTGAAGTGTCCGATGGAGAGTTAACAACCGGTATCGATTGGCTGGTTCATGTGTCAGAGTTTTATATACACTCCCATACTCCTGACACACTTGATTTAATTGTCCGTAGAGGGACAGAAGTTACCTTTGCTCTTGACGTAGCCGCAATTGAAGAAATTGAGGTGGAAAATCTGTGGACATTAACTCACCGTGATCAGAGACAGGAAGAAATCGGAGTCACTGATACAATTGTAGTTCCATTTGAATTGTCCGGGGATCACAGATTGCAGGCTTCTGTATCTCACGAAAATGATAATCACGAGGTAAACTGGAATATTCTGGTTCAGTCAGTATTGTGGTACTGGAATCCACGTGACTTTGAAATAACTGTTTACACTGATAGTACAACAGAGTTTGAGGTTTTTCCCTTTAATCCCGAATCGGATTCTCTCGATTATATCTGGTCGCTTGATGATGAACTGCTCGATATCGATTCGTCATTTATTGGATTAGCAATACCTGAAGCACGACTATATGAGGTAAAATCAATAGTCCAAGACGGCAGTGAAGTTGATACTATTAGTTGGACAGTCAATGTCGAGGAATGGTCATTCACAGCAGATGGCGCGGATCTCACAAATTTGCCGACATCACCTGTGCTATATCCTGCATGTCCCAACCCATTCAATTCATCGGTCAAATTATCAATCTATCTGCCGAATGCAGATCATGTTTTGCTATCAGTGTTTGACATTAATGGGCGGGAGGTTTCGCGGTTGGTTGATGGGAAAGTGCAGGCTGGAAACAAAACAATCGTTTGGTATGCAGGTGATTATCCTGCGGGTGTTTATGTTGTAAGGATGTGTGCCAGGGGTGTGTCGGAAATGCGAAAGGTTGTTTTGGTGCGGTAAATCTCCTGGGGAGCGCGGATATATTTATCCGCAATATTCTTATGTTCTTCAAGACGGGTAAATATACCCGTTCTCCCCTTTTTGGGGACTTGGACGAGGGCACGGCGCGCCGTGCCCTTACATTTGTTTCTATGAACGTTTGTTATAGAGAGAGAAATGGCGGGAAAATCCCGCCATTTATCAATGCAAGCTACTATATAATGCTTAATCGTCTTCGACTGTGAAAATGCATTCGACAGGGCAGACCTCAATGCACTGAGGTTCGTCAAAATGACCTTCACATTCTACACATGCTTCTGCATCTATTTCAAAAAATTCGTCGCCTTCAGTTATTGCTTCAGTCGGACATTCTGGCTCGCAGACGCCACAATTAATGCACTCTTCGTTGATGTACAATGCCATTGCTGTTTCCTCCGTTCAAATTTTTATGACATCATGTTAGCGGTGAAGCTCAACATAATATTGAGTTAAAACTAACTTATTCAGACCGGATATCATCTTCTCGTGTTTTAACGAGTTGATCGATTTCACCGGTAAATTTATTTGTTTCTTTTTGTACTAAATCCTGCATCCGCCGCATTTCATCCTCTGAAATCTGCTTTTCTTTCTCTGCAGTCTTCAGTTGATCGTTTGCATCCCGGCGGATATTTCTGATGGAAACTTTCCCATCTTCTGCAAACCGTTTAATGATCTTGATGATCTCTTCCCGACGTTCGGTTGTAAGTACCGGGATAGGAATACGGATAACACGACCATCATTTTGGGGGTTGAATCCCAGATCGCTTGCCATAATCGCTTTTTCGATGTTAGCTAAACTGCTGGCATCGAAAGGTTGAACAACCAGTAACCTCGCCTCGGGTGCTGCAATGCTGGCAATCTGTTTCAGAGGTGTGGGATTTCCATAATAATCAACTTTGATAGTATCAAGTAAATTCGGTGTTGCCTTTCCGGTTCGGATACGCATCATCTCGTTACGCGAATGAGCAACTGCTTTCTCCATTTTGGCAGTAGCTTCTTTTGGAATATCGTTCACTTTAGATTCTCCTTGACCATTGTACCAATTTTCTCTCCGGTGATAACCCGCCAAAGGTTGCCTTCCTCTGTGAGATCAAATACACAGATCGGGATATGATTATCCTGGCAGAAAGTAATCGCTGTCAGATCCATTACTCTTAATCCCTGGTTGATTACTTTCATATAATCGATTTCACCGAACCTGACAGCATTAACATCAAGTTTGGGATCTCTGTCATAGACACCATCTACTTTGGTACCTTTCAGGATTATTTCTGCGGAGACCTGAGTAGCCCTCAACGCTGCAGCAGTGTCAGTTGTGAAATATGGATTTCCGGTACCAGCGGCGAACACAACCACTCGTCCTTTTTCCAGATGTCTAACTGCCCTGCGTCTGATAAATGGTTCAACCAGTTCCTGAATGCCGATTGCAGACATAACCCGCGAATGAATTCCAGTATTCTCAATCGCGTTTTGGATAGCCATTGCATTAATGACGGTGGAAAGCATTCCCATGTTATCAGCGGTAATTCTCTCATAACCGATTTTTTCAGCTTCCGAACCCCTGAAGAGGTTTCCACCTCCGACAACTATACAGACTTCAATTCCGGCACTAACGACCTTTTTAACTTCACCGGCGATACGACCAACTAAACTGAAGTCAATACCACTTTTTTCGTTGCCTTTAAGAATGTCCCCTGAAAGTTTCAGAAGGACTCTCTTATATGGAAAAGAGCTCAATTACTCTCCGAGTACAAATCTCTCAAATCGACGAACCTGGATATTTTCTTTAAATTTTCCAGCGATTGTTAAGACTACATCGCGAACTGCCTGATCAGTATCTTTTATATAATCCTGCTCAATTAAACAGTTCTCTTTAAAAAACTTCTCAAGCTTCCCTTCGGTAATCTTTTCGATAATCTGCGGAGGTTTCTTCTCTGCGATTAGCTGTTCTCGGTATATTTCTTTCTCATGTTCAATTTTATCTGCAGGAACATCTTCTCTTGATACATACATTGGATTGGCTGCGGCAATCTGCATTGCGAGATTGTGAACCAATTCTATAAAATCACTGGATCTTGCGACAAAATCGGTTTCACATCCGACTTCGATGAGTATTCCAATCTTACTCCCCGGGTGGATATAAGCATCAATGATGCCTTCACCGGTAGCTCTTCCCTGTCGTGATTGTCCTTTTGAAACACCTTTTTTGCGCAAATAATCGATTGCTTCTTCAAAATTGCCGTCCGTTTCCTGAAGAGCTTTCTTGCAATCCATCATTCCAAGCCCGGTCTTTTCACGGAGGTCTTTTACGTCTTTAGCACTTATTGGGCTCATTACTTTGCTTCCTTGCTTTTCGGGGTACCCCTTGATTCTCCACCTGATGGCTGATTACCAGGATTGCTCCGAGGTTTACGCCGACGTCGCGAGCGACGTGGTTTTTGTTTTGATTGTGCACGTTGCGGTGCTCCATCCCGTTTGTCCTTGGGACGAGTGTCAGCAAGATGCTTCTTGCCTTCAAGTATTGCGTCTGCAATGGTCTTTGAAATCAACCAGATTGACTTGAATGCATCATCATTAGCAGGAATCGGGAAATCAACCACATCAGGATTCACATTTGTATCAACAATTGCAAAAATCGGGATACCGAGCTTTCTGGCTTCAGCAACACCAATGTCTTCATGCTTTGTATCAATTACAAAAATTGCTCCTGGCAATCTGCGCATATCTCTTATCCCACCAAGAATTCTGGTGAGTTTGTCTTTTGACTTGTTTATCGAGAGCTGTTCTTTTTTGGTAATTTTCTCAAATGTACCGTCGGTCGCCATTTTCTCGTAAGTCTCGAGGGTTTTTAAACTTCGTCGAATCGTTGAGTGATTCGTGAGCATTCCTCCAAGCCATCGATAGGTGACGTATGGGCATCCACATCTGACAGCCTCATCACGAACAATGTCTCGAGCCTGATGTTTTGTACCTATAAACAGGATTTCATCACCTGAAGCAGCAATCTTTGTAATTTCCTTACATGCCTTTTCGATGAGCATTTGAGTTTTTTGCAGATCTATCAAATAGATGCCGTTGCGAGCCATAAAAATGTACCGCTTCATCTTCGGATTCCAACGTTGTGTCAGGTGACCGAAGTGTGCTCCAGCAAGCAATAGTTGGTCGACAGATACCCTCGGCATTCCCGGAACGGGCATTGAATTTTCTTCAATTTTCATACCGAGAGGATCGAGAACTGTATTTCTATCGTTTGGAGTACTGGAATTTTTTTCTGGCACCGGGTTGTCCATATTTTTTCCGTTCTTTTTCTCGTGGATCGCGGGTTAATACCCCGTTCTTTCTAAACACTGACCTTAACTCAGGGTCTAATTCAACCAAAGCTCGTGACATGCCTAATTTCATAGCATCTGCCTGGGCAGATTTTCCACCGCCACGTACCTTTGCATCGACATCGTATTTATCTAAACCACCGGCTAATACCAGCGGTTGCTCGATGATCATCTTCAGAGTTTCTCGATTAAAATAACCCATCAGGTCGAGCTTATTTACTCTCACCCGGCCAGTTCCCGGTCGTAACCAAACTTTTGCTACTGCCGATTTGCGCCGTCCGGTGGCGTAATTGCATTCTCCCTTCAAACTAATCTCCGCCTGATCATATTGTAGAATTTGCTTGTAAACTGAATGGAACCGGTTTCTGTGCATGATGCTGGTGTTCAGCTCCGCTGTAAACTTTAAGTTTCTTTATCAGCTTGCGACCAAGGATGTTGTGAGGAATCATTCCCCAGACAGCCTGTCGAATCACCCATTCCGGTTTCTTTTCCATGGCCTGTTTAAACGTAGTAACCGTGCTGCCACCAGGATATGTAGAATGGCGGAAATAAGTTTTTTGCTCTGATTTCCTGCCAGTCATTACAATCTTGTCAGCATTTATGATAACCACAAAATCGCCAGTATCAAGGAAAGGTGTAAAATTCGGTCGATGCTTACCTCTTAACAATGTAGCAACCTGAGTTGCCAATCGTCCAAGACGTTGACCTTCAGCATCGATTAACAACCATTCATGCTTGATATCAGCGGGTTTTGGAATGTATGTTTTCAAATGAATCTCCATTTTTTTTTCAAACCTTTAATATAAGTCATCAATCTGTGCAAGTCAAGCTGTTAGGTGGTAAGAAAAACAGCATAATGATACAATTGGAGTGCTTTTGAGTTTCTCCGTATCCTGACTCACAAACAGGAGTCCTTTTTGTCTCCACAAGTCAAGTCAAAGGAGTAAAATAGCCTGAAAAATCAAAGTTTAAGTATAAGTTTAATTGAAATTGGAATTATTCAAATAGATCTAACACTGGATCGAAGTTGTTAACATTAGGAAATTCTACTTGTCAAACAGGTAGATTTGTATTCGGAACAACCTGAATAATTCAGAATATTTAATGCAATCTTTTCAGATCGTGAACTGCTGCAAGTACATAAATCTTGCTTTGCCACCTTAAAGACCCTATCTTCCCCGATAAGGTTGATAAATCGAAGTTTTCCCAACACCAAAATTTAGTGTTCTGCAAATTTAAAAAACTGATAGATGTATTAATCATAGGCCTTGGTCTCATCTTTTGGTCGGGCTGTGCTTCAATGGGGAGACCTGGGGGTGGACCTGAGGATGAAGAATCGCCTCAGGTATTACATTCAGTTCCTGAGAGTGGTGAAATTGGAATTGATCCTGAAGCAAGATTCGAGATAACATTCAGTGAATTAGTAGATCCGCGTACATTTGTCGAAGCTCTCTTCATCTCACCTCTCCCTGAAGAAAAGCCGGAGATTTCATGGCGGGGAAAGACTGTTCGGATCAAATTTAAAGACAGAATTCCAGACAACCAGACTGTTGTGATAACAATTGGATCTGGGCTGAGTGATTTGCGCAATAACAATCTTGAAAAAAGCTTTTCGTTTGCCGTATCCACTGGTGAAAGACTGGATAAGGGCAAGATTATGGGAGTGGTTTTTGATTCCAAATCAGTTCAAGGTATGCTCGTGGGAGCCTGGATTGTAAGAGGCGACTCGATTATTGATCCGATATTTGGTGAACCGGATTATATGACGCAAGTTGGTGAAGATGGAAAATATAAATTGGAGTATCTACCTGAAGACACTTACCGAGTACTTTGTTGGGATGATAAGGACAGAGATCATAAATTCAATCCCGAGGTGGATAGAATTGGTTTTCCATGGAAGGATGTAATCCTCCCGTCAGATAGCTTGGAATTCATGAGTTTTCAGCCGACGAGAATTGATACGGGTAGAGTTAATTTTTTATTCGCTTCAGCCTCTGACCAAAATCATGTGAGTTTACGAATTAACCGCAATCCCCAATGGAATGTTAATCATATCCGGGGATTGGTTCATATTGAAGACTCTACGGGGCGCTTAGCTATAAACAGCGCCTGGTATGATGCTCTGGATTCAACTCGAATAGTTTTTAGAACCGAAAACCAGATAGCAGACCAGCAATATCGTGTAGTAATGTCAGGAGACACAATTGCATCGGTATTTAATGGTGAAGCAAGACCGGATACTTTGCCCCCGGTGGTAACGGTTTTTAAACCGGAGAAAGATAGCAGGGATGTGTCTGAGAAGATAAATGGTATAATTGCGTTTGATGATCACATTGTTGAAAGTGAGTGGAGAAGAGTTTTAGAATTGAATATTGTTGACTCTGTATCAATTCCAATTTCTATTCGGCAAATTAATCCAAACCTGATTGGGTGGAGAACTGATAACGAGCTTCCCTCGGGTACTAAATGTGAACTGAAACTCGATTTGAAGGAAGTATTTGATTTGAGTGGGAATCCTGGTGCGATTGAAGCAGAGGTGCCCATAGACAGCTTGCAGGCAATGGCCGATTCTGTCAGTTCGGATGTACTTACAGATTGGGTGAATTATTTTTCAATTATTAATCCTGTAAAAACCGGTTCAATATCCGGAAAAGTTGAGGGAACCATATCTAAGCGTTTAATGGTGGGAGCACGATCAGATCGGTCTAATGCGAAGGATAAGGAGTTTGTACAAGCTGAAGGAAATGGAGGATATTTGATAAAGCACCTGAAACCTGGAGGATACTTAATCTGGGCATTCGAAGATCGGAATGGTAATGGTGTTTTTAATCCAGGGACTTTATTACCCTTCAAATTCAGTGAGAGGTTTGTATTATATGAGGATACTGTTACAGTTCGGGAGAGATGGGATTCGGGTGGAGTCAACTTAAATTTAGATTAAGTTCGAATTACCCTTACTTAAGGTGATTTACGGTTTTTTTTGATATATATTTATTTTTTGGTTAGTTTTTGAGAAAGGCGAGATGAAAAACTCCCTTCCCTCTGGTGATAATCCCTTGAATGTTCGGGGATACCTTCAATATGAATTACCTCGAGTGCTTGGAAAGGAGATTGTTTTACTCGGGTTGATTTTTGCATCATTCGCGTTGCCAGCAGTCATCCATTCAACTGGTTTGCCGGTGAGATGGATACTTCCGATGCACCTGCCCGTAATTATTGCCGGAGTGGTTTACGGCTGGCGGACTGGTTTGATCGTAGGTATGTGTGCTCCTTTGACTAACTGGTTATTAACCGGTTTCCCTTATCTTCCTGTTTTGCCAGCGATGACGATTGAACTTTCAATATATGGTGGATTAACCGGTTTCTTAAGCCAAAAATCAACTTGGCGAATGACTCTTGCCATTGGGGTATCGCTTCTGGCTGGGAGAATTGGATTTCTCGGAACCATAATTCTGACAGGTGGTTACAACGGTACATTCGGGAAGTATGCAATAGCAGCAATGGCACCTGGTATTGCTGCTTTGTTTGGGCAAATGTTACTTATACCACTTGTTTTCAGTTGGATCAGGAAAAAGCCGGATTCCGGATTTTGAATCCATTTAAATTAGTAATAAGACAACAAGTTAGCTAAAGATATGAGTAAGGACGCACCGAAAACGTACGCAGTAATAATGGCTGGAGGTTCCGGTACCCGTTTCTGGCCTCTGTCACGAGAGATGTCCCCAAAACAGATACTCAAACTGATCGGTCCAAAGAGCTTATTACAAGAAACCGTAAGTCGAATGCCGGGAGTCATTCCCAGGGATCAAATTGTAGTTGTTACCAGTCAACAACAAGTTGATATTATAAAACCACATTTACTCGGTGTATTGGATTCTAACATACTTGTTGAACCAATGCCCAAAAACACAGCACCCTGTATCGGATTAGCTGCTTTGCATATCCAACGCCTGGATCCCGAAGCTGTAATGGTAGTATTGCCTTCGGATCACAGAATCACGGATTTGGAGAAGTTTCAATCGGTTTTACAAACAGGCATTGATTTGACACTTGAAAATAGGTCTTTGGTAACCATTGGAATTCCCCCTACACGTCCGGAGACAGGATATGGATATATTCAGATAAAGCCGGAGAATTCAAATTTACCAGATGGTGTGCATACCGTTGAGACTTTTGCTGAAAAACCAAATCGAACAACTGCAGAGAGATTCTTACAATCAGGTGATTTTTTCTGGAATAGCGGTATCTTTATTTGGAAAGCAAAACAAATTCTTTCAGAGATGGAAGAGCATTTACCAGACCAGTACGCTCAATTAAGACTTATTGATCAAGCAGACGGTGAGGATGATTATTTTTCGGTACTATCTAATCATTACAATCGTATTCGACCAATCTCCATAGATTATGGAATTATGGAAGTATCACAATCTCGAATTTATATGCTTGAGGGTGCGTTTGGGTGGAGTGATGTCGGTAGTTGGGATGAATTATTTAGAATACATTCTAAGACTGGAATGCAAAATGTTACTGAAGGTGAAGCGATATATATTGACTCCAGCAACAATTTAGTGTATTCTCCTAATAAAATGGCAGCCGTGATCGGGATGGAGGACGTTTTGGTGGTTAATACTCCGGATGCAACATTAATATGTCCACTTGATCGGGCACAAGATGTAAAAAACATTGTTGAAAAATTGCGAAAGGACAACAGAAAGGAATATCTTTGAAACGCAACTTGAAACTTGAAAGTCTTTATCGTGAATTAGAGGAAGTTGCAGGGAGGCTGTTCCCGGATATTCGTCAGGAAGAGGGATGGTTTAAAACCGGAGTTTGTACAATTCGGGGAAAAACAGTGTTAATTTTGAATGGTCGTCAGACCATTGATGAAAAAATCGCTGCTTTAGCTGGTGTATTAGCACTTTGCGATGTGGAAGGTGTTTATCTTAAACCCATTGTTCGCGCTGAGATTGAACGTTATTCTCATGCTGCGGATGAAGTTGCCAGGATCTAAGGAGGCTGGATGGAAGCTCAGGCACTCAGAGGTTTTCCTTTGTTTTCAGAAATAAGCGAGGAAGAGCTGGAGATAGTTAGAGAAGTTGCTGTAGAACGAAAGTTCCGCAAAAACAATCTAATTATCTTTGAGGATGATGTGGGCAACAACCTATTCATTATCAAGCGGGGACGTGTGAAAATTTCACACATTTCTGATGAGGGAAGTGAAGCCATTTTAGCAATACTTGGGCCTCGAGATTTTTTTGGTGAATTAGCGGTTATAGATGGCTATGGACGGAGCGCATCCGTTACATCTATTGATGAAGTCGAACTTATAATGTTCCGTCGAACTGATTTTCTGGCTATTATTGAAAAGATACCCAAAATAGCCATAGCGCTTCTAAAAGAGCTTGCTTCAAGAATACGCAAGTCTGATAGCCATATCCGTAGTCTTTCATTACTTGATGCAAAAGGGCGGGTTGCTTCTACATTGATTCGTTTAGCTGAAGATATTGGCAGAGTGAAAGAAGGTCGTGTAATTATCGAAGAAATGCCATTGCAGAGAGATTTAGCATCTATAGCCGGAACATCAAGGGAGACTATTTCACGCGTGATAAAGAAATTTGAAGAAGAAGGGCATTGCTCAATCACGAAAAACGCACTCAGTTTCGATAATTTCGACCGGTTCAAGAAATTGTATAGTTAAGACATTAAAGAGTTGGCTCAATCTCTGCCAATTAACCATACCCGGTGTTAATTGATCTCAAGCTATCGGACATTGTTGATTTCAGATTGGATAAATTACAGGTTACCAATCACAATAATATCCATTGGATTCAGATCATTATTCAACGGGTTTTGCTTTTTGTAAAACATCATTGATCAAAGTAAATATTAATGGAACCTGAACGACGATTAAAGTTAGCAAGACTACTCAGCCGACTTGAAAGAATAGGCCCGGGGGAACTTCTGCCCGTAATTCCGAACTCACGATCTCTGGGTGAAGCCTTTCGAATTGGTATCACAGGACCGATGGGTGCGGGGAAAAGTACGCTCATTAATTTACTCGCCGGACAAATTCGAGAAAACCAGCATTCCCTGGGAATAATCGCGGTCGATCCGAGTAGTCCGTTCACGGGAGGGGCTGTGTTAGGTGATCGAATTCGGATGTCAGATCATGCACTTGATGAAGATATCTTTATCCGCAGTCTCGCAACAAAGGGTGCATTTGGCGGTCTGGCGGAGAGCTCAATGGAAGCGACTGATTTATTTGATTCTTTTGGATTTGATAGGATTATTATTGAAACAGTTGGTGTAGGACAGACTGAAGTTGACATAATGGAGGCGTGTGATGCGACAATTGTTGTTCTGGAGCCTTCATCTGGAGACGGTGTACAGGCAATAAAGGCGGGATTAATGGAGATTGCTGACTTATTTGTTGTGAACAAGATGGATCTTAAAGGCGCAGCACATTTTGTCGGTGACATTGAAACTGCAATGATGTTGAAGGATCCGCACAACCCAACCAAAGTTATTCCTGTTCAGGCGACAACCGGTAAAGGTGTTGATAATCTCTTTGAGTATTTAGAAGAGTATTTCTTAAGAAAGAAACAGGATGGTTCCATTGATTCGAGACGTGCCAATCAGAGGTCAAAGAGGATTAAACGCTTGGCAGAAGGGATCGTTTCACGTCGCATTTGGGATCATCTTCCTCTGGAAGAAATTCAAAATGTCTCATACGGAGATATGCCGGTCCGAGAGGCGGCGCAGTTAATAGTTGACAAGTTTATTTCTTTGAAGGTGCTATAAATGAGCAGTAAAAAAAATACTTCCGAATCCTACAAGCGCTGGGAAAATGAATTTAACAATTCGAAACTACGTGAAGATACATTATTCAAAACAGTTTCGTCTGAGGATGTCCCACCGATAGTAACTCAATATGATATGAAAGATTGGGATCCGGAGCAGCAACTCAGCATGCCCGGGCAATTCCCATTTACACGTGGTGTACATCCATCCATGTACCGGGGCAGGCTCTGGACAATGCGCATGTTCAGCGGTTTTGCCACGCCTGAAGATACGAATAAACGTTATCATTTTCTGCTTGAAGCCGGTCAAACCGGGCTATCCGTTGCCTTTGACATGCCGACATTAATGGGTCGGGATTCTGACGATGCATGGTCTCTGGGAGAAGTCGGACATTGTGGTGTTGCTGTATGCTCATTGAGAGATATGGAAGTGTTGTTTGACGGCATTGAAATGGAAAAGGTCTCGACATCGATGACCATCAATGGACCGGCTGCTATACTGTGGGCATTCTACATTGCTGCGGCTGAACGCCAGGGAGCGGACAGGTCAAAACTGAGAGGGACAACTCAGAACGACATACTCAAGGAATATATTGCCCAGAAAGAATACATCTTTCCTCCGGGACCATCGATGAGACTGGTGGTTGACACTATAGAATATGGCACTAATGAAATGCCGCTCTGGAATCCTGTTTCGATCTCAGGATACCATATCAGAGAAGCGGGATCCACAGCAGTGCAGGAGCTGGCATTTACCCTTTCAGACGGATTTGCCTATGTCGAAGCGAGTATTGAACGTGGTCTTGATGTAGATGCTTTCGCCCCACGTCTTTCCCATTTTTTTAACGCCCATCAGGATTTCTTTGAAGAAATCGCAAAATACCGTGCTGCAAGGCGGATCTGGTCGAAACGGATGCGCAATAAGTACGGTGCAAAAAACGAACGCAGCTGGTTACTGCGTTTCCACACACAAACTGCGGGATGCAGCCTGACTGCTCAACAGCCCGAGAACAACATTGTGCGGACTGCTATCCAGGCTCTGTCCGGAGTACTTGGAGGGACTCAGTCATTACACACGAATTCAATGGATGAAACGCTGGCTCTGCCATCGGATAAAGCTGCCAAGATCGCACTCAGAACCCAGCAGATAATAGCTCATGAAACCGGAGTCACCAATGTAATTGATCCTCTTGCCGGATCCTATTATGTTGAACAGTTGACTGACAAAATGGAAGCTGCTGCAGAAGAATATTTCGAACTGATAGATGAGCAGGGTGGAGTGATTGCATCTTTGGAGAATGGATTCCAGCAGCGTGAACTCGCCAAAGCGGCATATAGATTCCAGCTGGAACTTGAATCCGGGAAGAGGAAAACAATTGGAGTTAATGCCTACATCGATAAAGATGAAGCGATTGAAATTCCTATCTTGAAGATTACTCCTGAAGTTGAACAACGCCAGGTAGCTAATCTGCAGGAGGTTCGTAAGAAACGGGATCCGAAAGAGGTGAAAAGGACTCTTGACCGATTAGCAGATGCGGCAAGGTCAGACACTAACTTAATGCCTAATTTTATCGAATGTGCGCATGCTTATGCGACGCTTGGTGAGATGGTTGAGGTGTTGAAGGAGGCGTTTGGGGAGTATCGGGAAACGGCGGTGTTTTAGAAAGTAGAGAGTTTAGAGTACAGCCTTTAGGCTGATCAGCTTCAGGCTAAAGCCTGTACTCTAAACAGTTTGCAAGAATCCGGGTGCTTTCACAGCAAAGAACAGGGCATATCATAAATTATCGTCACATCGTCACACTTTTGGCGGTAAGTGTTTGTGGGTGGGGGATTGAGGGTGTGACGGAAATGTGACGGAAAGTGACGGAAACGAATGATATTCACAACGGATGAAGCGGATTAAACGGATTTTAGCAAGAATCCGGGCTACGTCTATTATCTGAGTACCATAATTTTCCTCGTTAACATACCATAATCCGACTCTATTCGCACGAAATACAATCCTGTCCCAAGGACTGTGCAATCAATTGTGAATTCACGTTCACCGGCCTGAACGAGATCCTCAGCATAAGATTCTGCCAGTCTTCCGGTGACATCATAAATATTGATGCTAATATTGCTGGAACGTGGCAGTCGACATGTCAGCTTTGTAGATGAGTTGAATGGATTCGGGGAAATGGATGTTATTCTAAAGTCATCAACGGGTTTGACCGGATATTCACCTGCACTTTGAAAGGGTTCGGAACTGACAATCTGAAACCTGAAGTGGTCTCCTAAGGCACGATCTTGCAAACGCGACACCACACCAATACTATTCTCGTCAATAACTTCTATGTCTAATAGTCTTTCGTCCATCTCAACATCTGGAAAAACACGAGTTCCGGTTCGTGTCCAGGGATCGTTGAAAGTGCATTGTTCATCAATATGTGTCACAAATGTTTTGTCTTCACTTCCTTCTTGATTAGGTCTCCTCCAAGCTAACCATAATCCTCCGAGTTCATCAGGTTTGCTCTGGATGTGCTCGTTATTTTGCCCGTTGGGACTGATAAGGTTAATACCACTAGCACCAGACAGAACTTCTCCATCTCTTGTCATACAGAATATTGGAAGGGATTGCTCTACACCATCGATACCGGGAACTCTCATAGGTAAAAACCAAACATTATAATTTACAGAAACAGTTTTATAAACGTGTCTGTTCCTGAAATTGTCATCGATTCTGATAGGATCTTGCATCAATGACAGTGAATCAATAACATCACCGTTTGCAGTTGATATTTTCCTGACCCATGTATTAAATTCACCATTTACCGTCTGATGCAGACCTATCCAGAAGTTCCCGTCAGTGGATGCGAAAGCTCCAAAAGCTGAGGCATTTGCATGTTTATTTAGATGGAAGGGTTCCTGCCATACTTGTCTTCCCTGTAAATCAAGTTTATTAATTATGACTCCGGATCTCCTTGAGTCCACAATGTCGAAAATGGATTCTTCAACAGCTACCACAAATGTTTTCTTAACGTCATTTCCATGATTGATTATCGGTGATTGGCATATTATTTCACCATTATTTAAATCTATCGCGGTAATGGTTGATTGGTGAATATCATCTACATAATCGTACATACTGAAATACAGAATATCGTTGTTTGGGGGAAAGGCATATTCAGGGTTCCAGTTATTTTCACAATCTACCTGAGTACTCCATACTAAATCACCATGATCATTCAGAGAAGCGAAGAATTTTGCGTTATTAAACCATGCAAATATGTTATGCCTCGAGCAGTTAACATTGTAACGATAGGAATAGAACAGAGGATCAGCTTCAATTAATAACTCGCCTTGTGGTGGATCGGAGATAGTTCCATCCCAATTCATTCTAATTACTCTTAAACCATCACGTTCTGAAAAGTGTAAATCGTATTGACCATTGGGACGTGGCTTAATAGACTGTATCCCTGCAATATCGCGGTGGTTTACGCTCTGGTCAATGTTTTCGTGAATGACGTTACCATTTAAATCAGATTTTAGAAGAAAATAGGGATAATTTCTGATTGTTCCCGAATTCACCTTGTCCCCTGCCAACCAGAATTCACCATCAGGAGCTTGCTCAACATATCTGGGAGATCCCAACCAATCGACAAATATAGGTGATTGCCAAACTTGTTCCCCATCTGGAGTAATGCAGTAGATATTACATGAAAATTCATGATGTAGTTCAAAATTCCAAATGCCGTAAGGTATTATTAAATTACCATTTGTTAACTCTGTCATTTCACAAGATGTCCACGTGCTCACCCAGCGATCTTCGACAATTGGACACACTTGAATCCCTTCTTCTCCCCAGGGCAAAGAATTGCTTTCCGGGTCATATCTAATCGCATAGCTTGATTGATTAGCATCGAACCTGAAAACGTAAGAACCGTCTTGAAGTATCAAGTAATTCCTTTCAATAATCCGACAGCTCGCATTTATAAATCGATTTTCAATTAAATGGTATTCATCATCAACAACGCATAAGCCCCTTTCCTCTCCGGAAAACCATTGACAAATAGCTCCTCCGTTGTAACCCGCAATCCAGTGTACTCCTGCATTTCCAGGCAATCCTTCGACTCGAGTGAATGTTGGGATTTCAAAAAGTGATTCACCATCATAAGATATTTTGTTTTCTCCATCTGTCCTGTCCTCGGAAAATTGAACTTTATACAAGAAACCTCCAGCTCCGTCTGAATCTACCCGGTATAAAGTTTGGTTCCGAGGTAAATGAGCGTCATTCAGTCTCCAGTTTTCCCTCAATTCTCCATCAGAGTTGATTGCTGTAAATCCACTATTGCAAATAACATAACAACCTCCCCGATAATCCTCAATCACCCATTCATCAGGTCGGCCAGAAAAAATCATATTCGGATAAACAATTATAGCATCTCTGATTAGTAATCCGCCTTCTCCCCATTGTGCCTCACCTTGAGAATTGAACTTTTGAGCGTACAACTCTCCAGAATCCTGATCTTCAGGATTAACCGAATGCCAGGCGACGAAGATGTTTCCATTTTCGTCAGATGTGGAGAATCCCAGGGTTGTCCGCCAGTCATTGCGACTCAGCCTAATTGGCGATTCGAACTCCCATGAAGCATCGGAGTGTATAATCTGAAGATATATTTGTCGGAGTCCTGTTTCAGCATCGAGGTCTGACCAGGTCCGTAGAACACTCTCACCATCTCTGATAGTTTGTAAAGGGTGAAGATTAACGCGGGATTCCGACCAGAAAAAAGCTCCATCACCGCCAAAACGCATAAATGGTTCTGCTCGACAGAGTAAGGTTAGAAAAAGTGTGAAAAATAAAACGTCTACAAAAAAACATTTGAAATGTTTGTGCAAAATCCTGTACATGAGTAACTCCCAGTATCATGTTCTTCATTAAATAAGGGAAAATCTAAGAAATTCTAATCTTAGGTTATATTGGGCGGTATCTCATGCCTGCCGGATAAATGGTTATATTATAAACGAATTGGCGGGTTAAGAACCCGCCCTACCTGCCCGTTTGGGTGATTCACGAATCACCCCTTGATAAAGTTATTTTGTATCGGGGCGATTCGTGAATCGTCCGTACGGTTAATAAATCTCTTACCTTTAATCAAACGACTCTTCACCAGTCGGAAAAGTCCCAGCGCGGATATCATCCCCATACTTCCTCACGCCTTCACGGATAACATCACCAAGTTCAGCGAATTTCCTTACGAATTTAAAATGATACTCATCAGATAAACCCAGCATATCATAGTTGACGAGAATTTGACCGTCGCAATCTGGACCTGATGCTATTCCGATAGTAGGGATATCGAGTTGTTTGGTGATGTCTGCCGCAAGACTTCGGGAGACTTTCTCAAGGACGACCGCGTAAGCGCCGGCTTCCTGGATTGCATCAGCATCACGTTTTATCTGGTCGGATTCGTTCTTTTTTCTGCCGCGGAGTTTGAAACCGCCGTAGACGTTTACCATTTGCGGCTGCATTCCGATGTGAGCCATCACCGGGATCCCGGCGTCAACCAGCCTGCGGATTGTATCCGCGACCGGTACTCCTCCCTCGAGTTTTACAGAATCGGCAGCACCCTCTTTCATGCATAGTCCAGCGTTTCGAAGTGCTTCCTCGGGAGTAACCTGATAGCTCAGGAACGGCATATCTGCGACGAGTAAAGCTCGCTTAATCCCACGACGGCAGGCTCTGGTGTGATATACGATGTCCTCTATTGTTACAGGAAGAGTGTCGGCATGTCCCTGTATCACCATCCCAAGAGAGTCACCGACGAGCATAACATCGATACCTGCTTCATCTTCGAGTCTCGCGAAGGTTGCATCATAAGCGGTTAAGGCAACGATTTTCTGACCACGCTGTTTCATCTTCTGGAGATAGGTGGTGGTAACCGGTCTGTTTTCCTTAGCCATGTTATTTTCCGTTTTTGTGAGGTCGGTTTAAGTACTCTTCAAAAAATATTACAACATCAAAGTGTCGTATCGGTCTACCGGAAGGATTAGCTCAACCGGAAAACCACAACCTTAAAATTAATAACTTTTTTCAATTATCAAAAGCTATAATTCGAGCAGTGGTTTCTCAATGAGAAACGTCAGAGTGGAAAAGAAAGAGAATTTCATGTTGAATGCGATTTTCCGGGATTAGTATCCGGTTTGGATTTCCTTTTGGTAACTCAGTAAGTAACTGGTTGTCTTAAATACTGATATCGCACGATTGTAATCGAGATTATTTTAATTCAATATTGTCACTTTATACTAAGTTTTTCAAATTCTGATTTGATTGCCTCACTAATGACGGCAAGTTCTAACGGCTTAAAAAAACACTTATTGAAGCCGATATCAAGGCAATCCTGATGGTCCGAATCGGTAGCATTTCCCGTCATTGCAAAGAAAAATGCATTAGGATTATTCTCTTTTAATAATTTGAATAGTTCATCGCCAGTTATTCCTGTCAATCCGATATCGATGAAATGACCGTAAAAAACATTGTTTTCAGCAAGTTTTAGAGCTTCATCAGCGTTTTCAGCACAATGAACTTCGTACCCCTGTCGCTCGAAGTACTTCGAAAGCAGTCTCAGGATTGAAGGTTCATCATCAACTATAAGAATGGTTTTTAACATGTCCTTCTCGTGGGATAATTAATAATTATCTAAAAGGGCTTTACCAAAGTAAAATGGTTATGTTTGAATAATCCCAAACAGTTGGTTTAACCATTGACCGATTGTATGTTATAGTATTAATCCTTTGCTGTGAAACCAAGGGTTGAAGAGTAAACTTGCTAAAAAAACTCTCTTTTCGCAACTAATACACCAGCTTTGCAAGCAAGAAGAACCCGAATTTCAGCGGTTGTTTTTTATATGTAAAGTAAGTAAAAATAAAGTTGTGTTAACTGTTAGAGAAAGATTAATGGATTCCTTGATCAAATTTGATGAGAGAGGAAAAACATGGTTTAACTTTAAATGAAGATACTTGTAATCACCAATATGTTCCCTAATTCAATCCTGCCGACCAGCGGGATTGGCCTTTATCATGCAGTGAAATACTTGAGATTAAGAGGTCATGAATTTCATGTAATCTATGCTTTGAATAGATTACCATTCCCATTAAATCTGTTCGCGAATCAAAATGATGTAGAACAACAGAAGTATCCCAAACATGAAGAATTCGAGGGAATCCCAATCGATTTTCTCCCATATAAGTTCATCTACAGATTTTTAAAACCGGAAGTCTGGGGTCGAACACTCTGGTCACAAATCGGGAAAAAAATGACCCGAATTACAGAAGAGTATCGTCCTGACTTGATATGGAGCCAGACAGCTATCCCAAATAGCTGCGCAGCTCTGGAGCTCTCGAAAAAGATGGGAATCCCTTATATTGTAATGATCCATGGATCGGACTTGAATAGTGTTGTTCATCTTCCCGGAGCGCAAGAAGAAATTAGAAAAGTATATGAAAATGCTGTCGGAGTTATAGCTCTGAGTGAGCGGTTGAAACGGGAAGCCCTTGAAGCTGCACCTGCTTCAACTATTAAAATTGCTCACTTCGGTGCTGATATGGGTGAGTTGGAGTCAGCATTTGAGGAACGAGAACGCTGGTTAAATACAGAGCGATCACCGGATAAGTGCACCGTTCTTTCAGTAAGTCGTGCTGTTAAAACAAAGGGAATTCAATATAACATTGATGTTATGAACCGTCTGAAGGATAAATATCCGGGATTAATCTACCGAAATATCGGTGAAGGGGAAATAAGGCAGAAATTGATCAAAAAGGTGAACGATCTGGATTTGAAAGGCAGGGCTATTTTAACCGGTAGACTACAATACGAAGAATCAAAACTTGTAATGGCACGATCAGATATCTATTCCATGCCAAGTTACAAGGAGGGTCTTGGGCTAACTTATCTTGAATCAATGGCACTCGGTATTCCGACCATAGGCGTAAGAGGACAGGGTGGAGAAGATTTGATCGAGGACGGTGTAAATGGATTTCTGGCCGATCCTCATGATGTTGATGAGTTGACAACGATTTGGGAAAAATTAATAAACGAACCTGATTTAAGAATGCGAATAGGTGAAGCTGGTAGAAAAACCATTTTGGAAAGATTAACCTGGAAAATATGCTCAGAGAAGATGGATCAGGTCTTTCAACAATTAGTTTCCGGATCAAGAGACATTGGTTAAAAACCTGAGAAATTTATTAAAATTAGATCAAGTCAGTGTAGAAATTGGAAGCAAACTTCTGTTATCAGATATCAGTTTTATACTTAATCCAGGTGAGCAAATTGCGATTACAGGACAATCAGGATCCGGAAAGACAACACTCCTGAGAATTATTACAGGATTACTTGATCTCACCAAAGGTTCAATACTTTACAAAGACAAACCAATTGTTTCCTACAGCATGCCTCAATACAGAAGAGAGGTAATTCTTCTCAGTCAGCAACCTGTATTGTTCAAGGGAACTGTGCGAGAAAACTTAGTACGTCCCTTCATTTACAAAGTTTCCGGGAAAACAGGATTTTCTGAAGCTGAGGCTCTCGGGCTTCTTTCGCGTGCGGGACTCGATAGTAGGATTTTAGATCAGGATGCGTTGGAATTATCTGTTGGACAGAAGCAGCGGGTATGTTTGATAAGAGCAATTTTACTCCATCCGAATGTCCTGATGCTCGATGAACCTACAAGTGCATTGGACGAAGAGTCTGAAAAGCTCGTGAACCAACTTATTCAGGATGAGCTTCAAAATGGCACAGGTATTATAACAGTTACTCATAATTTTCAAAAGAACAAAAGGCTATTCAACCAGCATTTTAAGCTGGATTTAGCAGTTCAGGATAGAAGATTATGAACTCTAATTCCTCTTTAGTTCCGATAATCCAACTGAGTATTACTGATCTTTCTATAAGTGGTGTGTTGATTTTAGCCGCAGGTTTGATTAGTGTTCTTTTGCATCTTAAGCTTGAGAAGAGGTTATTATTAGCTTCAGCCAGAACAGTAATTCAACTTCTTCTGGTCGGGTATATTCTAAGGTATGTTTTCAGGATCGATAATCCTGTACCTCTTGTTATCGTTCTTGTCTTTATGACATCAGCTGCTGCATACACGGCAATTAGTAATATCAACCGCACAATAAAAGGTGTGTTTTGGGTTGCCATTATTACCCTTGGCTTAACTGGATTTGTAACTACTTCAGTTGTTACCCAATTAGTAATCAGCGTCGATCCGTGGTATCAACCAAGGTATGTTATTCCACTTGCGGGGATGGTATTCGGTAATGCCCTGACAGGAATTTCATTAAGCCTTGATCAATTCCTCGAAGAATTATCAACCAGTCGGGACAAAGTAGAAATGGAGCTTTCGTTGGGAGCGACCCGCTGGGAAGCGGCGAGTTTTCCGGTCAGGTCGTCTCTAAAAAGGGGTATGATACCTATAATTAATACGATGATGGCTACCGGCTTAGTCTCATTACCGGGGATGATGACGGGACAGATTCTCGCCGGCGCGGATCCACTCGAGGCAGTAAAATATCAAATCGTTGTAATGTTTATGATTACTGCTGCTACGGTTCTGGGATGCATGTTATCTGTCTTACTCGTTTATCGAAGACTATTTAATGACAGGCACCAATTGCTGGTAGAGCGGATTCGGAGTAAATAGAAAAGTACCCCGGTGTTGGGGGATATACATTCCGAGGTTGTCCGAGAATTACCAACGAGTGGTGTCGGGCGTCCTCGCCTGACACTTAAGTTGTTGTTATTTCGCCAGGCGAGGACGCCCGACGACACTCGATTATTCCTAAAAGTTGTTATATGTTACTTACTGATCACCGTGATAGTATTTCTTCAATCCTTCCGAGGAGTATGCTGACCGAATCTTCAACTTTACCCTCACCATCGATCATTATATCAGCGTAGATTCTGGTAGGATGGATATGTTTGCCATACATTGGCAGTACAAATGATTCGTATTGTTCTGTTGAGTATTCGGGAGTCAAATTTCTTTCGGTCAAATCCCGGTGCATTTTTCTTGACCTGCAGACAGTTTGTTGAGCTGTGATGAAGGCGGATGTCAGGTATAATCCTCGCAGTTCGGGCCAGTATAATGTATATAACCCCTCAACGATAATAAATTTGGCTGGATATACCATTACACCTTTTGAATCACGGCAATGTCGCTTGTAGCTATATAATGGCTTTTCGATTGCTTCACCTTGTGAGAGTGAAAGTATCTGTTTAACCATCAGCTCCTTATCAAATGATTCGGGTCGATCAAAATTCCAGGCTTCGATATCGTCCAATGGGATTACCGGCATATCCAGGTAGTATGAATCCATGCCGATAATTATCGCTTCACCCTCTGGTAATGCATGGATTAAATTTTGTGATATTGTTGATTTTCCAGCTGAAGATGGTCCTGCAATACCTATCATGTATGGTTCAGGCGGTGTTAGAGGTGTTCGGTTTTTTTGGTCAAATGAACTATTCTGCATTTATACTTATCAAGGTTTGTTGGGGAGTATTTTTAAAACACTTACGGCAATATTGTCTTTGCCACCATTGGCGTTCGCATTATCAACGAGTTCTTCGGCAGCAGTCTGAGCGTCTGAACCGATAGCAATTTTGCACATTTTGTCATCCGAGAGCATTTTCCAGAGACCATCCGAACAAACGATAAAAACATCATCGGCTTTGGGCTGGATCGGTCCGATTATATCCGGAGGATCAGAAGTGCTGGCTGTTAGTGCTTTTACAAGTACGTTATCATCAGGGTGATTTTGCGCCTGTTTCTTAGTTAACACTCCCTGACGGATCATTTCCTGAACAAAAGAGTGATCGGTACTCAGTTGTGTTGTACCTGTTGAATCAAATTTGTAAATTCTAGAATCGCCTATGTGAGCACAAAAAATTTTACTATTTGAGTAGCACACAATACTAACAGTTGTACCCATATTTCTATATGCGGGAGTACTTGCAGCTTCTTTAACTAATATCTTATGAGCCCGGGCGAAAGAATCTTTGAGAGCTTGTTCGGGTTTCTTAAATGGCCGGTTCAGAACAAAACGTACACTCTCGGCTGCGATTTCAGCAGCGTTGCTGCCACCTTGATGACCACCCATACCATCTGCGACAAGGATTACGCAGCCTTTTGAATCCGGAAGGTCAAAGGATACACATCGATCCTGGTTCTCAAGGCGGACTCTACCAACATGGGTTGCAGATCCGATTTGATAATCGAGCTTCAGGCTCATTTAGATTTCCACAAATTACTCATAACCTCACAATGTAATGACATATTCCCTTTTTAGAAAGTTTCAATTATGTTTCTCCTGAAGTGCAAATAAATTCAATGTATCTAAAACAGGGTTTGAATCCTGAAATGGAGGCGGGATTGCTGCAGAGACTCACCCGCACCAAGTCCTAATGCAAATCCGATACGACCGGCACGAGATGTGAATTCGGATGTAATCCCAATTGATGATAAATACTTGTCTTGGGCACTGTATTGCGAGTTGCTCTGATGGATAAAGCCAACATCTGCAAAAATCCCATAATAGCTTTCTAAATTCGGTCTCCATCTAAATTCAGTATTTAACCAACTACTTCTAAGTGCACGAAAGCGTTCTTCACTATATCCGCGTACTGTATTCAAGCCACCAATCCTGATCATTTCGGTTGAGTTAACCCTGTCTGCTGTCAAGTGTTTTGATTCAGCTTTGAAATACGCAATAAATGATGGTTTCAAAGGAAAAGCAAAACGGACGCTAAGTTCTTCGCGATGAACGGTCTCTGACGAATTTTCTCTTTCAAGTTTCCTAAATCCTGCAGAGGTCTTGGTACTAAATTGAAAACCTCTGGTCGGATTCCAATTATGATCAAGGTAATCAATACTTAAAAGCCCGCCAATCCACATTGTGTTGATATGTTTTTCCTCTTGATTTTCGATTGTATGGACTATCACTTCCCGGTTCAGGTCTGTTCCGACGGAGAGATGCATGTCCGGATTCCAGCTCAATTCAGCGTTATAACTCGTAAATGTCTCGAGGGTATCCTCAGATTTTCTGGTCATTCCGAGATCAATATGAAATGGATATAAGAACAACCAGGGCTCCCTGTACTTAACCTGGATACCCTGTTGGTTTTCGCTTAATCCTGACCATCCGAAATGGAGTTTTCTTCCTGTACCAAAGATATTCCCAAAACTGATTTCAGCTTTCCCAAATGGAGTGCCATCACCGGGGTTTATTGTAGCCATTCCTGAAAATGAGTTGATACTCCTTTCTTCAACAGGGATTATTATATCCACAATCCCAGGGCTTGAAAACCGTAAACTGACGTCCCCAACTGTTTGGATATTCTCAAGACGCTTTAGTTTTCCTATTCCCTGCTTTAACACTTCCGCAGAGAATACATCACCACGTTGAATACGACTTTCAAGAGTTAAGAAGTTTGAATTCGGGAACAACTGTCCCGGAAATTTTACTCCGTTTACACGGATAAACTCACCCTTGTTGACAGAATACTGAATATTCATTGTCAGAGAATCTTCATTTAATTGGATATCATTAGGTATAATCGAAATTGAGGCAAATGGATAACCCGAATTTGTCAGTTGCTCTAACGCTTTGTTTACCGATTCAAGGATTATTTCCCTGTTAATTTCTCGATTAGAGATTGATATTTCTGTAAGCCCGGGATCATCAAATGATTGTTTACCAAAAGCTTTTGGTCCATCTGTGAGAAATATATCAATTAGAGAAGCTGATTTGACAATCGAGTCAATTCGAGCTAATGGATAGCCGAGTTCGGAGAACCTATCAAGCAAATTATTGAGTATTGGTTTTAAATCCTGCGTTTCTCTGTTTGCTCTGATATTATCTGATGTGAAAGAGAGGCATTCTTCTGAAGAGAAGTGGTGTGAATGAAACACCAAATTGGATTTGTTAGTCTCAGAGAAAGCTAAATTGCTGAAAGATAGGACATAAATAACAATCGGGAGTAATAATATGCTCTTTTTCATATTATCGAGATATTCTCGGAGTTGTTTTTTGTATTTTACTCAAGTTTTAGTTCCCGGAAAAGTTTGAGATTCCTAGTCGATTCGAGAAAGTGACATTAGTCTCATGTCTTGAGTGCGCGCTTAGCGCGTAAGAACCTAATATTCAGCAACCTGAAAAACGCGCTGAAGCGCGCACTCTATTTCCCAAATTCATGTTTAAAAATACTAATTATTTGTTTTTTGTGCAACATTTCTTATAATGCTGAGGTCTAAGAGTATGAAACCGGCAAAAAGGGTCAGTATTTGAGTGCGTTTGATGAAAAGCAGTTCCTCGCTACCTATAAAAGCAAACCGGAATTAGCATTTCGGCAGCTCATGGATGAATTTAAGGACAGGATGTTCTTGTTCTGCAGGCGGGTTACGAAGGGGACGCAGGATGCAGAAGACCTGACCCAGGAAGTTTTTATTCGCGTCTGGAAAGGACTGGCAAAATTCAGAGGTGATAGCGCTCTTAATACATGGATGTACCGGATAGCCTGGAATGTTTGTGCATCACACCTTGATAAAAAGGGTCGAGCGATGGAGATGACGCCTTATGAAGAAGGTGATAAAGACGACGACAATCCGGTTTACGCCCGGATTGGCAAAGAAGATCAGTTTATTTCAGGATTTGAACAGCGACAATACCTCGAAGTGCTTTTTGAGTCACTTCCCTCTTCCCATAAGCAGGTTTTGACATTATATTACTTACAGGGGCAGAATTATCAGGAGATAGCTGATATAACCGGTTTGAAGATGGGAACGGTTAAAGCAACGATACATCGAGCCAAAGCAAATTTGCGGGATGCAGCACTTGCGGAGCGTGGTAAGGAATGAGATAAAAGTAACGTCTTTGCGAACGAAGTGAAGCAATCCCCGAAAGTATGCAGTGCCAAAGAGATCGCTTCGTCTCTGCGTTCCTCGCGACGACAAACATCCTGAGTTACATTCGGGAAAGGTTGAAAACAAAAAGGAGTTTTAGTTAGAAGAGTGGTTAGCCTGATTTCAAAAGACAACCCTAACACGGGCAGTTCGAGTATTTGCTGCAAGGAAGCGCTTGAAATACTCGATTTGAGCAACTGGCAGACAGATCCGCGAAGTGCAGAGTTGACGAATCATCTCGCGACCTGTTCCGAATGTGCGGCTGCAGCCAGGGTTGAGGACGCCTTGAGATCGGTTATAGCTCCTTCTGAACTGCCTTCTGTTTCCACGGATTTCGAAGCAAACCTGATGGCTGAACTTGGAATCCAACCTCAAATTGCCAAATTACCCAAACCATTCGTAAATCCCATCAGCCGCTGGGGGTGGATTGCGACAATGCTGACGGTTACTGCACTTCTCTTCAATCAAATAGTTTATGTTGCAATGGCTATTCCGGCTTTCGGTATGATGGTTTATGCCAAAATCGCAGCACTATTCGCAGGAAAAACGGCGCTTGCATTCACAAGTTACTTCGGTTATATGCCAAAAATTGCAGGTTCCGGAGATGCGTTCGCAATGCACATCGCTCTCGGGATAATCGTTCTTGTTGCCGCAATTTCTGCCATCCGCTGGTCTACTAACCGGTAGCCAACCTAACCAATAGTCAGAATCCCCAAGAGATAACCGTTTGGATGATTCACGAATCACCCCGCTGTTCCCAGCCATTACAATTGCATCCTTTAAAAACAGAGTTGTAACCAACAAAATAATGTCTATATTAAACTATGTGGTAATTGTCTATGTGTGAACCGGTTGAATAATTATCGTAGCCCGAATCCTTGCGGTTCGGGAATATGGAAATGCACTCATAATATGATGTAATATTAAGATTTAAAGGCTCCCGGACTGCAAGAGCCCGGGCTACTTGTCTGATTAATATTTTTAAAATTAGAGGGAGTAAACGATGCAAAAATTGGTCGTAAGTGCTCTAAGTTTATTATACATTTTAATCGCAGATTTGTCTTTTGCCATTCCCGAAGCTCCGTTTGAAGTTGATGAACATACCATTGCCCTCTGGCATTTCGATAATCAAATGCCCGAGTTCACAGAACCTGTGGATTTTATTGAGGAAAGATTTAAAGGCATACATTCTGTTATTCGCTGTCAGGATGATGGATATGTGATTTGCGGAACAGTTGAATATTCTGAAAACCGTGAAGGACAAATTCCTCCGAGAGATGGGTATCTGATGAAATTGAATCCGCAATTCATGATTGAGTGGGTCAATATCCACGAGGATGAAACTGATATGGGATTCACTGATCTTGTTGAAACAGAAGACGACAACTTAATGGTGGTTGGGGGTTGTGAAGATCTTGAATCTATTAATAAGTTTATCTATCGCGAATATAATCAAGACGGTGAATTACTTAATCAGGGAGACATATCAAACGAAGATGATAATGTAGGGATCTGGTATAAATGTTTAATTATTAAATCGACGAATGGGGATTTAATAATTGGCCGTGACGATTTGTTTGGTACGAAAATTAGCAAATTTTCGTCTGATATGCAGGAAATCTGGTTATTTGAACGGGAACTTAATCTTGGTAATTTATTTAAGCATAAAGATGGTTATATGCTTTTAGGGAATTCACGACAGAGTGTTGCTGAGGTTTTTAATGATGATGGTGATCAAATAATGAGATCAGAAAACCTTGGAGCTGATTCGACATCCCAGGAATTATATGATGGTACAATAACTGATAGTGGCTATCTGTTAGTTGGATATAGGAATCCTCCGAGAATTGTTGCTCAAACAATTGGTAATTCCTGGATTGTGTGTCTAACAGATGATTTGGAATTTAATCAGGAATATTATCAAGAGGATATGGAAAAACTAAGCTGGGCACAGCAAATTACCGCTTTGCCTTCCAATAAATACTTATGCACGGGTAGTCTAAACTCACCAGATGGTCATGGTCTTGCACATGAAATATTGACGCTACACCTTATGGATGAATCAGGCACCATTCATGATACTCTATCTTCAAGACTTGGGAATGATTTTAGTTTTGATCGATGGTTCACTTTTATAACTTTATTAAATAACGATTTATCTTATTCAATTTTTTCAACTATTCGGTCTCATGCTGGAGGTAATGATGATTCGTTTATATACCCATACATCTTTAGAACAACTCCCCATAAAATCTGGAATTACGATTGCTCCGGGAACTCTATTCATTTAAATGGTGAAGATGGTGTGTATAGTGCAACAGACGGTCTTTGGGAGCAGGGACTGAGATCAACTATGGATGAGGAAATTATAGGTTTTGTTAGGGGAGGAAATGAATTGCTCCAACCAGAGCAATTTACAATTGAAGCCTGGATCAAATTGGATCAGGAAGACGAATTCGAAGGCACAGTTCTTTGTAAGAGATTAGATGAAGACAGGTATAGCTGGTCATTAAATGCAGATAACGTTCAAAACAGAATCGACTTTTATGTTGAAACCGAGGATGGTGAGTATAATGTTAGTGCTGAAGTGGAAAATCTAAACAATTCCGAATGGCATTATGTTGCAGTAAATTATGATGGAGAAAACATTTCTCTGTTCGTCGATGACGCTTATGTCGAATGGGAATTTGTTGGCAGTCCGATGGTTTATGGTGATGGTGAGTTGATTATTGGGGGACGCGAAACGAGAGCCAGTGCGGATGGTCAGTTCTACGGCTTGATAGATGAAATCAGAATTTCAGATGCTGTTCGGGAAGAACATTCGGTGTCGGGGATCAATCCTCAGACATACCCGACAAGTTTGAAAATAAATGAAGTGTATCCGAATCCGTTCAACTCCTCAGTAACAATTTCATACACCTCGCCCAAATCCTCAGAAATCATGATTTCAATCATTGACCTCTACGGACGAGAAATCACAGTTCTTCAAAACGGAAAGCAGATGGCTGGATCTTATAACATTATCTGGGATGGTTGTGATCTATCGAGTGGATTATACTTCTGTCGATTGGAGGCGGAGGGTAATGTTAAGACGGCTAAGTTGATGCTGGTGAAGTGACAATAACTTATGTGTCAGGTGAGGGCACCTGACACCACTTAAATAGCCTTAAGATGGAGTGCTCAAGCCATGCTTGAGCATCGAAGCGAAGCTTCGAAATAATGCAAGTAAAAGCTCAAGCATGGCTTGAGCACTCCACGAAAGTAAATTAGCCGTATATCTTCTTGCCATTACGTACATAATTACGTACATTATAAACATGTCAGTCAATACAAATTTAGGGAAAACCATGCCAATCCTTACATCAACTGAAGCCCGTTCGAAGTTGTTCAAACTTATCGATGAAGCAATAGCTTCGCATGAACCGATTGTTATAAAAGGCAAACGAGGCAACGCTGTCCTCATTTCCGAAGATGACTGGCGTGCTGTGCAGGAGACACTCTACTTGCTTAATATTCCGGGTCTGCGAGAATCTATTCGGGAGGGGCTTGAAACACCGTTAGAGGAGTGCACTGAGGATGTTGAATGGTAGAGTGGCGAATTTATTATACGAAACAAGCTCTTAAAGATGTCAAAAAGTTATCTGCGGCAGGTTTGCGCAAGAAGGCAGAGGATATTCTTGAAATTCTCGCCAAAAATCCATATCAAACTCCTCCTCCTTTTGAAAAGCTTTTGGGGGATCTATCAGGAGCATTTTCGCGACGGATAAATATTCAACATCGGTTGGTTTATCAAATATTCGATGATCTGAAGGCAGTGAAAGTAATCAGGATGTGGACTCATTACGGATAATATTTGGAGTGCTCAAGCCATGCTTGAGCATCAAAGCAAAGCTTTGAAATATAAATTATAACGTCTCAAATAGGGATTAATCGCTGAATTAATGCTACTAATAGAGTGAAAAGCTCAAGCATGGCTTGAGCACTCCACATAATTCTTAGCTTCGGAAAAAAACCTCATGCACCGCATCAATAACCCTGTCGACAACTTCGTCAAAATCAACTTTTCTACCAATCAATTTCTCAATCGAAGCAGCATTTGCCCCTTCTATCCCACAGGCAATGATATGGTTGAAATCATTCAAATCAACGTTCACATTCAGCGACATGCCGTGAGTTGTAACCCATTTCTTAACGTGAAAACCGATTGAGGCGATCTTGCCCTGTTCTGTCCAGACACCGGTTTTACCTTCAACTCGTTTTCCGGTGATATCGTAGTTTTCAAGAACCTTAATTGCAACTTCCTCAATGTCTCTTAAGAATCTGTGTACATCGAGGTAATGTCTTTTCAGGTTAAAGATTGGGTAGATTATTAGCTGACCCGGTCCGTGGTAAGTTATGTCTCCACCGCGGTTGGTGTGGACTATCCGGAAACCGAGATTTTCCAGCTCTTCAGGTGGAGTCAGCAAATTATCATCACCACCGGCTCGACCGATGGTGATGACTTTGGGGTGTTCGGTAAGTATTAGAGTATCTTCCTCGCCACTCAGAACTTCAGAGGATATCTTCCGCTGCATTTCCCAGGTTTCGTTATAGTCGGATAATCCTGGGATTCGGATGATGTTCAGAGGTAATTTGATGTTATTGTTTGAAATACTCGTCATCGTTTTTGTAATTTCTGGCTTCTGAATCCTGCTGACGCAGGATGGACAAGCTGAGAATGCCTATCCTACTTTTATCGTATTGGGTGTCGTCATGCGTCCTCGCCAGGCGGAAAAGACATGGACTCAAATGTCAGGCGGGGACGCCTGACAACACATAAGTCAAAGGTATCTCATTTTATGTATGAATTGCTTCACCCAGCGCATCTCCGGCTGCTTCCATCACAGCTTCCGAAAGAGTTGGATGAGCATGCATTGTTTTGGCGAAGTCTTCTGCGGTTAATTCAAATTCTCGTCCAAGTACAACCTCACCAATAAGCTCAGGTGCTCCGGGACCGATAATGTGTACTCCCAACACTTCATTGTATTTTGAGTCAACCACAAATTTCACAAATCCGTCAGTTTCTCCACCTGCGACTGCACGACCATTTGCCCGGAATAGGTATTTTCCCGTTTTTATTTCATGTCCGGTTTCTTTAGCTTTTGCCTCTGAAATTCCCACAGAAGCAATCTGAGGGTGGCAATATGTACATCCAGGAACGTTTGAATGGTCTATTCCGGGAACTTCAAGCCCGGAAATTGTTTCTGCTGCACAAATACCTTCATGCGAAGCGACATGAGCCAGCAACGGGGGTCCGGCAACGTCACCAATTGCGAATACTCCGGGTACATTCGTTCGAAGGTGGTCGTCGACTTTCACAAATCCCCGATCTGTTTCAACTCCAATTTTGTCGAGTCCGAGGTCATCGGTATTGGGCTGGACGCCAACGGCTACGAGACACACATCGGCATCAACGGTAGTCTCACCTTTATTGCCTTCGATTGTATATGTATAGGCTCCAGTCTTCTTCTTTTTGATATTTGTTACTTTGCTCGAAGTGTGGACATCAATCCCACGTTTTGTAAACAATCGCTCGAGAGTTGTTGCGATTTCCTTATCTTCGACCGGTACAACCTGATCCATCAGTTCAACAAGAGTTACCTTGCAGCCCATCACAGAGTAGAAATATGCAAACTCCACTCCAATAGCTCCTGCTCCAATCACGAGCATGCTTTTGGGATTTTCAGGTAATATCATCGCTTCTTTAGAGCTGATTATTTTTTTGCCATCAAAATCAAAGCCGGGCAGGGAACGGGAACGAGCTCCGGTGGCGATAATGAAATTATCAGCTTCGAGTTCTTCAACTCCCTCGCTCATTTGAACGCTTAACTTTCCAGGTGCGTTGAATTCACCGCTGCCCTTTATTACATCAATTTTGTTTTTCTTCATCAAAAACTCAACGCCCTTAGACATCCTTGTTGAAGCGAGCCGAGAACGTTTGATTACCGCTTTCCAGTCTGGTGCCGGGGTTTCGCACTGGAGCCCGAATGATTTTGCATTTCGCATTTCATCGAGCAGGCGAGCTGATTCAAGCAGCGCTTTAGTTGGAATGCATCCCCAGTTCAGACAAACTCCACCGAGGTTTTCACGTTCGACGACAGCGACTTTTTTTCCAAGTTGTGTTGCTCTAATTGCTGCTACATAACCACCCGGACCACTGCCGATTACGATTACATCATATTTGTTTTGAGTTGTTGCCATTTTCATTACCATTGCATGAAGGATTAAAGGTTCTTTTCAACAGCGAAAGATAACTTTCTTAAATTGCTAATGCAACCTATTTTGAGTTGTTTGATTGTGACAAAAATATGCAGATGCATGCAAAGTGTTCTAATCATTTTTTGATCTCTCTTCACATCGGGTTGATGATTCTAAATCCGCACGTTGACAATCCCGTTCGTCGGGCATATATTGATGCAAAGCAGACTTTTATTTCGTACGAATTCCCGGGCTCATTCATTTGACTTACACCGCCAACTTCTGCTAACGAAATTATCTGCAGTCCAAATTTATCTCATAACCGGCACGAAAAAAGGATCGAACCTTTGGCACGCTCCACAAAAAAACACACACGCTATATCTTTTTCACAGGTGGTGTTGTTTCATCACTCGGAAAAGGTATTTCAGCAGCTTCATTAGGCACTTTGTTGAAAGCTCGCGGTTTAAATGTAACCATCATGAAATTGGATCCATATCTTAATGTTGACCCAGGGACTATGAATCCCTATCAGCATGGAGAGGTTTATGTTACTGATGATGGAGCGGAAACTGATCTGGATCTCGGACATTACGAGCGCTTTCTCGATATTTCGATGCAAACGCTGAACAACGTTACCACCGGACAAATCTACGATACTGTGATTTCAAGAGAACGTGCTGGTGATTACTTAGGTGCAACCGTTCAGGTGATTCCCCATATCACTGATGAAATAAAAAGACGAATTCGCGTCGTTGCGGAAAATGGGGATCCAGCATGGGATGTTGCGTTATTTGAAATTGGTGGAACAGTTGGTGATATAGAGGGGCTTCCCTTCCTCGAAGCAATACGCCAGTTGGGAACCGAGTTGGGACCTCGTCGCTGTGCTTTTGTCCATTTGACTTTGGTGCCATATATTCAGGCAACAGGTGAGGTGAAAACCAAGCCGACACAACACTCGGTAAAAGCCTTGCGAGAAATTGGTATTCAACCGGATCTCTTGATATGCAGATCTCATGAGCAGCCTCTTTCCAAAGATTTGAAAAAGAAGATTGCTCTTTTTTGTTCTGTTAATGAGGGTGCAGTTATTGAGGCTCTCGACGCTGAGAGCATTTATGATGTACCTTTGAAATTTGCCGAACAGGGATTTGGTGAGTATATATTGCGTCAGTTCCGCCTGAAGTGTGATCAACCGGATCTGAATGTCTGGAAGAAAACCCTTGGACGCATGAAAAACGCAAAACACAATATAGACATAGCGATTTGTGGTAAATATACAGAGCTTCACGATGCTTATAAGAGTATAATTGAATCTTTTATCCATGCAGGAACTGAAAATGATGTTAAGGTTAACCTCAGGTGGATTGATTCCGAAAAGGTTACCAAAGATAATGCTGCTGAAAAATTCAAAAATGCATCCGGACTGTTAATACCTGGCGGATTTGGAGATAGAGGGATTGAGGGCAAAGTTGAAGCTGTCAGATATTTCAGGGAGAATAAAATTCCGTTCTTTGGGATTTGTCTCGGTATGCATTGTGCCGTAATCGAATTTGCCAGAAGTAAACTTGGCTATAAAACTGCCAACTCGAGCGAATTCCACAAGAAGACCCGGTATCCCGTGATTGACCTGTTGCCCGAACAGAAAAATATCCGGGACAAAGGTGCAACAATGCGGTTAGGCGCGGAGCCCTGCCATATCCAACGAGGTTCTAAGGCGTTTGATATTTATGGTAAAGAGTTGATTAGTGAGCGCCATCGACATCGCTATGAGTTTAACAACAAATACAGAACAAAGTTTACCAAAGCCGGAATGACATTCGGGGGATTATCTCCCGATCATAAATTAGTTGAAATGATTGAGTTGAAGGATCATCCATGGTTTATTGCCTGTCAATTCCATCCTGAACTCAAAAGCCGTTTTACACAACCTCATCCACTCTTCCACGATTTTGTGAGAGCTTCGCTTGAGTATTTCCTGAATGGAAAACCGGAAAAAGAATCCGGAACTCCGAAGGAATAACAGCCAATTGATCTCCCTTCACCTGAAACCGAATCGTCATAGGCGAATCAAGGATGGGCATCTGTGGGCTTTTGCGGGTGAAATCGTCGAAAACCTGAAAGGCATTGAACCCGGAGACAAGGTTGCACTCTGCACTTCAAACGGGAAATTACTTGGCCATGGATATGCAAATCCCAACTCTCTTATCGCAGTTCGGTTAATGACTCGAGGTGGCGCAAGATGGGACAGTGATCTCCTTCGGTCTCGAATTGAATCGGCAGTTGCTTTCAGAAAAACCAATTGTCCGGGTTGGGATGCATTGCGACTGATTTATTCGGAGAGTGACGGGATTCCCGGTCTAATTGTTGACAAATACTTGAATCACCTCGTTCTGCAATCCCTGACAGCTGGAATAGAAAGACAACTTGATACTATCGTTAGTTTACTAAAGGATATTGTTAATCCGGTAAGCATAATCCTGAAAGGTGATAATCAATTCAGAAAACTGGAAGGATTGTCAACCGAAGATAAGCAGCTATTAGGAACAACACCTGATTCTATTGAGTTTCACGAAGGGAAAGCCCGATTTACAGCTCGTCCTCTCACAGGTCAGAAGACAGGTTTTTTCCTCGATCAGAGGCTGAATCGGCAGAAACTAAAAGAATTTGTGAAGGGCAAAAGGGTTTTAGATCTATACGCATATTCAGGTAGTTGGGGACTAACAGCAGTTCTTTCGGGTGCTGAATCGTCGGTTATGGTTGATAGCTCTGCCTCAGCAATATCACGTGGTGTTGCGGATTCCAGGGTGAATGATGTTGTTGACAAATGCAGCTTTGAAAAATCTGATGTTTCAGATTTCCTCCGTACTACATCTGAAAAGGGTGAGGTTTTCGATGTTGTTGTCCTCGATCCTCCTGCTCTTATTAAATCTCGAGCATCTGTTAAAGAAGGGAGCATTATGTACGGACGGATTCACGAGAAAGCTCTCAAAACTGTAAAACCAGGTGGAATTTTGGTAAGTTGTTCCTGTTCACACCTTTTAACTCCGGAAAGACATCTGGCAATAATCGGGAAAGCTGGAGCTCGGCTTGGTCGCAACCTGAGGTTAATCAGTAAAGGCGGTCATTCACCCGACCATCCGATATTGCCCGGACATCCCGAAACTGAATATTTGAAATGCTGGTTTTTGCAATGCGATTAATTCCTCTTGTCAGCACGAATTTCACCTATAATTTTTCCAAAAGATCATAGGTCGCATTTATGCCTAAACTCGGTATAGCTACTCATAAGTTATGTCAGGATCATGATGCCGGTCCTGATCATCCGGAAAGGTGGGGGAGAGTCAGTGCAATTCTTGATGCCTTGAAAGGTGAATCCCTGTGGAATTCTGTAAGAGAATATGAAGCCCGTCAAGCCACAGTAGAGGAGGTCTCTTATATTCACAATCCGAAATATATTGAGGCAATGAGACAGCTCTGTGCGCGGGGTGGAGAGTTTCTACCTTCAATGGATGCAGCGGTTGGTCCCGAAAGTTATCCGGCAGCTCTTCACGCAGCAGGTGCCGGTTTAACCCTTGCAGATGAAATAATGGAAGGTCAAATTCTAAAGGGTTTCGCTGCGATCAGACCTCCCGGACACCATTCGATATCAGCACGTCCCTGGGGATTTTGCATCTTTAATAATATTGCAATTCTGGCAAAATACCTGATCGAAAACTACTCACTGGAGAATATTGCAGTAATCGATTTTGATGTGCATCATGGCAATGGTACTGAACAAGCGTTTTGGACAGATCCGAAGGTTCTTTATTGTAGTATCCACCAGGAAGATTATTTTCCTGCTGATACAGGAAACTGGCATGATAAGGGCGAAAGAGAGGGTGAAGGATACACCATCAATATTCCTGTCGTTGCAAGGTGTGATGATGATACCTGGCTGAAAGCTTTTGATAGATATGCAATGCCTCGACTTGAAGAGTATAAACCGCAGATTGTGCTTGTATCAGCTGGATTTGACGGTCATTGGCGCGATATAATTAGTGGGATTAAACTTACGGGAAAGGCGTATTCAGGAATTGGAGAAAGGATTTCCAGAATTGCAGAAAACTCCGCAGCTGGGAAAATCATTTCGATTCTCGAAGGTGGTTACGACAACATTGGAGTCGCCGAAGGGGCTGTAAACTATTTCAAAGCATTGATGTAAAGGTCTGGAAGTGGACATCCTGAGATTGAATGATATTGAAATTTTTGCCTATCATGGGAATAAGTCGGAAGAGAAAGCAAATGGGCAGATATTTCTAATAAGTATTGAGATTAAGTATGATCTCCGAAAAGCAGGCTTATCAGATGATCTGAACGATACAATCGATTTTGAGATAATCTTCAAGATCGTTACCGAAACCATCAAGCACACAAGATTTAATCTTTTGGAAGCACTCGGTGAGGAAATATGCAGGAGGATTCTGAATCTTTTCCCGGTAACTGAGGTGATTATTTCATTAAGAAAGCAAGATCCTCCGATAGAAGGACAAGTGGGATCGGTTGAGGTTGTTATTCAAAGAACCTCTCAAAATAGAATAGATACTCTCTAATGGTTTATCTTTCATTAGGTTCCAACCTCGGAGATAGATATAGATTTCTCAAGTTGGGATTGGATAGGTTGCAGAAGTTAGCAATTGATGGAAAAATACGGTGCAGCAGTATTTACGAAACAGAGCCCTGGGGATTGGTTGAACAACCAAACTTCCTTAATTGTGCTGTAGAACTGGAATGTTCAATTAGTCCGGAATCACTACTGAGTGAGATACACGAAATCGAGATTAACGCCGGCAGGATTCGGGGTGACAAATCGAAGACAGTTCGCTGGGGTGCTCGAACATTAGATATTGACATCCTTATATTCGATAGCCGGATTATTGATTCCGAAATACTAACTGTACCGCATAGACGGATTACGGGAAGAAAATTCGTACTGGTCCCGCTATCTGAATTAGTACCAAATCTGCCTGTTCCCGGATATGGTAAAACAGTGCAACAGATTCGTGATGAATGTCAGGATAAAAGCAAACTCGATCTCTGGGAAAATGAAAAGCATGCATTTGATAAATATCCTGAAATGAAGGATTGAATGGTGGGATTTAGAAAACACCTTGCAGTTGAAGGACCTATTGGTGCTGGAAAGACAACGCTGGCGACGATTCTCGCAAAGGAGCTTGAAGCACAGTTAGTCCTTGAGCAACCCGAAGAGAATCCATTCCTTCCCGATTATTACAAAGACCGGGACAGGTGGGCTCTGCAGACTCAGCTAATCTTTTTATTATCTCGTCATCGTGAACAAATAGCATTGAAACAACTAAATATGTTTCAAGAAGGTGTGGTTACTGATTATATTTATGAGAAGGATGCGATTTTTGCTAAACTTGCTTTGGATGAAAGAGAATATAATCTATACAGCTTGATTGCTAACCGGCTGTCTGCAGATATTGTCAATCCAAATCTGATAGTTTATCTACAATCCACCCCAGAACGTCTGTTGACAAATATCCGCATACGCGACCGTGAATATGAGAGAGAAATGAGCAAGAATTATATCGAAGACCTTTGTGAGTTATACAATCGGTTCTTTTCTGCCTGGGACAGATCGCCGGTCCTGGTAGTGAGAACAACGGAGATCGATTTTGTTGGAAATGAAAGACACCAGCGGAAATTAGTAGAGAAGGTAGAAACCTTGTTTGAAGGCAGAGTGGTTTTTAATCCGGAGGAGTGACATGTTAAGACTGATAATAATAATTATTTTGCTCTATCTGGGATTCCGTGTAGTTCGTTTCATAATGAAAATCGCATCGAATCCGGAACTTAGAAGTAAAATCCATATAATAAAACAGCAGAATAGGAAACCCGAATGGGATGAAAATGATGTTGAGGATGCCGATTTTGAAGATGTTAGTCGAGAATGAGAATATTTGAGATTGTTTAATTTCATGTGTCGAGTCATATCCACTGAAAAGTGAGAACAAATGGAGTTTTTATGAGACGAGTTGTTGAAACGAATAGTGCTCCGGCAGCAATAGGACCTTACAGTCAGGCTGTAAAATATGAAGGGAAGCTGGTTTTTACTGCCGGACAGATAGGTATGGATTCCCATACCGGTGAGCTTGTAGATGGTGGTATTATTGCGCAGACTGAACAGGCTTTGAATAACATGCGAGAGGTGTTAGAAGCATCACAGTCCGCTCTTAGCCTGGTATTGAAGGTTACAATGTTCCTGGCTGATATGAATGATTTTCAGACTGTGAATAGGGTTTATTCTAACTATTTTGTACATGAGCCTCCTGCCAGATCAGCAGTTCAAGTTGCTGCTCTGCCGAAAGGAGCCTTAATCGAAATAGAGTGCGTCGCCGCTTCAAAATAGCAATCTACCTGCTGGTATTAGTTATATCATGTTCTGCTAATATCCAGGCTCAGGATACAACCAGCACTAATAACGTCTGGAAACCATCTCCTGCCGGAGCGGCTTTTCGCTCACTGGCAATACCAGGATGGGGACAGGCTTATGTTAAAAGACCCTTGAAAGCTGTTATTTATGGTGGAATACAGCAGGCTCTGGTTTTCAGCGTATTCATGCGAGATCACCAATATCGGATTGAACGCGATTATGGTGAAGAACACAAAGCGGACTTCTATAGAAATGAGCGAAATCGACTATCCTGGTATCTTGCAGGAGCAGTTTTACTTTCGACAGTTGATGCATATGTTGATGCACATTTATATGACTTTGATGTTTCCAATGACCTTTCAGAAAAGGATGCACTTCGAAAATCTGAGGGTTGGGTATTTATGGGTGTAACAATAAATTTTTCCTGGAGGTTTAATTGATCAGTCGTGAGGATGCTTTAACTCTCTTACGAGAACATGTTAAGAATGATAATCTGATCAAACATATGATTGCCGTTGAAGCCGTTTTACGTGCTTTAGCAAGACGTTTTGGTGAAGATGAAGACCTTTGGGGAATAACCGGATTATTGCATGATTTGGATCTGGGAGTTCTCGGAGATGATCTGAGTCGACATGGTGAGGTTACAGCTGAAATGCTTCAGGGACAACTTCCCGATGAAGCATTGCAGGCCATTCGGGTACATCCAGGTGAGTTGCCTCGAAAAACCCGGTTGGATTCAGCCCTGTTTTTTGCGGATCCAATAACAGGTTTGATTATCGCAGGAGTTTTGATGAGACCTTCAAAAAGTCTCGTTGACATGACGCTGAAATCATTAAAGAAGAAGTTTAAGGATAAACGATTTGCAGCCGGTGCGAATCGTGATCAGATCAGAGCTTGCAGTGAGCTTGATCTGGATCTGAATGATTTTATGAACCTGGCTCTTGAAGCAATGCGTGAGATCCATTCCGATCTGGGTCTTTGATTTTATTTTCGGATTGAAGGGATCAGTTATTTAGAACCCGAACGATTAGGTCATATTACTGAACTCTTTTCGGACTTTCCAAAGTTTTTGAGTATGGATTAATTGGATTATTCATTAGATAAACCACGTGCCAATTGCGCTGTCGTAGGCGTATACGGACTTGAAGAAGCTGCCACGCTCAGTTACCTTAGTCTCTATGCATTACAACACAGAGGCCAGGAGGCGACCGGAATTGTCTCCTCTGATGGAGAAAACCTGCGTCGGCATGCTGGTAGCGGACTTGTTGCTGATGTATTTAAAGATCGCAGCACATTTAACAAACTTCCCGGAAACCTATCGATTGGTCATAATCGATATTCAACAACCGGCTCATCGACTGAAGACAACGTGCAGCCGTTACTTGTCCAGGACCACTCCGGACCCATAGCCCTTGCTCACAACGGTAACCTGACTAATTACCACCAACTCAGGAAGTTTCTTGAAGGTGAGGGATCTCTGTTCCGGACATCCTGTGATAGTGAGATTATCCTTCAGCTTTTAGCAAGATCTCACGGTCGTGATATTAAGAGCAGACTTTATGATGTAATAAGGATGGTGAAGGGTGCATATTCACTTGTAATGTTAAGTAAGGATGTCCTGATTGCTGTTCGAGATCCACGTGGATTCAGGCCGTTATGCCTTGGTAAAAAGGGAGATGGGTGGATTGTCGCCTCGGAATCATGTGCATTCGATTTGCTTGGAGCAGATTATGTGCGTGATATAAAACCTGGTGAAATGCTGGTTATTGATACAAATGGGTGCGAGAGCCATTATTTTGCCAATGGTGACAATCATTCTCACTGTATCTTTGAGTTTGTATATTTTTCACGTCCGGACAGCCTGATCTTTGGTGAAAATGTTGATCGGACAAGACGGAGACTCGGACACGTACTTGCAGCTAATCATCCCGTTCCAAAGGCAGATATTGTTGTATCCGTTCCCGACTCATCAAATACTTCAGCCCTGGGTTTTGCACATGAGGCGAATATTCTTTTTGAACTCGGTCTGATCAGGAATCACTATGTTGGAAGAACTTTTATTGAGCCGGAGCAGCAGTTGCGTGATTTCGGAGTCAAGTTGAAATTCAACGTAGTAAAGGGAGTTGTTAAAGGCAAAAGTGTTATCCTTGTTGATGATTCAATTGTAAGAGGTACAACTCTTAGAAAGCTCGTGAGGTTAATGCGTCGAGCCGGAGCCAGAGAAATCCATGCTCGTATCAGTTCACCTCCGATCACAAATCCATGCTATTATGGTATGGACTTTCCAACACGACAGGAATTGGCGGCTCACTCAAGATCAATTGAGGAAATTAGAAAATACATTGACGCGGATTCACTTGAATATCTAACTGCAGCAGAGTTACTTGGCGCGGCATCAAAGAAGGTTGGACATGATTTCTGCACAGCTTGCTTTACGGGCGACTATCCGATAGAAATTACGGAGTCTGAAGGTGTCGTCAAAATCGAGTCCTGATTCCATCAAATCACAATCCAAATCGATTCAATTATTGGATTATTTTTTCGTATTACGTCCCACGCTGATGTTTCCTTTCTGGACGATGACTCTTGCTGGTGCAAACATTTGCTTCAATCAATCTTCAAGAAGTTCGCTCGAATGGATACAACTCTCAATTGCCCTTAGCTTGCTATTCGGATTAATCTATTTGCTCAATCAGCTTAAAGATCGCGCAACAGATAAACTTAATCGAAAATTGGTTCTTGTTTCGGATGGGATGTTATCAAATAAGGAACTTGTAACTGAATCAATTCTGTTATTTTCAATAACAGTTTTCATTTTAGTATTTGGCGGTTTTAACGATTTGTGGCTGGTAGTTTCAGGTATTTTCTTGATATGGGGCATACTGTATAACTTTACCCCTCTTGCACTAAACTGGAGACCCTGGGGTTCTGTTTTTGCGTATGTTTTTGGGGGATGGCTATTTCTTAGACTTGGTGAACTAATTATGGGCTCCCAGGCACTAATTGTTCAGGAGTTGCCTTATGTACTTGCATTTTCAGCCAGCTGCATTGTTACTGATATCATTGACAGGAAAGGTGATGAGGCTGTTAATAAAAAGACCTTTGTCGTATTGTATGGAGAGAAAACAGCCTCAATTGTTGGATCGGTAGGCTTTCTGACTGCATTAATAATGGGACTATTAAATAGAGACATGATCATTGCAATTCCCGCCCTTATCACAGCACCAATAATGGTTGTTGCAGCTGTCAGGAATGATATAGTACTTGCATCGCGAGTGAACAGATTAGCAATCTTCTCTTTGTCGATTGCTGTCGGGATTAAATTCCCTGTTTATCTTTTAATTATCGCCATTTACTATCCGTTCGCCAGGTGGTATCACAGGCGGCGGTTCGACATGGCATATCCAAGTTTCAGGTAAAATATTGTACAAAATTAAAGCACGTCCAGAACTAAATACTGATCCTCCCATTCTCATCGACAATCGTAAATGTGATCTCTGCGGATCCTGCGCAGGTGTGTGTCCTCCTGATTGCCTCATATTGGGAGAGAGAGAATTAGCAATCATCGGTCCTGAGTGTATAAAATGCGGTTTCTGCCTCCCGGCGTGCCCGCTTGATGCGTTGAAATGGATTGAAAATGGTGAGGAGAAGAATAATGAGTAGAGATTATGACGTTATAGTTGTCGGAGGGGGTCCGGCTGGATCAATGGCGGCTCGCAGTGCAGCGAGTGCCGGAGCGAAAACTCTACTGCTTGAGCGTGATTCTCATATCGGTTTGCCGGTTCGATGCGGTGAGGGTGTCACTATCACCAATGTCCGGAAATTAGTGGACGTCGACGAAAAGATGATTGCTTCACATCTGCAGGGGTTGGTTATTCACGCGCCTGATGATACGGAAGTTGAAGTGCCAATAAGCGATGTTGGAGTGATACTCGAGCGAGCCATTTTTGATAGATATTTAGCAGAATTAGCCGCGTCTGCAGGTGCCGATGTTATGACCAGGAGTGACGTCACCGGATTGATACAGGAAAACGGCTGCGTGAAAGGTGTTGTTTATGAGAGACTTGGAAAAGAATATAAGGTTAATTGTGGTGTTGTAATTGGTGCAGACGGAGTTGAGTCGAGAGTGGGTAAATGGGCAGGGATAAAGACGAAGCTAAAACCGTTTGATATTGAGAGTGCATATCAAATGGTTCTGACAGGCAGGAATTTTGATTCCGAGTTCTGCCATTTCTGGGTTGGTAACGATATTGCACCCGGAGGCTATATATGGGCCTTCCCGAAGGGTTCGAGGACTGCAAACGTTGGGATCGGTGTAAAAGCCAGCCTGGGCTCACCCGGAGCGGCTTATGATAAACTGACTGCCCTGATCCGCAGGTATTTCGGAAACATCGTGATTACGGGCGAGTCTGCAGGTGGAGTGCCCTGCGGTCCTCCACTGAAAGAACCTTATACGGATGGTTTATTGTTAGTTGGAGATGCTGCCAGACACTGCAATCCTCTGACCGGGGGCGGGATATTTTCGGGAATGGTTTCAGGAAACGAAGCAGGTGAGGTTGCTGCGATTGCCGTATCAAAGGGAGATGTTTCCAAAAACCGTTTAAGCCTGTTTACCAAGAGGATTGACAAAAGCATAAACAGGACTCATAAACGCGCATACCGCCTTTCGAAAGCTGTAGTTAAACTCGATGACGCTACATTGAATAATACCGCTCATGAAATGATAAAAATCCCGGTTGAAAAAAGGAATTTGAAGAATGTCTTCCTGAGAGCTTTAATTTCGTATCCTTCTCTCGCTGTTGATGTTGTGAAAGCTTTTGTTTAAATCAGAGGTGTAGAGCGGATTCTAATCCGCCGGATATTCTTGTTTCCTTTGTTCCCACACTCCCAGGCTGTGCGGGAATGTAGAATTCCCCCCTTGCGAAGTAGGGGGGGAATGAGGGGGGGTGTTTTGTCTATGTTGAGTGGTGTCAGGTTGGTAACTGAATTGTTAACAATGTACATTCTTCTGCCTGCCCTGTGTTTTACCAATAATGTCCATCAATTACATAACACCAGACAGATTTAATCATTTAAGTATTTAACTCTTGCATATCATTTGATATTTCGTCTACAATTATATAAATTTTTAGCTTCGCTGTTTGTGCCGAAGTTTTCAAGATAATTCAACCATCTTACTTTAACCAACTTTGCTGCCAAACTTAATTTCACTTGGAAGAATTGTTTTAATTGCACCCATAGTGGTGCTTTATCCAAATTCTAATTCTGAGACATCCTGGCTCGTCCTGGGTTTGATTATTCTTTCCTACGTGTCCGATTTTCTCGATGGATTTTTAGCTCGAAAACTTGGACAGCAAACAAGGTTAGGATTAATACTCGATCCTTTAGCGGATAAGCTCTGGACAATGGTGATGATTTACCTTTTGGTCAAATACCGTGATCTTGAGGTTTGGATTGCCCTTGCCATTGTTGGCAGGGATATCTGGATTCTCATTATTAATTCCTGGGTTCTATGGCGCAGGCAGCCGATTCTTCCTTCGGATGAACTTGGGAGGAAGTATATGGTTATATGTGGTTTGATGATTATTGGGATGACGATGAATCTACCCGGGATGATCTGGGTGGCGTATGCGCTAATTATTTTGATCCCGGTTACGTTATTTGTATATACACGTCGGATTGTCAAGATGATTGAGAAACCGCCCACGACTAAAAGTGCGGCGGATAGTTTAATGGAGTAGAGATGGCAATAGTATTTTACGATAGTTTGAAGAAACGAAGAGTTGAATTTGAACCGCTTGAACCGGAAGTTGTTAAGATGTATACATGCGGTCCAACGGTTTACGCAGATGCTCACATTGGAAACTTCAGGACTTATGTATTTGAAGATCTTCTCCGTAGAACCCTGAAATTCCTCGGCTATAAGGTCACTCAGGTTATGAATCTTACAGACGTTGAAGATAAGACGATCAAAGCATCAAATACTCTTGGAGTATCTCTTCAGCAGCATACGGCACCGATAATTGACAGGTTCTTTGAGGATATGGATACTCTCAATATTGAGAGAGCCGAATATTATCCCAGGGCAACCGAGCACGTCGACATTATGCTGGATCTGGTAAAATCTCTACTCGATAAAGGCTACGCCTATGAATCCGAAGGATCAATATATTTCAGTATAGAGAAATTCGAAAAGTATGGTAAACTTTCGGGAATGAAACTTGATAAACTGGTACGTGGATCCAGGATTGACGCGGATGAATATGAGAAGGACAATTTCCGGGATTTTGCACTTTGGAAAGGATGGTCAGAGGAAGATGGAGATGTGAGCTGGAACTCTCCATTTGGCAAAGGAAGACCGGGATGGCATATAGAATGCTCCGCGATGTCAATGAAATACCTTGGTGAGGAATTTGACATTCATACAGGCGGGGTAGATAATATCTTTCCTCATCACGAAAATGAAATTGCTCAGAGTGAAAGTGCTACTGGAAAAAGGTTTGTACGCTATTGGCTTCATAGTGCACATTTAATGGTTGATGATGAAAAGATGTCAAAATCTCTCGGCAATTTCCACACCTTAAGGGAACTTGTCGATAAAGGATATTCCTCCCGGTCAATCAGATACGTTCTGTTAACTTCTCATTATCGTCAACAGATTAATCTCTCCGGGGATTCAGTTCTGGCGGCGACCGCAGCTTTAGAACGACTTGATACACTCAGACACACGGCAAGTGAGGGATCCGGTGTTGGAGAAATACGTTCGGATCTGGCTGAGAGTATTGATCAATCCGAAGCTGACTTCATAAAATCTCTAAAAGATGACCTTGGAATCTCAGGGGCGATGGCGGCATTATTTGAGTTAGTTTCTGCTGTTCATCGTCTTTCAAATAAATCCCCCCTTAACGAGAAAGAAGGGAGAGCTTTGCTCTATTTCTGGAGAAAGGTAGACAGCGTGCTTTGTTTTCTGTTTCCAGAGCAAAAACAATTACCCCCGGAAGTACGTGAATCTGTTAGAAATAGACTGCAAGCAAGGCAAGATCGAAACTTCTCTCTCTCCGATGAAATTCGCGATAATCTCATCTCACAAGGATACCAAATCAAGGATACTCGAGAAGGTACAATTGTGAATTGGGCTCAAGGTCGTGAATTGGTGAAATAATTTCTACAAACTCTTGACATTCTCTGAAAAGTTGCTATATTAGAAAGTCTATATATTAGACTCGGCTGGCGTAGCTCAGTTGGTAGAGCAGCTGATTTGTAATCAGCAGGTCGGTGGTTCGAATCCGCTCGCCAGCTCAGCAAAGCCATAGTAGCTTGGATCGGGGAGGTTCCCGAGCGGTCAAAGGGAACAGACTGTAAATCTGTCGGCGAAGCCTTCGGAGGTTCGAATCCTCCCCTCCCCACTCTATGGAAAGGATGAATTATGAAGGATGAGATTTGTTTTAATAATGGATTTTCCTTTCCAGGTGTAGTGTGGAAAATTTGAATAATCGTACAAGAGAATATGCTCTGAGGATTATTCGACTATATACAGCTCTGCCGAAAACTACTGAGGCGCAGGTCATCGGTAAGCAATTACTGAGGTCTGGGACTTCAGTTGGTGCTCAATACCGGGAGGGGAATCGAGCAAAGTCCGATGCAGATTTCATAAGCAAACTGCAAGGTTGTCTGCAAGAACTGGACGAAACAGGTTATTGGCTGGAATTGTTAGCGGAAGCAAGCATTATGAAATTTGAAAGATTGCAACCGCTTTCAAAAGAAACAGGTGAACTGATCGCAATCTTTGTAACGATTGTAAAGAAGGTGAAGGCGAAGCGAGCAAATTAATTCATCCTTCTTATATCATAATTCATCCTTGGAAATTGGCGGGAATAGCTCAGCTGGCTAGAGCATCAGCCTTCCAAGCTGAGGGTCGCGGGTTCGAATCCCGTTTCCCGCTCTAACTAAATAGATAGACTGCTCGCGTAGCTCAGTCGGTAGAGCGCGTCCTTGGTAAGGACGAGGTCACCGGTTCAAGTCCGGTCGTGAGCTCGAGAATTAAAAAGTTCGACAGTGTCCGACCATCGAGCGGTCGGGAATGTCAATTGGTTCCATTATGGAGGAATAATGGCAAAAGAGAAATTTGTAAGAGATAAACCGCATGTCAATATCGGCACGATTGGTCACGTCGACCATGGCAAGACGACCTTGACCTCTGCGATAACGCTTTACCTTTCCGAGATGGGATTTTCAGAGCAGCGTTCATTTGATTCAATTGACAATGCTCCAGAAGAGAAAGCACGTGGGATAACGATTGCAACGGCTCACATTGAGTACACGACCAAGAATCGTCATTATGCACATGTCGATTGTCCCGGTCACGCTGATTATGTCAAGAACATGGTGACGGGTGCTGCACAGATGGACGGTGCCATTGTAGTTGTAGGCGCCAATGATGGTCCTATGCCCCAGACTCGCGAGCACATTCTACTGGCACGTCAGGTAAATGTACCCTACCTTGTAGTCTATATGAACAAGATAGATTTGGTTGATGACGAAGAGCTTCTGGACCTCGTAGAGCTTGAGATGCGTGAGCTTCTCAATGAGTATGAGTTTCCCGGAGATGATATTCCCATCATTCGCGGTTCTGCACTTGAAGCGATGAATGATCCTACGAATCCGGAGAAAGCCGGTAGTTTGCAGGAACTTTTGGATGCGGTCGACAGCTATATTCCGACCCCTGAACGTGCAATCGATCAACCTTTCCTTATGCCAATTGAGGACGTATTCTCAATTACCGGTCGTGGTACAGTCGTAACAGGCCGTGTTGAACGAGGTGTAATCCATGTTGGTGACAATGTCGAGATATTGGGACTTGGCACAAAACGTTCGACTGTTTGCACCGGCGTCGAGATGTTCCGTAAGCTTCTTGATGAGGGACAGGCTGGTGACAACTGCGGTCTTCTTCTTCGTGGTATTGATAAGACTGATGTTGAACGTGGTCAGGTAATTGTAAAGCCAGGTTCAATTTCACCTCATAAGAAGTTTGAGGGTGAGGTTTACATTCTTTCGAAGTCAGAGGGTGGTCGTCACACACCATTTTTCAGTGGTTATCGTCCACAGTTTTACTTCCGTACGACAGATGTTACTGGCAGCGTGAGCCTTCCAGAGGGTCGCGAGATGGTCATGCCGGGAGATCATGTCACGATCACAGTCGAGCTTCTGCAGTCGATTGCAATGGAAGAGAATGTTCGTTTCGCAATTCGTGAAGGTGGTCGCACGGTCGGCGCAGGAATGGTATCCAAACTGAACGACTAAAATGTTCGCGAGATATACGCGAGTATATGGTGACTATTGATATTGTGAACAACCTGATAACATGCAACATTAAGTGATCCGATGCGTGAAATAGTAACACTTGCTTGCAACGATTGCAAGCGTCGCAACTATACGACAAAGAAAAATCGGCGTATTCATACAGGGCGAATTGAACACAAGAAATTCTGCCCCAAATGTAATCAGCGCACTATGCACAAAGAGACTCGTTAGTGCGACAGGTCTGTAGCTCAATTGGCTAGAGCACCGGTCTCCAAAACCGGGGGTTGGGGGTTCGAGTCCCTCCAGACCTGCATTTCACAGGAGTGAACAGTGATAAATAAAGCTATTAAATACGTCGGTGATGTTAAGAAGGAAATGTCGAAAGTACATTGGCCTACGCGTATGGAGCTGCGAGACAGCTCCGTAATTGTGGTCGTACTTTCGCTATTGATGGCGATTTTTATTTTCGGTATCGATACGATTCTGAACAATATTTTAAAACTGGTTTTGTGATAGTCAGTTTTCTGAACTATCAACGCCATTGATGTAATACTACTCAAGAAGAACATGAGCGACGAACAGAAAAAAGGTTGGTTTGTACTGAGGGTTTTTACTGGACAGGAAGAGGCAGTCCGAACCTATTTGCTACAAGAAATTGAATTGCAGAATCTTCATTCGAGTGTCGGTGAGGTATTAATCCCCGCTGAAACCGTAATAGAGATGCGCGATGGGAAAAAACGCGAGAAAAAGCGAGTTTTTTTTCCGGGATATATCCTTGTTGAACTGGTCGTGAATCCCGATTCCAAACACCTCATTACAAATGCACCGAACGTTATCGGTTTTGCCGATAACACACAGGATCCACAACCACTTCGCAAGGCGGAAGTGGACAGAATTCTTGGCCGGGTGGAAGAAAAACGTGGTCAGGTAACTGTGGATATCCCGTTCATGATTGAGGATAAAGTAAAAATAAATGATGGTCCGTTCAAGGACTTCATTGGTTCTATTAAGGAAATCAATCACGAGAAGAGAAAATTAAAGGTTTTAATTTCTATTTTCGGAAGGTCAACTCCCGTTGAAGTCGATTTCCTTCAAGTTTCGACAAATATATCTCAATAGCAATTTGTCTTTTTAGACAGATTTTAGATTGGATAAAATAATCGAAACGCGTCTTTGATAATTAAAGCTAAGTTTCCGGATGATTCAGGAAATCACCATTAAAAAGTTTATTTCCTGATTATCTGAACATAAATATGACCCATTTTCGGGCTGATAAATTATGGCAGTAAAGAAAAAAGTAGAAGGCTATCTGAAGCTCCAGATAAAGGGTGGACAGGCTAACCCATCTCCACCGGTAGGACCAGCACTTGGTCAACGTGGAATCAATATTATGGAGTTCTGCAAAGCGTTTAATGCTCGTACAGAGGAGCACATGGGAACTGTTCTGCCGGTAGTGATAACTATTTACGCAGATAAGTCGTTTTCATTTATTGTAAAAACTCCTCCCGCAGCAGTGTTACTTCTTCAGGCAGCCGGGATCGAAAGCGGTTCTGCCGAGCCTAACAGAATTAAGGTAGGTACGGTCACACGGGATAAACTCCGTCAGATTGCCGAAACAAAAATGCCGGATCTTAATGCCCACACAGTTGAAGCGGCAGAGAAGATAATCGAGGGTACTGCCCGGAATATGGGACTTACCGTAGAAGGATAAAGGTCAGCGCAAATGAAGCACAGCAGACGATATAATGAGGTTAAAGCGAAGCTGGATTCAGGAGTTGAGTTTGAACTCACTGAGGCAGTTGAAAGAGTTCGCAAGTTCGCCACAGCCAAGTTTGATGAGACAGTAGAGATTTCGATAAATCTCGGCGTTGACCCACGTCATGCCGACCAGATGATTCGCAGTACAGTTTCGTTACCTCATGGTATTGGCAAGGTCGTACGCGTTCTCGTACTATGCAAGGAAGACCGCGTTCAAGACGCTCTGGATGCCGGAGCAGATTACGCGGGATTGGATGAATATGTCGAGAAAATTCAGGGTGGATGGTTTGAATTTGATTCGGCAATTGCCACTCCGGATGTAATGCCTAAAGTTGGACGGATAGGTAAGGTTCTTGGTCCTCGTGGATTAATGCCGAACCCGAAAATCGGTACTGTTACTGCCGATATAGTCAAGGCTATTGAAGAGGTCAAAGCAGGACGTCTTTCATTCAGAGTCGACCGATATGGAATTTTACATATTCCGGTCGGTAAAGCCTCTTTTGAAGCAAAGAAATTGGAAGAAAACATTGCTGCTCTTCTCGCAACGGTACAAAGGTTGAGACCTGCGTCAGCGAAAGGACAGTATTTTCAACGAATTTCACTTGCAAGCACAATGGGACCTGGTATTTCGGTCAACCGATCAAGTGCTTTAGCATCATTCAGATAATTCAGCATTCAAAGATTCTTTCCATTGCTCGGTTGGTTTCAGCTTTCCGAGCTGTGATTAGATTTAACATAAAAAAATAGAAAAAGCTCATGTTACGTGCAGCGAAACCTGCAGCTATTAAAGTCGAAACCGCAGATATGCTTGAAAATCTGCTGAAAGAAGCCAAATCAATTCTATTGGCGGATTTCAGTGGGATGCCGGTTGCCGATTTTAATGGTATGCGGCGCAAGTGCTTTGAGAATCAGGTTACATTTAAGGTTTTGAAAAACCGTATTGCTAAACTGGTTCTTGAAAAACTTGGACACACCGTACCTGATCAATTACTCACCGGTCCTACGGGATTCTGTATTGGATTTGATGATCCAATTGTTCCTGTTCGGATTATCGCCGATTACGCCAAAGAGAATAAACGACCTGTAATTAAAGGGTGTTTTCTTGAAGGCGAATTATATGGCCCGGAAAAGGTTGATCAGTTGAAGTCCATTCCGCCCCGTGAAGTACTTTTGGGATCGGTAGTTGGAGCTATTGTTTCACCGCTTAGCGGATTTGTATTTACTCTAAATGAAATCTTGCGCTCTTTTGTTGGCATTGTTGATGCCCTTTCAGAAAAAATGAAAGAGAACAACATTGAAAACGAAGGGCTTAGTGCTACAGGAGGATCTGTGGAAAATGTAATTGAAGCCATTGAGAAAATGACCGTTCTTGAACTGGTTGAGCTCAAAAAGGCTCTGGAAGACAAATTTGGCGTTACCGCTGCTGCTCCAATGGCAATGGCTGGTGCGATGCCTGGTGCCGATGCCGGTGCCGCTGTTGAAGAAGAAGAGCAAACAGAATTTGCCGCAATCTTAACAGCCATTGGTGACAAAAAGATCCAGGTAATTAAGGAAGTTCGTGCGATCACCGGCCTTGGACTCAAAGAAGCCAAAGCATTAGTCGATGAAGCGCCGAAACCGATCAAGGAAGAAATTCCTAAAGATGAAGCGATGGCTATTAAAGACAAGATCGAAGCCGTCGGTGGTCAGGTAGATATCAAGTAGGTCATTTACCGATTTGATAGATACTTTTCAAATGAAGCACCATTCAATCTCATCTTTTTAGTAACTCTATGGAGACCAATTGAAAGCATATAAATCCATTCCAAGAATCAGTTTTTCAAAGATTGACCCGGTTCTGGATATGCCGGATTTGCTCGAAGTCCAATTACGTTCTTTCCAAGAGTTTCTTCAACTGGATGTTCCGCCTGATAAGCGGGAACGAAAAGGATTACAGGCAGTGTTCCTTAATGTTTTTCCGATTTTGGATAATCGTGAGGAACACGTCCTGGAGTTTATCGAGTATTATGTTGCTCCGCCGAAATACAACATACAGGAGTGTCGGGAGCGTGGCGTTACATTTTCAGCACCGCTAAAGACAAAACTCCGGTTATCCAGTCGCGACGATTATGATGCTGAAGGTGATTTCAGCCAGACGCTCGAAGCGGATGTATACCTGGGTAATCTACCTTTAATGACTCCGGAAGGTACATTTATTATAAATGGTGCCGAACGCGTAATAGTAAGTCAGCTTCATCGTTCACCGGGTGTATTTTTTGGCGATTCCATCCATCCCAACGGTACGAGAATATTCTCTGCTCGGGTTATTCCGTTCCGTGGATCATGGATAGAATTCACAACTGACATAAATGATATCCTTTACGTTTATATTGATCGACGCAAAAGATTCCCGATAACAACATTATTGCGTGCTCTTGGGCATTCACGTGATTGGGATATCTTGAACATTTTTGGTTATAGTGAAGAAATATCACTATCCAATAAATCGATCAAGAATTTTTATGGTCGAACGATTCAGCGTGATGAGATTGATGCAAAGACAGGTGAGATTCTAGTCGAAGCCGGAGCTTCGCTAAATGTCGAACTTGTTCGGGAGCTTCGCAAAGCAGGCGTCAAGAGAGTTTTACTTTCAAAGGAAACCGAAGGGGATATTATTGCTGATATTTTGAGCAATACTATTCGTAAGGATAAATCCAAAGATGAAAAACAGGCTCTTGAAGCTATTTACCGTGAATTGAGAAACGGGGATCCCCCCGATCTCGAGACAGCTCGGAAGCTAATTACCCGACTCTTTTTTGATGAGAAGCGATACGATCTTGGTTTAGTTGGGCGTTACAGAATTAACAACAAGTTAAACCTGAATGTCCCCTCAGAGATCACTGTTCTCACAAATGAAGATATAATACAAATCATTCGATATGTACTCGACTTACGAATTGGTAAGGAGAGTACTGATGACATTGATCATCTGGGGAACAGACGGGTTCGAACCGTAGGTGAGCAGCTCGCAAACCAATTCTCTATTGCGCTGTCACGCATGTCACGCACGATTAAGGAGCGGATGAATATTCGTGACAGTAACAAATTGACACCTCAGGATCTGGTTAATGTCAGGACAATTTCGTCTGTAATTAATACTTTCTTCGGAACCAATCAATTGTCACAGTTTATGGATCAGGTTAACCCATTAACTGAATTGACACACAAACGACGCTTATCCGCTCTTGGACCGGGAGGTCTGACGAGGGAACGCGCTGGATTTGAGGTTCGTGATGTGCATTATACTCATTACGGTAGATTATGCCCGATTGAAACCCCTGAAGGTCCGAATATTGGTCTTATATCTTCTCTGAGTACTTACGCAAGAATTAACTCTCTGGGATTTGTTGAAACACCATACCGGAGAGTAAAAAACGGGAAGGTATCACGGCAGATTGAGTTTCTGAACGCGGATGATGAAGACAAAGTCGTAATTGCACAGGCAAATGCACTGCTCAATGAAAAGGGTGAATTTGTAAGAGACAAGATTAAGGCTCGGTATCGAAGTGATTATCCGATTGCTGCCCCTGATGAGATAGATTATATGGATGTTTCACCCAATCAGATTGTATCTGTTGCGGCGGCAATGATTCCATTCCTGGAACATGATGACGCTAATAGAGCTTTGATGGGTTCGAACATGCAGCGTCAGGCGGTTCCGTTGATGGTTCCTCAGGCACCGCGAGTTGGTACCGGTATGGAGAAAAAGGCCGCACATGACTCTCGCACCCTGTTAATCGCTGAAGAAGACCTAAAAATCAAGAAGGTTAGTGCGGATTCTATCGTAGCAGAAAAATCCATCGAGGATCCCCGGTTTAAAGATGATGAAAAACCTTCTGAGGAAGTGACCTTTAAACTGCGGAAATTCTTCCGGACAAACCAGGATACATGTGTCAATCAGAGACCTTTGGTTGATCCGGGTGACGTTGTACGGAAGGGTGATGTGATGGCTGATGGCTGTGCAACGGATCGAGGTGATATTGCTCTTGGACGGAACATTCTTGTGGCGTTTATGCCCTGGAATGGTTACAACTATGAAGACTCGATTATTGTTTCCGAACGAGTAGTTCAGGATGATGTCTTTACATCATTACATATTGAAGAGGTTGAGCTTCAGGTTCGCGAAACAAAGCGAGGCCAGGAAGAGCTGACACGTGAAATTCCGAATGTGAGTGAAGAAGCGACAAAGGACCTTGATGAGAACGGAATTATTCGCGTAGGCGCACTCATCCGTGAAGGTGATATTCTGATCGGAAAGGTTACACCGAAAGGCGAAACAGAGCTGACTCCGGAAGATAAGCTCCTGAAGGCGATTTTCGGAGATAAAGCCGGTGATGTAAAAAACGCTTCGAAAAATTCTCGCCCGGGAATGGAAGGAATAGTTATTGATTCGAAGCTTTTCAGCCGTAAGCGTAAAGATCCTGAAGCGAGAAAACGGGACAAACGCAGGATTGAAAAACTCGATTTGGAATATCAGAGGAATATCAAGGAACTGGAAGAGCAGTTCAGACTTGATTTGATTGATTCATTAAAAGACAAAGTAAGTGTTGAAGTTTACGATCGAAGTGGGGAATTAGTAATAATTCCTGCCGAAACAGTTTTTACTTCTGATATTATTAACGATCAAAACCTTCATGAACTTCCCATTGATTGCGAATGGACAGAAGATTCTGAAACAAATATCATTGTTAATTTCCTGATCCGAAGATTCCGTGATACTCACTTAACTCTTTCGACAGATTATGGAAATGTCAGGCACAAAATTCAGGTTGGTGATGAGTTGCCAAGTGGTATTGTTCAACTTGCGAAAATTTATATTGCGCAGAAGCGCAAACTGCAGGTTGGTGATAAAATGGCGGGAAGACATGGAAATAAAGGTGTGGTCGGAAGAATAGTACCCATCGAGGATATGCCTTTCCTCGAAGATGGAACACCAATTGATATGATTCTAAATCCACTTGGTGTGCCTTCGAGGATGAATATCGGTCAATTGATGGAAACCTCACTTGGATGGGCGGCTGAAAAACTTGGTGTATATTTCGCAACTCCGGTTTTCGATGGTGCTAATCTTGAGGGAGTTCAGGATCAGTTGCGTAAATCCGGATTGCCAGAGGATGGAAAGGTTACTTTATATGATGGACAGACCGGTACAGCATTCGACCAGAAAGTGATGGTCGGAATAATCTACATGTTAAAACTTTCGCATTTGGTTGAAGATAAACTCCATGCTCGCTCAGTTGGTCCATATTCTTTGATAACTCAGCAACCATTAGGTGGGAAAGCACAATTTGGTGGCCAGAGATTCGGTGAAATGGAAGTCTGGGCACTTGAAGCCTATGGTGCTTCGCATGTGCTCCAGGAAATACTCACGGTGAAATCGGATGATGTAGCCGGGCGTTCACGTACTTACGAGGCAATTGTGAAAGGTGACATAATGCCTGTCCCGAATGTCCCGGAATCGTTTAACGTTTTAATTCATGAATTGATGGGACTAGGGTTGAATGTGACCTTAGAGTAAGATCGTGTTTCATCAATCGATGTAGGATAAAAGCAGAACTCCCGCAGAGAATTGTTTTTTTCAAATTGAGAACTATTCAGACGGCTCTTCTGCTTTTCTGTTAAAAAGATACCAGATTCAAAAAGGATATATGATCCTCCTGCAAGAAAAAATATCAGAACCACTTATCTCCAAATCCGGAGTTATGTCCTCGGAGGATGTCGGGCAATTTAAGCTTTTAGTCCAGCCTTTTAGTCCAGCAGGGAGGGTGAGGTGCCTTTAGGTCAATCATTATTTGACACAACATCAGATCATTTTTCGAAAATAACTATCGGTCTGGCTTCACCGGAGATGATACTCGAGAGGTCTCGTGGTGAGGTTACCAAACCGGAAACGATCAATTACCGCTCATACAAACCTGAAAAAGATGGATTGTTCAGCGAAAAGATATTCGGACCTACAAAGGACTGGGAATGCTTTTGCGGTAAGTATCGGGGCATTCGGTATAAAGGTATTATCTGTGATCGATGCTCAGTTGAGATAACTCGAAAAGACGTTCGTCGAAAACGAATGGGGCATATAGAACTTGCGGTTCCGGTGGTGCACATATGGTTCTTTAAGTCAATGCCCTCAAAAATTGGCAACCTTTTAGGACTTAATGGTCGCGAGATGGAGCGGCTCATTTATTATGAGTCTTATGTTGTTGTTCAGCCGGGTCCAACCGAGCACCAGCCCCACGAGCTTCTTACTGAAGCCCAGTATAATAAAATACTTGATGAGCTGGAACCCGGTAATGAAGAATTACCGAATGACGATCCCAACAAGTTTATTGCCATGATGGGTGGGGACGCTGTACTTGAGTTGTTAAGGAGAATAAATGTACAGGAGTTGTCACGAGAATTCAGGCATAGAATTATAACCGAGACATCAACCCAACGTAAATCCGAGTTCATAAAACGTCTTCGTGTTGTAGAAGCATTTATTCAGAAACACGATCTTTCCAAAGAGAATCGACCTGAATGGATGGTCCTCAAAGTTATTCCGATTGTACCTCCAGATTTGAGACCATTAGTTCCCCTCGATGGTGGTCGTTTCGCAACTTCTGACCTGAACGATCTCTATAGACGGGTCATTATTCGTAATAACCGTCTCAAGAGATTGATGGAAATAAATGCTCCTGATGTGATACTACGAAATGAAAAGCGAATGCTTCAGGAAGCTGTCGATTCATTGTTTGACAATTCTCGAAAAGCGATTGCTATGCGCTCAGACGGAAACCGACCACTAAAATCTCTCTCTGATAATCTACGTGGAAAACAGGGTCGTTTTCGTCAGAATCTTCTCGGAAAACGAGTCGATTACTCAGGCAGGTCTGTCATTACAGTAGGACCAAATCTTAAACTGCATGAATGCGGATTGCCAAAGGATATGGCAGTTGAGCTGTTTAAGCCTTTTATAATCAGAAAATTGATTGAAAGGGATTACACCAAAACAGTAAAGTCTGCAAAACGGATGGTAGAGAAGAAACTGGATTGTGTCTGGGAATTACTGGAAGAGATTATTAAAGATCACCCAGTTATGCTCAATAGAGCACCGACTCTTCACCGGCTTGGTATCCAGGCATTTCATCCACTTCTGATTGAAGGAAAGGCAATTCGATTGCATCCGCTGGTATGTCCTGCATTTAATGCTGACTTTGATGGTGACCAGATGGCCGTTCACTTGCCTTTATCGTATGAAGCGCAAATTGAAGCCAGATTGCTGATGCTGGCTCCTCGAAACATCCTTCATCCGGCTGATGGGCGTCCAATTGCTGTTCCCAGTAAGGATATGGTTCTTGGCTGTTACTATATCACCAAGATTTTAAGTGATGGGAAGGGAGCAGGTCGAGTATTCTCCAACCGGAAAGAAGCAATGATCGCTTATGAAGCGGGAGTTGTTGGATTGCACTCACCTGTAAAAATCAGGATTTACGGTGATATGATTGAGACCACCGTAGGTCGTGTGATGTTCAATGAGATTATCCCGAAGAAAGAGGATCACGCGGTTTTTTACAATGAGTTGATGACCAATCGACGCATCCAGACAATAGTTGCAGAAGTATATGAATATCTTGATTTCGATGAAACAGCTAAATTCCTCGATGACTTGAAAAGCCTTGGCTTCTCAACATCAACATCGGGCGGACTTTCAATTTCAGTTTCAGATGTTGAAGTACCTGCTGAGAAGAATGATCTAATTAATGCTTCTCAGGAAAAAGTTGATGATATTCAGAGCCAGTATGAAATGGGATTGATCACCGATGGTGAACGATACAATATGATCATTGATACCTGGACACACACCACAATGGAAGTGACCGAGACAATGTTCAATCACCTGCGTGGATCACAGGCTGGTTTTAATCCCATGTTTATGATGGCGGATTCCGGAGCTCGTGGTTCCAAGGAGCAAATCAGACAATTGGCGGGTATGCGTGGTTTGATGGCAAAACCTCAAAAGACCATGACCGGTCAGAAAGGTGAGATTATTGAGTCACCGATTACCGCAAACTTCAAAGAGGGACTGTCAGTACTCGAGTACTTCATCTCCACTCACGGTGCCCGTAAAGGTCTGGCTGATACAGCACTGAAAACAGCAGATGCGGGTTATCTTACGAGAAGACTCGTCGATGTAGCACAGGATGTTATCATCAGTGAAAATGACTGTGGTACTTTGAGGGGTATCGAAGTTGAAGCCCAAAAAGAGGGTGAGGAGGTTTCCGAGCAGCTCTTTGAAAGGATTATGGGTCGGGTAACAGCAGAAGATCTATATAATCCAATTACTAATGAACTTCTCCTTCCAGCGAATACGCTGATTACGAAAGATGAAGCGCAAGTTATTGCTTCCTCAGGAATTGCAAAGGTTCGGATTCGATCTGTACTGACATGTGAGACCTCCGTTGGTGTCTGTACAAAGTGTTATGGGATTAACCTGACAAATGGCAAAATGGTAAATCTTGGTGAAGCCGTTGGGGTTATTGCTGCACAGGCAATTGGAGAACCCGGTACGCAGCTGACGCTTCGCACATTCCATATCGGTGGAACCGCAGCTCTGATTGCAACTGAATCTCAGGTTATCGCCAAGGAATCCGGTCGGATTGAATATGATAATATGTTTATCATTGAGAAAGCCGATGGCACATTTGTTACTCTACGACGAAACGGTGTAATCAGGATTGTCGATTCAAATAACCGGGTTGTTTCAAGATACTCTGTTCCTTATGGTGCTAAGGTACTTGTTGCCGATGGAATTGACATTGTTAAAAACGATATCTTGTTTAGCTGGGAGCCATACTCAACCGCTATTCTTGCTAATGACAATGGAATACTTCAATTCCATGATATAAAGGAAGGCATCACCGTTGAAGAAGCAGTAGATGAAGCAACTGGAAAACGCACTGCAACGATCATCGAGACGAAGGATAGAAAGCTCAGTCCAAGAATTCTCATCGTTGACAAGAAGGGGACAATGATCGGACAGTATATTCTGCCGGTTGGTGCCTTGATTCTTGTTGAAGACGGATCTGAAGTTCAGGCTGGTGACGAATTAGTCAAGATTCCACGAGGAAGTTCGAAGACAAAGGATATTACAGGTGGTTTGCCACGTGTCGCCGAGTTATTTGAAGCACGTCGTCCAAAGGATCCATCAGTTGTTTCTGACATAGATGGAGTGGTTAAATACGGCGATCTGAAGAGAGGTGTTAGAGAGATATTTGTAACTCCGCCTGATTCTACAGATCCAATGAAATATTCAATCCCGATTGGTAGGCATATTCTGGTTCATGATGGAGAACATGTGACTGCTGGTGAACGACTTACTGAAGGTTCAGTTTCACCACAGGATATTCTCGCCATTCTCGGACCAGGTCGGGTTCAAGAATATCTGGTAAATGAGATTCAAGCTGTTTATCGATTGCAGGGTGTCCGAATTAATGATAAACATATTGAGACAATTGTACGACAGATGATGCAGAAAGTTCGGATTGAGGATCCGGGTGATTCATTGCATCTTGAGGGTGATCATGTCGATTACATTAGGCTCAAACGCGAAATCAGGCAAATGGCTGGCAGGGTCTTCATTGAGGAACCAGGAGACTCCAAATTCCAGGCAGGATCAATTGTCGATCGTAATGCATTCACGCGTGAAAGGAATAAAATCCGCAAAGCCCTTGGTGAAGAACCAAAAGCTCGACCGGCAAAGCCTGCAACATTCCACCAGATTTTGTTGGGAATTACACAGGCCTCACTTGCAACTGAGAGCTTTATCTCTGCAGCATCATTCCAGGAAACAACCAGGGTGCTGACAGAGGCAGCCATCGCCAAGAAGACAGATTCCCTGCATGGTTTAAAAGAAAATGTAATTATGGGAAATTTAATTCCAGCAGGAACCGGAATTAAAAAATACAATTCGATTATTGTGGATCCACCGGAAGAAGAGTTATTGGAAGCAAAACCCTTGAAAACCGAAGCAGACCTACTCGCTGAGGAAGTATTGGTTTCTTCAGATAACCCGCAAATAACGCCCGTTGTGGACACTCGATCATTTCCGGAAATAAACATTGATGGACTTCCGGGGATAATCGACACAGCTAAGGAAGAATAAATACCTTAGTTGAAGTTGACAGATTGGAAAATTGTTGACATTAGGAAATTCAGGACATATCTTAGATAGTTCTGATTTAAACGGTGGTATACAGGAAAGAAACACCACTACATTAGATGTTGAGAGAAAACAAGGAAATATTTTGCCGACGCTGAATCAATTGGTGAGAAAAGGTCGCTGGACCAAGAAAGAAAAGAGCATGGCTCCGGCACTGCAGAACTGCCCCCAGAAGCGTGGAGTGTGTGTCAGAGTTTACACGACTACACCGAAGAAACCGAATTCTGCATTAAGAAAAGTTGCCCGTGTACGTTTATCGAACGGGATTGAGGTAACAAGTTACATACCGGGTGAAGGTCACAATTTGCAGGAACACTCAATAGTCCTTATTCGTGGTGGCCGAGTGAAGGACTTGCCTGGTGTGCGATATCATATAATTCGTGGTGCCTTGGATGCTATTGGTGTTGAAGGTCGATCACAAGCACGTTCCAAATACGGAACAAAACTTAAAAAGACGATCTGATAGGCGGAGATTATGTCAAGGCGAAAGAAAGCAGCAATAAGAGAAATACTCCCGGATCCAAAGTACGGGGATATCTTAGTCTCAAAATTTGTGAATAATTTACTGAAACGTGGCAAGCGTGTTACAGCAGAGGGGATATTGTATGGTGCACTCGATATTATTGAGGAGCGCACCAAACAGAATGGGATTGATGTTTTTCATAAAGCATTAGAAAACGCAAAGCCAGCACTCGAAGTTAAATCACGTCGCGTTGGTGGTTCAACTTACCAGGTTCCTGTCGAGGTGAGGGGTTCCCGACAGCAGGCACTGGCAATTAGATGGATCATTAACTTTGCAAAGGCAAGGCCAGATAAAACTATGGCAGAAAGCCTTGCCTCAGAGCTGATTGCAGCCGCGAATGAAGAGGGTGGGACAATAAAGAAACGCGATGATACATTAAAGATGGCTGAAGCCAATCGTGCATTCGCGCATTTCAGGTGGTAGTAAACAGATGCTCGCTTAAGAATTAGCTTAAGCGAGTGATAAGAATTATTCAGTCCGTTAACTCCGGGCAACTTGTGGAAAGAAACCAGAAACAACATAGAAGAAAAACATAGCAGACCGGTGCATTCTATTTAGTTTTGAAAAGCAGCCTGTTGGCTGCTTTTCGCGTTTATGGAATTTGCTTTATGTTATGTGTTTGCAATATTTACGTGTTGTGATGGGTAAGGTAATAAATCTGCATCATTTTTGGTGACAGGTATGGTGAAATTTTTCAGTCAGGGATAAGCACATAAACGGGAAAAAATCAAAATCCGGCAAAGCCCATAAAGGGAAAAAATCAGCGGTAAAAAAGTCGACGTCACTGTCAAAATTCCGTAATATCGGTATTATGGCTCACATTGATGCCGGGAAGACGACTACAACCGAACGTATCCTTTTCTATACGGGAAAAACCTATAAAATGGGTGAGGTCCATGAAGGTACAGCAGTCATGGATTGGATGGATCAGGAGCAGGAACGAGGCATAACAATCACCGCAGCTGCGACAACTTGTCCATGGAAGGATTATCAAATCAATATAATTGATACTCCCGGTCATGTCGATTTTACAGCTGAGGTCGAGAGATCTCTGCGAGTTCTTGATGGAGCAGTTGCTGTTTTTTGTGCTGTAGGAGGAGTTGAACCTCAATCCGAGACCGTATGGAAACAGGCAGATCATTATAATGTTCCACGTATTGCATACGTAAATAAAATGGATCGTTCCGGAGCTGATTTCTATCGTGTCGTTAAAATGATGAGAGATCAGTTAAAGGCCATCCCAATACCCCTTCAGATACCTCTTGGTCAGGGTGAGCTGTTTAATGGAATGATTGACCTGATTCGAATGAAAGCCGTTACCTTCCTTGAAGATAGTATGGGAGTTAAGTGGGAAGAGAATGAAATTCCGTTAGATATGCAGGGTGATGCGTTAAAGTGGAGAGAGAAATTACTCGAATCTGTATCTGATTTTGATGACAGCTTGATGGAGAAGTTCCTCGATGGGGATGATATAGGTGAAGAAGAAGTTATTGCTGCGATCAGGAAAGCAACTCTCGATTGTCGAATTTCACCGGTAGTATGCGGTTCATCATTCAGGTATAAGGGTGTTCAACGCTTGTTAGATGCAATTATTAATTATCTCCCGAGTCCACTCGACGTTCCGCCAATCAAGGGCATTCAACCTCATACCGAAAAATCAGAAGAGAGGTCAGCTTCTAATGATGAGCCTTTCTCTGCTTTAGCTTTCAAAATTGTGACTGATCCCTATATGGGAAAATTGACTTATCTTCGTGTCTATTCTGGTTGTATTGATGCCGGGACTACTGTCTTGAATTCGAATAGTGGAAAGCGAGAGCGGATCAATAGAATCCTCAGGATGTTCGCTAACAAACGTGATGACCTCAATCAGGTTAATGCGGGTGATATTGTGGCAATTATCGGATTAAGAAATACGCGTACCGGAGAAACACTCTCAGATCCGAAAAAGCAAATAGTCTATGAACGAATGGTCTTCCCGCAGCCTGTAATTTCAGTATCCGTAGAAGCACAGAACATCGCTGAGCAGGATAAACTTTTTGATACGCTCACAAAACTAAGTGAAGAGGATCCTACTTTCCAGGTAAAATTTGACAAAGAGAGTGGTCAAACTCTTATCTCCGGAATGGGCGAGCTCCATCTTGAAGTTCTTGTTGAAAGAATGAAGCGTGAATTCGGAGTGAAAGTACAGCAGGGTAAACCGCATGTCGCCTTCAGGGAAACTATCACTAATAAGGCCAGAGGTGAAGGTAAGTTTGTACGTCAATCCGGAGGTAAAGGACAATACGGTCATGTTATTCTTGAGGTTGAACCCTGTGAAAGAGGACAGGGATTCAAATTTGAAAATAAGATTATCGGTGGTGCGATACCTAAGGAGTTTATTGAACCGGTAAGAAAGGGTATCTTCGAAGCACTCGATAACGGCAGATTGGCAGGTTATCCTGTAATTGACATTAAAGTGACTCTTCTGGATGGATCATTTCATGAAGTTGATTCTTCAGATATCTCCTTTAGAATTGCTGGCTCAATGGCTGTTCAGGATGCAATTAAGAGAGCAATGCCTACACTGCTTGAACCACTTATGAGATTGGAAGTTATTTTACCTCAGATTTATCTCGGTGATGTTGTTAGTGATCTAAACGCCAGACATGCCCATATAGTTGGAATAGATATTCGGGGAGACGGTGAGGTGATTAAAGCTGAAACACCTCTTGCCCACATGTTCGGATATGCAACGAAATTAAGGTCTTTGTCCCAAGGCAGAGCCTTCTTTAATCTTGAGTTTCTTCGATACGAAAGAGTTCCTGAAGCGACTCAGGTTGATATTCTAAAAAAATTACGTGGTTATTAACCAGGATAAGGGAAGAGAAGGACGATGGCAAAAGAGAAATTTGTAAGAGATAAACCGCATGTCAATATCGGCACGATTGGTCACGTCGACCATGGCAAGACGACTTTGACCTCTGCAATTACACTTTACCTTTCAGAGATGGGATTTTCAGAGCAGCGTTCATTTGATTCAATTGACAATGCTCCTGAAGAGAAAGCCCGTGGTATAACGATTGCCACTGCTCATATTGAGTACACGACCAAGAACCGTCATTATGCACATGTTGACTGTCCCGGTCACGCTGACTATGTCAAGAACATGGTCACTGGTGCTGCTCAGATGGACGGTGCAATTGTAGTTGTTGGTGCTAATGATGGTCCGATGCCTCAGACGCGTGAGCATATTCTCCTCGCACGTCAGGTGAATGTACCTTATCTGGTTGTTTTTATGAACAAAGTAGATTTGGTTGATGACGAAGAGCTTCTGGATTTAGTCGAACTTGAGATGCGTGAGCTCCTCGACGAATATGAGTTCCCTGGTGATGATATTCCAATCATACGTGGTTCAGCCCTTGAGGCAATGAACGATCCGACGAACCCGGAGAAAGCCGGTTGTTTGCAGGAACTTCTTGATGCAGTTGACAGCTACATCCCAGAACCGGAACGAGCAATAGACCAACCTTTCCTGATGCCTATTGAAGGCGTATTTTCGATCACGGGTCGTGGAACAGTTGTGACTGGTCGTGTAGAGCGTGGTGTTATTCATGTTGGGGATAATGTCGAGATTTTAGGACTTGGCACAAAGCGTTCTACAGTTTGTACAGGCGTTGAGATGTTCCGTAAGCTTCTCGATGAAGGTCAGGCAGGTGACAATTGCGGTCTTCTTCTTCGTGGTATTGATAAGACTGACGTTGAACGTGGTCAGGTCATTGTCAAGCCTGGTTCAATTTTACCCCATAAGAAGTTTGAGGGTGAGGTTTACATTCTTTCGAAGTCAGAGGGTGGTCGTCACACACCATTTTTCAGTGGTTATCGTCCGCAATTTTATTTCCGAACGACAGATGTCACAGGTAGCGTGAACCTTCCCGAGGGGCGTGAGATGGTTATGCCCGGTGATCACGTAACGATCAGTGTCGAACTTCTACAGTCGATCGCGATGGAAGAGAACGTTCGTTTCGCAATCCGTGAAGGCGGCCGCACGGTTGGCGCGGGAATGGTCTCCAAGCTGAACGACTAAATTTTAATTGCAGTCAGCCAAATGGCTGACTGCAATTTTTTTAATGACAATATCTTATGTCATCCGGTTATTACTTGCGGTGCTTTCACTATATATGCTGGTTACCGGAGTAATTCCATTTACTCATCTGATAGGATCGAGAGGATATAAGATCAAGGGAAATTGGATTCGATTCGCGAGTGTTCTTTTCCTGATAGTAATATTTGTGCCAGTGTCGATTTATATCAAGGCTGTTTTTTTGATACTCGCACATGCAGCCATGATGAAGGCAGCAATTAAATCTAAAAAGAAACACAGTTCTGTTAATATAAAATGATATAGCTTTAAGACGGGGGATTTATGCTATTTGGAATAATCACAGTAGTAATTGGTGGATACATGCTGATTTTTGGCAGTATTCCCCCCCACTATCTTTTTAGAACGAAGGGACCGATGGCCGAAGGTATCTGGGTTCATATTGCCGGGGCAAGCCTGTTAGCTGGATATTTCATTCCGGTTAGTGGCACAATCAGAGTATTCCTTTTGATCTTTGGCTTGATCTCAATTATTATTGGTGCTGTAAGTTCAATTCAGAAATACAAGAACCTGTGAGATTTGAACTGAATTTCGAATCGGATCGTTTTTTTTAGATTTTGAATTCAATTGAAAGCTATTATTTCAGGATTTAGGAGTGGTTTTTTCAAAAACCAGAGAAACTGTGAATTTTAGACTTTTATTCAGGCTGGATATTGACTATCAAGTCAATATATGATATCTTAGAAATCTGTATTTAAACTGCGCAGTTACGCAGCTGAAATACATAACATTGTGAAACGCATTTTTTCATTGCAAAATAAATTTGTACTATGCCCGGACAGACAATACGCATAAAACTGAAAGCTTACGATCATAGCCTGATTGATAAGTCTACAGAGAAGATCATACGCACAGCACGTGCTACAGGTGCTGCTATTTCAGGACCTATACCGCTTCCAACCAAGAAACGGGTTTATACTGTTCTGAGAAGCCCGCACGTCGATAAGAAATCTCGGGAACAATTTGAAACCCGAATTCACAAGCGACTCATTGATATTCTTAATTCATCTACGCGTACAATAGACGCATTAATGCGTCTTGAACTGCCCGCAGGTGTAGATATTGAGATTAAGACATGATTGGTTTACTTGGACGTAAAAAAGGTATGGGCGCCATTTATGATGCAAATGGCCAACATACACCAGTGACCGTGATTGAAGCGGGTCCTTGCCCGGTTGTTCAAACCAAACCCAAAGACGATGAAGGCAGGTCTTCGGTTCAGCTTGGTTTTGAAAGCACAAGCGGTAAGAACATGACAAAGGCAAAATTAGGTCATTTGAAAAAAGCCAACCAGGAACCACTTCGATTCTTACGTGAATTCCATGGTGTCGACGGTGAACCGGAAGTAGGAGACGTCCTGAAAGTGGACGTTTTTAATCCCGGAGATTTAGTTGACATAATTGGAGTTTCAAAGGGTCGTGGTTTTACGGGCGTGATTAAGCGCTACGGCTTCAATCAACCACCGATGACACATGGAACACATGAATCATATCGTGGTGGTGGATCTATCGGAGCAGCATCATATCCGGCTCGTGTCTGGCCAGGAATAAAAATGGCCGGAAGAATGGGTGGTGAGAATGTGACTGTCAAGAACTTGACGGTTGTTAAGGTAGACCTTGAAAAGGGTCTTCTGGTTGTTAAAGGTGCGGTTCCCGGTGCTGCTGGTGGGCTCGTTGTCATCAGGAAGAACGATTAAGGGGCTTTGAAGAATGACTGAAACCGTTACAACAGGTAACGAAACTATGAATGCAGGAGCGATGAAGCTTCCTCTACGCCGAATGGACGGATCGGAAACAGGTGATATAATTGATCTGGATCCGCGTCTATTTGCAGTACCCAGAAATGACCATGTGCTCTATCTGGCTGTAAAGGCTGAAATGACCAATCGCCGTCAGGGTAATTCCTCAACAAAAGGCAGGTCAGAAGTTCGTGGTGGTGGGCGTAAACCGTGGCGTCAGAAAGGACGTGGTGCGGCTCGTGTTGGTACCAATCGATCCCCAATCTGGCGGGGTGGTGGTATTACATTTGGACCCAAACCTCACGATTTCAGCATGAAGCTTCCTAAAAAAGTAAAGCGACTTGCAAGACGAGTTGCATTTAGCGTAAAAGCTACTAACAATGCAATTAATCTGATCGATGAGATCAAAATGGACGTCCCCAAGACTAAGAAGATAGCCGAAATGCTCGGCAAATTCGAAGTCGAAGGAATGTCCGTTTTATTTTTGATAGACGGTCAGAAACCAGAAATTGTCAAGTCCTGCAGAAATATCAAGAGAGTCGTTGTCCGTGAATGCAGAGAGGCTTCGACGGCAGATATACTAAGAGCTCGAAGAGTATTTATACTTCGTTCAGCTCTTGAACCATTGGTGGGAGGACTTGTCGATGGATAATGTACTGACGTTATTGCGTAAACCTCTCGTCACAGAGAAGGGAACAAGGCTTCAGGAAACATTGAATCAATATGTTTTCGAAGTAGATCCTCGTGCAAACAAGATTGAAATAAAAAGAGCCGTTGAAAAGCGATTTGATGTTCAGGTTGTTAAGGTCCGGACATTGAATGTCGGCGGAAAAATGAAGAGTCTTGGACGGTTCACAGGACGGCGTCCGGATCGTAAAAAAGCGATTATTACCCTCGCCGAAGGGAATTCAATTGACTTCCTCGAAGGCGCATAAGAGGGCTCAGGAGTTATAAATTATGCCAGTAATAAAGCGTAAACCGGTCACCCCATCTCAGCGTTTCATGAGTGTGCTTGATTTTAGCGAGCTCACTAAGAAAGCCCCTGAGAAGAATCTGACTGAACCGCTCAGGAGATCTGGTGGTCGTAACAATAAAGGTCGACTGACTATTCGTCATCGAGGTGGCGGACACAAACGCCGCTATCGGATTATCGATTTCAAGCGCAACAAACGCGGGATTCCTGCAAAAGTTACTGCTATTGAATATGATCCGAACCGATCTGCAAATATTGCATTATTGGTTTATGCAGATGGCGAGAAGAGATATATCCTGTCACCAGAAGGATTAAAGGTTGGAGATAATGTACAGGCTGGTGAGAATCTTGAGATTCAACCTGGCAACGCAATGCCTTTGACCGAAATGCCCCTTGGTACAGTTGTACATAATATAGAACTGAAACCTGGAAAAGGTGGTCAACTCGCAAGAGGTGCAGGCGCAGGAGCTCAAGTGATGGCGAAAGAAGATCCATATGTGCTCCTCAGACTGCCATCCGGTGAGATGAGATTATTCCAGAAACAGTGTTATGCCACAATAGGTCATGTCGGCAATATCGATTATGAGAAAGTTGTTCTCGGTAAAGCCGGGCGTAAACGTTGGAAAGGACGTCGGCCACATGTTCGAGGTGTGGTTATGAATCCGGTTGATCACCCGATGGGTGGAGGTGAAGGTCGTTCATCAGGTGGACGACATCCTTGTACACCGTGGGGTAAACCAACCAAGGGTTATAAGACCCGCAGCAAGAATAAGGCGTCTAACCGCTTGATCGTCGAGCGTAGAAAGACGAAACGCAAGAAGAAATGATGAGATATACCTTAAAGAGGTAATGAATGGCGCGGTCACTTAAAAAAGGTCCGTATATCGACCAGAAGCTTTTGAAGAAGGTCGAAGATTTAAACCAATCCGGTAAAAAGAAAGTGGTAAAAACCTGGGCAAGACGTTCAATGATTCCACCCGAGTTTGTCGGGCATACATTGGCAGTGCATAATGGCAGGAAGTTTCTGCCGGTTTTTATTACAGAGAATATGGTTGGACACAAACTCGGTGAGTTTGCCTTGACAAGGACATTCCGCACACATGGTGGAAAGAAAGTTCTTCGAGGTACTAAGGTTAAATAGGGTGCAGGAGGACTAAGGATGAGCCTGGAAGCACGGGCGAAAGCGAAATGGGTGCGTATTGCACCCCGGAAAATGAGACTGGTAGCCGATATGGTCCGCGGAATGGAAGTACGTCAGGCAGTGAACAACCTTCATTTTCTTACAAAAAAAGCATCCATACCGGTTGAAAAGACTGTCCGGTCGGCATTAGCTAATCTATTGGCGATGGAAGAAGCATCTAAAATCGATCCGGCGGATGTTTACATAAAGGCTATCATGGTTGATGAGGGTCCGATTCAAAAGCGATGGAGACCGCGAGCCATGGGTCGTGCAACACGGATCAGGAAAAGAACCAGTCATTTGACTGTAGTTGTAAGTACGAAATAATAATACGATACAGGACGAGAGGAGACACTTGGAATTGTGCAGTGTCTCAGTGATGTTCAATAAACTATCAGGATTTCGGTGGGACAGAAAACACACCCGGTAGGCTTAAGGCTCGGGATAAATAAGACTTGGGCTTCAAATTGGTTCGATGAACGTCGGTTCGCCGACAAACTCGAAGAAGATCTGATGCTCCGCCGCTATCTGGAGAAACGTCTCCAGGAAGCTGCGGTAGCAATGATCGGTATCGAGCGGACTCTGAAGCAGATCACAGTCAATGTACACACCGCCCGACCGGGAATTGTAATCGGTCGAAAAGGTGCTGATGTCGAGAAGCTGCGTGCTGAGTTAAAGTCTTTAACCGGCAAGGAAGTGCAGATAAATATCCTCGAAGTGAAACGTCCGGAGTTGGAAGCGGCATTAGTTGCTGACAACCTTGCCCGGCAACTCAAGGGAAGGGTTTCATTCCGTCGAGCCATGAAAAGAGCACTCCAGTCTTCTATGCGAATGGGAGCGGAGGGTGTGAAAATCATGTGCAAAGGACGCCTTGGCGGTGCGGAAATGGCGCGCACCGAGCAGTACAAGGAGGGCAGAATCCCACTACATACTTTACGGGCGGATATCGACTATGCTTTAAGAGTCGCTCATACAAGTTATGGGACGATAGGCGTCAAGGTCTGGATCTGTAAAGGTGAAGTTTTAGGCAAACTCGGTGATCAGAAACCGAATGAACCTGTAAGAGCCGATGACAGTCACAGATCAGGCAGGGGTGGCAGACCAGGTGGTGGTCGTCCCCGACGAAATCAAAGAAAATAAGAAAGTGCAACGGAAATAGATTATGCTGGCACCAAAACGAATTCGTCACCGCCGGGTTCATCGTGGAAGAATGCGCGGAAAGGCTTATCGGGGAAGTACGGTTACATTTGGACAATATGGTCTGAAAGCCCTTTCTCCGCATTGGATTACTTCAAGGCAGATTGAAGCAGCCCGTATTGCGATAACTCGTCATATTAAGCGTGGTGGTAAGGTCTGGATCAGGATTTTCCCTGACAAACCAATCACAAAGAAACCCGCCGAAACTCGGATGGGAAAAGGAAAGGGAGCTCCTGAATTCTGGGTTGCTGTTGTTAAACCCGGACGGATCATGTTTGAGCTCGAGGGTGTTGACGAAGCAACTGCCCGTTCTGCGATGAGACTGGCAGCTCAGAAGTTACCAATTCCCTGCAGTTTTGTAACCCGTAATGATTGAGGCTGATTGTGAAAATACATGAAATTAGGGAATTATCTCACAAAGAGCTCATTGAAAAGTTCGATGAAAAAATGGAAGAAGTCGCGAACCTGAAATTTCAACATGCTCTGCATCAGCTTGAGAATACTGATAAAGTCAGGATTGCTAAACGAGAGCTCGCTAGAATGAAGACTATTCTCGTCGAACATGAAAAAGGCATCAGACTATTGAAGGATGAAGCATCGGTGGATGAGGAGCTTATATAATATGGAAAGAGTAAACAGGCGAAAAGTACAGCAGGGAATAGTTACCTCAGACAGTTGCGATAAAACGATAACGGTGCTGGTCGAAAGAAAACTGCCGCATCCTATCTATAAAAAGTACTTCAAGCGCACAAAGAAATTTATGGCGCATGATGCTGAGAACACCTGTAATGTTGGGGATTTCGTTCGGATTATTGAATGCCGTCCGCTATCCAAACGTAAAACATGGCGCTTGCTTAAAGTAATAGAGCGTAAAGCATAAGAAGAATTTCTTATTGGTCTGAAAGGACCAAGTTAAGGATTCGCGCATGAAAAACGTTGATAATTTAGAGTTTTTAATCTTTCGGTAATAATTATAATGATACAGGAAGAAACACAACTTGCGGTTGCTGATAATACCGGAGCGAAACGAGTAAAATGTTTCCGGATATTAGGTGGGACCGGTCGTAAGTATGCTTCAGTTGGTGATTTAATTGTTGTTTCAGTCAAATCAGCAACTCCGACCAGCAGGGTCAAGAAAGGGACGGTTTCAAGAGCTGTTGTTGTACGAACGAAAAAAGAAGTTCGACGCAAAGATGGTTCTTATATTCGTTTCGAAGAAAACGCATGTGTGCTCTTGGATGCAAATGAAGAGATTGTTGGAAACCGTATCTTCGGACCTGTTGCAAGAGAACTGCGGGAAAAACACTACATGAAAATAGTTTCGTTGGCTCCGGAAGTTTTGTGAGAGCATGAAATAATGATAAAGAGAATACGCAAAATAAAGGGAAATCGTCTTCACGTCCGCAAAGGAGACATTGTACTTGTTCTTTCCGGGAATGATAAAGGAAAGCGCGGTAAAGTGTTGAAGACCTTTCCCGAACGTAACAGGATAGTTGTCGAAGGTGTTTCTTTTATGAAACGCCATAGCAAACCCAACGTTAAAATGCCGCAGGGTGGTATTGTCGAACGTGAAAGAGCGATTAATGCTTCCAACGTTATGGTTATCGATCCGAAGACCGGTGAACCAACTCGTATCGGCTATCGAACCCTCATCGTTGACGACAAGAAACAAAGGGTTCGTTATTCTAAAAAATCTGGCGAAACCTTAGGCGGATAGACGGATAGATAATGGCAGATAAGAATAAAAAAGACGCCAAAAGCGCAAAAGGCAGCAACAAAAAAGGTGCTGCAAAAGGCAAAGGTAAAGGTAAAGGTAAAGGTAAGAAGAAACAGGCGAAGTCCGAGCCATTACCAGCTGGTTATCAACCGCGTCTTAAGACTATGTACAACGATCGGGTAACTTCGGAGCTAGCAAAACAGTTTGGATACAAGAACAAAATGTTAATTCCGAAGCTGAATAAGATCGTTCTGAATGTTGGTGATGGTACTCTCCATTCCGACTCGAAATTGGCGGAGTCAATATTGGAAGAGATGACAATGGTTAGCGGTCAGAAACCGGTTCTGACGCGAGCCAGATTGTCCATTTCAAATTTTAAGCTGAGACAGGGAATGGTAGTTGGTTGCAGAGTTACTTTACGCAGCCGGATGATGTATGAGTTTCTTGACAGATTAATCTCAATTATCATCCCTCGTATTCGTGACTTTCGCGGATTAAGTGATAGATCTTTCGACGGAAGGGGAAATTATTCCTTTGGTGTCAAAGAACAGATCATTTTCCCTGAAATTGATTATGATAATGTCGTAAAAATCCACGGTATGGATATTACGATTTGTACAAGTGCATCTACTGATGAAGAAGCACTGGCATTACTTTCTGGTTTTGGTTTCCCGTTCCGTCGCAGGTTGGATGAGCAGGAAGCGGCATAATTTGTTTTTTTTGAATTTGATATACTGAGGATCCATGGCAAAGAAGTGTTTAATAGCCAAACAGCGTCGGAAATCTAAGTACAAGGTACAGGAATACAACCGATGCAGACGCTGCGGAAGACCACGAGCTTATATGCGTCGTTTTGGTCTATGTAGAATATGTTTCCGAGAACTTGCCCTTCAGGGTATGATTCCAGGCGTTACAAAGGCAAGCTGGTAGGAGATTATCTGATGAGTATGACAGATCCAATTGCAGATTTCCTGACTCGAATCAGGAATGCTTCCAGGGCACATTTTGCCACAGTGGATATTCCTGAATCAGGTTTGAAGTTAAATCTTACACGCGTTTTATTGCGGGAAAAATTTATCTCCAAATACATCAGGATTCGAGACGGAAAGCAAGGTATCATCCGGATTTTCTTGAAATATACGGATGAAGGTGAAAGTGTAATAGAGAATTTGCAGCGAGTTTCCAAACCAGGAAGACGGGTGTATTTTGCTTCTAATAAGATTCCTCGTGTTCTTAACGGTCTTGGAGTTATGATTTTAACTACACCAAAAGGTGTACTTTCAGATTACAACGCTCGCAGGTTGAATGTCGGCGGAGAGCCGTTGTGCGTTATATGGTAATGATTTGCCATCGGTTCCGGAACGCTTCCGGCAAGGAGGATTGATATAATGTCAAGGGTAGGAAGAAACCCGATACCTTTGCCTGCTGGGACAAAGGTGACAATTAACGATAGACATTTACATGTCAAGGGTAAGTTAGGTGAGCTCGAATGGAGTCTCCCGAAAGGCATAAGTGCCATTCTCGAAGACAATAAAATTGTCGTAAACCGTACAGGTGAAACGAAACAGGTGAGAGCTTTCCACGGACTTAGCCGTGCATTGTTAGCAAATATGGTAACTGGTGTGAACCAGGGATTCTCAAAGAGTCTCGAGTTGGTTGGTGTCGGTTATAGAGCAGAGCAACGTGGACCGGCGGCTCAACTCGCGGTCGGATTTTCACATAAAGTGATTTGCTTGCCACCCGATGGTGTTACGATTAAAGTGGAATCACCAACGAAGATTACAATTACAGGTATTGATAAGCAATTGGTCGGTGAGACAGCCGCTTCTATTCGGAAAATCAGACCACCTGAACCCTATAAGGGCAAAGGTATTAAATATATCGATGAAATCGTTCGTCGTAAGGCTGGGAAGTCCACTGTTAAGTAGCAATGCAGTTTAACTGTTTGATTTTACATATGCTAAATAATTTTATTCTTTAGCAACAAAGTTGTGAATAAAAGACCTGTTCGCGCCTCCGGAAAGGAAGCATACGAACAGGCGCGAGGAATAATAGATGAATGAACTTAGCGTTAGCATTCGAAAAAGCAAAAAACGGCTGGCAAGGCGAAAAAAGCATATCAGAAAGAAAGTCTATGGTACTGCTGAACGCCCGAGATTGGTTGTTTTTCGCAGCAATATACATATTTATGCCCAGATCATCGACGATGATAACGGAACAATTACCGGTTGCTCGACACTAACCCCCGCCCTCAGGGAAAAACTGGTTGAGGTAAAGGGGAAAATTGGGAAAGCAAAAGTGATCGGTGAACATATTGCGAGCTTAGCAAAAGAACGTGGGATAACCGAAGTCAGATTTGACAGAAATGGTCGGATTTACCATGGTCGCGTAAAAGCACTCGCAGAAGCAGCACGATCCGGTGGCTTAGTATTTTAATCGGATCTCATTGGGTGGGAAGTTAAAGATTCACCCGATCAGGCAAATGGATTTATTCCGTTTGATAGTCCAGAATTATGATAGGATTAGGATTGGAAAACGTCAACAGTAGCGAACTGACCCTTCTTGAGAAGGTTGTCAATATTAAGCGAGTAGCCAAGGTCGTAAAGGGCGGTCGTAACTTCAGCTTCAATGCACTTGTTGTTGTTGGAGATGGAAGTGGGCGTGTCGGTTTCGGGCTGGGAAAAGCTCGCGAGGTCGTGGATGCAATTGCCAAAGGCACAGAGATTGCCAAGCGGTCGATGAAACGTTACCCTATTACACGGAACTCAATTCCTCACCAGGTTACTGGTAAGTATGGTGCAGGGAAGGTTATACTCCGCCCAGCCACACCTGGTACGGGGATTATTGCAGGAGGAGCTGTAAGGGCTGTCCTGGAATCACTCGGTGTTAGTGATGTGCTGTGTAAATCTCTCGGTAGCGCAAACCACATAAATGTGTTAAGAGCGACCTTTGTAGCACTTGAAAAATTATATGATGCGAATCGAATGGCTCGCAAGAGAGGCATGTCTGTACAAGAGTTGTTACACCTGCCCAAGAAGGGGACTCACCATGCCTGATCAATTGCGAATAACCTATTCGAAGAGCGCGATTGGGCGCATATTCAAACAGAAAAGAGTGATCAGAGCGTTGGGATTTACTCATCTCGGTCAGAGCAGAGTTGTTGCTGATAGCCCCTCAATGAGAGGTATGATTAGAAAGGTTGAACATCTTCTGGTTGTTGAACCTGTTAGTGTTTCAGTTGATGCTCCTAAGTCAAAGGTATCTCCAAAAAAAGTTGCAGAACCGGTTGTAAAGGAAACTGAACCGGAAGTAACTGAAGAAAAAGCTGAAGAAGCATCAGAGACTGAGGTGAAAGAAGAGAAGCCCAGTGAAGCGGAGAATAATCAGGATGGATGATTACATTGGCGATCTTGGCAGCTTGAGACCAGCGCCAGGGTCTATTAAGAAGAAAAAACGTATCGGTCGTGGTCGCGGATCAGGGCATGGTGATACTGCTACACGCGGACATAAAGGTGCAAAGTCTCGTTCAGGTTGGAAGCAGAAGGTCGGTTTTGAAGGCGGGCAGATGCCTTTGAAGAGACGAATCCCGAAGCGTGGTTTCACTCCTCTGAACAGACCTGAATATAACGAAGTGAAAGTTGGAGATCTGAGCCGTATCGAAGGTGAAAATGTCGATCCGTCAGCAATCCGGGCTGCACGCCTTGTTAAAGGACGTGGACCTATCGTTCTTCTTGGGAATGGTGAGATTGATCGACCTGTGAAAATTTCTGTACACAGAGCAACCAAATCCGCCCAGGAAAAAATCACTTCAGCAGGTGGATCAATAGAGATTTTACCTCTTGATCCAATAGATCGCAGGGTTAAGAAAGGACCGACCAAGCGAAATAAAATGTCTAAAGTCCCATCAATCGGTTAACTGGCGGCGGTTTTTGAACGATGCTGGAAAAATTTAGAAATATCTTCAAGATCCCAGATCTTAAACGACGTATTCTTTTCACGCTCCTTGTATTTGTGGTCTACCGAATTGGTGGTCACGTTCCGGTACCTGGAATAAATGCAAGTGCTCTGGGTGAATTTCTGCAAATGCAGCAGAACACTCTGTTTGGATTATATGACATGTTCGCCGGAGGTAATTTCGGTAGAGCTACCGTTTTTGCACTCGGTATTATGCCCTATATCAGTGCTTCAATTATACTGCAGTTAATGGGAACTGTAATGCCGGCGCTGCAGAAACTGCAACAGGAAGGTGAAGAGGGTCGAAAAAAGATTACACAATGGACTCGTTATTTGACAGTTGGAATTTCAGCTGCACAATCCGTTGGTGTCAGCATCTTTTTAACCCAGATTCCTGCAACCCAAAATGGTCTTATCGTCGTTCCAAATCCCGGATTAGGATTCGTTTTTCTAACGGTGATGACATTAACAGCCGGTACGATCTTTATAATGTGGCTGGGGGAACAAATCACCGAGCGAGGTATAGGTAATGGGATCAGTCTATTGATCTTTATTGGAATTATTGACCGGTTGCCATACGCATTAATGGATGAAGTTCAGCTGCTTAATAAGGGCTTAAGAAGTCCGATTGAGGAACTTTTCCTCTTCGGCTTAATGTTCCTTACTATTGCCGCAGTTGTCGGGATCACCCAGGGACAGCGGAAGATTTCCGTACAATATGCCAAGAAAGTTGTCGGGCGCAGGGTTTACGGTGGTCAGTCAACTCACATCCCATTGCGGGTAAATACAGCCGGTGTGATGCCGATTATTTTCGCACAGACAATCATGTTTGTTCCTTCGACTGTAGCTACGTTTCTTCCGGAAGGAGTATTTCGGGAATGGTTGAATACAGCATTTACATTCCAGTCTTACACCTATATGGTCTTCTACATGCTCTTAATTATCTTCTTCACCTATTTTTATACGGCCATAGCCATTAACCCGGTTGATATGGCCAATAATCTGAAGAAGCAGGGTGGATTAATTCCCTCGGTAAAACCCGGTAAAAGAACGGCTGAATATATTGATAACATCCTGACGAGAATAACGCTTCCGGGTGCTATTTTCCTTGGATTAATTGCGATTTTCCCATCGCTTATAACGAAGCAGATTAATGTTTCGTATAATTTTGCGTCCTTCTTCGGAGGCACAGGTCTGCTTATTATGGTGGGTGTTTCATTAGACACTTTGCAACAAATAGAATCCCATCTGTTAATGCGTCATTATGATGGGCTGATGAAATCCGGAAAACTTCGCGGCAGACGACGCGGTTAATTTTAATAGATTACACGGTACAGAGGCAAGATATGATCCTGATTTTACTTGGTGCTCCGGGAGCCGGAAAAGGCACACAAGCTGAAAAGATAAAAGCTCACTTCGGAATGCAGCATTTGTCAACTGGTGATTTATTGCGTGCAGCAGTGAAAGAAGGCAGTGAGCTCGGTAAGTTAGCAAAGGACTATATGGATGCCGGGAAGTTAGTTCCCGATGATGTGATACTTGGAATTATCAACGACTATTTGAAAGCTAATAAAGGTGAAGGAATCCTGTTTGACGGATTCCCAAGAACAGTTGCTCAGGCTGAAGGTCTCGATGAATTCTTACAGGACGAAGAAGTAAAGGCAGTTTCACTTGAGATAGAAGATGAAGTTGTTATCAATCGACTTTCTTCCAGGAGATCATGTCGGGCATGCGGACGTGTTTACAATCCCGCTTTAGGGATAAAGCCTGCCGGTGATAACTGTGAATGTGGTGGTGAAATTTATCAGCGGGATGATGACCGTGCAGAGACAATTGCAAATCGGTTGGATATTTTCCATACGCAAACAGAACCGATTATTGAATTTTATGGAGCCCGGAATGTCCTCTATAAAGTGGATGGAAATGGAGCTCCTGACGAGATATTTAAGAGAGTGAAGGAAACTCTCGCTTGATAAAACTTCGCAGTCCTCGAGATATAGAGAAAATGCGCCGAGCCGGTGCATTGTTGGCGAAGTCATTTGTAAAAGTATTTGAACATGTAAATCCGGGCGCGGTTACTAAAGAACTCGATTCAATTATCGAGGATGCAATACTGCAAGCGGATGCGATCCCGGCCTTCAAGGGTTACAGTGGAGGGGGGACGAAAAGGTTTCCTGCGACAACATGCATTTCCGTAGATGAAGAAATTGTGCATGGGATACCATCGCAGCGATGCTTAAAAGAAGGACAGATCGTCGGAATAGACGCCGGTCTGAAATTGGACGGATGGTTCTCGGACATGGCATGCAGTTTTCTTGTCGGTGAAGTAGATAAGAAACGTCGGAAACTGTGGCGTGTCACCCGAGAAGCACTTTATATAGGTATCGAACAGGCAAGACCGGGGAATTATCTTCTCGACGTTTCGGCTGCAATTCAGGACTATGTGGAAACAAATGGTTTTGGTATTATCCGGGATCTGGTTGGACACGGAATTGGTCAGAAATTGCATGAAGAACCGCAGGTTCCGAATTATCGTCAGAGTATAAAGAGTCTAAAGCTGTGTTCAGGAATGACATTTGCAATCGAACCGATGGTTTCGATTGGTGACTGGAGAATAAAAACACTGCGTGATGGATGGACTGCAATTACACGCGATCGTTCTCCGGCAGGTCATTTTGAACACACTGTACTCGTGACGGATGGAGAACCGCTGATTTTAACAAGACTCGAGGATGGTCGGGACCCGTGGGAGGTTCTTGATCAGAGATACTCGGGATTAAGCAGCGAGGAATAAGATTTGCCCAAAGAAGAAGCAATAAAGGTTGATGGGGTAGTAACAGAAACTTTGCCAAATGCAACCTTTCAGGTTAAACTTGAAAAAGGTCATACTGTTCTGGCTCATATTTCCGGTAGGATGAGAATGCACTATATAAAGATTCTTCCGGGGGATAAGGTAACCATTGAGTTGTCACCCTACGATCTAAATCGCGGTAGAATTGTCTACCGTTACAAGTGAGGGATATGAAATGAAGGTTCAAGCCTCAGTCAGGCGAATTTGTGATAATTGCAAGATCGTTCGCAGGAAAGGAACAGTTCGAGTGATCTGCAAGAATCCGAAACACAAGCAGCGTCAAGGTTAGGAAATAATAAAGGGTTTTTGCTCAGATGCGAAGACCTAACCCTGGCGACATGAATTTGTCATAATTTTGAATGTAAGGAGTTACAATGCCTCGCATTGCTGGCGTTGACTTACCGCGAAATAAGCGGATTGAAATTGCACTGACCTACATTTTTGGTATCGGTCGCAATAATGCTCAGGAAATACTGACCAAGGCTGAAATTGACTTTGGGAAGAAATCCGATGATTTAAATGAACTTCAAGTAAAGAAGATTCGTGACATAATCAACGAAGATTATAAAGTTGAAGGTCCTTTGCGTACTGAAGTTCAGATGAATATAAAGCGCTTGATTGACATCGGTAGTTACCGAGGAATGCGTCACAAGCGAGGTCTTCCGGCTCATGGTCAGAATACAAGAAATAATGCCCGTACACGTCGTAACAAACGACGTTCGTCACCGGCCAAGAAAAAGAAGTAATCAAACATTACTAATGGAAGGATATCGTGGCTAAAGGCGATAAAAGAAAATCCTCGAAGAAAAAGGAAAAGGTCGACGCAGTTGGGGTCGTGTATATCAAGGCTTCGTTTAACAACACCCTGATAACAATAACCGACACATTCGGAAATGTGATTACATGGTCATCGGCTGGGCGTGTGGGATTTAAAGGTTCACGAAAAAGTACTCCTTTTGCTGCTCAACAGGCAGCCAGTACAGCTGCTAAAACAGCAATGGATATGGGTTTACAAAAAGTATCCGTTGAAGTGAAAGGTCCTGGTTCGGGACGTGAATCAGCGATCAGGTCACTTGAAGGGGCTGGATTGATGATTACATCTATTCACGATGTAACCCCATTGCCTCACAACGGCTGTCGTCCAAAGAAGAAACGTCGGATTTAACCGGCATTGACATAATTGAAAGAAGATTTGACAGGAGAATAAATGGCTCGCTATACAGGTTCGGTTTGCAAGTTATGCCGACGTGAAGGTGAGAAACTGTTTCTGAAAGGTGAAAGGTGTTTTCAGGCGAAATGTGCTTTTGATCGTCGTGGATATGCACCTGGACAACATGGTCAGAACCGGCGTTTCAAGCAATCTAACTACGGGCTGCAGTTACGGGAGAAGCAAAAAATCCGTCGCACGTATGGATTATTGGAAAGACAATTCCGTAATAATTATGAGAAAGCTGTCCGTGAAAAAGGTGTCACGGGTGAAAGGATGCTGGTGCGGTTAGAGAGTCGGCTTGATGTATGTGTTTACAGGTTAGGTCTTGCTCCGTCTCTTAAAAGTGCTCGCCAATTCGTTACTCATGGACATATTACGGTAAACTCTCGGAAAGTTAACATACCATCATATATGTTGAAACCTGGTGATAAGGTTCAGGTTCGTGAGAAATCACGGAAAATGGAAATCATTCATAATTCAATGCAGCGCGTCAGAGAGAACAGAATGGTTCCTTACCTGTCATTAGATAAGGCAAAGATGGAAGGTGAATTTCTAAACCTTCCGAAGCGAGATGAAATTCCTGTTACAGCTCGCGAACAACTCGTAGTTGAGTTATACTCACGTTAATGTGCCATAATTTTGTGGAGGACCGATCGGTATGAACGGAAGTAATTTCCAAATGCCGGAATCGATTGAAGTTGATCATACTACGTATCAGACAACGTATGGTAAATTTGTAATCCAACCATTAGAACGCGGTTATGGAATTACAATCGGCAACGCTATGCGACGTGTATTGCTATCTTCTCTACCGGGTGCTGCTATCGCATCGATCCAGATAAATGGTATCCAGCATGAGTTTAGCACTATTCCCGGTGTCAAGGAAGATGTGATGGAGATGGTTCTCGCTCTGAAAGGAGTGAGGCTGAAACTCTTGAACAGGCAACCTGATAAGGTAAAAATGCGCATTAAAGGTCCTTTGGAACTTACAGCGCGAGATCTTCAAGTCGGGCAGACTGATTTTGAAGTACTGAATCCTGATCACGTTCTGGCACACTTAGGTGAAGATGCTGACGTTTCGATGGAACTGACAATCAAATCAGGTCGCGGTTATATCCCATCTGAAGAAAACCGTGAACAGGATATGCCACTTGGTACAGTCCCATTAGATACAATTTATACACCGATTGAGAAAGTACAATTTTCAATCGAAAACACTCGAGTCGGTCAAAGAACCGATTATGAGAGATTGATACTTGAAGTGTGGACTGACGGTTCGATTACTCCTGATGACGCTCTTACTTATGCCGGTAAAATCGTCCGGGATCACATTCAGCTCTTTATTAATTTTGAGCTTGTACCCAGCGAGGATGAAAGTGAGATTGAGACTGATGAGGAGATATTGCGAATCCGTCGGCTTCTGCGGAAACCGGTTGATGAACTTGAATTGACTGTAAGAGCCGCAAACTGCTTGAAGGAAGCAAGAATTCGCACTATCGCAGATCTCGTCTCTCATGATGAAGCCGAGATGTTGAAATTCAAAAACTTTGGACGCAAGTCACTGAACGAACTGACCGTGATACTAACACAACACGGCTTGTCATTTGGATTTGACATTGATAAATACCTTGGGTCCAACGCACTTAAAATGACTAATTCTTAAGGAACGGACTTCTCAAAAAGATAGAGAAACCTGAAAATAAAAAATGCGACACTTAAACCGAAAAGCACACTTAAACCGAACTGCTTCACATCGCAAAGCACTCTTTGGAAACCTTTCTGCAGCACTCTTTACTCACAAACGAATTGTGACTACACTTGGAAAGGCTCGACATGCACGTCGATTTGCTGAAAGAATGATTACATTCGCCCGACGTGGTGATGTTGCTGCGAGACGGCATGTAATGCGCTATGTTCAGGATAAAGCTGCGGTGAAAACATTGTTCGATGATCTTGGACCGCATTTCAAGAACAGAGATGGTGGATATACAAGGATAATCAAACTCGGAACCCGACGAGGCGATGCGGCTCCGATGGCGATAATTGAGCTGGTGGGTTTTGATGATATAACCACTGGAGAAACAAAAACTGAAACAACATCTCGTCTGAAAGAATCTCAGAAAAAAGCTGTCGAAGAAAAGAAATCGACGGAAGCTCCGGCAAAAGAAGAGAAAGTCTCAGAGGTAGAACCTGCTGCTGAGGAATCTGTTGCTGTTGAACCTGAAATTGAAGACAAGGTCGCTGAAAAACCCGTTGCGGAAGAAGAGGTAGTTGAGGAAACTAAAACAGAAAGTGTCGAGGAAACACCTGCAGAGCCTGTTGAAGATCCGAAACCGGATGATACAAAAAAAGATGACACGACAGAAAAAGAGAGTTAAATTCTCTTCAGTCTGGATTTAATAGAAAAAAAAGCAACCTGAAATCAGGTTGCTTTTTTTTCTATTACAGGTTCTCTTGAAAGTTATGTCATTGCGAGTGAATCGAAGCAATCTCTCAACTCTTCCTTCGATTGGATAATCGTTCTCTAAACGATGAAACACTGATAATAAGCGAGTTTTCACGTGCGGAAATCGTTGCCGAGTTGAACAACTCAAGGTGCAATGTATCGCCCGTGATAAGCGATGCACTTTTTTCTGAGGACAGGATATCCACCCTCCCAAATACTAAATGCAGGCTCAATAAAATGCCCGGAGCTGATTGAAGCTGCTTTTCTAATCCGGATTTTAATTCAATTCTTGAAAAATTTGGTAGGTTTTTCTGCCGGAGTTTGCGAGGTGAAGGACGTTGCCTTGAAGAAAATGTACGAACTAATTGGAATAATTCGACTTCCTGAGGATCAATAAGGTGTTGGATCGGGACTTCCAGGGCATCACTAAGTTCTAAGATCGTATTAACCTTTGGTTCGAAGGCATTATGCTCAATATTATGGATTGTAACAGCAGTAACACTTGTTTTGGAGGCAAGTTGCGCCAGAGTCATTTTACGAGCCAATCGTAATGACCGGATTTTATCTCCTAATCCTGTCATTTGGTGAATCCTGAATTGCTGTAATCTCTATTCATCAGGATCATCTTCCGGTGGATTTATCAGAAAAATCTTCTCTCCGGGATATTTCATATTATGTCTTCTGGCTTCTTCTTCAATTATCCTCGAATCATCCTTTTTCAGAAGTTTCAGTCTTTGTCTTCGCCATTCATTAATTGCACGTAATGAGTCGTTTTGTGCTTCGAGTATGCTAATCTGACGCTTGAGTTTAAGAGAGTGTACTAAACCATTTCCTGCATAAAGAAAGGCAAGGATAAGTAAAACTACCAAACAAATCGTTAGAATTGTACGGTATCGTATTTTAAGGTATGCTATTAAAGGTGAATCAAACCAATGTGCGATAGTTTTATGCAGGTTTGAATCCATATAATGCGTTTTCTCCTAATTCCTCTTCAATGCGTAATAGCTGGTTGTATTTGCAAATTCGGTCAGAACGGCTTGCCGAACCCGTCTTTATCTGACCCACTCCGGTAGCAACTGCCAAATCTGCGATTGATGTATCTTCGGTTTCGCCAGATCTATGTGATATAATGGATGTGTATCCATTCATTGTTGCAAGATTTACAGCATCAAGTGTTTCCGAGACAGTCCCAATTTGGTTGAGTTTGATCAGGATAGAATTGGCGATACCTTCAGAAATTCCTCTGTTTAATCGACTTACGTTAGTTACAAACAAATCATCACCGACGAGTTGAACGGTATCTCCAATTTTCTCGGTCAAGTGTAACCATCCGTCCCAATCATCTTCGTCCATTCCATCTTCTATTGATACGATTGGGTAGTTCTTCACTAAGTCATCCCAATATTCAATCATTTCCTCTGAACTGAGAAGTCTGTTTTCCGATGCAAGGTTGTACACTTTCTCTTTGACATCATAGAATTCGCTTGCTGCAGCATCCAATGTTAATGAGATATCCTCACCAGGTCGATATCCCGCATTCTCTATCGCTTTAAGGATAAACTCAATGGCTTCAACATTCGATTTTAAATCAGGAGCGAAGCCACCTTCATCACCTACTGAGGTTGCAAGTCCTTTGTCATGCAGGACTTTTTTCAGATGGTGGAACACCTCAACACCAGCACGCAATCCATCAGAAAACTTGTCGAATCCGTGAGGATAAACCATAAATTCCTGGATGTCGACATTATTATCAGCGTGTTGCCCTCCATTGAGGATATTCATCATAGGCACAGGTAAGACTCGAGCTCCTACTCCCCCAATGTATCTGTAAAGCTGCAATCCGGATGATTTTGCCGCTGCTTTGCAGACAGCAAGAGATACACCAAGAATAGCATTTGCCCCAAGTTTGCCTTTGTTTTCAGTGCCGTCAATTTCACGCATCAGATGATCGATTTCAGCTTGGTCTTCTGCGTATCTTCCCATGAGTTTGGGAGCTATGATCAAATTGACATTGTTTACTGCGTTTCTGACTCCTTTTTTGAGATAGCGGTCGTTTTCGTGGTCACGTAATTCAACTGCCTCCCATTTTCCGGTTGATGCACCCGAGGGTACGGCTGCTCGACCCATTGAACCGTCTTTTAGTACAGCTTCTACTTCAACTGTTGGATTTCCACGTGAATCAAGAATTTCACGAGCAAAAATGTCACTTATCTCTGTCATTTATATTCCTAAGAAAATTACTTCTGAGTTGGGTCACAAATCAAAGCTCTATTCTAAATCCAAAACACGAATTATCCGTTTAGGTTTGTGGAATATCGGGCTTATTTGTGGCCGTTTGTTTTTTGCGAACTAAATCGAAGAACAGTTATAATTATGCATCAGCATCATAATCGAAATCACCTTCAAATGATCCCGGGAGTTCTTCAATTATCAATTCGATTATACTCATCGCCTGATCCATATCCAGTTCCAGAACGTATACAGTTGAATTCGAATTTAAATAATCACTTCCTCCGGAGGAACCGGAAGATCCGCGATTAGACATTGAATACGAAGGGATGCCCTCGCGCATCAGTAATTCCACAGCCATGTTTGCGTAAAGGTATCCGGGAAAAGTGTGCAATTCAATCCAGTCACCATCATCACAATCTTCGGGAATTTCCAGGGGATGTTCAGTAATCAGATCAACTCCGCAATCAGAACACACATCGAATGCGACAGTGTATTCAGCACTACATTTTGGACAAAATACCATGACAAATCCGAATAATTACTTGTTGTAATATATGGAGAAGTATCTACTTCATCACTAAATTAAAGTAAATCAGGATTACATTGTAATATTGCAAATATGGAAAGGCAAGTATTTTCCGCACACATTCTGAAATTATATCGAAAAAAGAAGAGCCAATCAAAAAACATCTTGACTATTAGATTCAATTAACAAGAAATCTCTTCCCAACTTGACACATTGGCTACAGAAGGATATATTAAAATGAAGGATAAGATCAAAAAAGTCATGTTGCTGAATTTTAACCAAAACCCGGTCAAAGCTCTGAATTTAAAAACTCAACAAATATTGATTGCTGTGTTCGTCTTTATCTGCCTGATATATATCGGATGTGAAGCTCCACGTGACAGTCAATTTGATCCAGCCAGTCCATCTTACAATGCGCCTCAAGCTCCGGAAGCTATAACAGATCTGACAGTGAGGAGTTTCGATGGTCTGAGTTGTCTATTAAGTTGGTCATCACCTAAAAGGGCATACAGATATGTTCTTTACCGCGGATCTGAAGATTGGGATGGGATTGATACTGAAATTGCTGTCAGGTATTCAGGAGAATTACCGGGAGTAAAACCGGTTGGTCAAACTCAAACTACCTGGATTGATCTACCTTCAACTGACACCCTTTGCTGGGTTATGTTTAGCTATTCTGAAGATGAATTGCTTTCTCCGGCTTCAAATCAGCTGATAATTGAAACTCCCAGGGTAAATGAACCTGCAAATATCTCCGGAGCTATCCGTTCAAAACGTTACGAACGCTGGGGCAACTTCTATATCATTACTTTTGAAGTTGAAGCAGAAGTTTCAGATGAAGATGGAATAGACTCGGTTTGGGTTCAATACCAATCGGTTAATATCGGCAAACTGACAATGCAGGAAGACGGTATACATTATTTCGGTGAGTTTCCTTCGAATGACAGTCTTCCGGGCCGAAACGTTGAAGCTATGGTCGGACATCCTTATACAGTATGGTGCAAAGACATGAAGGGTGGGTTGTCAGTGTCTGAAGAAATTAGGCTGGTTCGTGTATTATCATATTGCCCGCAGACATTTGATTTGCCAGCAGATACTCTTGATGGTGACCTAACATTCACTTGGGAGATTTATGACACAAAGTATTTCTTTACTTATTCAATACAGGTTGTACATATTCCGGATTCATACATCCCCAAAATTGTTTTTTCAGATTCTTTGATTGATTTAGATACTGTTGAGTACACAATTCAGAGAGTTGGCCCTGATGATCCTTTGCCTTCTGGTCCAAAGTACCTTTTATGGACAATTTCTGTTGTTGATGAATTTGGGAACGAAGCACGTTCAAAAGAACTCCAATTTAATTTGAGACCTTATGTCGAAGAATAACAAATTAGCCAGAGATGGACTTGGACTGATCGTTGAGGCAGCAAAAGCCTTATTAGAAGAACCAGACCTTAAACGACTTATTCCGCGGTTACTTGATCTGGCTTTCGAGGTGAGTGGTGTAGACCGGGGATATATGCTTCTGCGAAATTCCGAAGGTGAATTCGCTCCGGTTGAACAACGTGGAATCGAACCCGGATCTTTACCAGAAGGTGATCCATCCCGGGTGGTTGTAGATACAGCTCTCAAGGAAAGACGACCGGTGTTGTCCACAAATGCGGCTCGTGATCCGAGATTCAGTGGATCTGAATCGATAATTATCCGCGGAATACGATCAACATGTTGCATCCCACTTGAGACACCCGGGAATCGAATCGGGGCGTTGTATCTCGATGCGAAGGGTACTGGCACCCTGACAGAGGAACAACTTCCACTGCTCGAAGCGTTTGGTGCACTTGCTGCGCTTGCGTTGGCAAGAGCAATGGATCTTGATTCAGCTCGACGTGCGCTTGAAGCGATTGTTCCTACATCGAGATTTCCTGATATTGTTGGCGATTCAAAGGTTATGTCTCGATTATACGATCGTATGGATCGGATAGCCGGTGCTGATTTTCCTGTATTAATCACAGGACCGAGTGGGACAGGTAAAGAACTTATCGCACGTGCATTACATTCCTCCGGGCAAAGAAGTGAAAAACCGTACCGGGCAATATTCTGTGGTAATCTGACTCCGGAATTGTTGGAGAGCGAATTGTTTGGCTACAAGAAAGGTGCTTTCACAGGTGCTATTGCAGATAAGCCAGGATTGCTGGATCTTGCTGAAAAAGGGACACTATTTCTCGATGAAATTGCCGATGTCCCAGGGCAGGTTCAAGCAAAGCTATTACGTTTTCTCCAGGATGGTGAATACCAGAGACTTGGTGATCCAACTGAACGCAGAGCAGATGTCAGGATATTGTCAGCGACGAATAAAGACCTGAATGTTGAAATTAAGGAAGGTAGATTTCGGGAAGACCTTTTCTATCGATTGAATGTTCTAACGATTGAAACACCACCTCTCAGGGATAGAGAGGGAGATATTGAGTTGTTATCGGCTACCATTCTTGCTAAAGTATCAGCCCGTACTGGTCAGCCACCGAGAAGACTGTCACTTGCGGCATTGAAAAGACTTACTCAATATGATTGGCCGGGGAATGTTCGTGAGCTGGAAAATGTTCTTGCTCGTGCAGCTGTTTTGGCTATTGGAGATTCAATTGAGCCTGAGGATCTGGATTTAGTCAAAAGGAATGGTGAAGAATCAATTGTTTCAGAAGACACTCTTGATCTGCAAAGTGTAGTCGAGGCTCATTTGAAAAGAGTACTGAAGATAGCACAGGGTAATCGGAGTGAAGCCGCCAGGATTCTTGGTGTAAGTCGTCGGTACCTGCAGAAGAACCTCGCAAAGTGGCGTGAAGAAGAAAATACTCCTGCTGACTAATGTCAGGAATATTAGATAAATTAAAAGAAGAGAGGAAGTTTTCGGTTTGGCGATTTGTTGGCGCTCTTATTGCAGTGGCTATCATTTCATCAATCATCGGTTTGAATGCCTTCTTTTCCGGAGGAGATTTCGGGCGAGATGACCAACCGACATCGGACTTTCTTGATTCAGGCACTGAAATCGTCGTAGCTTTGAGTGATAATATGTGTCATATTCCCGGTTGTATCGAAATTGCAGCTAATACAGGTGAAACCGAGAAAATGAAATATGGCAGGGCTTTAGGTAAGGGTTATTCATCTTGCCCACTCTGCATAAATGAATAATTCTGAGGGTGTTTTAATTCTTTTAATCCGGAGTTGAAATGATAAAATATCTGATTGTTATTGCCATAGGATTAGTACTTGTATTTCTCGCAGTATTTATGTTGAGATCTATTGATCCTGAAAAACAATCCGAAGAGACTGATGATGAATTCGTAACTGCGATTCAAAATAGACCATCAAGTCCGGGAAGTGTTGTTGAACCAGATATGGTAAAAGTAACTTTTGGGGACAGTCTATATCACGATCCGTCATGTTCCTGGATTGGGAAGACATCAAAGAAGATGACGTTGGAGAAGGCAGAAAATCTTGAATTTGAACCTTGCAGTCAATGTGTGGAATAGAATCATCCCTGTTGATTCAAGAGGTCTGATATGTTTGTCCGTTATTTAACATAGTTTAGGAAGGTACAATCGAGGTATGGATGAGCAGTAAAGTGAAAAAACGAAAGACAATATCTCTAATCTCATTCTTAATTGTTTTGACTGCAATTATTTCAGGTTGTGATTTTTCAGCCAAATGGGATTTAAAACGTGCAGAGAAAGCTCTGAACAGTGCCGATAATTATAAAGCTGCATTTTGGGCTGAACGCGAATATGTAAAAGCTCAGAAGGCGTTTGATGAAGCCTGTATACTTGCCAAAGAGGGCAAGGTGAACGAAGCGAGGGACATGGCTCAAAAAGCAAAAGACTGGGCTATTGAAGCGATGGCTTTAGCACAGGCAAGACAGGAGGAAATGGAAAAGGAACGAGATGGTCTGGGAACTTATAAAGAATAGGTAAGTTCAAAAGGGGATTGATATCAACGAGAAGATTCGCTGGGCAATTCCGATTGTACTCGGTGTGATACTCATACTTGTGATTGTGATTCTTAATAACTCTGCAAACCGCATGGTGAGCAGACTTGAAACAATGACTGATCCACATTCTGAGGTAGCAATTACACTCGATGATAATCGTTATCACCAGGTGTTCTGTGCATGCATAAGAGGTGATACCTTAATCACTGAGCTGCAAAACGCCAGAAACAGATATGTAGAACCCTGTCCAGCTTGTTTCAGTGAAGAAGCCGGATTTAAAAACTACTGATCCAAAACCAGTTACTTAATGTCATTAGAAAAACGAAAAATTCTCTGGGTAGATGATGAGATTGACCTGCTAAAATCTCACATTTTGTACCTCAGCAGTCGAAATTACGAAATTACATCGGCTACCAATGGCCCTGATGCGCTTGAACTAATCAACAATCAGCAGTTTGACCTTGTACTACTCGATGAGCAAATGCCTGTAATGGAGGGGCTTGAAGTATTAAGGCAGATAAAGGAAATCCATTCGGAGTTGCCAGTTGTAATGGTTACGAAAGATGAAGCTGAAGAGCTAATGGATCAAGCAATTGGTTCCCAAATCGATGGCTTTTTAACTAAACCAGTAAATCCCTCTCAAGTATTATCCGTCCTCAAAAGAACACTTGATTCAAAAACCATTTCTGCATCACAGTTTTCACAGAATTGGGCACGGGAATTTGCGAAATTATCACAAATGATTGATAGTGATCTTGATGCGCATGGGTGGTTTGAGCTTCAGAATAAATTATGTACATGGGAACAGAGAATTGATGATCTCGGTGATTCGGATCTGGGAGAGATGATATATGATGCGCGACTCGAAGCAGACCGTCAGTTTGCAAAGTGGATCGAAAGGGAATACCGAGACTGGTTGAATGTTGAGGCGGATAATCGACCTCCAATATCAGTTGATATCATAGATAAATGGCTGATCCCATTGTTAAAAGAGAAGAAACCGGTTCTCTTCTTAGTTGTTGATTGCCTTAGATTAGATCAATGGATGGCGATAGAATCTCTTCTAACATCCCAGTACAATGTTAATCGGGATAGCTATTTCTCCATATTGCCAACAGCGACACCCTATTCACGCAATGCATTGTTCAGCGGTCTTATGCCATCTGAGCTCGAAAGGGTACATCCCGATCTATGGACGGATAATGATGAGGACGAAGCTTCCTCGAACCGATTCGAACACCAATTCCTGAATAATATTCTCAGTAGACGAACAATTGAGTTGAAACCTGAGTCAAAATATGTGAAAGTGCTTGAAGTTGAGGAACTTTCCGAGTTTGAGCGAAAAATTCAGGACTATGTAAATATGCCTCTAACTGCAATGGTCTACAACTTCGTTGATATATTGATCCACACTCGTCAAAGAGTAGAAGTATTAAAAGAAATGCTGCCGGATGAGTCAGCTTTCAGGTCGGTTACAAAAGCGTGGTTTCAGCATTCAGCATTATATAGAATTATCCAGGCATATCTCGATTCCGGGGGATATGTACTGTTGACATCTGATCACGGATCATTGCGGGGAAGACGCGGTGCCAAGGTAGTCGGAGATAAACAAACATCAACGAGCCTTAGATATAAACATGGTAGAAATCTTCGTACAGATTCTAAACATTCCATTAAAATAAAGAAACCGGAGGAATGGGGGCTTCCGCGCCGTGGAGTAAACACTGAATATATTCTCGCCCGAGAAGATTATTTTTTTGTTTACCCGACGAACTACCATAAATATCTCGATATTTATAGGAATAGTTTTCAACACGGAGGAATTTCCCTTGATGAAATGGTTTTGCCCGTTGTAACAATGAAGGGAAAAAGTTAGGTTTAAATCACGTCCAAAAAATGAAGGGTTATACCCTTTTAAGTTTACAGAATTTTCATTAAGAAGGGGAGGTGCTATGAAACGCACCGCAGGTGTTTTTTTACTGGTAATAGTAGTTATGTTATTTGCCTCAAACTGGGCAAGTGCTCAAGGTTTTAATCTGCCCGGAGTGCCGCCGACATTCTTTTCACTACCACAACATTCAGTAGCAGCAACAGATGGATCTCTATCCATTCTTGCCAACCCGGCAGGTCTCGGAATCAGTAATGGCAGTTCAACAATGTTAATGTTGCCCTATCAGAAAGAAACTCAATTTGGCGATTGGGGATTTGCGCTAAAAGATGATGGTTTCGGTTTCAGTGCTGAAGTGTTTAACCATGATGATATAAATCAGCGTCGGTATACCTGGGGTCTTGGTGGTGGTGACGATGGCTTTTACATGGGCTTCGGATACAGTTGGACAACAGGCATCGACCGCAAGAACAACTGGGATTTTGGTGTACTGTCGCGACCAATGCGCTGCGTGTCATTTGGTGCTGTTGCGCGAGGAATAAATCAACCTGAGATTAACGGGGAAAAATCCAATGTTGGTTATGATCTTGGACTTGCATTTCGTCCGTTAGCACCTTTTGGTCCGATCGGTAATAATTATGGTGATCGGCTAACAATATCTGCAGATTTTAATCTGCGAAGATTCGATGAAACTGATATCTTCACAGAGGAAGGCTATTTTGATGAAATGGGGATGAAGATTGGAGTTCAAGCGGTAATTCTTCCCGGTATTGTTGCTCATGTTGATTATCTACCTGAAGTAAAGGGTAATCTTGCCCGACCCGAAGAGATCATCGGAGGCTTGTCTTTCAGCTTTGGAAACTCCGGATTTGGCAGTCATCACAGGAGTTCAGGAACGGGAACAGCATTCGTGAACTTCTCCGATCAGAAAGAGAAGACCATCCTTAAAAAGAAATCTGAGAAATTTGTCAAGCTCAATCTGAGAGGGACAATTGTCGAACAAAATCGAGGCGGCTTTTTCTCAAAACCCTCCCGGACTATTCGTAACTTCAATAAGTTAATGAAGAAACTGACCGATGATCCGGAAGTCGAGGGCATTTATCTGAAAATGGAAGGTTTCGGAGCCGGATGGGCTAAGATGCAGGAGATGAGAGATGCGCTCGTTAAATTCAAAGAAGCCGGCAAACAGATTGTAGTTTATGCCGAATCTCTCGGGAATGGGACATTTTACCTCGCATCTGTAGCAGATAGAATTTACATGCCTCCAACCGGAAGTTTACACCTGACAGGTCTGGCAGCTCACATGCAGTTTCTCCGTGGTACACTTGACTGGATCGGTGTAGAACCACAATTAGAACACATCGGTAAATACAAATCTGCATCAGATATGCTGACCCGTGATAATATGTCAGACGCACAAGCAGAAGCAACAAATGCCATTCTTGATGATATCTATGATGTATTCGTAAATGCGGTAGCTGAGGGACGAGGTAAGACAGTTGAGGAAGTGAAAAATTTATTTGATGAAGGACCTTTCTCCGACAATGAAGCCCTGGAATCAGGCCTTATTGATAAGCTGGTATATGAGGATGAGATTGAAGATCTTATCAAGGAATTAGCGGATGGTGAACCCGCTATTCAGAAAGAATTTATGTACAAAATGTGGCGTGAAAAGAACACCGAGTGGGAAGATTTCCGCAAAAAGAGTATAGCAATAATCTACGGAACTGGCGGGATCACATCTGGAAAATCTTCAAGTGGTGGATTATTCGGTGGAGAGACAATGGGTAGCGTAACTATCTCCAAGGCGATAAAAGCCGCACGCGAAAACAAGGATGTTGATGCAATCGTCTTCCGCGTTGATTCACCAGGCGGTTCGGCTCTCGCATCTGAGCTTATTACTCGCGAAGTTATTCGAACAACTGAAGGAGATGATAAGAAACCGTTTATCGTTTCAATGTCAGACGTTGCCGGTTCCGGTGGATACTACGTAGCATGTCAGGCTGATTCAATTGTAGCAATGCCAACGACTATTACAGGATCAATTGGTGTAATATCCGGTAAGTTCAATTATGGTGAATTCCAGAAAAAACTGAAATTGAACCATGAAACCTTACGTCGTGGTGAACATGCTGACATGTACGCCGGTTATCGTTCCTTTACCGATGAGGAATGGGTTAAACTACGCGATCATATCGATCAATTCTATCAAACCTTCATAAGTCAGGTCGCTGATGGTCGAGGTATGGATACTTCAGCAGTAAATGCCGTTGGTCAGGGTCGAATCTGGAGTGGTAAAGCCGCGGAAGAAAATGGTCTGATTGACAGGACGGGTGGATTAGACCTGGCTATTGATATGGCAGCTCGCGCAGCCGGTATCAAAGAAGGTGAGAAATATAACACTAAAATCTATCCGAAAGGTGGTATTTCTGAACTTAACGAGTTATTGGAAGGTGCCGTCCGGACGGTGCTGCCTGAATCTGTTGTAAAGGTGGCAAACATGATTGGTAATGAAACAAAATGGGCTGATGGAGAAGTCCTTTATGTTATGCCATACGAAGTCGATATTAAGTAGAAGCTCTTATCAATAAATTGGCTTGATAAGAGATTCAGTGAGATTATTATCATCTCCATGCAGATTGAACCAAAATCTGCATGGAGATGATTTGTTTATACTAAAAGGGTGGTAAACCTGTAGATTTGAAACACGATCGAAACATATTATTAATATTCGGTATTCTTGTCATTGTTTTCGTAATATTGGGAAGAACGGAAATGTTGTACAACCATAGAGAATCTGATCCGTATTATCGTGCGAAATCAGAAAGTTATCAAATAATCGAGAAAGCTCAGCTATGGTATTGCCGATCTGTTGAAAACGGTGGTGGTGATCGATCATTTAGAGGTTTGGATTATTCAAAAATTGGTTATCCCATTTCCGAAGATGGATCGTCCTATGTTAGTAATGGTGTAACATACAGATTTCAAAACTTAGAAAGATATACCTTTGATATACAGGCTACTTTACCCGATGGTACAATTCTTTCAGCTCGTAACCTTGCCTATAATACTCATCCGAAAATAATTCAATAAGTTGAAAACATGTCAGGTTCAGAGGATGAAGTCAAATTAATTGATTTGCTTAGAAGAATTTAGATTACTTTCAATAAGATTGAACATCTCAGATTGAAAAACCAATATTTGTCATGTATATTTGAAGACAGCTCGTTGAAGTTTAAGACCAGAATGAATCAATAAAAACAGGAACAATTTGCATAACATCAGCTTAGAAACGATCGCAGAACACAGAATTATCAGGTTTATCCGGGTTACTTTCAGAGAATTTGTTGTTGATAATCTGTTGTTAAGGGCAATGGCATTAACGTTTGCGACGTTTTTATCCCTGGTTCCTTTGCTGGTTATATCCTTTAGTATGTTTAAGCTGTTTGGCGGAGCCGAGTGGTTCATGGAGGTGCTAAAGCCTGTTCTGCTTCGCAATCTCACCCCTGGCAGTGGAACAATCGTTGCAGATAAAATCGAAAACCTTTTGCTTACGGGTGGCGATACTATGGTCGGAGGAATTGGACTGTTGTTTCTCCTTTTTGCAGTATATGGCGTCGCCGCAACGGTAGAGGGTACATTTAACCTGATTTGGGGTGCGAAGTCAAGAGCAGGTAGTTGGCGTAGATTGCCATTATACTGGGGGATGATAACCATAATCCCGATCCTGGTTGGGAGTTCTCTGGCATTAACAACATATTTGAAAGCGTTGCCAATTGTGGCAAACACTTTCACAAAGATAGAATTTGCAGAAAGTCTGATAAATCGAAGTTTACCGACTCTGATGGTAATGCTTGGATTTTTCCTGCTATACCGATTCCTTCCCGGAACTAAAGTTAAGACTATTGCAGCATTGCTGGGGACAACTGTGGCAATTCTGCTTTATGAATTTGTGAAAGCCGGTTTTATTTTTTATACGGGAAAATTAGTCCAGTATGATGTCATATACGGTTCTTTGGCTGTTATTCCCTTGTTAATGGTCTGGGTCAACCTCTCCTGGATTGTTGTTTTGATTGGGGTAGAGGTTTCTTTTGTGTATCAGAATTTCCAAAATCTTGAGGACAAACACAATGATATCAGGCTTTCGCGAACCCAGCAGGATGCTCTGGCATATTTAATTCTGGCAGAGGTGACACATGCATTTCAGGGGAAAAGGCCGACTGTTACAGTTGAGGAATGGTGTAGGAATTGGAACATACCTCCTGAAGCTGTTTCAGGTATAGCTGACAAATTAGTTCATGGAGAAATTCTAAAACGGACCGGGAAAGGCAATAATGAGCTACTTCTGGCACTTGCGCCGGAAACTCTTAAAATCAAAGATATTGATCAGATTCTAACTTTTGAATCTGTAAAAAAATGGTCATGGCCAGCAGCAGCTGAATGGGAAACGGTAAAAACATGGCTGGTTGAAAAAAGCAGGATCGGAACATCAGAAACCGAGCGAATGTCTCTTGGTGACTTTGTATCGGAAGTAGCAAATGTTCCTACTAAAACAGAAAACAAGGGATTTTAAAAATGAAAATAGCAATAATAGGTACTGGATATGTTGGCTTGGTAGCAGGAGCAGCTTTTGCTGAAACTGGGAATGACGTTATATGTGTTGATATTAATGAAGAGCGCATTGATCAATTGAAGAGAGGTATAATTCCGATTTTCGAGCCTGGACTTGAAGATATGGTTACTCGTAATTCAAAAGCAGGTCGATTGAATTTCACAACTGATACTATTAGTGCAGTTTCGCAAAGCCTGGTGATTTTTATGGCTGTACCAACTCCATCAGATGAGGATGGTTCTGCAGATTTACAACACGTACTCAGTGCTGCACAAGAGGTTGCTAAAGGGATAAATAATTATAAAGTAATTGTTGACAAATCAACGGTTCCCGTCGGAACAGCTGAAAAGGTTCGAGATATAATTTCAAAAATTACCAATGAACCGTTTGATGTTGTTTCAAATCCGGAGTTCTTAAAAGAAGGCGCAGCAGTCGAGGATTTTGTGAAACCCGACAGGATTGTGATAGGTTGCGACAGTAAAAAGGCAGAAGACATCCTCTGCGATTTGTATGCACCATTCGTTAGAACAGTAAATCGCATTATCACAATGCGCGTAGCATCTGCAGAATTGACGAAATATACAGCTAATGCTTTTCTTGCTACCAAGATTTCCTTTATCAATGAGATAGCTCGACTCTGCGAACTTGTTGGTGCAGACATTAATGAGGTCAGGCATGGAATAGGTTCCGATTCAAGAATTGGTCAGAGTTTTCTATTTCCGGGAGTAGGATTCGGTGGATCATGCTTTCCCAAAGATTTACGGGCGATAAATTTCACTGCGGATAACCAAAATCTTAAACTTTTACTCGTTAAGGCAGCAATTGAAGCAAATGCTGTCCAAAAACAGTTTATTCCTGGTAAGATACTAGATTACTTTAAGAGTGATCTTAAAGGTCTGAATATTGCAATATGGGGTCTTGCTTTTAAGGCAAATACAGATGATGTAAGAGAGTCACCGGTTATTCCTATTATTAACTGTCTTCTCGATGGTGGGGCGAATGTTCAGGCTTATGATCCACAGGCGATGGATACATCCCGGGTGATTTTTGGTGACCGGATTAAATATGCCCCCGATAGTTATTCAGCACTCAAAAATGCCGATGCACTGGTTGTCGCGACTGAATGGAATGAGTTCAGACATCCGGATTTTGAACAGATACGTGATTTAATGAGAGGCCATGTGATCTTTGATGGGAGAAACCTGTTTGATCCACCACAAATGGTAGATCTCGGATTCACCTACTTCGGTGTGGGCAGATCACTTGAAAGACAGCACACTACTTAAATAATGACGGAAAACGAATCCAATATTCCGATCGGGATAATCGGCAATGGCAAAGTTGGCGGAGTGTTAGCTCGTACGTTTGTCAATGCCGGTTATGTGGTAGAATGTGTTGTTGCAATTGATCCTGAATCGGACAAACCCGCCCCGAAAATACGTATTATCAGAAGCCTGGAGGAGTTGCCATCAGGAATTAAATTCCTTTTGGTTTGCGTTCCCGATGGTGAAATCAAGAGAGTTGTTGAATCGTTATTAAAATTGAAAAAGATCGGAAAAGGGATGATTGTAGGGCACTCCGCCGGTTCTGAGTCAGCTGAGATATTGGCAGATTTACGCCATAACGGGGCATCAGTATTGACATGGCATCCCATGCAGACTTTCACCGGAGTAGAAGGAGCCGAACTTTTAAAAGGTGTGACAATTGGCATTGATGGTGATGATGTAGCAGTTGAGTTTGGAAAAGAACTTGCAGAAAGAATAGGAGCTGTACACTATATCGTTCCGCCTGAGATGCGCTCATTGTATCACCTCGGAGGAGTTTTTGCCTGTAATTTCATGTCAGCATTAACTTCGATATCAGTTGATTTACTTACGGATTCAGGAATGGATAGAGATCTCGCCTTCCGAACTCTCATCCCTCTTATTGAAAGAACCGTCCAAAACATCAACCAGAAAGGTCTCCCCGAATCCATAACGGGTCCTGTTTCACGGGGAGATTATGAGACAATTGCGAAACATGAAAGAGTTTTGGCAGATTACCCTCAGTCATTGGAAACCTATAGGTTACTGAGTGGTGTTTTAAGGGATTGTCTTACACGTTCTGAAAAGTAATGTCTTTGCGAACGAAGTGAAGCAATCTCTTAACTCACTAATATACAAACAGATCGCTTCGTCACTTCGTTCCTCGCGAAGACGAATATAAGTCATTACTTTTGGGAAATGTTATAAGTAAAGAGTTGGTTACTGCCTGATTTCAAGCGAAGCGTAATCTGGTAGTTTTTTTGAGAGTAGTCAGGCGTCTCCGAGACTTTGAAATATTCCTATCTTGTAATGTTTTGTTATTCCCACGCAGGCAGGATAAATGCTTCGTCTGCGAAATACATTTAGAAAACATAGTTACTAACTGGATTCCCGCCTGCGCGGGAATGACGTGGTTTCATGGATTGAGTAAATCTCAATGAATTCGAATTTGCCTTGCTGTGAACTCTCCCCTAAGCTTTTGGTCTCCTCATGGAAACCAAACTCTTCAACTTTTCAACCAGTGCAATCTCACGGGATAAGACATCATTACCAATACCTTCGTTCTCTTCATGAAGATAAGTAAGGAGATTTTCCAGATCAGTCTCTGCTGATTCGTTGTCGCTATCGTGGTAGTATTTACATGCCTGTTTCATTGTGATGACTTCCCGCGCGAGCGCAACTGTCATGCGCACACCATCCTGTTCAAAATAGTGGTTTTCAGCGTCAACTACATCTTCACCGGTATAGGTAATATTCAATTCCTCGGACTGTCTAAGCCCCTCCTTATCCTCATAAGACAGATTGATATCAGCAATCCTGGACCCGGAACCTACCAGAGGATTTGCTCCCTCATGAGGCAGGAATCTGAGAAGCAGGGCTCCACGGTTTCGCGACAGGAAAATACTCCCGACTTCAAATCCGGGAGAAGCGTTTTCGCCTCCCGGGAATCCATAGTTTGTCACTGCTGGGAAATCTGACTGCAGCTCAACTTCAAACTTCAGGTCAAAGGCGATGGGAGTGACCAAGAAATCAAAATCCCGGTCAAAAACCCGAGAGATTTTCTCGAAGTTCTCAAGATAGTGATAGTTACAACCGCGCTGAGTAGCGATAAAGTTCATTAAATCCTGATCGAAATCTATACCGACACCGAATGCGGTTAGTCCTATTCCGTCAGCTGTTCCTTCACGAGTGATTTCATGGAAATTCTCTAGCGAATGGTCTCCTGTGTTGGGCAGCGCATCGGTGAATAGCATTACCCTGTCGGAACGTTCGTCATTCTCTTGGAATTGCCTGACGAATTCGTAACCCTTCCGCATACCGATATCCATGTTGGTACTTCCACCGGCTTCGATTTGACCGATCAGTTCAAGGGCATTTACATCATCAAAAGGAGTCGGTTCGAGAAGGACTGACATCTCCTGATTAAACAGCACAATCGAGAGTATATCATTCGCATCGAGCTGATCCAAAAGTCTACCAAGTGCGGTCTTAACACCTTCAATTTTACTTCCACTCATCGATCCGGATTTATCGACAACTACCGATAGATTAAGCGGATCACGCCGGAAGGTTGCTGCGTCAATCGAGCTTGAGAGCCCAAGCTGAACGTACAATCCGCCTCCGGGAAGATTTTTATCCGCGGCATATCCATGTGCTGCTCTGATCGTAAAAATGTTTTCAGGGGCAGGACCATCTATTGGCAGGTCATATTCGGAGAAAATGCCTTCAACGAGGAAATTTTCAGGATCGGGGACAATACCATCATCGATCATTTGACGGATGAAGCTCATATCTTGAGCCCCACCTGGAGTTGCACCGGAGCCACCTCCGTAGTTCCCTCGACCACCTCCGGGGCCATTCAATTCGTCGAGCCCTGAAACAGAATCAAATTCGCAACTGTTAAGAAAAACAGATGCAACTGTCAAAATCAGTATTAGTGTTATTAACCTTTTCATAATTTCTCCTGTAAGTTTCATGCTATCAAAGATGTCGAATTAGGGACAGGGTACTATATATAATTTATTTAACGTTTCATGAACATGCAAGGTTTCCGGGAGAGGCAAAATAATTCTAATGTCGACTTCCGGGAGGTCGGACATATATAGTTGGATGGGTAGGACGGACATTCCTGTCCGTCAAAGGGCGCAAGCCCTTACCACAAACCACCCCAATACCCCAACACCCCAACACCCCAACAGCCCAGATCACTTCTAATTATCC
>CAYLYZ010000002.1:0-110975 GCA_964387885.1 uncultured bacterium | reverse complement strand
TCATTCGCCCTCATAATCCCATGCAAATCAATGCCGGACGTGCGGTACCTTACCAATCTCTTTTTTTAAACCTTTAAAACCAGCTATTGTAATTTGTGCGAATAATCATTCGCCCTCATAATCCCATGCAAATCAATGCCGGACGTGCGGTACCTTACCATTCTCTTTTTTTAAACCTTTAAACCAGCTATTGTACTTTGGGCGAATGATTATTCGCCCCTACGGCAAAAGGGCACCGAAGTGCCCTTTTAAATTAATAATAAAACCAGAACAATCAAGATAAAATCACCGAATCAGTGTCAACTTCACAGTTTGACTCGATTGACCAGCACTCAACCTTGCGAAGTAAATTCCACTTGGAAAACCAGTTGCATTCCAAGAAAACTCATACGAATCCGCACGGAATTGTCCTGAAAAGAGTTCGGAAATTTGAGAACCAGTCAAGCCATGGATTGAGAGTGTTGCGTGATCTGGTGCAGGGAGGTTAAAACTCAGCTTCACAGTCGAATTAAACGGATTTGGTGATGCTGTCAAAATTCTAGTTGAGGGGATATACGCATCTTCCCAATCGTTGACTGAATTGGGATCGGTAACGACTATTGAGGCAACAACTGGTAGATGATCCGAAGCATAATACAGCGCTTCAGCCATTTCCTCTGACACGGCATTATTGCGACGGTTTATCGATCCATCGAAATGATCACCATCCTGTCCGAAGGCAAAATAGCTATCCTCAACATACGACCATCCTCCGACATGGTTGAGCTCGTTTGTCATCAACAGAAAATCAAACCGATCATCCATGCCTCCTGTCGATCCCGAACCCACAGCATTTCGTCTTGTGCTCTGGGTATGGATATCAGCAAATCTCTCGCTGTCGTGCCATGTGCCGGATCTGTTGATCGGATCATAGAAAAGGGAATCCTCCATGAACTCAATATATGCCCCTTCCCCACTCCCATATACATTAAAGTCACCACCGAATATCATATTTACATCCGCGAAATCCCGCCTGACAACTCTCGTAAAACTTCTGGCCTCAGACCTTCTCTGTCCTTCATCAGCTTCGGAATTTCCGGCTTTCAAGTGAGCTGAAGCAAAGTACAAGGGGAGTGACTCAATTTCTTCATCGAGATATCGAAGCTCGAATATCATGATATCTCGAAGATTTGTACCAACCGCAGTCTCATCGACTAATTCAAATTTATCATGTTTGTAAAACAATACATTGTCGTTTTCAAAAACAACTCTCGCTCTTGACCGAGAATAAACATCACGATCAATAACTTCATCCATAAATAGATTAACACCGGCTTCGGTTCGGAACTCCTGACATATAATCAAATCGGGATCAATCTCACCAAAGATAAGCTGGAAATATGGTATCCGCACATTCGGAGCATCTTCAGGCCAGTTCAGGATATTGTATGTTGCTATACGGATTGTATCCGTTTGTGCATACACAGTTACGACAAGTAACATGACCAACAATATCGTGTATATATATTTCATTTGGTATCCAAAATTTCTAAATCATAAGGTAGTTGTTCTCCGGGGAGTGCGGACATTCCTGTCCGCCTTAATCCTGTTGCAGTAAAGACGGACAGGAATGTCCGTCCTCCCCTGAGTAGTGAACCATCCGTTAGTAAGTTACAATCATGCCCAGATTCCAAGTGCGGGATCTGCCCATGTAAACCGTCGCCGTTTCAGCATCGTGGAATTGACCCTCCCATGCGCTGGTTATGTAGTGTTCATCCATCAGGTTGAACACATTTCCTTTTAGTTGAATTTCCACCGGTACAGACCCACTTTTTGGAAAAGTGTACCCGAAATGCAAATCAACGAGACTGTATCCCGGGATTTTCCAGGGTTGTTTGCCAGCCTCACGAGGTACATCTCTATCCGTAGGCGAGAACCTTGCGAAGTGATCTTTGTAATCCTTTAACAGGATGGATAAATATGAACCTTTCACCGGATAAAGCGTCAGGTCGATTGCCATCGATGTCTGGGGTGCATCACTGACTTTAAGGCCGTCGATATAGGCAAAAACGCTATCAATTAACTGTGGATTTTCACGAGGTGAAAAAAATGAAAGGACATCATTTCGCCATTGCCAGTCTCCGAGGGATAGTTTCCATTCCACCTTAACCATCTTATGCGGACGTTCGATAAGACTCAGTTCAAGCCCCTCATGAACGGCGTCAATTCCGTTAAATTGATAGTTGTAATACTGATCAGTCACACGATCCTTAACGCTCCGCGTCCATGTCTTATCTTCCCAGATTGTGAAGTACCAGTTAAGGTCGGCTTCAAGGTATTTGAGGCTGTAGTTCTTTATGGGTTTACTGACAAGGTAACTCGCTCCCAATTCATAATTGGTGACCGTCTCGTTGGTGATATCCTCATACTTTTCCTGATAAAAATTGTAAACACCATTGAATGCGGGAGCTTGACTTAATCGTCCGATATTGCCATATATCTGAATTTTATCCGTGAGATTATAGTTCGCTCCGGCTTTAACACCATAACCATTAAAGGAATCCCAACCGATCTCATCCCATTCACCAGCGACTTTTTCAAGGAAATAATCAATCCGTTTGTAACTGATGTTTGAGAGCGCGAAGTTTACAAATGCATAAACATCTGCTGTTCTCAGTTCCGCCAATCCAAAACCACCGTACCATCTGACAAGACCATCGTTGTGGTAATTGACCTTATCACCGAGGAATTTCATATCGGATTCAGCGTTGGCATCCTTGGTTTCGACATAGTAATCTCCGCCGAGCAGGTTTCTGACTTCACCAAAGTGTTTACCTCGGTAAAACCTCACGTCAAGTCCGGCAGTCAGATCAACATCATAATTGCTCTGTTTCAACAGATTGTATTTCCCCTTACCAATCCAACCATACCAGTGGTGTTCGTTTACCGCGTTATAAAGAATAGTTTCAGATTTGTTCAGTGAATCCGAGTATTCCGGATCAATGTTGTTGCTGTTTGCGCGGATAGTCGACATGAAATCCAGCTGTCCATATTCATTCTCCTCAACATATTCACCATTGCTTGCTCTCTGACGAGAGCCTCCCCCCTGTCCGGTTGAAAAGTAGAAGATGTTTGTTAATCGCAGTTTCTCGTTAACTGTCCAGAACCAGTTCAGGTTGGCTTGAGGTTTGTGGTAATAATTAATGTTATCATTCAGGTACGTGTTATCATGAACATCATGTACTTCACCGTTATAATACTCTTTTAGTTCAGTCCCAAAAGTGTTTATAAATCCCCAATTAGGGCTATACGCCAATCCACGTTCAACTCCGTCAAAAAATAACGTATCAACACCTAATTCTATTGCGTAATCCGTATCCCAAACTGCTATTGGTTGCGAACCGTAACGCTGACCATGTTGCTGAGGTGCGCCAGCTATTGAAAACTGAACTGCATGGTCGGTTGATGTGAGGTAACTGCCCGCAAAAAAGTAGGAATACGAGTCTAACCAACCCTTGTCAATAAATCCCTCCCCGGTCTTCCTGACAAACGATCCGGAGAATGCCAATTTATCCCCCAGCGGTCCATTTTTCAACAATCCAGTTGAAATGGATAACGTCAAATTGCGGTAGTTATCCATCCCTATTTCACGCTTGAATTTAATTTCTGGGCTCATCCTGGCAGCATCGGTGATAATGTTCATGGTCCCACCAACCGATGAGATTGCAAGGCTTGACGCACCCATTCCCCTCTGCACTTGAATATCGGAAGTTACATCACTCAAACCTGCCCAGTTCGACCAATATATTTTACCGTTCTCCATCCCATTAACCGGTACACCATTTACCATTACCGCTACATTTCTCTCGTCGAATCCTCGAATATTTATTCGAGTGTCTCCCGAACCCCCACCGTCTTCGTGTATAAACACACTATTGGTTTTCTCGATACTCTCCGAAATGTCACGACTGCCAAGTGAAACTTCAATCTCCTCCTTGGAAACAGAAGTGACTGCCATTGTCTTTTCTTCCTGCTTCACTCTGTCAAAATCAAAGTGTATATCAACCACTTCCCGGGTAATAACTTCACTATCAAGCTCGAAATCTACTTCAACAATGTCTTCAACAATCCGCACTTCTTTAGTTTGTTCAGCATGACCTGATGCACCAATAAATGAAGCTTTTAGTTCATGAACTCCAAATGGTACTCCCTGGATTACATAAACTCCATTAAGATCTGTCGAAGCACCAAAACCACCGTCACCAATCACAACAACCTGTGCATCGACCAAAGCCTCATCGGTGTCCTTATCCAATACCTTTCCTGTGATTGTTGCGGTGGGATTAACTCGTTTTTCAGCAGTTAATACTGTCGGACAGAACAATCCAATTATTAATAGCAATGCTATTACTTTCTGCATAAAAAAACTCCAGTTATGTTTTACTTGCAGGATATACTGTTATTAAACAAAGCCTTACAACAGCAATCCCGCAATAGTAGCGGTCAGGAAAGAAGCCAGAGCGCCCCCGAACATGGCTTTTAAACCCACTTTCGCTAATGCTGATTTCCGATGTGGTGCGATTGCGCTTATCCCACCAATCTGGATACCAATTGATGAAAAGTTAGCAAATCCACAGAGTGCATAAGTCGAAATCACCATTGCTCTTTCTGAAAGTATCCCATCATTGATGTAGGTACCAAGCGTTCCATAAGCGACAAATTCGTTCAGAGAAAGCTTTATCCCCAACAGATTGCCAACATACTGAGCGTTATCCCATGAAACACCCATCACAAAAGCGAGAGGTCTTAGTACTGTCCCGAAAAATGTCTGTAGCGAACCCGGGAAGAATCCAGTATACTCACCAACAGCCGGAGACATACCAACAGCAGAGTATTTTACATATTCACCTGCCATCAGCTTTCCATCAATAAGCATGTCCATCCAATTTAACAACACATCAAGAACCGCAATAAGTGCAATAAATCCAATTAACATTGCCCCGACATTGACTGCCAGTTTCATCCCGTCGGTTATGCCATTTGCAGCGGCTTCAATAGCATTTGAACCCACCTTTATATCGGGTAGTCCTACATCCCCTGCAGTCTGAGAATGCTCTCTTTCCGGATAAATGATCTTCCCTATCACAAGGGCTGCCGGTGCCGACATAACACTTGCCGCTACAAGATGTCCGGCTGGAACACCCATGGCGATATATCCAGCCAAAACACCGCCAGCTATTGTAGCAAATCCACCGACCATGATTGTCAGTAATTCCGATTTTGTCATTCCGTCGAGGAATGGTTTAATTAGCAATGGTGCTTCGGTTTGACCTACAAATATATTGGCGCTGCAGGAAAGAGTTTCTGCTCCACTTGTCCCAATTGTCCAGCGCATAAATTTGCTCATGGCGTCTATTACCTTCTGCATGATACCAAGGTAATAGAGCACACTCATAAAACCGCCAAAGAAAATAATAGTCGGTAGAACTTTAAAGGCGAATTGAAATCCGAATCCGGGCCATGTCCCAAGATTTGGAAATTTCTGCTCCCAGGGTCCGAAGAAGTCATTATTGGCGAGATTTCCAAACAGGAATTTAGCACCGTAATCTGAAAGATTTAAAAAAGCAGCTACTTTATTGCTGAATGTCTGGAATATAAAATGTCCCTGCCAATTGTTTGAAATCAAGAAAACTATTACGGAAATTATCAGTACCACTCCAACATATCTCTGTATATCCTGTTGCCATTTCATGTGACTATTCAGAATTAAGAATATGAGGATTGCTACAATTAACCACGGTAAGAGAAACGAGATGTAGAACAATCCCTGACCAATAACAGCGCTTCCAACAGTCAGGGTTATTACTGATTTATAACCACCTCCGAATTTAGCATCGTCTTTCTGGAGTAGATAGACAATTATCAGTAAACCCAGAATTCCCATTCCAATAAAACTTCGATAATCCTGAATCAGGATAATGACTGCAAAAACGAACTGTAGGCCAATGCCCCAAATGATAGGTTTTAGTTTTACATCTGAACGATGGTATGACATCGCCCAGGCAATCCCAAGAAGTGCGAGTAGCCCGAAAACACTGAGAAAGTGCATAATTTCTCCTGATTGTTCTAAGTTCCTCGACTCTTCATATCAGAGAGCAGAGAAGAAATAACCTGATTCCAATTATTGAATATCTAATCAGAAACCTATATAATTAAATAAACTAAAGAGTGTAATGCAAATAATTTTTCAAAATTTCATCGGCTCTGAAATTTTGTTCTCTTTAGCAACAATTCGAGTTATACTCTTTAGTGTTCACTTTCCTTGACTTATAATTGTGTTTTCCCTAACTTATGTTCTCACTGGGAATTTGCGCAAAAATCTTCTTAATGGTCAAAGAAAACCGGTAAAATCTATCTTGTGAATCGGATTCCCACAATCTGAGCTTGCTCCATTTCGGTACCTGTATTCAAAACCGAAAGTAAAATACAAATATTTTCAGAACAGATTTTGGATAGTAAAAGTCAATAATTGTTTACTTCCAATGTTTTTAACAGTTTGACATAAAGCTTAAACCATGGGATCCGTTTCAACAACTAAAACGAAAACAAAAGACATTCGCACTAAGCCTCAACCGGGTGACCTGATCGATAACAGATATGTCGTTAAAGAAACACTTGGCGAAGGTGGTAACGGAACAGTTTTACTGGTATCGGATACTTTCCAGAATGACGAATTGATCGCACTGAAGGTAATTCGGAGGGATATTCTAAGTACTGAAATCAGGAAAAGGTTTACAAAAGAATTCCGATTGCTGCGTCTTTTAAAACATCCCGGGGTTATAAATTGCTATGACTTTGGATATTGCGATGCATTTGGTGAATACTTCACAATGGAACGTGCAACATGGCCTACGTTGGCTTCTCTGAAAGAACCGATTCCAACTGAGAGTGTTATTCGGTTATTGTTTAATATTGCTAGTGTCTTATCATTCGTTCACAACCATCAAATTACTCACTACGATCTTAAACCGAACAACATATTCATAGATATTGAGAACCTGACAAAGGAAGATTCATTAGATTTACCACTCATAAAGATTGGTGATTTCGGAATAGCGGGAAACCGAGTTTCAAGAGATCCGGGTGATCGTTTTATATCACTCGATTATTCCGCTCCGGAGTTGTTCCAGGCATCAAAAGTGGATGCACGAGCTGATCTCTTTTCATTTGCCATGATTGGGTACATTCTCTTGCGTGGAGCTTCACCATATACAGATCAATCATATGAGCCTTTCCTTACTCAAAAACTCAATTGGTTACCGGATCAGTCTGATTGGATGAGACCTGATATTCCTGATGAACTGGCGGTATTACTGACACGATGCCTGAATTCTAATCCCGCATTTCGACCTCGTAATGCATCAGAAGTAATATCCATCCTCGCTCGTATGATCCCGAAAAAGGCATCTGAATATGCAACCCTTTCAACTCCACTATTCATCGGCCGTATCGGAGAAAAACGATTATTAGGAAGTCGGCTGCATGAAGTATCGCAGGGGGAGCAATGGGCGATCCTTCTCTATGGAGAAGCGGAATCCGGCAAAAGCAGGTTAATGGATGAGTTTGCTCTTCAACAGCAGATGCAGGGAAAAATCATTATCAGACTTGATGGAAGTGACCTCTCTCCTTTAGCATTACATCTTAGCCATCTTAGAAATCTGGACATCTCTAACTCCCAATTTATTGCAGAAGAAGACATCTGGAGGCTTTTATCAAGCTTTTTTAAAGGGTGGCAATCGCCAAATCCAATAATTATATGCTGGCACAATTTTGATTCGGTTTCGCAATCTGTTATCAGAAAATTCAAGAATTTCTTGCTAAAACACTCACAGTACCCATTATTCTGGCTCCTTGAGTCAAAAGAAAATCATCCTGAATTGAGTTCTTTAAGCTATTCAGATCATTTGGTTCGTCACGAAGTACCTCAATTAGAATCTTCACAGGTTCAGGAACTGATAGTTAATCTGCTAAATGACGCAACTGGATCTGAGATTTTAGCTAAAAGCATGTTCGATTTAATCGGAGGGAGACCGGGGTGGCTGCTGCAGGTATTGAGGCAATTAATTACCAGGAAACATGTTGTTCAGCAGGATAGCCATTGGTACATTATTAACCCGGATATTATTGATAGCATCAGGGATGTCGCTGAACTTCTAAAGGTCGACTTAAAGCAATTATCCTTGCCCTCAAGGTGGGTTGTCGAGTGGTTAGCTGTTCTAAATAGAAAGTGTGAAATAGAAGTAATAAAAGAGGAATTGGAGTTAGCTCCCAGCGCATGGTCAGAAGTAATTTTTGAGACAACAGAGGCCGGGCTGCTGGAAATATCCCGTGATCAGATTTCCTTTCGGTTGCCGGTACTTCGAGAAATTACATATCAGAGTTTATCCCCTGCAAAACGAAGTCAACTTCATTTTTGGATTGGTAGGTGGTTGGAAGAACAGAATCCTGAGATAAGTGATATCGGAGCCTTCTCAACAATTCTGAACCATTATGTTATCGCTGATAAAACAACTTCATTTCTTCGAATAATCGAAAAAATATTAGGGTTAGGTCTTGACAGCCACGAATATCCATTAGACAGTAAAATACTCGAGTCTGCCTTGAGTATTGAGGAATTTCCTCTCAGTAAACCAAATCGTTATCGCAGCTTAGAAATGCTCGCAGCTGCATATGCGAGAGAAAGGAGATTCGATGAAAGTGCTGAGGTTTATAGACAATTAATTGAGGATGATAATTGGAAAGACCTCGCTCATTACGGTACGTTACATCTCAATTTAGGAAAATCACTCGGTACAATTGGACGTTTTCGGGAAGCTACCTTCCATTTAGAAAGGTCCTTCCAGGAATTATTGCCATTTGACGTTGATGCTGCCGGAAAAGCACTAGGTGGCTTGGCATGGATTTCATATCAGCACGGAGAAGTCGATAAAAGCCGTGAATACACGTTTTCTTATTATGATCTAATTGAAAAAACTGAACATTTACAAGTTCACCACTCTCATGTATTAACTTGTGGAAAATTATTCGCACTGCTTGATTATCCGGAAAAAGCATTAGGATGCTGTCAAAGAATTATCGATCAATCTGAAACACCTTGGGAATCTCAAGATGTTAATAGTGCGTATAGACAACAAATCCAGATTCATATCCGCCAAGGTAAATGGAAAGAGGCAATTGATATTATCAATTTTCTCGATAAAAATAGACCTCTTAATGTTAGTAGAGAATACAATTGGTTCAATTCTTACCATCGTGCTATGACTTTAATCGCAAGCGGTCAAGTCGAAAGAGGATTAAACCTGTTTGAGAAAATTGAACTAAACATGAGGGCATATGCAACACCTGCTGATCAAATACGGATTCAATTGGATCTGATTAAGATCGATTATAATAGTGGGAACTATTTCCTTGGTGTTCACCGACTTCGAAGATCCATGGGTATTGCGAGACGCCTCGGTGTTGCACATATGGAGATTATTATCCGCTCATGGGCTGTTTTGTTTAGAGCTATGATGGGAAAATCCAACGAAAAACTGATTGAGAAGACTGAGGAACAGGCAGCAAATACAAAAAATATTGTCAGTGATTGCGTTGGTTCGTATCTATTGGCAATACACTTTCAGAACATTGATGACCACGAAAGAGCATCAGTGGTATTAGAGAGATGTCTAAAGCACGTTCGCAATGTTGATTTTGGCATTTCAAAACCTCTGCTCCATGTAATGAGAGTTTTAACTGAAGTGGTGCTGAAAAAAGAAAGTGTTGAGAATATAGATTTCACAAAATTAGAAAACATGGCAGGTAAAATTAAGCACTTTCTTAGCTGCGGCATGTTCTTTCAAATATTATTGAAGCTGGCAGTGATTTCTGGACGTCGAGATTTAGCAGCTCGTTATTTACAAGATTCGATCAAAAATTTTAGAAAAATGAGTGCGAATTACCAAGTTGGACAGAGTCTTAGTATTTATGCTAAAGCCTGTACAAATTGGAATTTGAACAAAAGGGCAAATCAGGCTTTCAAACAATCACAGGAAATATTTGCAGGATTGTCAATACCTACATCAGAGCCGGTGTATGGAGAATCCGCAACAACACATGAAGGAGACGATATTGTGACATTTGACAGGATTCCCCCAATCCGTGAGATTGCCAAAGTCATTGATATGTTGAATACGATGGAAGATCCGGAACGACTCACCCGCCGGATACTCGAAATGGCTATTGATGGAGTTGGAGCAGAACGAGGTTTAATCATTTTCCGACGTGAAAAAACTCCGGGGCTCTCACGGAAAGCCTCAATTAAAGTTGGGCAGAAGGAAGAAATAACGATCTCTCGAACATTAGCTGAACAGGTATTTAAAACCGGTGAACCGATTTTCAGTGATAATGCCCTTGATGACGGAACTTTAAGTGCTATGGAAAGCGTACAATTGAGTAAGATAAAAGCTGTTGTCTGTATGCCAATAATCAGTAAAGGTGAGACCGCAGGCGTACTATACTTAGATCATGGTGGATCTTCACGAAAAATGAGTGAAGCAAATAGAGCCTATCTTACACTTTTGGGTAATCTGATTGGTACAGTACTCACTCACAGACGCTATATAGAAAATTTAGAAGAAAACGTAAAGACATTAAGGAAAAGTATAGATCTGATTGCCGGATATGATGAATTTAAAGGTCGATCAGAAGCAATCCAGAAAGTCTTTTCATTATTGGAACTCCTGAAAGATCAAGATATCCCGGTTCTTATTTTAGGGGAAAGCGGGACTGGAAAAGAATTAATATCAAGAATTATACAACGAGAAAGTAATCGATCCACACAACCATTCTATGCAATTAACTGTGCAACTATTCAAGACACACTGATAGAGAGTATGCTTTTTGGTCACAAAAAAGGTTCCTTCACCGGTGCGAATTCCGACCATTCTGGCTTCTTCGAGCAAGCAAACCATGGTACAATATTCCTCGATGAGGTTGATAAAATGAGTGAGTCTATGCAGGGAAAACTATTGCGGGTTTTACAGGAGGGTGAGTTCTTCCGGGTTGGAGAGACCAAAGTTCGTAAAACTAATGTGAGACTCATCACAGCAGCTAAGGATTCACTTCCCGATATTGTATCATCCGGGAAATTCAGAGAGGACCTTTTCTATAGAATAAATGTCGTTCAAATAAAGGTTCCACCCTTGCGTGACCGTGTAGATGATATTCCTTTGTTAATCAATCACTTTGTGGACAAGTTCAGCAAAGAACAGAATCGTCCGATTAAGGGCATACGCAAATCTGCTGAGATAATTCTGCAACAATACAATTGGCCAGGAAATGTCAGACAACTTGAGAACGTCATCCGTGGAGTTTTTCTTTATACTAAAGAGAACGACTGGATTGAACCCGAGTTTCTACCAGAAGAGGTAAAGACAACAACACAAGCAGATGACAAACAACAGGAAACTCTCAGTAAAATGATTGCTGCTCATGAGCAAAAAATCCTACGGCAAGCATTAGTTCGGTGTAATTGGAATAAATCCGAGGTTTCACGAAGGCTGGAGATTAGCCGTCCGACACTCATGCAGAAGATAAAAAAATACAAAATCACCGAATAGATTGTGAAATTTCCACAATCTCAGAAAACATGTGTAAGGTTCTTTTACACATATAAAAGCAGTGTTTTCAAAGTTTTGCATCCTGATTGTAAAAATTCCTCAAAGTTCAGTTTATCATCAACTTTTAACAAATTCCACAAATCTGTTTGAAATTCTTAAAAGCAGTTTTTTCATCACCTTAGACGATGAACGTCATTTGGCATGATTAATGCGATAATGTATTGGTGATAAAGGCAACAATTAGTGAAGGAGGACGATATGGCTATTAAACTTGAAACAGTAATCACAATTTTTGTGATGTTATTCTTGATCTTAGTTTTACCACCACAAGCAAAGGGTGAGTGGTGGTTAACGGTTAGTGATGATGAGATTCTCCTTATAAGGAGCGATGCCGATCCGGACAATCCTAAACACGAGATCGACAGCGGAACTTACGGTTATTGGGAATATTTTGAAGGTGAATATTATTGGAATGATGTGATGTATATCAACAGTCCGCCAGTTGTACATGAGCCATTTGACCCAGCTGACCTGCGTTGGATTCCAGGCCCTCTGGATGTTGATGATGGTGACTATGACGATGATGGTGAGGGACCCGGAGATATTGGTGATGATGATCAATGGAGGGCTCGCTGGAACCATTTCATTGGTCGATATGGGGATGAGCTCCCTGATGGTTGGGAAAGCTGGTCCGCCCAGGAATGGTGGACCTGGTACGAGGAAAGCAGAGGTTTATATATTAATGGTCGCCGGGATAACGGACATCTAAGGAATCTGTGGCGACACTTCCCGCAATGGTGGGACAGACATGGTGGTGGACAATAGTTACCACCATTAGTTTCCAATCCAGTCAGACTTTTCAAATTAGCTCTTTAAGACGGATTTTTTTACAAACCACAACCTTCGCCAATGGACACTTCTGTTAATTGGCGAAGGTTCAGGTAAAGGGACTCTTTTGAAAGAATTTCAGTTATTTGGATTTTTTAGGATTTTGAACACCCAAATAGGGAAGAATAAATGATTGTCAAACATGTTTCCGAATGTGCACCGGGTGAAAACGTTGAATCAGCATCAGTGGTAAATAGAGAAAAAGAAACTCCCGAAAATGGTAACCTGGAAAAAATTATTTACAACTTAGGTTCATTGCAGAGCGAAGGTCTCGACAACCTGATTGAACTTAGTAACTCCGTAAATAAATTTCTCCTTGAATCTACACTGGATTTAAATCGTGATGGTTTAGAATCCAGTCAATCATACGGAGTTGTTTATGTAATTTCACAACTCCTCAAAGAAAATGGCATCACACATGAGGTAATTTTCGGTTCCGAAGATGAAGTTAAAAGCAAAAGGTGCTTTGATTTCCTTGTTAGTTTAATCGCATGCTTGCTTGATAACCAATCAAATATCGAATCCGATTTAGATAGTCTTCACAAGAGAATTTATTTTCGGAAAGGAACGATTCTGAACGAAAAATCGATCCTGTCTCTGACAAATATCATTCGTCAATATCCGGTTTTCGAAAGCAAACCGACGGATACATCTCAATATAAAGAGAAACTTGCATCATGGTTATCCATTGAAACGGAATCCTGGTCGGATGTTGCCGATTTCGAAAGCTTGGATTTCTTAACAGAATTGGCTGATTTTATCTGTAACCTGGTTGAAGATATGACCCTCCTGTCATGGTCTTCAATTTGTAATAAACTAAGCGAGCTTTGTGCAGTCAGAGTTGAAAATGGTGCGGAAACTTTGCTAATGACTACCAGACCGACTTCTTCTCATCTAAAACTCTTTTACAGACTCGGTATTGACTTACCACCGCAAGTGATTTGCGAAAGTCGTGGAAGAAACCGCAAGTCCATTAACATTGAGCAAAAAAGACTTAATGCTGAGTCCTTAAGTTACCAATTAGTGTAACATATGATCTCCCCAATACTCTATTAACCATCCCTCCACACTCCGCAACGATCCTCACATGCCCATGATATCCGCTGCAGGACGGACCATGGGCATGAGGATCAACTAATCCATCACCATTCAGGAAGATCGACTACACCAAATGATATTTTGATCATAATTCTGTGAAAATCGCAGATTTGTAAATTGGACTATGTTTTAAGGAATTTGCAATTCTCCATACTTTACATTTTGTAAATTTGTACTTTAGTAACCTGTTCAACAATTTGTAAAATATTGCTAATGTCCTAAAAGTAGAATTTACAAGCATTTCATTTTCAGTAGGTAAATTCTCTTGTCTAATTCATATTCTCTTTTAGTTAAAAAGTTGGAGATAATTTCCAGCTTAACGTAAAAGTAAAATTATCAATTGCTTAAAAACCATTTTTTTTTATGGCATAGTTTATGCTACTTATGTAAATAAAGAAATCGTGATTGAAACATAATTTGGGGAAAAAATGAAATTAAAACAGATTTCAGAGTGCCAACCAGATGGCAAGATAAGTTCATTCGGTTATCTGGTGGAGAATTCTTCTGTTAGCCCGCGAAATGAAAGTGAAAAAACGATCTGCAACCTGGGATCGTTGCAAGCAGGTGGAATACAGAAACTCATCGAGTTGAGTAATTCGATCAGCGAATTTCTTCTCGAGTCTGTCTTGAAAACCAATCGTGATTCAATCACATCAAGTAAATCTTACGGAATCGTATATTTAGTCAAGAATCTCCTTGAAAAAAATGAAATAACGGCCGATAATTATATTGAAGCTGAATCTCAGGAAAAGAGGAGTGAATTGTTCAATTTTATGATTAGTATTATGGCGTCCCTGCTCGAATGCAATATCCAGCCTGAAACAAAGCTGACTCAGATATCCCGACAGGTTTACTTCCCAGGTGAAATGTCATTAAATCAAAATACTTTAAGCGAACTAATTTCTTCCATTAAAGAACTTCCGGTTAAACCGAGTGATAATAGCGAATTCACAGAATACGCCAATAAATTAGTTTCCTGGACACTTTCAGATTGTGGAACCTGGTCTGAATTTGATGAAGCCGAGGGCATTTTACGGCTATCCCACTTAGCTGGCCTAATTCAGGTCTCTGCAGAGGAAAAAACGGGGTTATCCTGGGAAGCAATTAACAACAACCTCCGACATTTGCATGTAATTCGACTTGAGAAAGATAATGAGACAATACTGATGACAACCAGGCCAAGTGCTTCTCAATTGAAATTATTCTATCAGCTTGATATCGAAATTCCACCAAATGCATTTCGTGAGAGCTATGGACAATCAGATCAGAACAGAATTAAATCCATTGCTCGAAAAATGGATGGATCACAGATAGCACTTTTGGAGCAATAATAAAATGCAGGTTAGCAAGACAGAAAAACAAAATAATGAAACCGGACCACAGGAGAGAAGGATGAGCATACATAATGGAAATATCGTTGAAGATTACTTTTTCGGATTTTCAGATGATGACCTTTTTTCAGACACCGAAGACCTAAATGAGAATTCTGTTCAAGAACAAGTGCAGGAAATTGCGAATGAGTTGCCAATAATTTCCCAAACTTCGAGTAAACCTGTAAGAAAGACAAGAACATCACCTAAAATGGTGAACATCCCTCAGTACCAGATATCTGCATTATATGAGAATCTGAGGAATCCTGTTGCATTTTTTGATGTTCTCGATGATCTTGAAGGAGAATCTGTTGAGTTTGCAGTTTCTGATGTGAATCCGAGTTTTGAATCTACATTCAGAATTAAACACGATGATATCATTGGTTCAATGGGAAAATCGGTTTTAAATTCAAATAGAGTCAATTACCTGGATATCTTCCGGAAGGTTGGTGAATTTGGATCTAATCAATTATTAACAACTTACTATCCTGCAATAAAGAAACACTTTGAATTGAATGTATTTGCTTTGGATAACAAGAAGTTTGGAATCATTTTTACTGATATAACAACACAAATTGACATGGAAGTCGAGTTTCAGGCTTCAAAGAAATTCAACCGTGATATTATTGATTTTTCTCCAATTGGTGTTCTCTATTTAAGTGTCAGTGGCAAAATTCTTTACGCTAATCCTATGATATTTAAGATGCTGGATTCTCCGGACAATGATATCAGCTCTCCTTCACTCGCACGGTTATATGATATTCCAAGCTTAAAAAATTCAATTGATTCTGGAAGTATGATCAATCAATTGACCGATGGAGGATCAGTTCATCTTGAAGAGGTTGAATACCTCACAATGAAAGGCTCAAAAAAGTGGATGAATATTTATGGAACTCCAAGGTATGGTTCCAATGGTAATATAATTGGTGCGGTACTTATGTGTGCGGATGTGACTGAATATGTGGACCTTCAGGCTCAATTCAGGCAATCCCAGAAGATGGATGCTGTTGGGAGACTCGCGAGCGGTGTAGCTCACGACTTCAACAATCTTCTTACGGTTATTGCGGGAAACGCTGAAATTGCTCTGATGTCACTCGATAAGGATAATCTTATTCAAGAAAACCTTCATGAAATTGATCGTGCAGCAAGAAGTTCAGCAGAGTTAACGAGACAACTCCTCACCTTCAGCCGAAAGCAGAAGACTGAACCACGCGTATTAAATTTAAATTCTATAATCTCCAATATGGATAAAATGCTCAGACGCATTATCCGTGCTAATGTGGATTTATTGACCGTCCCCGATAAAGAACTCAAAAATGTAAAAGTCGATCCCGGGCAAATTGAACAGGTTCTTGTCAACCTTGCAGTAAATGCTCGCGATGCAATGCCAGATGGAGGAAAGCTCTCAATTGAAACTGCGAATATCACTTTAGATGAGGAATATGCCAGATCACATGCCAACGTGCCACCAGGGGAGTACGTAATGCTTGCTGTAAGTGATACAGGATGCGGAATGTCTGAGGATGTGAAAGTAAAGGCTTTTGATCCGTTTTTCACGACCAAAGAATCAGGTAAAGGTACCGGATTAGGATTGTCTACAGTTTACGGAATTATCAAGCAAAGCGGTGGCCATATATGGGTTTACAGCGAGCCAGATGATGGAACATCTTTTAAAATATATCTACCCATCGCAAAAGAGAGAACGGAGAGCAACAAAAAGAAGATAAACTCGACTGCATTAATTGGTGGTATGGAATCTATTCTAATTGTGGAAGATGATGATTCGTTAAGAGAAATGGCTATGGATCTTCTCCAGGCATGTGGATACAAACTTTGTGGTGCTTCTAATGCCGAGGAAGCTCTTCAAATTGTGGAAGACACTGATGAATCAGTTGAGCTGCTCCTTACTGATCTGGTAATGCCCGGTATGAATGGAAAGAAACTTGCCGATAAAATGACGATCAAAAATCCTGATTTGAAGGTTATATACATGTCGGGTTATACGGTAAATGCAGTAGCACATCAGGGATTGATTAACACGAATATGCCATATCTTCAAAAACCATTTCACCTCGCAAACTTAACCCAATTGGTCAGGAAAGTACTTGATTCAGAACTCTGATTGAACTAATACTCGATTTTCACCTGTTGGGAATGAATTACCCATATAACTCAAACCAGCCTTAACAGCATATCTTTATTATATAATATCCCCAACCTATTCCATAACTACAAAAAAAAGTGAACTTTTCCTTGATCAGACCTTTGATATTTAGAGTAAATTAGTTAATATTATAAAGATGTATACTCTCATTTACATCTCAAGTTGTGAACGGTTTTAATGATCTACCACTCTGAACAGCTCCCAAACCTTTATTTCTGTTTTCACCTTTAATCCGAACTAACAAATCAAGATTATGAATTTGATTGACTTGTTCGAAGATTAGAGGGTGCTTTGAGATAACTTCCTGGAAAACGCAATGCAAAAAGTTCTACCTCACATTTTGATCCTTACTGTTGTTCTTGCAGTATCAGCATTTGCCATCTCAACCAATCAAGTTTCTTTATTCGACTCCTATTCTGAACAATTAGAGAATAGAACTGCAATTATCGAATCATCTCAACAGTCAATTAAACTTGATTTCGACTTAAAGGATCTTGAAAGTAATGTTATTTCTGATGGAGTCCTCTCATCTGAAAAGTTATCCCTGCCCGGTGAAGGCTTTACCCTGGAAAAAAACAAACCGCTTCTTCCAGCAGTTACAAGAGTTGTTATTGTTCCTCCGGCTTGTGGTTTAGAGCTATCTGTCGAATCATCTATTCCGCGAGTAATCAACGCTGATCTTACACCAATCCTTTGTTCAGGTGATGGCTCAGCTGAGGAAGAAATTTTGTCTCTGAATAATGATTATTCTCTCGACTCAGTCTTCCCCTCAACAATTGCTGAGATGTCGGAACCTTATATCGTTCGTGGTGTGCGAATGGTGAACATAACTACCTATCCTGTACAATATGATCCTCATGAGAATGTATATCGTCATTATGATAGAATTGAGGCAACTCTGAACTATACAGATGCGGAACCTGTCAATCCTGCACATCACCAAACCAGACGAAACAGATCGAAAGAATTCCTCAAATTCATTCGAACTTTTGCTCTAAATGGTGACGAAGTCGGTCGGGACGACCCTGACAACGGGGAATTCCCGGAATATAACGGACACTATTTAATAGTAACTCGTGAGGAATGTTTGCCTCACATCGTGCCATTTATTGAATGGCGACGAAAATCAGGATGGAAAGTTGATATTCTGAGCCTTACTGAGAATGAAGCACTGAATGCCAATACAATCAAAGCTGGCATACAGGAAAGATACAATGCCTACCTCAATGCAGATACCGATCCGTTTGATCAACTTTTATTAGTTGGGGATCTTACAAGTTACGGAAATCTACCTTTCCAACCAGGTTGGGTATTAGCATCGAGCGGTCATCATTATGACTGGTATTATGGTTTACTTGAGGGAAATGATGATGCTGCGGATGTTGGAGTCTCCAGATGGTGTGCTGGAAATCCTGATCAGTTGCAGGTATTTTTGTTTAGAACCATGGCTTACGAAGCTGACCCAAATATTGAAGATATGGAATGGCTAAACAGGGCAGCGGTTTATGCTCAGAGGTGGGGTCGTAACTGGCATGTTGGTCTTCCCATGAACGTTCGTTGGGGAAGGATGCTGCTTGAGTCAAAGAATTTTGAGGATGTTCGAGTTTACGAGAATTACGAACAACATGATGGAGGTGGTCAGTTAGTTGGACCCTTCCTTTGCGAGCAATACAACGATGGCGTGAGTATAATGATCGGCAGGGCTGAAAACTACTATTTCCGAAATCGACTCCCTGGAGTTATGGAAAACGAAGTCTTCCCGATTGACATGTATCTCGGTGGTCATCAGGAATACTCCGTTTGGACACTTCTCAAAATGTGCGACGCAGATCACCCAAGAGGACCTGTTGCCGTTACATGTTCATGGGGCAATCCACATACTCTGCATATGAATGTTGTTTGGTTGGAACAGGTCAGTGCCTTTCTTATGCACGACATGACATTTGGCTGGGCACGAGTTAAGGCTGTTTTAGGTCCAAGACGATTTATACCGAATTTCCAGGGAATCGCCGGATACGTAAGGAGTGATCTTATGTATTATGGAGATCCCGGTATCCAGTATTGGGATGGAGCTCCCAGAATAGTCGAAGCTGAGTTTCCCGAGGAGATCGCTTCTTCTGAGCGAACTATTGAGGTGCGAGTGATTGATGAAGACAATCAGAGTGTGCATGGAGCTCAGGTTACTTTTTATATGCCGGGTGATATGCCCGATCCAGATGAAGAAGATTATGCCGATTACGATGACATGTTCATGGAGAGAGAATTCTCTGATGAGACCGGAATGGTGCGGTTCTTCTTTGATGAAGATTTTGAATATGAAAATGAAACTGTTTTCATTACCATAACAGGTCGAGATATTTTACCCTTCTTCGGTGAAATTGAAGTCCGTGAAAACGTCCACTCTGTGGAGGTTCAAGATTTTACATTAACTGAAATTGAAGGTAACGATGATGGTGCCATTAATCCGGGTGAGACTTTCAGCATTGAGCTTGTTGCTGCCAATCTTGATGATAATGATGAAATTACAAATGTTAGCGCTGTTATAAGCACTCAATCACCCTGGATAGAAATTCTTGATAATGAAATCAATTTCGGTAATATTGCTGCCGGAGAAGAATCCGAAGGAGACGAACCTGTGGTATTTGTGGCTCACAACGCCTGCCCGGATGGCACAAGTCGACCCAATACTAAACCTGTTCTGGACGTTGTATTTCAAAGTGACGACGGAACATATACCTCTTCAATTGCACTTACACCGGAGGCACCCAATTTTGTGTTCCGGAGGTTGTTGGGAGGCGATGAATTAGATTACAGAATGCGCAATATTGATGTTTACCTTACTAACAGAGGCGAACAGGATGCACCTCCCATGAATGCCCGTCTTAAAGCGCTCGGATTGGGAGTATCAATTGCAATTGACGAAGCAAACTATCCAGCTGCTAATGCTGGCAGGTTTGCACGAATTGAAGGTGAACGATTCCGCGCGAGTGGTAATCTTATGGTTGTACCTGGAACCCGTCGTGATATGATTATAATTCTGTCAAATGAAGCCGGTTTTGTTGATACCGTATTCTTCGACATGCGAATAGGTGACGCTCAGGATGAATCTCCTACCGGACCTGATGGTTACGGATATATATGTTTTGATAATACAGACCGAGACTGGGGAATTGCTCCCGTTTATGAATGGATTGAGATTAGTCGGAGAGACGACGATTTTGATTTTAGAGGGATTGAGATTGGCTTTGAAGGCAACTCTCCGATGAATATTGGTGAGACACAGGTGATTGACCTTCCCTTCGAAACTCAATTCTATGGTCGAATGTACGATCAAATCACTGTCGGGACAAATGGCTTCATTTCAATGGGTGATCAGGAATGGGTGGTAAACTTCCAGAATTGGCCTATGGACGAGGCTATTGGTGGTGGTCTCGGAATGCTGGCTCCGTTTTGGGATAATCTGGAGCTGCCCGATAATGGAGGAATTTATTATTACTATGATAGAGATGAGGCTCGCTTTATTGTTGAGTGGTACAGAGTTCAACACCAACCCGGAGATACAGACCTGACCTTTCAGGTAATCCTGTATGATCACGATGTCTGGCTTACAATGACCGGTGATCAAAACATTCTATTTCAGTATAAAGAGATTGAGGATGAGTCCGGACCTGATCAGTCATGGACTGCAGTAGTTCCCTATGCTTCGGTGGGAATCTCAAGCCCTGATGGGACAACCGGAATTAACTATAGTTTCAATAACCAACGCCCAAACACGGCTGTTCCGATTGCCAATCGATGTGCTCTCCTTTTCAGCACTTCAGCTGCCTATATTTCCGGAGTGTTAACCGGCCAGGTTACGGATTTAAGTAATGGAGAGCCAATTGAAGGTGCATTCATAAGCACTCAACATGGATTCTCGGCTGTTACTGATGAAAATGGTGATTGGATAATTGATAATGCTCTGGCAGAAATGGAGTTTACTCTAAGTTGCTTTAAATCGGGATATAATGACTCTATTCTAACCGAGTTGTTAATCGAAGAGGATGACACTCTCAATTTCGATTTCGCACTTCTACATCCCGAATTTACTCCTTCAAGGGAAGAGTTATTAACAGAGCTGGCAGCAGAAGAATCAATTAACTTTGATTTCAGAATAAATAATACCGGTAATGGCACCCTGATGTGGGATGTCTCAAAACACTTGCGTGGAGGAGCTGATCTGGATCCGTGGCAAATACGCAATCAGGAGAATCTCGGAGATTTACTACAGGATTCAAGGTTACAGGGCATGGTTTATGTAGATGGCCATTATTACATTGCCGGATCAAATCGAAGGGATCCACAGATTTATGTTCTGAATGAGGACTTCGAGCTGGTTAATCAATTTGCTCAATTCGAAGGGGGATCTTACGGATTTAAAGATATGGCTTATGATGGAGAATTAATCTGGGGCAGTGGTGGTGAGGTCATCTATGGGCATACGACTGATGGTGAACTGATAATTGAATTTGAAGGACCATTTAATCCAACCAACAATCTCGCGTGGGATTCTGACAGAGAATTACTCTGGACAAGCAGCACAACATCCAACATAACAAGTATTGACCGTGAAGGTAATGAAATAGCAACTTTGGACAGACAGAATATGAGGATTTACGGACTTGCTTACTATTCAGCTGATCTCGACGGATTTCCATTATACATTTTCCATAAAGACAATGATATTGGTGACCAGATTATCACCAAAATGAATCCTGAAAACGGAGATACTTTATTTGTAAGAGTCCTGGAACCAGAAGGAGGCGGGACACCCAGCGGAGCATTTATTTCAAACAGATTCGATGTAAACAGCTGGGTTTTTATGTCGATCTCCAATAACGGTCCAAACGATCGATTTGATCTCTGGCAACTCGATGCAAGACGTGAATGGTTTGATTTGCAACCTACCGGAGGGACAATTATTGCAGGTGAAACTCAAGAATTGGTTATAACACTTGATGCTGAAGCTCTACCACCACAATTACAGTTCGAATCTGAATTTGTATTCCACCATAATGCAATGGATGCTGAGTTTACTCTGCCCATTACACTGAATGTTCTCGGCGGTAGACGAAATATCTCACTTGATCTGATACAGGGCTGGAATCAGATATCTCTCAATGTACGTCCCGACGATTTGGATGTTCGTAATGTGCTTGCACCATTGGTGGATAATGGTTGTCTGATTATTGCAAAAAACGGTGTTGGTCAATTCTATTTCCCAGAAATTAATGTAAACATCATCCCGGAATGGTCAGCATCGGATGGATATATGCTCTACCTTACGGAACCATTCAGATTTGAAATCCAAGGTGCAATAATCGAACCTAACGAACCGATTGAGCTTCAGGAAGGATGGAACCTCAGTGCGTACTTCCCCAGACTACCATTAGCTCCGGAAATGGCTCTTTCAGGAATCAGAGACCAACTTATCATAGCAAAATCACCATCGGGAGATTTTTATCTTCCGGCGTTTGATTATTGCAATATTGATAATCTCGATGAAAACTATGGATATCAATATAAAGTTTCAGAGGACGTGGAACTAATCTATCAACTCGAAGAAGACGACGAAGAATTTAGGGGACTCCAACCTGATCCAGAACATTACTCTGTGAAGGTCGGAGATAATGATGTCGCAACACTTTCAGCAGTAAATATGTCTGTTCTGCTAATTGGTGAATCATCTCTATCCGGGCTTGAGATTGGTGCGTTCACTGAATCCGGTAGAGTGGTTGGTTCGGGCTGTATTGATCAGGATGGCCGTTGCGGGATGGCTGTTTGGGGTGACAATCCAGATACTGATGAAATTGAGGGTGCGACAAATCTGGAAATGATTGATTTCCGTATTTGGGATGGTGTTTCAGAAAGCGATCTGACGGTGACTAATTTGATTGGAAATTCATTCTGGAATGCAGATGAGTTCTTTGTCGGTAAAATTGTAACGATAGATTCATCTCCGATTGAATTCGGAATAATTGACTGTTACCCGAATCCTGCAAACGGTCCTGTTCGTTTGGTCTTTGGACTACCGGAATCCGGTGCCGTTTCCGTGCGTCTTTTTGATATAAACGGTCGGATGATAAGAACAATTCTTGATGGTCAAGAGAAAGCTGGTTTTTCTGAAGTTATCTGGAATACATCCGATTTATCGTCGGGAATCTACATGGTTCAACTTGAAATGTCACAGAGAAAGAGTATTTCTAAAATAATAGTCCTGAAATAAGATCCGTACAGAGATCACGATTGTTTCATCAAGTGGTTGGTACAACCTGTTTCTTTTGATTCTGATTCAGTAATAAAATTTATTTCATAAGAACTGCTTTGATATTCATGCGTTTATTATTAAATTGTTAACAACATGTATTTAAGACAATTCACATCAAATTGTTGAGTCTAATTCGCATGTTATTATCCGCACAGAAAGTTCCTCTGGCAGTGTTTTACCATACTGCCCTTTTTAACATCCGTAGCAAATTCCCTTTCGGATCCCCCGTTAAAGGTTTCCGAAAACTCATTTTTTTGAGTCAATGTTACTTGTGAACATTGACCAATATTGTTTATTTCAATCAGATATGGATTAATCTGATAAAACTGTCATAACCACTAATTATTTTCTCTTTCATTCTTGATAATTTGCAGAACCACAGGAGTGATTAATTTAGACAAAGTATTCATTGCTCGAAAACCAAGGTTTGCTAATAAGAGGAGAAACTCTGATGCATAACTTCAAAACTTTGATCTATGTCCTTTTAGTAATAATTTCGATCTCGCCGGGAATTTCCGTTGCGGTCACATCTCCTGCAACTCTAATGTCGGAAAGTGTTTCAGAATCGATAATTACATTCACATCCCCCAATCCGGAAATATCCGTTGTTAATGTCGATGAAAAAAATTACACCGATTTGTCTATTGAGGGAGAATCCACGACTCTGGTTAATGGATACCCTCAATTACCCGCGATAACTCGAAATTTAATCATTCCCCTGAACTGTGAAGTTTCTCTTGAAATCACAACAGACAATTCCAGCATCAAGAATTTGCCAGCTCCTCCACTCGCTTATAATCTCACATCAGAAAATAAGGAATCAGAAAGCACATTAGTAATCCCGCAAATCTTTCCTCCTCAACCGGTGATGGTCAGCGAACCGAAAATATTCAGGGGCAATCGGATTGTAACTGTTACATATTTCCCGTATCAATACAATTCTTCTTCCGGACAATTCATCCATAATGAAAATGTTGAAGTTTCTTTATCCTACACCCCCATTGATGATCCGGATCAACACGAAGTTCCAGCACCGAGGACATTAACTCGAGACAGTTATCGAATGCTGCGCGCTTTGACATTAAATCCGCCTCAAAGAGACGATGGCGGAGCAACTCTATCTTTAGGTGGTTATTTATTTATTATCGGATCGGCATTCGATGATGAAGATGATGGAGAAGTAATTAATTTACTGGCTGATTGGAAACGCGCATGCGGTCACCATGTTGATATAACCTGGCATGCTGAACACCGTTCAAGTGTACGAAGAATTCGGGAACTAATCCATACCGGATATGAGGAATGGGATCCTCCCCTCGAATACGTTTGTTTAATTGGAGCTTTCGGAACTCCATCCGGATCAACAACCTCGTGGGATGATGTGGGCTATGGATTTATTGAGGGAAATGATTATACAGCAGAAGTTGCTGTTGGACGATTATGCGCATACTCATCAAACCAGTTAGAAGTAGTTATAAATAGAATACTTAGTTATCAACTAAATCCCTGGCTTGAGAATCAGGAATGGTTCGAGGTAGCAGGACACCTTGGTGAGCGCGTTGGAGGATGGATGGAATCTGTGAAACGAAGTGTTTTATGGAATGCAGAGGCTTCAAATCGTGCAGGTTTTACTGGAGTCAGAACCTGGGTTTATCCAGATGATGGAGCAAACTTAAGGGATTTCGCAAATCAACTCTTAGGTTCAAGAGCCAATATAATATTTCATCGAGGTCTCCATTTTGGACTAAATTATAATAGTGATAACTTTCCTATCTACCTCGCATGTGGTGGAGGCCACGTAAGGAACGCATGGACAGATATCTGGCTCACTGGATCAATAAACGACCTGAGGGGTCCCTCTGCAATATCCGGATCAACACACAATCAGGGTACGACTGCATGCAACGTAATTCTTAGCAGTATGGCAAAGGCTCTGCAGATTGATAAGTTACCACTTGGTTGGGCAAGAGCTTTTGCTACAGCGATGCTGGAAAACGGTGGAGTTGCGCAAAGATACGGATTCGAGTATTACCGGAGTGATTTTGGATATTATGGTGATCCTTCTCAGCTTGTTTGGAGAGGTACTCCCGATCAGATTGAAGTTATTCATGATGAAATAATTGCCGTTGGTTCAAATCGTCTTGTAATTGAAGTTTTTGACGAGGATAATGAGGTTGGTATCCCAAATTCAATGGTAACCCTGACACAACCGGGTGAATTACTTGCTTATGGGTTTACTAACGAGGACGCAACATGTGAGATTGAGATAGATCCCGATTGGGATGAAAACCTAATTCTCACTGTCACCGGTGAGGGTTTATTGCCTTATCAAACTGAAATTGAAATTGAAGAAGTTGATCTCAATTTAGGTGCGTTTATCTCTTCTATTACTGAAATTGAGGGAGGAAATGAAAACGAAGTAATTAATCCAGGTGAAACAGTAGAACTTGGAATAACGGTTCATAATTACGGTACTGATGAAATTGCAGGGGATGTTTCCGCAACAATTACATCCACATCACCCTGGGTAATAATCGAAGACGGAGAAATTGAGTTCGATGAAATACGACCCGGACAGGAAATAGAGTCAGAAGACCACCCAATTGTCACAATCCTTCCTTCAACACCCGAGGATGCAATCCTGAATTCACTCATAACTATTGAATGTGACGATCAGGAATTCGAAAATTTTCTGCCAATCGAGATCCAAGGCTCAAACCTTGAATTTGTAGATGTAATCGGTGGAAACGTAATCGATCAGGATATTGTCGAGTTTGATGTCAGAGTAAGAAATACAGGGAGTCTTGACTCTCCGGAAATGCAGGTTAGCCTTATCTCAGAGAGTTGGATGATTGATGTATTAGAATCCGAATCCAATTTCGAAATAATAGCTTCAGGCGAAACCTCAAGTTTAGACGGGGACAGATTTACGATAAATGCAAGCACACTTAACATTCCGGGATCAATTGTTGATATGATGCTCCTCGTTAGAACAGAAGAAAATGATATTCCAGATACGTTAAGATTTCAATTACAAATAAGTGAACCTCGAGAAAACACACCGTTCGGTCCTGATGGTTATGGTTATATCTGTTTTGATATTACTGATAGAGACTGGGCTCTTTCTCCGGAATATGAGTGGATTGAAATCAGTAGACTGGATGATGACCGGGAATTTGATGGGCTCCCCTTACCGGGAAACCGCATTACAGACTTCGTGCGTGAGATTGAACTTCCTTTCGATTTCCAATTTTACGGTCAAGTTTTTAATTCAGCAACAATATCTGAAAATGGCTTTATCGCTTTAGGAGGAGACCTTGGAAATCATACCGGTGGTGAAAATTTTCCTCTCGACAGAAATATAGGCGGTTCTTTTGGAATGATTGCTCCATACTGGGACAACCTGAGAGTCGCTGGAGACAGAGCAAACATATATACTTATTTTGACGACGAGGAGCATCTTTTTATCATAGAATGGTATCGGGTGCCGGTATACAATCGAAACAGTACAAACACTTTCCAGATTATTCTGTTTGATCCAGAATTCTATCCGTTTGAAAGCGGAGACGGAATGATAAAGTTTCAGTATAAAGATATAATAGAACCACATGAAGGTTTTGCGCCGTACTACTTCAGTACAGGAATTTGCAGCCCTGATACAAGACACGGAATTAACTATGCATCATTTAATGAGTATCCGGTAACCTCTGCTCCAGTTGAGAATAGACATGCTATACTTTTTGCTACCGATCCCTACCATCTTACAGGACATCTAACGGGCATTGTTACTGATGCTGAAACTGGTGATCCAATTGAAAATGCAGTTGTTAAGACACTATATTCTCAAGTAGCTCTTACCGATGAGAATGGACATTGGTCTATACCCAATGCATGGGCTTCCGAATTTAGTATTACTGCTGGAAAGCAGGGGTACAATGATTCAACCCTGACTGGTTTTGGCATCGAAGAAGATGAAGAGCTCGAAATCAACTTTGATTTACTGCACCCGGAGCTTAGTCCCTCTTTAGACGAAATCAGCACGGATCTAAACCAGAATGAGATGCAAGAATTCGATTTCGAAATCACCAATACCGGGAATGGATCACTCTATTACCTTACTGAGAAGCATCTTCGAGGCGATGCGGACAGGAATCCCTGGGATTTACGTCAACAAATGAACCTCGGACAGAGATTGGACGAACCAAGATTGTATTGTGCTGCATTAATAGAAAATCAATTCTACCTTACAGGCACAAATAACCGTGAACCGCAGATTTACGTTCTTAACCTCCAGGGTGAGTTAGTTGATCAGTTCCCTCAATTTATCAATGGTGGATATGGAATGAAAGATCTTGCCTGGGATGGTCAACTACTTTGGGGTGGATTCGAGAACAACATCTTCGGCTTCACAACCGAAGGTGAATTGATGGTGCATTTAGACGGACCCTTTAATCCCAACAACAACTTTGCTTGGGATCCCGATCGAGAAGTACTGTGGGTATCCAGCACAACTTCAAATATTGCCGGTATTACTCAAGTTGGTCGCGAAATAGAAAGGTTGAATCGGTGTGGTTTACGAATATATGGTTTGGCATATTACTCTGATGATGAAGATAATCACCCATTATACATTTTTCATAAAGATCGGGATATCGGTGATCAATTGGTAACAAAAATGAATCCGGATACAGGTGATACATTATTTGTTAAGGTTTTGGAGGGTGGAGGTGAAGGTAGTCCAACCGGTGCATTTATTACGACTGATCTTGATGTTTACAGTTGGGTATTTTTGGCAATGATCAACGATGGTCCAAATGACCACCTTGATATTTGGCAGGTCGATTCTCGACGGGATTGGTTTAGTATAGACCCACCCTCAGGTTTCATAGATTCACAGCAGAGTCAGGATTACGTAATTACAGTTAATTCTGAATCTCTTTCAGAGCAAGTCAGATATGAGGGAGATATTTTATTCAAACACAACGCGGATGATGGCGAGTTCGCTCTTCCGGTTACTCTCGATGTGATTGGTGGAATGAGGGAAATTACACTTGAGTTGAATCAGGGATGGAATCAGATTTCAATAAATGTAACCCCTGAAAATCTCGATGTACCCACATTGCTGAGTCCGCTCGTCGACGAAAACCTGCTTATACTCGCCAAGGACGGTTCAGGCAGGTTCTTTTTTCCTGCGCAAGGATTCTGCAGTATCCCAAACTGGAATGTTGCGGACGGATATCTGATATCTGTTTCCGAACAATGTGAATTGGATATCAGTGGAGAAATAGTTCAGTTCAATACTCCTATTGATTTACACCAGGGTTGGAATATGAGTTCTTACTTCCCGACTCAACCAACCAATACTATTACAGCGCTGTCAGGTATCAGGGATCAGTTAATAATGGCAAAAGACGGATCCGGAGATTTTTACATTCCTCAGTTTGACTTTTGCAATATTGGTAACATGGTTGAACATGAGGGTTATCAGTTCAAAGTTAGAGAGGATGTTGAGCTAATTTATCGACTTGAGAATAACGAAGAATTCCGGGCACCTATCGCTGATCCGGAATATTATTCTCTAAAAAACGGGAATATTGATATTGCTAACCTTTCTAACACAAATATGTCAGTTCTGCTTATTGGTGAAACTTCTCTATCCGGATATGAAATTGGTGCACTCACAGAATCAGGCAAGTTAGTTGGCTCGGGACGCATTGATAACACCGGTCGTTGCGGTCTTGCAGTTTGGGGAGATAATCCGGACACAGACGAAATAGAGGGCGCAATCAATCAGGAAATGATTAAGTTCCGAATATGGGATGGTGTTTCAGAAAGCGATGTGACCGTGACTAATTTGATGGGAAGTTCATCCTGGGAGGCAGAAGAATTTTTTGCCGGTAAAATTGTATCGATAGATTCAGCTCAGGTTGAATTTGGGATAATAGGCTGTTACCCGAATCCAGCAAACGGTCCTGTTCGTTTGGTCTTTGGACTACCTGAAACCGATGCAGTTTCTGTGCGTCTTTATGATATTAATGGAAGGATGATTAAGACAGTTCTTGAAGGTTCAACAAAAGCTGGCTTTTCGGAAGTAACCTGGAATACATCCGATTTATCATCCGGAATATATGTAATTCAACTTGAGATGTCACAGAAAAGAAGCAGTACTAAGTTGGTGCTCCTGAAATAGGACTCATTAGCTGAAGATACTGCCCGCTCAGGTAAATAAAAACAACTTTGGTATTCTTTCTGAATCGAAGAATTTCTTATTTTTCTTCATAACAGCTTTGATTATTGACTATTTTTTTATTAATTTGTTAATAACATGTGGTTAAGACAACGGGCACCAAAGCAACAAAGTTCTGATTCGCATGATGATTTCCGCACAAAAAGTTCGAATGGCAGCCTCACATCCAACTGCCGTTAAATATTCCGTAGCAAAATCCAATTCGGATTCACAAGTCCTGTGTTTTCGAAAATACAGTAATTCCATGCATTGGTCAATAAGATCAATGGATCATTTTCTATATTTATAATCAGATACATTATATATCTGATTAAACCGTCAGGTTAAAACAATTATTATATTTTGCTCTTTTTTTGTCCGGTCTGAGCAAAAATTTAACTTAATTCGATAGGCGTATTCAAAGCTCGAAAACCAAGACCTGCTAACGTGAAGGAGAGAGTATGATGTTTAACATCAAGTCACCGAACTTTGTTTTTTTTGTATTAATAATTTTTCTGCCCGGGATTCTCAACGCAGCCACCTCCCCTGTGATGTTGAGATCGGATGATGTATCAGAATCAGTGATTTCATTCACCACTCCCGAAACAGATGTAACCAATGTGAATATTGGTGAAGACTGTTTTTCTGAGTTCTTTATCAAAGGAGAAAGCACGACATTAGTTGAAGGACTCCCTCAACTACCGGCAATTTCACGCAACTTGATAATCCCATGGAATCACGAGGCTACCGTGGAAATAATTTCAGATAATTTCTCCGTCCTCGATGCACAGTCTCCTCCTGTTCTTTATACAAATTCGGAGAGTAGTGCCAATGCGAGCACAGTAACAACTCCTGATTTGTACCCTCCACAATCGGTTTTAGTGAGCGAACCAAAGGTATTCAGGGGAAATCAAATAGTAACGGTCACGTATTTCCCATATCAATATAATTCTTCCACTCAACAATTCATTCATCACGAGAATGTCGATGTTGCAATATCCTATTCACCGATTGATAATATGGATCCAAATGACATCCCAGCCCCAAAGACATTGACGCGTGACAGTTATAAAATGCTGCGTGCACTTACGTTGAATTTCCCGGAACGTGACAATGGGGAAGCCTCATTACCTTTAGGTGGCTATCTGATTGTTGTTGGATCGTCTTTTGACGAAGATGATGAAGGGGAAATAATCAACGAATTTGCTGACTGGAAAAGAGCGTGCGGTCATCGAGTTGAGATATCCTGGCATGCCGAACACCGTGGCAATGTTAATACAATTAAGAATGAAATCATTCAAGGAGGATATCAGGGATGGGATCCACCCCTCGAATACGTCTGCATTCTCGGAGCGTTCGGCAATCCATCAGGTCCACAATCTCAGTATGATGATGTAAGATATGGATTTCTTGAGGGAAATGACTATATGCCTGAGGTTGCTATCGGTCGGTTGAGTGCCTCCAGTCGAAATCAATTAGCCGTAGCCTTTGCAAGAATACTAAGTTATCAATCCGATCCCTGGATGAATAATCCTGACTGGTTCAACCTTGCGGGTGGTATAGCAGAACAGGTTGGAGGTTGGCTGCCTTCTGTAAACCAGAGTGTACGGTGGATATCTGAAGGAGCAAGCAGAGTAGGTTTTACCGATGTAAGGGTCTGTTTGACCGGAGAGGGTGGTGGAGATCCACGGAATATTGCTAATAACTGGCTTGGGGGGAGAGCAAATATTATTTTCCAGCGCGGGCTTAGTTTTGGAAATTCTTATCAAGCCAACAACTTCCCAATCTATCTCGCGTGCGGTGGTGGTCATGTCCGTGGCGCCTGGACGAATATTTGGAACCAGGGATCGCTTAATAACCTGCGAGGTCCTTCAGCAATATCGGGATCGTCTCACAATCAGGGCACAATAGCGTGCAATGTACTCCTGAGCAGCATGGGCAGAGTTTTACTTCTCGAAAGGTTGCCGATTGGGTGGGCTCGAGGATTTGCAAATAGTATGCTGGAGTACGCAGGATGCACTGATAGATATGATGTAAACTACTACACTAATGACTTTGGATACTATGGAGATCCCGCACAGTTAGTCTGGCTTGGGCAACCCGACGAGATAGAGGTTACCCATCCGAGGACTATTCCGATTGGTTCCAACAGAATTGTGATTGAGGTCGATAATGTAGACGAAGAAGAGGGAGTTGAGAACGCTGTTGTAACACTCACCCAGCCAGGTGAATTGCTTACATGGGATTTTACTGATGAAAATGCTACATGTATATTCGAGGTCGATCCGGATTGGGAAGATGCAATTACTCTTACAGTAACTGCAGAAGGTTTGTTACCGTATCAGACGGAAATAGATATTGAAGAAGCCGACCTCAGTTTAGCCGCGTTTGTTTCCGCAGTGACTGAAATAGAGGGTGACAACGAAAACGGGACGCTTAATCCCGGAGAAACTGTCGAGCTTGAAATCACGATACATAATCATGGAGGTGAAGATATTGCCCGTGATGTTACAGCAACTATCTCATCGGACTCCCCCTGGGTTACGATTGAGAATCCGGAAATGGCATTTGATGAAATACAGCCCGGTGATGATATTGAATCCGATGATCATCCTATTTTAACTGTATCACCTTCGACTCCTGAAAATGCTGATCTCAGAATTCTGATCGATATAAGAAATGGAAACCAACAATTCCTGAATTTCCTCCCACTCGAGATTGAAGGACCGAGAATGGAATTTATCTCGGTAGTAAATGGCCAGTTGATTGAAGAAGTTGTCACACCTTTGAATATCAGGATAAGAAATACCGGATCTCTTGATTCGCCGGATATGCTCGCTGAACTTGTTTCGAATAGTTGGATGGTGCAGGCACTTGATGCCGAATCTCACTATGACGGAATTGAGGAAGGAGCACAATCTGCCCTTGACGGTGATCTATTTCTGATTAACGCAAGTTCCATAGCTATCCCGGGTTCAATAGCACCAATGATGTTATTATTAAGAACGGGAGATGAAGATGTTCCGGACACATTGAGGTTCGATCTTCAACTTAGCTCACCCGGAGAGAATACACCTTTTGGACCTGACGGTTATGGATACGTCTGTTTAGATGCATCTGATAGTGATTGGGACATTGCTCCGCAGTATAATTGGGTTGAAATCAGCAGACGAGATGATGATAGGGATTTCAATGGTGTTGAACTCCCCGGAAATCGGGTTACAGATTTTGTACATGAAATGCGTCTGCCATTTAATTTCCAATATTATGGCGAAAGGTTCAACCGGATATCAGTATCTGAGAATGGATTTATTGCAATGGGAAATAATCTTGAAAATCTGAAAAATGCTGATAATTTCCCACTCGACAGGAATATTGGTGGATCTTACGGCATGATTGCTCCGTATTGGGACAATCTACGAGTTTCAGGTAATGCAAATATTTACACTTATTATAATGAAGATGAACATATCTTTATTATTGAGTGGTACAGGGTTGGAATCCAAAACGGCAATGGAGATCTCACATTCCAGATAATTCTCTATGATCCGGAGTTCTATCCTTTCGAAAGTGGTGACGGGATGATTCTGTTCCAGTATAACGAAGTTCCCAACTCTGTCAGAGGAGGAATCCCTTATTATTTCAGTACCGGCATTTGCAGCCCGGATTGCAGATATGGGATCAACTATGTGTCAGATAACGAATACCCAATAACTTCCGAACCTGTTGCTGACCGTCAGGCGATACTATTCACAACCGCTCCTTACAATCTAACGGGGGACTTATCAGGAATAGTAACAGATGCAGAAACCGGCGAACCAATTGAACGAGTTATGGTCTGGACAAATTATGCTCAGGCAGCTTTCACCGATGAGGAAGGACATTGGTCTATTCCAAATTCCTGGGCAGCAGAATTCAGCATTACCGCCGGTAAACAAGGCTTTAATGATTCTACTCTCAGCGACCTTAATCTTGAAGCAGATGAAGAACTTGAAATCAATTTTGCTCTACTTCACCCTGAATTAATTCCTTCACTGGATGAATTGAGCACCGTGTTAGGTGAAGATGAGAGTATCGAATTCGATTTTGAAATTTCGAACACCGGAAACGGTCCTTTGAACTACTATACTGAGAAACATCTCAGAGGCGGCGCTGATAGAGAACCCTGGGAAATCCGCCAGCAATTAACCGTAGGACAAGATTTAAATGATGCAAGACTTCAAGGTGTTGCCTTTATCGAGGATCATTTTTATGTTGCAGGTGCAAATAACCGAGACCCACAAATTTACGTTCTCAATCATGATGGCGATATGGTAAATCAGTTTCCTCAATTTGAACAGGGTGGTTATGGATTGCGAGACCTTACCTGGGATGGTGAATGGATTTGGGGAGCCATCTCCAGCACCATATATGCATTTACTCTTGAAGGTGACATAATGCGTGAATTCAGAGGTCCATTCAATCCAAATAATAACTTCACCTGGGATACTGACAGAGAAATTCTGTGGGTTTCGAGTACAACGTCTGACATTGTCGGAATTGACCGCGATGGAAACAGAGTCGCCGAATTAGATCGCCTTGGTATGAGGATGTATGGTTTATCCTATTACCGTGAAGACGAAGATGGTTATCCACTCTATATTTTTCATAAGGACACCGACCTAGATGAAGATCAAGTCGTAACGAAAATGAATCCTGACACCGGGGACACCTTGCGAGTAGCAATGCTGGATACCAGAGGGAACGCTCAAGCATCTTTTATAACCAATAGTTTTGATGTTTACTGTTGGGTCTTTTTCGCAATGGTCAATGATGGACCAAATGATCGAATAGATATCTGGCAGGTTGATTCACGACGAGATTGGTTCGCAGTTAATCCTCCGACCGGGACTATTGATTCAGAACAGAGTCAGGATTTCGTAGTAACATTCAATTCGGAATTTCTACCGCCACAGGTCAGGTTTGAAGGTGATTTATTATTTAAACATAATGCTGATGACGGAGAATTCATACTGGAAGTAACACTCGACGTAACAGGTGGTGAGCGGGAATTGAATATCGAGATGAATGAAGGCTGGAATCAGATTTCAATAAATGTCACTCCGGAAAACCTCGATGTTCCTACCATCCTCGCACCCCTTGCAGAGCAAGATCTGGTTCTCCTTGCCAAAGACGGAATCGGAAGGTTCTATCTACCGGAAGTGGGATTCTGTAATATCCCGAATTGGGATGTTTTGGGTGGCTATCAAATAGCAGTAACCGATGCCTGCGAACTGATAGTTAGAGGAGAAATTATTCCTCCGGACACTCCAATTAACCTGACTGAAGGGTGGAATTTATGTGCGTACCTCCCCACAGTCCCGGTTGACGGCATGATTGCTCTCTCTGGTATTAGAGATCAATTATTAATTGCTAAAGATGGATTGGGGAATTTTTACGTTCCGGAGTTTGAGTTCAGTAACATGGGTGATTTGGTAGAGTCCAAGGGCTATCAGTATAAGGTTAGCGAAGATGTTGAACTCGTTTACCAACTTGCTGAAAATGATGAGGAATTTCTGGCATCTTCAAATAAACCTCAATACTTTTCATTAAATAAAGGCAAAGACAATTCCTCGACCCCTTCTAATGAGAATATGTCTATTCTTATAAGAGGAGAATCTTCACATTCTGGTTTTGAAATTGGAGCATTCAATGAATCCTCCGAGTTGATCGGGTCAGGCTGTTTCGATCAGCGTGGATTCTGTGGCCTGGCAGTTTGGGGTGATGATCATACCACTGTGGGTGTTATCGAAGGAGCTCTCGATAATGAGATAATCTCATTCAAGTTATGGGACGGTACTACAGAACACGACGTTTCTGTCAACCCTACAAAGGGAGATCTTGTTTGGAAAAAAGATGGCTTTGCTGCAGGAGATATGCTACTAAGTGGAAACCATCCTGTCGAGTTTGGATTATACCATTGCTATCCAAACCCGGCAAACGGTCCAGTCAGATTAGTATTTGGTATTCCTGAGGGTGGCTTTGTTTCAGCAGTTTTGTACGACTTAGCTGGCAGACAGATCGCGACTTTGATCAATGATAATGTGAAAGCCGGATACAACGACCTGACCTGGAATACAACTGATGTATCTTCAGGAGTTTATCTCCTTCAACTCGCAACGTCTGATAAAGTAATCAGTTCGAAAATTGTTGTACTGAAATAGGGTGAAATTTCGCACCCATTTGCGCAATTAAACGCTTGTTATTCTTTGAACAACAAGCGTTTAATTGTAAAATTGCCAAGTTAATACTTGACAATAATTCACGTATAAGTTATATTTCAGCATTACTTATGTGATCCAATTTTATTTTTTGAAAAATTCGAGGGAATTTACCCTATGCTTGGTTTCAGTTTTAAAATAATAGACGAGACACGTATACCTCAAGAAACAACCTCAAAGCGCTCAACCAGAATGAGACTTCCTCTCAGAAGTTACCTGGAAATCCAACTTTTGCATACCAAAAAAAAGCAATTTTATAATTCCCGTCAATTTAAAAAGGAAGACATGATTAAACATAGAGAAGAAAACTAAAAAACCACAAAGAACAAAAATTAATACTATCCGGTTTTTTTGAGTATTGCTTCTGCCTGAGCGCGTTACCCTTTGCATAGAACAGCGTGCTTAATTTACAGCACCGGGAGTAAATTCAGGGGGACTCTCTCTTGAGCCTGACGTACCCCCTAAAAAAATAAATTACATAAGCATTTGAGAACACAAGCTTTTGCTACCTGTGAATCGTCAAAAATCTCTATTCTCTGAGAAAAAAACCGGACGTACTTACCCTGTTTGCATAGAACAGTACGCCCGGTATACAGCACCGGGAGGGCACTCACGGGGAGTCCCTCCGGTGTTTTAATATACTAAATTATCTCCCCGAAAAAAAAGGAGGTTTGAAATGAAAGGAAAGAAGCTGGTTATCGCATTGATGGTTTTTGCACTCGCTTGTGCTGGAGTGGGATTGGGAATCCACCTGCTACATAAAGATGCAAAAGCTGATGAATTCCATACCATCAAGATCAGGTGTAATGATTGCCAGATGGATCTTAATGGTAAAGTTAGATGTGAAGTAGAAACTGCCCTGGGGTGGGAGGATGAAGCCGAGTGGACGGGAGCCGATGGATTACACACTTTCGAGTTCGTGCATGTTGGTGATCGGTGGAAAGCGATTCTTATTGTGGAACCGGATGGTCACGATTATGGTGGTTCCGCAACGCAAGCCATTTTCTACGAAGATCATGGATTTACATTCTTTGTTAATTGTAATTAAGTAAAATCTCTAAGTGAAGTCATTCATAAAAAAACGAATAAAAGAAGTATCTCCGGGCATGGTTACCCTGATTGTATAGAACGACATGCCTGGTACACTGCACAGGAAGGATACCCACGGGGAGTCCCTCCGGTGTTTTAATATCAAAATAATCTCCCCCCAAAAAAAAGGAGGTATTGGAAATGAAAGGAAAGAAACTGGTAGTTGCTTTAACAGTATTTGCTCTCGTTTGTACTGGAGTAGGATTGGGGATTCACTATCTGCATAAAGATGCGTTTGCGGGCAATACCCATACAATAAAGATCAAATGTATGGACTGCTTGATGGATCTTGACGGTGGAGTTAAGGCCAGGATTTTTGATGGCGTAGAAACGCAAGTGCATACCGGTGATACAGGGGCAGATGGATTAATTGAATTCCAACAATTACACGCAGGAGATGATCATTGGCATGCAATTATAAATGATCTCCCGGCCAATCATAATCTTGGTGCCGGAGCAGCGGACAATGAAGTTTTTTATGAAGATCATGGCTTTACGTTCTGGGTATTTTGTGACTAATAAAAATGAAATGGCTATCTGGTTTCATGTTAATTAGCATTTTGTTAAATCTAATTATTGATCCGGATGTAATGAAGTATTCTTTTTTACTAGAGAATACAAAGGATTCATTGAAAATAACTCTTGTAGAATTCTTGAAATACTGGGCGTACTTACTTTTGTTAGCATAGGACAGTACGCCTGGTACACGGCACAGGAAGGATACCCACGGGGAGTCTCTCCGGTGTTTTGATGAAAAAATTAACTCCCCGAAAAATAAGGAGGTATTGGAAATGAAAGGAAAGAAACTGGTAGTTGCGTTGATGGCATTTGCACTCGTATGCTCTGGTGTAGGATTGGGAATTCACCTGATGCATAAAGATGCAGATGCTGATGAAAACCACACCATCAAGATCAGGTGTGGAGAATGTGGAGATATGGATGGTTGGGTCCAGATGGAGGTTTATGATGGAGACAGTTGGGAAAGTAATAATGGTGAAACCGGAGGTGATGGATCCATTACATTCCCAATGCTTCATGCTGGTAAAGATCATTGGCATGCCATTATGGTTATTCTACCTGAAGATCATAATCTTGGTGCCAATCCTTCATATGTAGACGTTTTCTATGAGGATCATGGATACGAGTTTATTGTCTTCTGTGATTTATAGACAAATACGGACTCACTTCATTCTAATGAAGTCTTACTGCCAAATTTATAGCTACTTGCTCAATCATCAGAATCTCTGGTAGATTGACTTAGTTTATCTAACAAACTAAGTCTGACATTAATTAAATGCGCAGTTTGCAGACCCGTTGGGGGCAATCTCATCATCAAAGTAATGATCAATGATGATCCCGAAACCTGGGATAGCGACTCAAGTTGGGTTAATGCAGCTGGTGAGTGGTCTCGCGATGTTATCCACGATGTCAATGCTGACTTCTGGATTGTGATATTGTCGGATTTAGCTGAAGGTCATGTACTTCCTGCAGCATCACCATCGAGAGTCGAGGAATGGTTTCCAGATCACGGATACGCATTCTGGGTAGAGTGCAATTAGCACATTTCACTAACTTAGATAGATATTAATCAATATCAATCTAATAATCTATGGCATGCCAATCCTTTTTGCATAGAACAGCATGCTTGTAATACAGCACCGGGAGGGAATCAGCGGGGAGTCCCTCCGGTGTATTAACATTCAAATTAATCTCCCCGTGTAAAAGGAGGTATTAGAAATGAAAGGAAAGAAGCTGGTAATTGCATTGGTAGTATTTGCACTCGTTTGTGCTGGTGTAGGAATGGGAATTCACTTGCTGCATAAAGATGCTTATGCTGGTATAAGACATACCGGAAAAATCAAATGTGCGGTTTGCGGCCCAGTGGGAGGATCAATGATTATCAAAGTTATGACTAATGATGATCCTGAAACCTGGGATGGTGATGAAAGTATAGTAGACGCAAATGGCGAATGGTTTCGCGATGTTGCTCACGATGGGGACGCGGTTTTTTGGATCAACATATTAACGGAACTTGATGTGGGACATGTACCTCCGGGGGCACTGCCGTTCAGGGTTGATACTAATTATGAAGATCACGGAAACACTTTTTGGGTAGTGTGCGACGAATAATATTTTATTCTATTGAAACCATTGCCTGTTAACACTTAACTTTTGGTGAGTAAACCCGGAGAGAAACTTCTCCGGGTTTACTTTGGCTGTAATGAAATTATATCAGAATTGAGGATGCTAAAACTAATCCTGCCATAATAAACAGTGTTGTTAATAACCCAATTGTTGGTACAAAAATCAAACTTGCCAAGACAACTCCTATACACCCTCCTATTAGATCCGCTGCATAAAGGGGTGAAACTAAGATAGATTGGTTCTCAATCCAATTTATTGATGCAAATGCAAATGCAATCCCGACATAGAATCCTGAAATTATAAATCCTATCACAGAAAAAAGCCAGACATTATTGCTGCCAATAATCATTATTCCAAGTATTGTAAAACAAATAACACACACAAATAAAGCCAACACACCAAATCTTCTGGAAAGAGAAAGCGCTTCAGGAATATCCCATTTCCTTTGTGCAATCATAAGCGAACCGATTGCCATACCAGTCATAAAGATTGTAATAAGTAAACCTATATCCTGATATAATATTCCCTGTTTCACTTGGAAATAGAGAAGAATAGTCGACTCAATTATAATCCCAATTAGGCTTGCAATCGCAACGAGAAATATGCGTTTTACTAAAATTGACTTTCTCAAAAAAATAAACAAGACTGTGAATGCAATTGATATCCAGATAACATTTCTGAGCATTTTCAATGGAGCCGTTAGAACCTGATTCCACAGTGCATAAGACGGGAAGAATCTTGCCAGCCACAACATTACAGCATATTGATAGCAGACCGGACGCAAATCGCTGTTCACAGAAGCAGTCGTTTCAGAAAGAATTTCTGTTATACGGAAAAACCGCTCATTCGTATATAAATACTCAATGTACTCGGGAATAATCAACCTGCCTGACAATCCACGACTGTTATACCTTTCGGTTAATACAAGAGGTTTAGTTTCAAGTTGATTGAAAGAACCGAAAAGCATATTCACAGCACCCGGTAGAACTACTACATTTGGAAACTTAGCATTTAAAGCCCTGTAAATGCTTTCATTTCTTTTTCGCAATTGAGGTGTCCATAGGTTCTCAGCTGATTTGAGCTTAAAGGCTATCACTCCTCCCTTATTCAGCGAATTTGAACAAAGTTCAAAGAATTCGACTGTATAAAAACGAGTTGATTGTCCTGATGTTGGATCAGACATGCCGATAAGAATTAAATCGTACTTTTGATCAGAATCTGTTAGAAAGCGTCGTGGATCGGAAATTGTAATAGTGACATTCTCTACCTTAACGGAATTATTGATATTAGGTGGGAGATGATATTTAGCGAGATCTAATAAGATCTCATCAAGTTCAACATAGTCAATCCGAATGTCTCCAGATTCATCTCCGCAACTTTCCAGCATCTTCTCCACATATCCACTGATACCACCACCGAGGATTAGAATCTTTTTTGGATCAGGATGCTGTAAAGAAGCAAGATACACAAACTCTTCAGCAACCACACCTTCCGTTTCAAATGATAACGCACCATTTTCGAAAACGGCAATCTGTTCATGTTGGGAAACTGCTGTGATTCGACCATATGGGGAATCTTTAGTGTAAATTACTCTCTGTTCATTCTCTGATAATAATGTCTGATTTGCCACAAATCCTTCATAATTCCACCCAGTCATATAACGGTCGATTTCATTTGATCTTATCGATAGTGCAATAAGTACACCCAGCAATCCGAAAGCGATTAATTTCCTGGAAGCTACAGCTAATCTGTGATCTGTTCTCTCGGTTGAAATACTACTCAATATTACGGTCAGGATAGCAATGTAACTGCAGACTATTCCAATCAGGAAATTTTGAAATCCGAATTTAAGTGTAATTGTTGACAGTATTCCCCCTGCCACTGCTCCAAGGCATTCTATTCCATAAGCTAAAGGCAGTCCCGGGGTCCACCTTGAAGATCTCTGGGGCGCATTGGAAACAAATTGTTTTGCTGCCCATTGAAATAAAAGACCGAGTAGTATACCGGGGAAAACCAGAGCCAGAGCCATACCCAGCACCTGATGATGAAATGGGAGATACGCGCCGGGAGTCCCTCCGAATATAATCCTGATGGCTCTAATGAATGCAATATCAACGGGAATCAAAACAGCAAATAGTACTAAGAGGAAACTGATCCAGCCAAGTTTCGGAATAAAATCCCGTTTCCCGAGCAGAGCCCCAATTGCCGTCCAGAACAGCCAGAAACCCATGGCGAGAATATAAATCAGTTCGATCCCGTAAAATGCTACAACAAGCTCACGCAGGATAACAACTTGCCCCAGGATAGAGACAAGTCCAATGATGAAGAGATTAAGCTTCATAAAGGTCGGGGATCAGTGAAAATCGGATTCTGAAAATACTTCCGCCTGAAATGTCAGGAATTCAGCATCTGATTTCCAGGCATTTACCGGTAATCCGGCTTTCCTGCAAAGGTGGGACAAAGTTTCACTGAGATCCCAGCCCTGTTCTATGGCTACTTGAGGCAGGTAAACTGCTGACCTGCCTTTCTTTCTGACAACCACACCATCTCGACCAATAACGATATCTTTATACCCGGAAACCCGTTTATATGGTGTCAGGACTGAAATCTCGATTTCAATCTCTTCAAGTTCATTCTGGGTTACAGGATTGAAACGTCGATCCTGAAATGCAGACTGCATCGCCATTGAGCTCACTATCCAACCAATCGGTTGGTCGTCAAGCATATGCCCGATGCATCCGCGCAAATCTCCGTGTTTTTTCAGAGTCACAAATGCGCCACGATTGATCTCGAGTGCAGGATCAAGATCTCTGATAAATGGAACAGTATTTGTCGTCAGATACTGACTGATAGTCCTGCGAACGAGGTTTAATAATGTCTGTCGATTTACCGGTGAGAATTCTGAATCCGGTGCATGTTCTACCAACAGAGGCGTATTTGAGATTAGTGTCCCCTCTCCCCTACTGAACACAACAGCACCATATCCAACAACCCTCGATCTATCACCAACCGCAACATCACCCGAATTACCATAACTGACTATCAGCCCATTTTTCGCTCCGAGTTTTTTGGCAGCGGCAATTAAAGTCAAAATTGGACCTTCACCGCAGGCACAGGTTGACAGTTCTGAAATGCCTCGCTTCATCTGTTTGTTAACGGTTGATTTAACATGCGATGCATCCATTTTAACTATCGCGTTTAAAATGTTCTGATCCGCATCAAGTGCATCTGAATATCCCGGATAATGGGAAAGGTCAGAACTTGCAACAATCAGAGTCTTTTTGTCCCTGACTACTTCCGCAAGGGCAATCCCAAATCTCTTGCATAAATCCGGGTCAGGTTTTCCAATTACCGCACACACAATTTTGGTTTCCGGGAAAATATGCTGGATAAATGGGATTTGTACTTCAACCGAGTGCTCGCGTACGTGAACAGTGGGATTGTAAGTAAAATCTTCGGAGAAATTAATCAATTCACCAGCTACACCTGCATCGATAACCGCCTTCCCAAGTGGAGTTTTATAGGCTCCGTCAGGATAGATTGATACTCCGTTGAAGCCCTGAGTTGTGTGATTGGTACCGAGAATAACTATCAGATCATATTTGTTATCGCAAACTTGTTTGAAAGCATCAGCAGCAATCTGTCCGGAGAAGATATATCCAGCGTGAGGAACAATAATGCCAACTGCATCTTCGACCTTTGCTTCGATAGCTTCTGACAGAAAAGTATCAATTGCACCCTTTAGTTTATCCTGATCATCAGAATAAAACCTTCCCGATACTGCTGGAGAACGGACACCAGCGTTGAATTTGCTGTTGTTATCAGATTCCGCCCGACAACCGATCAATAGGAGGAAAATCAACAGGTAAAGAATGAGATTTCTTTTCAACTCCAGACCCCCTTTATTTCAGTATTGCAATGTTTGCATTTACCATCAACTAAATCCACCTTTCTAACGAAGAAACCCTGTCGCACGATTATCGCTTTCCCACATCCCGGGCAGTACGTGTGATTTCCCGAATGCCCCGGCACATTACCAACGAAAGCATAATGAATGCCCTTCTCCATTGCAATGTCTCTTGCTTTTTCGAGAGTATGAATAGGTGTAGGTGGCAGGTTTAACATCTGGTAATCCGGATGGAATCTCGTAAAATGAACCGGAACATCCGGACCAACCTCACCGAGCACCCAATCCACCAAATTGTGCAGCATCTTATCGGAATCGTTCAGGGTTGGCACTACAAGGTTAACGATTTCAAGATGATTTCCTCTCCTTGCCACCTGCTTAATACTTCTCAAAACCGGTGCCAGATGCGCACTGCAAACATCTCGGTAGAAATCCTCACTGAATCCCTTCAAGTCAATCTTGATGGCGGAAAGGACATCACACATCTCATCAAGTGGTTCTTCATTCATGAACCCGCAGCTAATCAATACCGACCGTAATCCGTGCGAATTGGCAACTCGTGCGATATCCGTCATATATTCGGTAAAGACCGTTGACTCATTGTATGTGAATGCAATAATCGGGACGTTCCTGCTCTCAGAGGCATTAACGATGGACAGAGGTGGTGTGTATTTCACACTGTAATCCTCAGGTGCAGATTGAGAAATTTCCCAATTCTGGCAGAATTTGCAGCGCAGTGCACAACCTGAAGTAGCAAGTGAGAAGGCTTGAGATTGAGGCACAAAATGATAAAAAGGCTTCTTTTCAATCGGATCGATATGTGTGGTAATCGGTCGGCCATAAACGAGTGATTTCAGCACCCCATTATCATTTATCCGCGCCCGACACCTCCCCCGCTCTCCATCCGACATGAAACATCTGTTTGCACACAGCAGACACCTGACGGTCACTTCAGCGTGCTTATAACCTGCTTGTACAGCATTTTCATGACATGAGGCACAATCTACATCGGATGAAGCGTTAGAAATCCAATAACGGGCAATTGGAGCAGATTCTACCAATCGCTGTAGTTTATCACCAGCGAAAGCAGATGAACTCTCACTTTTGAATAGCTGGTATAACAACGGTTGACTTGACAGGAGTGTGGCAACTCCACCAAGAGTTAGCCCGTACTTCCCCGCAATCCTAATGAAATCTCGTCGTGATATTGATCGTATATCGTGATTTTCGGGCATTTGGATTTCTGGTTGTTTTTGAAATGTGTTTAGAACTGTAATATACGGAAATCTGGAATAATGTCAAATATATATCCCCTGATTCAACCTGAATTGAACTGCTGTTTCTACATTAGAAATTAGGTCTTGTAACACAGCAAATAACAAGTTATATTTCTGTCATAACGAAGTTTAACTATACTCAAAGGAGAGTAAGGTGAGTATTTATTCCAATCAATACGGGGAGAGCGTTATACTTTATCTGGTGATTGCGCTAATTATTCTCAGTAGCACGTCACCTGTTTCTGCAGAGGAAAATGGATTTGAAGTTGCGTGGGCATGGGGAAATTCATTAGCGATCAGCCAGTACTTTGTTGATTTTTACAATCCTCATGCCGATGCGTTGTTCGAAGCTGAAAAACTAATCGTTGAAGGGCAACCTTATAAGGATGCTGTCAATAAACTTGGCAACCTTCCAGGCATAAAAAAAGCTTTCATGGTAAGTCGTTTAGAAGGTAAAACATTCGGAATAGATAATGAATCCCTTGAATATTCCGAGTTTGCGCAAGTACTGCTTCAAGATCGACATTTCAAAACCTACGAAAGCCCGATGATGGGCAGGACTTTAGGAGGTAAATGCAAGTTTGAGCGTGTAAAGACCGGGAATAAAAAGTACAATATTATGATGAAGCCCTTTCAGATAGATTCTCAGGATGATAACAGCAGGATCGCAATAGGAGTAATTCTCGATAAATCATGGCTTCTGGACCGGATTCCTGATGAAATGGAAAAACTTGCCCGTGAAAATTCTCATCTCCTTTTTTGGGCAGATTCTCCGAGAAACAAACAATACCAACAATCCATAGGAATTATTACCGGGGAGGATACCCTCTACTGGGCGGGTAGTAAGGACGTTAAAGTTGGAAATATCCAGGCTCTGTGGCCATTTATTGCAATAAACATCCACTCTGATCTAAAGAAAACGGAAGATTGAAAAAGCGATTGGTAAAGAAACTTGGGCAACGAGTAGCCCAATCCACACTCTTGAAAATAAACAGGATAAGCAATAAATAAGTATACTGTTCCCATTATTATTAGCAGCCACCCATCAGTAAAAGACCACATCCCTGAAAATTGTAGTACTAATTGAGGCAGTCGCTCTCAACTATAAGTTCTAATTAGTTGTCCAAATTTCAACAGATCCTTTAAAATTAAGGTATCTCTCATCGATAATATACCTGAGAGACAAGTTTGCATTTTTCTATTTTTCTGTTATTTTTATTTATCAAGATTTTATGCGTATACACTAACTCGAGAGACAATCAGATAAGAGGTGAAGACATGAACAGAATTTTGATTTTTCTTACGATAATTACATGCCTGCATTTTCCTGGTTCAGCATTCTCCGAAACTATAGTTGTTCCTGAGGACGTTGGTACCATTCAGGGAGCAATCGTACAAGCAGAGATTGGAGATACAGTCCTTGTCCTGAATGGGATTTATAACGAAAATGTTGATTTGGGTAGAGAGCTTATTACTGTGGCAAGTAATTATATATCTTCACATTCTCAAAATGATATTGTGGCAACCATTATTAACGGGCGAGAATCAGGATCATGCGTCAGTGCAATAAATAACAGAAACAACCCTCAACTAATTGGTTTTACATTAACTAAAGGATCAACAAATCGCGGGGGAGGATTTTATAGTGAGGAATCTAATCCCCTCGTTTCAAGCTGCATAATACGTAATAATTATGCGAGATCTGCTGGTGGAGGAATAGCATGCTACGATTCCGAGCCTGTGATTCGTAATTGCAGAATTATTCAAAATGAATGTTTGAACTGGGGTGGTGGAATTCGATTCTGGAATTCAGCCGGAGTAATCGATCATTGCATTATCGGGGAGAATACCGCAGGTCAATGCAGTGGGATTGAAATCATGAGAAGGAACTCGATTGTTACGCACACTTTGATTGCAGAAAATACTACCGAACTGGGTGATTTTCATGGGTCACTCTATTTCAACGCCGGTGAAGTGCAGGTGCATAATTGTACTATTGTAAATAATAATCAAGGTTTACATCTGGGAAATTTACAGTGCGAATTAATAAATTGTATTATCTGGGAGAACGGATGGATTCAGATCAGATCCTCTGGTGAACCTACCTCGGTATCCTATTCAGATGTTGGAGACCAGGAAAGGATCGAGGGTAATATAAACTGGGGAGAAGGTAATATTGACGAAGATCCGCGGTTTGCAGAGTTCGGTTTATACTGTTTATCTGAAGATTCACCTTGCATTGACGCAGGTGATCCTGAATTTCCTCCTGATCCGGACGGAACAATAGCCGACATGGGAGCATTCTATTTTCTTCAGGTCCCCGAGATGATGGTAGAAGCCGATTCGATTGATTTTGGGGAGGTTGATTTGGAAAATGAAATATTCTCCCTGCGGAGTCTAATAATCAGGAATCAGGGTCGTCAGAATTTGACAATTGATGAGATGGTAATTCAAAATGAGTGTTTTGAAGTTGATTTTGATGAGGAAATCCTCATTGAGCAAGATGCATTTGCAGAAGTCGAACTTGTTTTTACTCCACCGGACACAGGATTTTTCCAGGGTCAACTTACTATTCACTCCAATGATCCATTTAATGGTTCGAGGGAAGTTATTTTAATCGGGATGGGAGTTGTACTTGAACAAAATGAAAAATCTAAAAGCATAACTAACCCGGTAAATTGCAGCTTTATCTAGGCAAATCCGAATCCTTTTAACGCGATGACTGAAATTTCTTACTCTATACCCACAGATGGAAATGTTCTCATGCAGCTTTTTGATCTAAAAGGAAGGAGGCTTGAGACAATTATTGATAATAAGAAAAAAGCGGGATTAAACACCAGTGAATTACATTTGAGTGAGTATCCTTCCGGATTTTATTTTCTCAGAATTGAAACATCAGAATTCAATTCTACAATTAAATTAGTTTTAGAAAAGTGAGGGAAATAGTAATAAGCTCTCCAGAGAAGATCCCGGATGACATTCACCTAATTTTAATCGTATACTTATCTCCCGAGTGCTAAAGCCATGCTTGAGCGAAATATTCACGACGAGATGTAGTGTTAAGACGTGTGCCCCGGGCTATTTATGACCGGATTTCCCAACGTGACATATAAGTACAGGTACTTTCGTTTCAAACTGAAATTGTGAATTTAAAAAGACTTAGGCAACGAGTAGCCAACATCTTATTCCTTGACTTTACCAGCTTCCTGAGTTAACTTTGAGTATCTAGTATTTTGATTCAAAATCTAACCAAATATTAGTACGAAAAATGACAGAAAAACTTAAAACACCATCACAAAACAACAATGAAGAGCAATTGATTCAAGAAGATGAACATCAGCTAAAGAAATATGAAACTTTATACGAGCACTCACAAAACGCTATAGAAGAATCAATTAGTCAATTCGATAAGGCATATCAAAAAGCAGGTTACCACCTAACAATCGTTGGGATTATGTTCATCGCTTTAGGTATATTATTTAGTGCGATAGTAAAAATGATTGTGGCTGCTGATGGTGTATTAGAGATTATTATTTTTTCCCTCCCTGTGTTAACTGCAACCACTGTTCTTACATCAGCATTTTTTTTACTAAATTGTCTTCGAGTGGTTGAGATTAGCAAGCCAAGATCCGATGAGCAACTATTTGATTGGGTTGATGAAAATTCTTACATAGATACAATTGGATTTCTTACTGAACACAATATGAAAGCGACCTCTGATAACGATAATATCTTTCAAACAAGAGCAACAAATATTAAAATCGCATCCGTGTTTATTAAAATTTCAATTGTATGTTTGGTAATAACTTTTTTGCTTACCACAATTTCGATCGTTCAGGATCAAGAGAAACAGAATAATAATAAACCTCAGATAATAAAAAACATAGCAAAGGATAAAATGGGATCAAAGAAACCAAAACCAAAAAGAAATCAAATTGGACCCGTACCAAAGAAGACAATCAAGGAAAGCAATCCTGGTGTCCTGAAGAAACAAATTAATCCGGGGAAAAAGGTTAAGTAAAATGGCAAGGTTAAAACCTAAACGTCACCTCTCAGGTCCAAAACCGAAAAAAGTGGGTGAACAGAAAACCAGAACTCATTTCAAATACCATTTTAAAGTTGGTAACAAGATTCTTCATGGTGGAATTACAAAGGATATCGATCGTCGAGAAAAAGAGCATAAACAAAATTCCCCAGATGGTCGCATTATACAGGTTGGACGTCGCACTACCGAGGAAGCAGCTCGAAAATGGAAGAAAGACAAAGGACATCGTTAGCTATTATCTTGACTCGAACTCCTTCTTTTGCGTGTGCCCCAGGCTATTTATTGCCTGGGTTTCTTTACTTGAGATGAAAACAATAGATGCGTCATTTCAACTGAAAATAAACTCTATAAGGAAACTTGGGCAATAAGCAACTCAAACCACACCCTTGGAAATAAACAGGATAAGTCATGATTAAGTATACTGTCCCCATAATTATTTGCATAAATATACAAACACCCGAATCAAACCATGACCCGGGTGCTTGCTGATTTACGTTTAATGAAACAGTTACTTCTTTGTATTTATCTTACCAGGAATACCTTGTTGGTCATCTGAACTCCTTCACCCTGTATCTCGTAGAAGTACATACCGGATACGACTGGCCTGCCGAAGGAATCGTTTGAATTCCAGGTTAATGTATGTTCTCCTGCCTCACGTACGCCATTTGCGAGTGCCGTTACTTCGCGACCCAGTGCATCAAAGATTGTGACCTTAAGCTCAGCACGAACTGGCGTTGTGAAAGAAATTTTGGTTGTGGAGTTGAATGGATTCGGATATGCAGAAGCTAAAGACCACAGACCGGGCATTCTCTCGTTTGAAGGACGATCCGCAACGCTCATGGAATATCCATCTCCTATTCGCATGACATATACGTCGTCACCTTCCTGATGTCCGGTTGAGGCTCTCCAATCATTCCAGGTTGTCAGCACACCACCAGTTCCATCAGGTACAACGCACACCTGGTCTTGCATGTAACGAGAATCGACCAGCACAACACCGTCATTTTCGTATTCTTCACCAACCAGTTGCACTTCACTATTAAAATGCTTGTAGAAAATATCTGCATGATCCGATCTTCCTAACCAGAAGACAAATACACCACCGTTGCCATCTGAAACGAGGTTTGTGAATATGCGTTCGCCCTCAAATACAGAAACAAGTGCAGTTTTTTCATCATCAAGTTGAGGTTCATCACCTTCAACTTCCAGGTTGGAAATGTATAACTCATTACCGCTCTTGTAGGTTATCCAACCTTTATTGGTGTCTGAATAGAAACTGAGCATTTGCTTACTGTCGTCAAAATGATCCAGAGCTAATTCATATTGGTTATGCAGTTTCTCACCATCCTGATCCAGGTAGACCATATAAGTCTGGTACGAATCACCATCGATATCTTCATATGAAACTACAATGGTGTTCTCAATCTCTGCTACTCTGTAGCTTGCATAACTTTCTCCGAACTCTTTCAATGTAACTGGTGATTCCCAGATATGCTCACCGTTTATGTCGACCTTTATGGCTTGAAGATTAGAATTACGTATCCATGTAATCAGGAGATTTCCGTCCGCCAGCTCAATAGCTTTCATACCCAGCCACTGACGAACGTTATTATTTTCCATCACGCTGATTCCCTGCTCACCAAGTAATTTTTGACCATTGGAATCTATACGCTGCATCCTGATTTGTCTTCCCTCTTCGGCATTCGCCTTAATCTCTGTAACAAGAACAGCTCCACCTTCATCATCAGAAAATAGTTTCTGATTGCGAGAATAATTGAAGTCAAAACCCCTTTCCCCGAATATGGGAATCCCACCTCTCCCCCATTCAAATGATCCATCTTCGTTTACTCTCTGTGCAAGAACAAGCGTCTTTTTCCAGACGACAATTGCGCCACCTGCTTGATCAGAAACGATACGTACAGATCCATACATGCGGAAATCTGAAGGCTCTTCCTCTTCTAAATATGATGGATAAAGATTTTTTCCCTGATACTCCCACTGAGGTTCTCCGGTCTCTATGTCTACTCTTTGTATGTAAGGCAAATCTCCGTGAGTAAAGTGTCTACCATCAATCCACGAGACATAAGCAGAACCTCCGGATTTGATGATCTTTGGGTAACTGGTCGCGTTCGTTATGCCCGTGACTATCGGGACGCTGTATTCTTCAAGCAGAGTTGATCCGTCTTCGATATCGTATCCCTGAAATGCGAGACCGAATTCCGGAGACTTTGTTTCACGCCATGCGAAAAATACACGATCACCCAGCGCGACTACATTCTGGCTGCTGCAGTGCATATCATTGACACGGATTGTTCCTGCTTCATCCCACGCCATCTCACCATCAACCGATACTCTCTGGATTCTGAAATCGCGGTAACCGCTTTCATTTCGTTCAATCCAGGTTGTTACCAGCCCCCCCTGCTGATCTGAATAAATAGACTTAAGGTACGGATAGTCCCGATATTCAGAGACCTGAATTCCCTCCAATTCTTCTCCATCAGCCCCCCAATGAAGAACAGGCTGCTGTCCCGAGGCTTCAATTCTTTGTGCGAATACTGGTGTCTCATTCTCGCACCACACAATCTCGATCTCCCGAGGAGCACTGTTAATCATTTCATAATTAAGACTGTGGTGTCCACGCCTCGTAAGTTGGGTACCATACTCGCCCCAGTTGAATTGACCGTCAACAGTTATATGCTGACCATAAATACTTTGAGAGTTTTGTGGATTACTTAGTATCCAGCATACAAATGCACCACCATCTCCATCTATAGTGATTTTGGGATGATGACCTGTTATGTCTAATTCTTCGAGAGGTAATCCACTAAGATCCTCACCCCATGTTTGGTCACCGTCAGAACTAAGATGGTTTACCGTCAGGTTATAGACTCCAACTCGTCCAATTTGATGTAGAATATAGAAGAGCCCGTCACTACCATCTGAGGTTGCGACAATTCTTCCATCTCGGTCGTTTAGTGCAACTCCTTGATCACCCCAGAGCAGGTCACCATCGGAACTCAATCGCTGAGCAAAATATCTTGGATCATGACTGCTGATCCCCGTCTCATAAACACAAATTGCACCACCATCGGTCGTAGCGTGAACCGTTGGTGGTTGCTGAGCTTTTCCCTCAATCTGATTTCCACCCTCAGGACCGATGAACACTCCACCTTCAGTCCAGAGAGCCTCCCCCTGTGAATTATATTTCTGAATATAAACGACCATTCTTGCCCTATAATTCACATCAAGACGGTAATCCTGCCAACCGATAATCCATTCGTCATTACCAGCGTAGGCAATAATCGGCATTTCCTGTGGATACTGACCATCTGTAACTCTCATACCACCCGATTGCCAGAGTTCATTGCCATCTGCATCATACAGTTGCGCATAAACATCCATACAGCCGTTATGTGCATCTGCCCAGGCGATCAACCAGTTGTCTTCACCATCAGTTGCCATTGCTTTACCTGTCCAGAAAACATGATGTCCCTGACGAATTTTGACACCATTTTCGGAATCCCAGGAATCAAATCGTGCAAATAGTGGGTTGCTGACTGTTAACATTACCAAACCAACAACCAAAAGTAAACGGTAAAAAGCTTTCATTTCATCCTCCCTGAATGTTTGCTGCGGATTTAATGCAATATAATGCATACATCATACCACTTTTCTTTTAATTTAATCTAATCTCTGTTTAGCTCATTAAATATATAATCCTCTTCAAGGCAAGATCTTAATTAATAATTGTTAATTTACAATTAAATACAAATATCTTATAGTCAAATTATTTTATTGTATCTATATATCTAATTCAATTATTTATTCAATCTTCTTCGAACTTCTTGTATGCGATCTCTGCAATTATTGCACTCTTTGCGCTCTAATTATCATTTCACAAAGGTCATAATCACCGAATATGATATCATCGCCCACTTTTGTGAATCAATCAACCACTATTCTGCAATATATGCATTTGTCCCTCTATCATTTATATGTCACCAATTACGATTTATTGCGATCTCACCTTGCCAAAGCTAATATTAAATTGTTATTTTCAATTCATACACTTTGTGTAGAACCTTCACCAATCAACCACACATAAAAATGAAAAAAATTCATACTTGTTTCGCAATTCTCTTTTTGGGGATTGTATTGATTTCAATTTCTTATGCTGAAACAACTTCGGTCAAATTACCCGGACTGAAAAACTGGAATACCGGTTTCGACGGCGACCGGGCAAAAGCTCATGTTGTCATTCTTGCCTCAGATTCACTCGGAGGAAGATACAGCGGATTTACAGGTACTGATAAAGCTGACAGATATATTTCAAGCCATTTCGTGAATCTTGGGCTGATTAAACCTTTCGGTGATACAGGTTATCGACATGAGTTCACTTATGGAGCAGGTGAGTATAAAATGCCGAGTACTCTCAGGTTCTTCTATCCGGAAAACACGATTGAAGAGAAGCACATTTGGGAGGACTATAATAATTATAAATACTCCGGCTTTGGTAAAGTGAAGGGCAGAATTGTATTTGCAGGTTATGGTATAAGCGAACCTGAAATGGGCTGGGACGAGTATGAAGGTTTGGATGTCACCGGAGCAATTGTTATGGTACTGCGCCGAACACCTCCTATCCCAAATATCGAATGGGGACGTCAGGGAGCTTCAGGATATAAATCCACTACGGCACTTGAAAAAGGCGCCGTCGGTTTTATAATGGCTAACGGTGAAGTACCTAAACTGGCAACAATTTCAGAGAAATATTACCGTGAAGAACTGCCTGCAGTTTGGATTCATGAAGGCATTGCCGACAGCCTCCTCTCCTCCACCGGAAAAACTTTAGCGGAGTGGAAGGAAAAAATTGATAAGAAACACAAGGTTGTATCACAGGAACTCGAAATTGAAGCTGAGATCCAGGTCAGCGGAACTTATTATCCAGAACGGGAAACATGCAATCTGGCGGGAATTATAAAGGGAAGCGATCCCGACCTGTCGAGTGAGTTGGTAGTGATCGGAGCTCACATGGACCACCATGGAATCGACGCAGCCGGGAATATCTTTCATGGTGCGGATGACAATGCATCAGGTACATCTGCGGTCATGGAACTCGCCCGTGTTTTCAGTGAGTCATCACAATCGACCAAAAGGTCAATTATGTTTGCCGGTTTTGCTGCTGAAGAGGAAGGACTGGTCGGAGCACGAAGACTGGTAAAAGACCTTCCAATTCCCGGATATGATGTAGTCGCAATGATTAATATGGATATGGTCGGTCAGGGAAACGGAGATGTTGGAGTCGGAGGAATAAACGAGTTTCCGGTTTTAGGCGAGATCATGTTCTCCCAGTGGCCTGATTCATCCCTTGAAGCAATGGATTTCTGGGGCTTACACGGCAGCAGCGATCACGCTGCGTTTCGGGATGCCGGAATATCGAGCTATGTCGTTGGAGCACGCGGTGGACACCCGAACTATCATACACCTCACGATACATCGGGTGCTATCAAACCAGAGGTGCTAAAAGCTGTTGGTGACATGGTTTATCATTGTGCTGAAAATCTGGCAAATTACCCCGAACCACTCGCACCTAAAGTCAGCAAAGCGGGTTGGATAAACTGGCGTACCGGTGGAATAAGGTTTGCCACCCTGAATTCACCTTATGTTCCAATTCACGAAAAACTTGCAGTCGTTGATTACCCGCAGCCACTGCTCTTCGTAAACATTGATCCTGTCGGACGCAATTCCAGAACCCGTAGCGATAATATCTTCAGCGGTCTGGAAAAAGTCAGGAGCTTTGCAGCGGATAACACCATCACATTCCTTGGTGATTCATTGCTCAGGGATTATACCGGAGATCCCTACAAAGGAGTGTCGGCTTATGTATCAGCCTCACAACTCCCAGCAGATCCGGCAGCCTACAAAGCGATGTCACGGCAAGGACTCTCTTTCACGGACGTAACTGGAATCGCAGGATATAAATACCCTCTATCAAAGAGAACAATTGCTAAACTTGAAAAGCTTAGCTTGAAATGTAAGTATGCAGGTATAAGACCGATGCTGCACAACTCACCGGTTGATGTAGCGCTGAAGGTGCTGGAAATCTTTGATGGGCAGTTGATCTGCCGGTATGATGTAGATAGAGTGGACGGTGACCGGGCTGAGGATCTTCTTAATACCGGAGCGTTCCTGATCCTCGAAGCCGGTGATCTGATAAGTCCTTTTGTCCTGACTGTAGTTTCCGCGAGTCTTGAGTCGATCAAGGATACTGAACTATTCGACCGCGTAGGTATTGTGGCATCACAGAGCCTTGTTCAGGCTCTGTTGGATGAAGGAATCGAAAGAGGTCAGGTTGAGGATCTCCTTATGAATAATTTATGCGTTCAGTTGAGGGATTGGTGGGGTGAGTAATGTAACCCGACATCCTCCTAACCCGGGAAAAGGAGTTAAAATGTAGCCCGTGATCCCCTATGAAAATTAAGAAGTGTGATGCCAGCTTTCAAGTAATTTATGAAACGAAAATAATGAAGACAATACTTATAATTATATTAACATCAAGCCTGCTGACCTATTCTTTCGGATATGATCTCCCTGAAGTCATTGCGGTAATCGAGGGTGAGGCATATTTTGCTTGCGATTTTTGTAATGTATCTGACCTGAGTAATGATGGTTGTGATGAACTTTTCGTATATCAACCTAATACAGAAAATGATCCCTACGGTAGGTATAATCTATATCTTGGGGGGGAAGATTTTGGAGTTGATCCGGATTTTGTCTTCTCATCTGATATTGAAAATGCCAAAGTAAGAGACCAGGTTGTTCTCCTGCAAAACCCAGGTCCAAACCATGGTCCAATTGTCTCGATGCGATATTACAATCCACAAACGACAATATCGTATTTACGATCTTTTGAATATCAAAATGGTGAGTTTAATCAAATCCCATTTTTTGCGATTGATCGAATTGCAAATGGAAATGCAATATATCCTTTAGGTGGTCCAGTTGTTTATCCATTTGATATGAACGGAGATGGATGGAGTGATTTGATTTCTTATTCAAGGTTTGCCGGTCATGGTTATCTACATCTCTACACAGGAGGAGCAGATTTTGACACTATCCCTGATTGGTCATTATTCTCAAACAATGGACCTGGAAGAATTGGATCATTGGGAATAGCAACAGGATGCGACATTAATAGCGACGGTTTTGACGACATCCTCGTCCCCTTTCCAGACGGCGAGTTCCTCTGGTACGAAATCTACCTCGGCAGTTCACCAATCGACACCATCCCAGCAAGCCGCATTCGGTCAACCGGTATAGAAGGTCGAAATAGTCCACGTGAACTGAAAACCTTCAGTATGCTACCCGATGTAAATGGAGACGGCTACGACGATTGGGCAGTTTACTGGATAAAACGCACTGATGGATTTGACGACTACGACGGTGTTTTTGTTTTTTTCGGTGGTGAAGAACCGGATTGGGAACCGGATATCGAACTTGAAGGGCACCGGTTTGCACTTGTTGGTGAAGGTCAGGTATCAGGTGGTGATCTTAATGATGACGGATATGGAGATATTGTCTGTTCGTTTTTTAGAAATCCTCCCAGGAAATCTGAATTTCATATTCACTTTGGTTCAAGGTGGATGGATGGTGAAGCTGATATAGTGATGGACATGCGTCGTGACTACAATGGTGAGTTCAATCTTTCCGGTCGTAGTATCGGTGCGGTTGGTGATTATAATGGTGACGGCGTGAATGATTTTATCTCGAGCGCACCAGCAAAAGCTTTGATCTTTGCAGGTTCGCGAGACTGGCACGTGGGTGTAAACGAAGAAACGCATATTCCTAAAACATCAACCATAATAAACGCTTATCCTAATCCCTTTAATCAAAATGTGAAACTGACGTTTAACACAAATCCAATACAAACGCTAAATGTGCAAATCTACGATGTAAATGCTCGCCTGGTCGAGATGCTGTTTGAAGATCAAACACTTAAGACCAAGTATGAAACAAGCTGGACAGCACCGGAAAGTGGATTGTATTTCATAGTGGCTGAGACGGGATCAACAGTGGAGATTTCAAAAATTCTTTGTATCAGGTAGGAATGGGTTGAATATATTCAACCCCTACAATAAAGAAACGCATACGAGCTTAAATTCGTATGCGTTTCTTTTAAATCTAACTTAGCGAAGATAGGTAATAGGGTTGAAGATATTCAACCCTCCGTTATCTTACTGATCCGTTACTTCAGGTATAATAATTTCTGTCCCGCTACATTTTCACCTGCAGTCAGATTCAGGTAATAAACACCACTGTTAATCCCTGCATTGCCAGCATTGAATGATACCGAATGTGAACCTGCAGGTTTGAAACCGGTAAACAGGTTTTGAACATTTCTTCCGGAAAGGTCAAATACGCTGATGTTTACATCTCCCGCCTGATCAAGTGTAAACGGTATAACTGTTTGAGCATTGAATGGATTCGGATATGCTGCGTTTAAACTGAATGTTAATGGCTGAGTTGCTTCGTCATCAGGTGTACTTACAGGACCGGTGTACCAGTTCCACATCCTCTGAATGAATACATCCCGGTCTTCACTTGCCATAAACCCACCGATTGACTCAACAGGGAATGCAAGCAGAAGAGTTTTGTAGTCTTCTGTTCGGTTCTCAACAGCACAAACTCCGCTGATCTCCTCACCGGCATCTCCCCAGTTCAGGACAGCTTCACCACCGTTTACCGGAGTCAGACTTGGCGTATGGGTTGGGGATCCGGCACAATCACCGGCGCGACCGCCTGCAAATGCTCTTGTACCATCAAAATAAGGATTGCCAGCAATTCCATGAATCCAGCTTTCTGCTTGATCTTCATTATCCAGAGTAGCACCGAGATAATCTGTCATAAACTCACTGTCACCACGTGCGCGAACATATTCTGAACTGCTGATTATGAGTGAGCCACCGTTATCAAGGTAGTACACTAACTCTTCTTCTTCCCAGAGGTCGATTATATCAGCTTCCGCATTGAAGCTATGCCAGATAACTACATCGTAATTTTCAATAACTTCCGCTGTCACAATACCCTCTTCTGCTCGGTCAAACCTGTCTGCAAAAGGAAGAGGTCCATCATCCCCGAACATCTCCATTAATTCGTCGGTTGCAATGGAATTATTCGCAGCATCAATTACAATAGCATCCGGCCAGCCAACAGTAAACGCTAATTCCTGACTGGTTAACAGACTGCCATCCTCGGCTATGACTTCAACGTTGAATTTTACCTGATTAGGCACAAAATCCTCAGCAACAACAAACTCAAAAGGAGATTCATCGTTTGAGAATTCATCTCCACTTCCCAGCATCTCAATTACAAAACTATTGTTTTGGATCTCAATTGCTTCGTTTTCGCATGTTAACTCAATCGTGACATTCTCAATTTCCCCACGCGCCTCACCATTAGCTATAGTGACAACCATTCCAACAGTTTCACCCGGTTCAGCTCTTCCATCACCGTTTCCGTCAATATCATCAATCACAGTATAATCACCAAATGTCAAATCCGGAAAGAGGTAAACCTCTGACTGGTGTACTTCGAAGGATTCATTTTGTTGAACCCAGGCAGTTACATTCAAGTTACCCATGCGCAATTCATGCCATCCCACACCGTTCATGTTCAACTCAAACTCGTAATTCTCAGTTGCCCCGGCATCTATCTCAAAATCGGTGCCATGTGGATCCGGCAGCATCATTATAATCGGATCGAAATAATCGTTTTGTCCGGCTGAGCCTCGGTAAAAGTAGTATTCTTCCGTAAGAGCCACAAACAACCTCGCATCAGCAATACCATCATCGGCTTCGACTTCCACATTCACAACCATTTCACCGTTCACGAGTGCTGCAGATACATCAATGCGAAGAGGAGCCGGAACATTGGCCGCATTCATTAAGTCGTTCGCGATTCCTGCTTGTGACCTGCTGTTACAAACTCGTCCATCAATGAAAAGAGTTGGGACACCACGGATTAAGTCTGCCCCGTAATACTGATCTCGTCGTACTCGTGCTGCATCGGGATAGTCTTGATACCACGGGTCCTGATCACTTGGCCACCATACGTGAATCCCTAAGGGGCAAACAATCTCCCCAACCTGTTCAATTGCAGCTTCCATTATGGGTGCTAAACCGGCACAGGGCGGACAGGTTGACGATGTAAAATCTTCAAATAGAACTTTGCGGTCAAATGCCTGAGCATTACCCATAAATAATAATGAACCTAAAAACACAAAAACCATCGTCACTAAAACCGGACGATGCAAAATCCTTAACCCTCGTAACATTTCAAACCTCCTGAATGTACTTTTATGCAATTGCTTCTTATCAACCGTAACATTTCAAACCTCCTGTATGTACTTTTTTGCAAATGCTTCTTATCAACTTACAGACATATTCAGGCTGTCCAAGAATGCAGTTTCGCGCTGTCACACGCCCTCGTGTGACAGTAATAACAACAGCTTAGCTGGCAGACGAGGGCGTCTGCCAAAGCGATTTGGGTATTCTTGGACAAGCTGTATTTGTTTGTATTTATTAATGTAAAAAATCTATCCTGAATAAAAAGGCTTACCAATACATCAATATATGATACGTAGAAAAACTTAATAAAGCAAGGACTTCTAAGCCTTAGAATGGCTGTTTAAGATCAATACTGCTTGTTAAAAGAAAATAATGATAATATATTATTTCTTCAGCTCTTTATTAAAGAGTCACACGAAGTTAACTAAAGTTAGAAAACATGTCAGTTTTACTCCATTTTGAAAAATACCAGGGACTCGGCAACGATTTCATTCTATTTGATAGATCAGAATCAAACCTGAATACCGATCCTGATAAAGAGATAATAAAAAAACTCTGCGACAGGCATTGTGGTATCGGGGCTGATGGTGTCCTGATGTTCGATGTGATAAGAAAGAACCACATAGTAGAGATGGTTTATTATAATGCCGATGGATCACGGGCAGAAACATGCTTTAACGGTCTGCGTTGCATAGCCCTGCACGCATTCCGCTCAAAACAAATCACTGGCAATCAACATTTCATCATCAAAAGTGATGCAGGTGAAATCAAATCTGTTGTGTATAGTGATCGAGATCTGGTTGAAATTGAACTTCCCGGTCCGGATTTCACCGGAGATAAAATTGGTTTAAGAGACTTTAGCGATCTTATCGATAAGAATTTGTCATTTCCATCAGTTGAATTTACCGGTACAGCACTATCAATGGGTAACCCACATTTCATTTCATGGCGAGAAAATCTAAGTCTTGATGAATTGAACAGGGAAATACTTGAATTTGGCGCTGAGGTTGAAGACTCCCCACATTTCTTGAATGGGATTAACTTTGAACTCGTTTCAAAAACGGGTAAAAATTCAATCAATATGGCGGTCTGGGAGAGAGGTGTTGGACAAACATTTGCCTGTGGTTCCGGAGCAACTGCCTCCGTTTGTGCTGGAGTAAAAACCGGCAGGTTGGAACCTGAAACCGATATAAAGGTTCAAATGATCGGAGGTTTTCTTAGAATTCGGATTCATAAAGGATTTGAGAGAGTGACACTGAAGGGCGAAGCAAAATTTGTCTTCGCAGGAGAAATCAATCTGGAGGACCTACCTGACTTGCCAGTACATCTCTGAACAGAGTTACCTTGTGAAGAATCACTCTGTTGTCAAGGGAAAAAAGAAACTTAAACAAAAATCGCATTATGCCAGATACATTTAGTGCTGCAAACCGATTGGATTTACCGGGATACCCATTTGCGGAATTAGAACGCAAAGCTGCTGAGGTAAGAATGGCGGGACTGCCCCTGTATGACCTTTCCATTGGCGATCCGGATCTGCCACCTCCTGACTTTGTTGTTGAAGCTACAGCTGAAGCACTCAGGGATGATCAATCGCATAAGTATCCTTCAAGTCGAGGTGATCAAAATATCCGCAAGACAATAGCGACCTGGTTTAAAGGACGGTTTGGAGTTGATCTTGATCCGGAAAATCAGATTTGTCTGTTGATTGGAGCAAAAGAGGGATTAGGGCAGCTTGCCCGTGCTGTTGTAAATCCAGGAGACGTTGTAGTTTCACCTGAACCCGGATATCCCGTATACTGGCGTTCAGGATGCAAACTTGTTGATGGGAATTTGAAAACACTTGCTCTCAAAGCCGAAGATAGTTATCTGCCTGATGTAAACAAATTGTCTGGTGCGAAATTAGTCTATCTCAACTACCCTAATAATCCGACGGGTGCAACAGCTGATGACAATTTTCTTCATTCTCTCGCTGCACTTGCAGAGGCTGAACCAGATTTAACCATTGCCTATGATATGGCATACAGTGAGGTTTCTTTCGGACGACGACCAAGATCTATTCTCGAGTTCGCTCAATCCGCTGTAGAGTTCCATTCGCTCTCTAAAATGTCAAATGCCACTGGTTACAGAGTTGGATTTGCAGTCGGTGATCCTGATCGAATTCGTGCTTTAACTCGCATTAAGGAGGAAACGGATTCCGGGACACCTCTGGTTTTTCAGCGTGCTCTTGGTGCAACTCTTGAGAGTTACCAAAATGGGAAACCTCCGGATGGGATCACATCTTTTATGAAGATTTACCGCAACCGACGCAACCGACTAATCTCTGTATTAAAGAGCCGGGGAATAGAGGTTTTTGAGTCTGATGCGACGTTTTACGTCTGGTTCAAACCAGGGGGAAGTGAAACAGACTTTGTTGCTAAAGCAATATCTTCAGGAGTTCTCTTAACCCCGGGTACAGGATTTGGAAAATCTTGCACTGGTTGGGTTCGTGCATCAGTTACCTGCCCTGAAGAACCTTTCAGCAAAGCATTGGAAGTTCTTGGAGCAATTGAATTATGAGCCGAAAATCACGTCAGCAACTCGATCCCTGGGGTCGACCGATTAAAAACAAGAAAATCACCGGTCCTAAGTTCAAGAAATCACTGGGGCAAAACTTTCTGCGCAGTGATGAGATGGCACACCGTATTGCTAAGGCAATTCCAACTGAACATCTAGTTCTTGAAATCGGACCTGGTGATGGTTTCTTAACTCAAGAATTACTTGAAACAGGACACCGCGTTCTTGCGGTCGAGATCGACAAGACATGGATTCCGAAGCTGCATTCGAGACTAAAACACTACCGAGACTTTAAGATCATCACCGGAAACATACTCGAACTGGACTGGAAATCATTATCAGAAGAAGCCGATGATGTAGTTATTGCAGGAAACCTTCCCTATCATCTGGCAACTGCAACTTTGTTCTCTGTCTGTCAATTTGTGCGAGAACAGATCCCTCCTAATGTCCACGAAATGATTGTTATGGTTCAACATGAAGTCGGTCTCAGGCTTTCAGCTCAGCCAAACTGCAAAGATTACAGCGCGATAACTCTCCTGGCAAAATATCATGCTGATGTCGAGTACCTGTTCAGGGTTCCTGCAAGACACTTCATGCCTCAACCCAGAGTGGACGGTGGCATCATTCGTTTCACGTTTAAGAAGCCGTCGGAAATGTCGGATGTTGATTATTTGCAATTCCGTCGGATTGTGCGAGGTTGTTTCGCACAACGCAGGAAGATGATGAGAAATAGCCTGAACGTGATAAACGAAATTCCTGAAGGGTGGCGGGATCTGGATTATGACTTTACCCGAAGACCGGAACATTTCTCTTTTGAGGAATTTGTCTCTCTAACAAAAGACCTTATCGATTTGGATACTAAGAATAATGTTTGATTTCCAAATCAAAAACGAAAAAGTACCCATTACACCGGATCAATGGTTTGAATTGGTAGAGGTTGAGGATGACAGCACTTTAGCGCAAGTCCTCGAGGACCAAAGACCTGCAGATATTGCCAATCTCATCGAGCAAATTGCCTTTGATTTGAGACTGCATATCTTCAACCTCTTAGACACACCGTTAGCTGCGGATGTTCTTGCAGAACTGGACGGCAACGATCAATCGAATATCATTGATCGCATCCCATCCGACAAACGAGTCGCAGTAGCCTCCCATCTTGCCAGTGATGAAATCGCGGATTTGCTGGGTGATATAAAACCTGAACAAGCCGAGATCATCCTGAGTAAACTGCCGAAAAGTAAACGCACTCAGGCCTCAGAACTACTTACATATGATGAGGAATCTGCCGGTGGGATAATGGCGAAGGAAGCCATCTCCGCACCGGTGAACAGTACCGTTGATGATGTGATCCGCTGTATTCGTAGTACTGCCTGGAAACATGAAGATTTCTATAATGTTTACCTGACTAACGACCGGAAACAATTAAAAGGCACAGTGTCAATAAAGGATCTTATTATTGCTCAACCGGATCAGATTGTCAGTGAGATAATGGATCCAGATTTGATAAAAATCCATGTCGGAATGGACAGAGAGGAGGTCGCCGGGCTTTTCATGAGATATGATCTGGTGGCTGCACCGGTTGTTGACGATGAAAATCGCTTCCTTGGCAGAATAACTCACGATGATGTTCTTGATGTAATCGCTGAAGAGGCTGAGGAAGACATGGCGCGGCTATCAGGACAGGTTGAGATCGATCCCGGAGAAAGGTCGCTAATCAGAAACCTTAGAAGCAGATTACCCTGGCTTTTAGTTGGATTATTGGGAGGGATATCAGCAGCCATGGTAATCTCAAATTATGAGGGTCAACTTGCACGTATAACCTCATTAGTATTCTTCCTGCCTCTCGTCGCAGCAATGGGTGGAAATGCGGGGATTCAAACCTCTTCTGTAATGGTAAGGGGTCTCGCAACTGGAGAAATCAGCGGATATGGTCTAGTTGGCAGGTTAGTCAGAGAGGGGGTGCTAGCACTCTTTGCAGGCATTATATGTGGTATTGCAATATTCTTTGCCTGCTGGATCTGGCAAAAAGATATCATGCTGGCATTGGTAGTTTCCTTTTCACTGATATTCGTTATAATATTTGCAGCAATACTTGGCGCAGTAGTACCTCTTGTTCTAAAGAGATTCGGGATGGATCCGGCATTAGCAACCGGTCCATTTATAACTACGATGAATGATATTGTTGGTCTTTTCATTTATCTAGCTGTTGCGTCTATGATTTTGCTAAATAAACAAATATGAATTCTGAGTATGTTCAAATCACGTAAAAGAAACTTGACTGCTCACTATTCGTATATTATATTTTCACGTTTGTAGAATGAAGATTCAAATATCTCAGTTAAGCACTGGAATCAATGAATGGGAAGAAACTGTTGAACCGGGCAAATTAGAACTTTCTCCGGATCAATTCAATTCTCAGGTTAAAGTAGCATTCCAGGTTGAAAAGGGGATTGGCAAAATTCGTGTCAATGTCTCTGCATATACAACCGGTATTATCTGTTGTGACAGATGTGGAGAAGATTTTCAGCAGCAAATAAATGGACGAAATTCAGTGTATTTTGTCCAGCGAGAAGAATCTTTACCTGATGAGGTGCCTGGAGATGAAACTCGAAGTTTTCTTCCCGGTCAAAATCATCTCGACGTAACTACCGAGGTTATTGATGCAATTCTACTTTCGATCCCTATGCAGAATATCTGCAAAAGTGATTGTAAAGGACTCTGCATCAATTGTGGAGTAAATTTAAACATCGAAAATTGCTCTTGTGATCACGATTCGGAAAAACATATTTGATTAAGTTCTTTTTTTGTTTTATCGGTGGTTTTCTGTTACGATTTACGCCAGAATTTTGTAAATAAACAACATTGAGGATAAAATGCCTGTACCAAAGCGACGGATTTCTAAAAGTAAGCGAGACAAACGGCGCAGTCATCACCATTTGGACAAACCAACAATTATGGAATGTCCGAATTGTAACCATATTAAGCAACCGCACACCGTTTGCCCTGAGTGCGGTTTTTATAAAGGTAGACAGGTCATCGCCCCGCGCGAGGCGTAACAGAGCTATCTGAGGTTTAAGCCCAAATCCCGACGATTATATGAAGATTGCACTTGACGCATTCGGTGGGGATTTTGCCCCTGCTGCAACTATCGGGGGTGCTTTTCTCGCATGTGAGAAAGCTGATGAGTCTGGAAGTTCGGACCTGGAAGTTTATCTCTTCGGGAAAAAAGAGCGTATACAAGACCAATTGGGCGATTCCCATAGTGGTCGAATCAAGATCTTTGATACACCAGATGAAGCTTGTACAGATTCAATAGATCCACATGCTTCTGGCAGGGATCGGAATTCACCTATCAGGACTGCTTTAAGGGAGCATTACATTGGTAATGTTGATGCTGTGGTTTCTGCTGGTACAACAGGAGCTCAGGTTGTCGCAACACTACTTGAGTTAAAGAAGTGTTCCGGAATCACACGTCCTGTGATAGGTTCTTCATTTCCGACAGCAACCGGATGTACCTTCGTGTTGGACGTTGGTGCAAGACTTGTTGCATCTGCACATCACTTAGTGCAATACGCAATAATGGGACATGTTTATGTTCAGGAAGTCCTCGGAATACAAAATCCGCGAGTAGGACTGTTGAATGTCGGACACGAAAAATTAATCGGGAAAAAATCTGCAATTGATGCTCACAAGTTACTGACAGACAGTAATTTCAATTTCATCGGCTTTGTTGAGGGTCATGATATACCCGCCGGAAGAGCAGATGTCGTTGTAACAAACGGCGTTGTAGGTAATGTTCTATTAAAATACACCGAAGGATTGCCGGCGCTTCTGCAGGAGTTGTTACCCGCTGATTGTGATGAACCTACTCGCATTGAAATCGCAAAACGATTCGATTCACAAGCCTTTGGTGGTGAACCTCTACTGGGGGTAAAAGGTGTTTCAATAATTTGTCATGGATCTTCATCTGAAAGGGCGATCGCTTCAGCCATCATGCAAGCTGAGAGAATTTCGGAAGTAAAATTGCATGAAAAGATAGAGGCATTTGCTTGCCGCAAAAATTGATTATTCGAAGATAGTGTCTCAAGATAACATTGATTCATACTATCTTCGGAGTAAATACTAAAAAAACGCAAAACACATACGGAGAAAGGATAATGGCTTCTTACGAAGAAAGAGTTAAAGAAATCATCGTTGAACAATTAGGTGTAGATGCTGCTGCTGTAACACCGGAAGCATCATTCGTAGACGACCTCGGTGCAGATTCACTTGACACGGTTGAACTCGTTATGGCATTTGAAGAAGAATTCGATCTCGAGATACCTGATGAAGAGGCTGAGAATCTTACAACTGTTGGCAGATCATTAGATTATCTAAAGTCAAAACTTTCATAACCGGAGTTTCTGTCCCGTGGATTTAACTCCAATCACACCTCGCCGAGTAGTTGTAACCGGAATCGGTGCAATAACACCAATCGGCAATACTGTTGATGCTTTCTGGGATGGCCTATTGAATGGCAGATCCGGGATAAGCAATATAACTCATATTGACTCTACTGATTTCCCCGTCCATATCGCCGGGGAAGTTAAGGACTTCGATCCAAACCTGTACATTGAACGCAAAGAAGCACGTCATATGGACTTATACAGTCATTATGCTGTTTCCGCTTCAATTCAGGCAATTGATGATTCCAGAATAAACTTTGATAACTGTGATCGTGATCGGATCGGTGTGATAATCGGTTCCGGTATTGGTGGAATGAACACCTCAGAAAATCAACATTCCACCTTCATGAAACGTGGCCCTCGCCGCATTTCACCTTTCTATATTCCGATGCTCATTTCAGATATCGCTGCTGGATTGGTTTCCATTCGGTATCAATTGCGGGGACCTAACTACGCAACAACATCCGCTTGTGCAACTTCTGCTCATGCACTTGGCATTGCCATGAAAACGATCAGATACAATGATGCTGATGTTGTAATAGCCGGAGGTTCGGAAGCACCTATTACAAACATGGGGCTTGGTGGATTCTGCTCATTAAAAGCACTTTCAACTCGCAACGAAACACCTGAAAAAGCAAGTCGTCCCTTCGATTTGAAACGTGATGGTTTCATAATGGCTGAGGGTGCGGGAATAATGGTGCTTGAGGAACTGGAACACGCGAAAGCACGGGGCGCACATATCTATGGTGAATTAGCCGGAGCTGGTTTTACCGGTGATGGACACCATATAACCGCCCCCCCGGATGACGGAAATGGTGCCGTCAGAGCAATGAAGATAGCAGTGAAAGATTCAGGTCTTGAACTTACCGATATAGATTATGTCAACGCGCACGGTACATCTACTCCGCTTAATGATAAATCGGAAACTGCTGCGATAAAATCCGCGTTTGGAGATCATGCCTATAAGTTAGCTGTAAGTTCTACAAAATCCATGCATGGTCACATGTTGGGAGCTGCCGGTAGTGTGGAAGCAATTGCCTCTATCCTGGCGATGGAAAAAGGAATTATTCCCCCAACAATCAACTATGAGTTTCCTGATCCGGATTGTGATCTTGACTCAACACCAAATTATGCAGTTAAAAGAACCCTAAACGCCGTAATCAGTAACAATTTTGGGTTCGGTGGTCATAATGCTTCCCTGGTGATAAAACGTTACTCTTAACATTCGGAATAATAGGAGATTTTCTTAACCGGGTGTTTGAGAAGAATACCCCCATTAATCTACCCATTAAGGATATCGAGCAGATAATAGGTTATCACTTTCATAATCTCATGTTATTACAACGGGCACTCACTCACCGTTCAGTTCTGCAGGAGACTGGTGAAGGAAGATCAAATTCTAATGAACAATTAGAGTTACTCGGTGATGCAGTACTCGACCTAATTGTAGTCGAATACCTTTATGAAAGATTTCCTGACAGGCAAGAGGGTGATTTAAGTAAGTTGAAATCAAGAGTTGTGAGTGGTCATTCCCTCCAAAGTATCGCAAGAACTATCGATCTTGGTCAGTATATTTTGATGAGTGAAAATGAAGAACGAAATGGTGGACGAGAACGCGATTCGATTTTAGAAGACACTCTTGAAGCCATAGTAGCTGCGATCTACCTCGATGGTGGGCAAAAAGCAGCTACGAAATTTATAAAAAAGTTCATACTCCCGACAATTGAGAATATCGTCGAGAATGATATCGACGAAAATTATAAAAGCCAGTTACTCGAATATGCCCAGTCAATGAACTGGAGAAGCCCGAGCTATGTTGTTGTAAATGAGACCGGTCCCGATCATGATAAAGAATTTGAGGTTGAAGTTCAGCTTCGGGGAGAATCGCTGGGAAGAGGAATTGGACATAACAAGAAAGCAGCACAACAGGAGGCTGCAAAAAACGCTTTGCTGGAACTTGATATCTGAGTTTCGAGCTGTAACTGTCTTTGAAATGAAGACGATGAACATTGGAATCAATACTTTGGAGGATAAATGGATTATTTCCTGACAGAATCCCAAATTGAAATGCGGGATCTCGCACGACGGATTGCCCTCGAGAAAATTAAACCGATTGTTGCTAAACACGATCGAGAGAGCTCTTTCCCATGGGATATTGTAGAGGAATTTAAACGTGCAGAATTCTTCAGCGTTTACATCCCGGAAGAATTTGGTGGCATGGGTGGTGGTGTTTTGGACCTCGTGATTGTAACTGAAGAGCTATCACGTATATGTGGTGGTATTGCTCTTGCTGTTGCTGGCACAGCTCTTGGTACCTTCCCAATTCTTCTCAGTGGCAATGATGAACAACGAGCTCGTTTCCTCCCGGATCTCGTGGCGGGAAATCATCTTGCAGCATTCTGTCTTACTGAACCTGCAGCCGGAAGTGATGCCGGAAACATACAGACCAAGGCTGTTCGCAAAGGTGATAAGTACATCTTGAACGGAACAAAACATTTCATAACCAATGCTTCAGTCGCCAAGGTCTATACTGTAATAGCTTCAACCAATCCAAATCGTGGAACGAGGGGGGCTTCGGCATTTATTGTAGAGGATGGAACACCTGGCCTAAGATTTGGAAAAGTGGAAGACAAAATGGGTATTCGCGCATCGAAGACCTGCGAGGTTATTTTCGAAGATTGTGAAATTCCTGTTGAGAATAGAATTGGTCGTGAAGGAGAGGGATTCAAGGTAGCAATGAGAACACTTGACCGGAGTCGACCAGGAGTCGCCTCTCAGGCAGTTGGGATTGCCCAGGGTGCATTTGATCTTGCAGCTGAATATGCATCTAAACGTGAACAGTTTGGAAAATCAATTGGCTCTTTCCAGGGAGTTCAATTTATGCTGGCAGACATGGCAACTCAAATCGAAGCTGCACGCGCGCTGGTCTATGCTACAGCGAGAATGATTGATTCCGGTGCACGGAAGATCGCGAAAGAATCTGCGATGTGCAAAGTTTACGCCGGTGACACGGCAATGAAGGTCTCAACCGATGCTGTTCAAATATTCGGTGGATATGGCTATATGCGTGACTACCCGATTGAAAAGTTCATGCGTGATGCGAAGATCACACAGATTTATGAGGGTACAAACCAGATTCAAAGAACTGTAATTGGAAGACATATACTTAAAGAAACTGCCTCAAAGGCAAAATAATTCTTTAAGGCTGAGAAAAAAAAGGGACACTTTCGTTCCCTTTTTTTTGTACTCACACGATTCTATTGATCATTCTGAAGCATTGATATTTGAGGCAAAATTTGCTGCTCGATCGCGAAATGTATGTTCAGCACTTTTAGTCCTTTTATAGCTCTGACCAAAGTAATTGGTCAAACTGAATGACATCCCTTCTGCTCCAAATGCAAATCCTCTTTCCCATGACATCCCGATGTTTAACTGCCAGAAAGGAGTATTAAATCCGAAACCGAACGCATATTGTGTTCTCTCAACTCCACCCAATCCGAGACCGAATCGAATTGGCAAAGACTTCAGATAATTAAGTTCTGTACCAACAGATATCTTAGGGATTCGGGAATGACCGGAAGACTCATTCAATCCCTGGTACCATGAAAGAAATACATCAATGTTGTCTTCTAAAAATGACTTTTGTCCGGAAAGCAGGACATAGCGCGGCAGAGGTGTGCTGAAATCTCCCGCATCATAAGTAGTATCACTATCATTAAAGAAACTGCCCCAGTAGTCAGCTTCAGTAAGTGAATCAATTTCAACACCATTGAGATGCCAGAATTCAAATTCACTCGCTTCTGAATCCGTCCAGCTAATATTTCCGATGATATTCCCTAATGACAATCCTAAATACATGTTCAAGGGCTCTACTACACCAGATACTCCAAGATCAAGCCCCACACCATCACCCTGTTGGGACAACAGATATCTGAACTTGCCTTCAGCGTCAATTGTCTCGTTACTGATTATTATATGCCCCTCATGTTCATCAAGAACACCTCCGGCATGACCATATACATACTTAAATGTTGCACCAAGCGAAAATTCACCTAATAAGGCATGTGGGGGTGTAAATGATTTTGCAACAGAATATGATATTGTGGAATAACCAATTGCTTCAGATTCAACGTCTCCAAGATTGTAGGTTTTGTTAACGTCATTTCCACTTAATAAAAGGTCAAACAGGGCTGTTGGCATTTTTGCGTCGGCAAAAACAAAAGACTCTACATTGAATGAATGAGAACCTACTGATACTCCAAGAATGGGTACTCCACTGTAAGAGTATAACTTGAAGTCATCAGATTCCATTTTTCCAAGAATCTCCGCTTTCTTATCAGATGTTAATGTATCACCTTTAACAAATGTCTTTGTAAGGTATTCGGGGGAGAATGAATTATTTCCAAAGGATGCCCCACCTGACAGGGGAAGATAGAAGGAATATGCCGGATTGGCAGAAAGCCCAAGATTTGCCGGATTCCAGCCATTTGCCTGCACACCAAACATAGTACCACCAGCTGCACCAGCCAGTCCTGTAGTTTTCCCGGTTCGCATAGGTTGTGCATATAAGGCGACCGACATAACGAGTAATAATATTACTACGATTCCGAGGATGCTAAATTTGCTTTTCATTTATTCATCCTCCTCATTCGGGTTAATGAAATAGCGGACAGATGCGGAAGCTTGAACAGAAACAGAGTCTTCAGCATACAGATGCACAAATTCTCCTTGAGAACTATTGAGCACCAGAACTTGTTGTGTATACAGAGGAAGGGTTTTCATGATATCCAGCTGCGCAGGTGTTAAATCAAAAACCAACTCACTCCGAGCAGCCTCCTTTACCCTATGATTAAGTATTTCAGCTTGCGGTAAACCTGCTGTCAGAATAGTATCCATAGCATCAAGATCATTTCCCATTAGCAATTTTACATCACCTGATAATGGAACACTATTCTCAACAACTACTCTAAGTGAAACGTTTTCTAATGGGTAATCAAACTCTTCTTCGAGTGAAATCGGATCAGTGGTCATGTTGGTGCCTTCAAGTGAAAATTTCAGATCCGACTTAAGCAATACATCCCCTGAAAATCCTTGATCTTCATGCACCATCATCAAACCGGCATCCGGAAAATAGAATGTCCCAACTTTCACCGAACCTGTAGATTGAATTCTATCTGGGATGATTTCAATCAGTCGATCAATACCGTGAATCTCCAAAGTTCGATCTCCTGGGGTAAATACGAAGGTCGTATCGAGAATTTCGGTTTGATTATCATTACTGGAAATGATCCTTAAATCCAATAGTACAGAAATACCAATATCATTTACAAGATCAACTTTAACATCAGCTCTTTCGAAATTGATATTATCGAGACCCTCTGGAATTTCAACATCAATATCTTGAGTACCCAGATCAAATTCTTCTTTCACTAAAGCACCTTCCAATGAGCTGAAAAACATTTCATCAGTCCAGTATTCAATCTCAACTCCTTGACTACTGTTAATCTCCACCGCCTGATCTTCAGGATTATTATACGTAATCCGCGTGTTTTCAGTTGCGACATAATTTCGAACCCTGAATTGCTGATCATTTAGTGGCATATTAAATGCTTTGCCCGTCAGAAGAATATCCTGACTGGTTGTGGAGTTTGGATCTATAACAAAGTGCATTGAATCCGAGCTGCCATCAGCAAGGATAATATTGTCAAATATCATGTCAACGAATATCCTGAATCCAGTTGTGTTGGTAAGCTGGAGGTGTGCCATACCTGATTTAATTTCTGCACTTACGACAGTAATATCTTCATCAGACGGAATAGAGTGAGGCGCATTAAATTCCTGACGGTCAACCTCCGCCTTTGCAGCGGTAACCAGAGTTTCACTAATTCCAATATCAATTCTCAGATTGTTACCTTCTGCGATTGTCACCGGGCCCTGCGTAAAGGGTACTTCTCCCCTGATTTGAACCAGAATCTCATTATAAATCTGCTGACCTCCGAGATCAATATCTCTGGATTCTGTATCTCCCGTTTGAATCGGTTGATTGAAACTTACATTGCCTACGGCATCCCTTTCTCTCTGTCCTCCCCTTTCAACAATACTACTCAGGAAGATCTGGAGATTTACAATATCAAACGGAAAGGTGTTTGTGACTGTCATTGTCAATGTGCCTTCCTGGATGTTTACCCACTTGAAGACTTCGAAGGTTAATGAATCTTCAACACCACTGAAATCAAATGCCGGAATTAATGGATACACTCCTCCGGTTTCGAAATCATCACTTAACTGTTCAATAATAATTGAACTGTTCTCGAGAGGGGGCTCTTCGATTGAAATAAGACCAATTTCATTCGTATAGTTACCTCGACTTGACCTATCAACCCGCAGGCGCTCGGCAATAGTTTGAGGTTCAATCACGTCCTTATATTCAAACCTCAACTCAGAGCTGGTACTATCTTCAAAAATTGCCCATCCATTTTCATCAAATTCTGACTGATCGTTGGTGAGTTCACCTAACCGATAAACCTTTCCACTGAATGGGATGGTTACCTCAATGTCCCATACTGGTGCCCCGACATTTTCAACGTCGAGACTACATCCTGCAACAAAAACCATCCCGACTAAGAACATTATCAGGATTGGAGTGACATATTTTGTCATCTTGACCTCTGTTGTTGAATCCGGAATATCTGTTTGTTTGAAACAAAATTCTCGTGTGTACTATAAACAAACACCCCCGAATATGCAGTTTTTGATTATTCAGGGGTGTGGTATATTTAATGTGTTTTGGACAGCACTTTATTTTAAGAGCTTTACCAGATCATCCTGTTCCCAGGGCAATCCCAATTCGGTTCTTCCGAAATGTCCATATGCCGATGTTGCCTGGTATATTGGTTTTCGTAAATCCAACCTGTCAATAATCCCTGATGGTGTAAGATCTATGTTCTTTCTGACTATTTCTGTGATTTCAAAATCGGGAATTTCACCTGTGTTAAATGTTTCGACCATCAATGAAACGGGTTCCGCAACACCAATAGCATAGGCAATTTGAATCTGACACTTCTCTGCTAAACCTGCAGAAACAATATTTCTTGCCACATGACGTGCCGCATAGGCTCCGGATCTATCTACCTTAGTTGGATCTTTACCTGAAAAACAGCCTCCACCGTGAAGTGCCATTCCACCATACGTATCTACGATTATTTTACGACCTGTTAAACCTGTATCAGCATGAGGTCCACCTTGCACAAATCGTCCGGTCGGATTAACATGAATTTTAACTTTTTCCCGATCAATGAGATTAGAGGGTATCAGTTTCAGGATTAGCTTGTTAATCATATCCTCACGAATTGTTTCTTGATCTACGTCCTCATCATGCTGAGTAGAAACGACAACTGTTTCAATCCCGACAGGTTTGTCATCAATATATTTGACTGAAACCTGAGTTTTTCCATCTGGTCGAAGATATGTAAGTTCATTGCTCTTTCTGAGTTCTGTTAATCCTTTTGCCAGAGTGTGTGCTAACTGTATAGGCAACGGCATCAATTGCTCAGTTTCGGTACATGCAAATCCAACCATCATACCCTGATCTCCGGCTCCTGCTCGATCAACGCCCATAGCAATATCAGATGCTTGCTGATCAATAGTTGTAATTACTGCACAAGTCTCAGCATCAAATCCAAACTCTGCTCGAACATACCCAATATTGTGAATTACGTCCCTTACAATTGCTGGAATATCAACATAAGTTTTTGTTGATATTTCCCCTCCAATCAAAGCCATTCCTGTCGTCAGGAAGGTTTCACACGCAACTCGACTGACTGGATCATCTTTAAATGTTGCATCCAGAACAGCATCTGAAATCTGATCCGCAATCTTATCCGGATGTCCTTCAGTTACCGATTCGGATGTAAAAATGTATTCTTTTGCCATTTAATTTCCCATTCTCTTTTTTTCGTAAATCAAGTGTTTTTAATCTGTCTATCAGTTTTCACACGTCATTTTTCTAGTTAATGCTACAACTTTAACCAGCTTGAAGAACCCAGATTAATCTGATGCAGTCGTCCAATTACTTCAGCTCTGTATCCAATTAGAGTTTTTGAAATCATCGCTCTATGCACAATAGTTTTTGCACCTATCATACTGTTTTGAATAATTGTTTCGTTAATGTTACAGCTTTTTCCAATCGATACGTATGGTCCGATTATGGATTTTTCTATTACCGCACCCTCACCAATAAACACCGGCGGGATGATAACCGACTGTTTGATTTCAACACCCTCCATCCCTCCCCCATCACGCTCCAAAATATGACGATTAGTTTCAAGAAGAGTATCAGGATTACCACAATCTGACCATCCTGTGATCGGAACAGTCTCGATCTCTTCTCCCTTTTCAATCATCAATTGCAATGCATCAGTTATCTGGTATTCTCCCTTTACAGTAATGCTCTTCTTCATTGTTTCTTCAATTGCAGATTTGAGCTTTACTGCCTCTCGTATATAATATACGCCAACAATAGCGAGGTTTGATTGTGGTTCTTTCGGTTTTTCGACGAGTCGGATGACTTTATTGCCTTTAACCTCAACGACCCCAAATTTTCTCGGATCATTAACTTCCTTAACTCCTATGGCATTTACACCTCGTTTAATTGCCGGTATCATATCGGTATCAAGGATTGTATCTCCAAGGATAATCAGGACATCTTCGTCGTTCGGGTCAATTCCTGTATATATTGCATGACCCAGACCCCGTTGAGGTTTCTGCAACCGCAAATCAATTTCTAAATCATATCTCCCGGTGACGAATTTTCTGATTTCATCCCCGAGATGACCGTGGATAATGGTTAACTTAGTCGCACCCCAGGTCATGACCTGATCAATTATATATTCAAGAATTGGCTTTCCCGCAATCGGCAGGAGCGTTTTTGGCAGAGTATATGTATAAGGACGCAGCCGGCTTCCAACTCCGGCTGCGGGGATTATCACCTTCATCGATTATATCCTTTCAGGTTGCGGTGCATGTAGTTTTTGTCTCTCAATTCCGACTTCCCTTTATTAGAAAATCAGAATGAAATACAGAATTGAAATTACACATTCCCAATGGATTCGTCAGGAGTCTCGGATTCATCCTCAGGTTTATCATCTTTACCGGATTCTTCATCGGGTGGAATCCAGGGCTCTTTTGGCTTTTCTGGTTTTGTATCTGACTCCGAATCTGATTCTGATTCTTGTTCAGGCTCAGTTTCAGTTTCAGCTTCAGCTTCAGGTTTTGGAGGTTCACCTCGAAGCTTTATCTCAGGAATTACAACAAGCTCAGTTGGGTCTAAACTCTTGATAGCAGAAAGAAATAGACTTACATAATCAGCTAGCACAATACGAGAAAGAGTTAATTCGAAATGATCATTACCGGCCGCAGGAAACGGGAGGCAATTGAATCCTAATTCATCAAAGTACTCTGCTGCAATTGAAAAAGTCTCCCTAAGATCGGGTGTGTCATTTGGGTCAGCCAGGAATATCATTGCCCATCTTCGGTGATCGAGTTTATTCAATCCCTCTACCGAATTATGCAATCCCTCAGGGATTTCGATCTGAAAAGCAGGATGCTTGCTGTTTTCATTTATTTGCGCTGTTAATCTTGTGGCTATTCCTGTACAAGATTTTGAGTAAAAGACGATTACACTTTTTCCCTTAATCGTTGTTGAAATAGGAAGAGCCGCTCTGATTAGAGGATGTTCTGTTGGTTCGTCTTTATCCAAACTGACAGCTAATCTTGTCGCAGCCTTCTCGAGTTTTTCCCTCATTTTTGGGATAATAACATTCCATTTTGTCATGAGAGAAATTGTTAAGCCCATCGCCCAACCCAATGCCGCTCGAGGTTGATAACCTGTTGGTATCCTCCAAATTGGGATTGATTGTTCCCACGCCATTCTTGTCAGTTCACCACCGGAGGAAATGTAAACATTCGACCTCAAACCACCATGAACCTGATCAGCAATTTGAATAATTTCTCGCGTATTTCCCGAGTAACTTGACACGATTACTCCTCTTGTATCCCGAGGAGGAATTGTACCGCGGTGCACATCAATTTTGTTTGGCGTTTCGAGCATGTCTCTGATTAAATCACCAGCAATTGCCGATCCACCAAGGCCAATAAGGTGAACTTTATCCCGACTCATCGGAATGTCACCCTCATCATATTTCTCTGCTGTTTCAAATGCTGATTTGATTTGTACAGGCAGCTCCAGAACGTGATCTTCCATTTTGCTGACATCGAGTTTACGCAGCTTTTTTACGATCTTCTTTACTTCTTCCGGAGTACTAATCTGTGGAGAAACTTCCCAGATATTCACATTACTTCCCAGTTAACTTTTTGAATTGCGAAATAACAATTTACAAACCAACAACATCAACATCTTCCAAGATCCAATGCGTTGGAAAATCTCTATTGTCAACAAAGATTTTTCGACATCCGGCGTTTATTATTCACCGTATTTGGCGATAATTTGTTCTCCGGAACATCCAAGAATATCGTATTTCTTGCCAATTTTTTTAAATGCGTTGATAGCTTTATCGAGTTGGTTTTTTGTATGACCGGCAGATAATTGGACTCTTATTCTAGCCAGCCCCTTCCCAACTACCGGAAAAAAGAATCCGATCACATAAATACCTTCAAAATACAAATCTCGGGCAATATCCTGCGACAGTTTTGCATTGTACAACATGATCGGAACGATCGGATGAACACCTGGTTTTATATCAAATCCAATATCAGTCATTTTATCACGGAAGTACTTTGTATTCCATTCCAATTTGTCCCTCAGTTCAGTAGATTCTTCGAGCATATCAACTACTTGAATTGCCGCTTTCACCACAACGGGAGCAAGACTATTTGAGAATAGATAAGGTCGTGAACGCTGACGCAGCATCTCTATCATTTCCTTGCGACCTGTCGTAAATCCTCCAGATGCACCTCCCATTGCTTTTCCGAGGGTACTTGTTATAATATCGACTCTGGACATGACATCGTGATGTTCATGAGTACCACGACCGGTTTTCCCAATAAAACCAGTGCAGTGGCTATCATCAACCATGACTAATGCATCATATTTTTCTGCAAGGTCACAGATCTTATCAAGACGCGCAATTGTACCATCCATCGAAAATGCTCCATCTGTACACACCATCCGATATCGAGCACCTTGTGCTGCCTTCAATTTCTCTTCCAAATCCTCAAGGTCATCGTGCTTAACAATATATCTTTTAGCCTTGCTTAGCCTAATACCATCTATTATGGAGGCATGATTAAGAGCATCTGTTAAAATTGCATCCTGCTCTTTCATGAATACTTCAAACAATCCCCCATTAGCATCAAAACAAGATGAATAGAGGATTGTGTCTTCCATGCCCAAAAATTTTGCAATTTTTCTCTCGAGTTCACGGTGTATATCCTGTGTACCACAAATAAAGCGAACAGAAGACATCCCATAACCGCTGTGATCGAGCCCTTCATGGGCTGCCTTAAGAACTTCGGGGTAACTCGAAAGTCCCAGATAATTATTTGCGCAAAAATTTACTACATCCTCTAAGGGAGCATTATCGGGATACTCTACGCTGATTTTTGCACCCTGTGGTCCATGAATATATCTCTCTTCCTTGTACAAACCCGCAGAACGAACTTCCTGAAGCTCGTTTACTAAATCACTTTTTATTCTTCCGTACATAAATACTCGTCCGTTTATCTTCGTTTAAAATGACAATATTTTGAAATTCGAATGTGTCCGGTTTTATTTCTGTAACACAACCTGTTTCGTAACAATTAAGTCTCCGATCTGTGCCCGAACAATGTAATGACCACTTGTTAAATTGTCCGCCCTCCAGTTGTATGTATGTTGTCCCGGCTGGGTTTCTTTCTCAGCAATGACTTCAATTAATCTCCCGAGCGGATCAAAAATTTCAATCCTGACAAAACTCTGTCTTACTAAACTTATACCTATACTCGTGACATTATTAAAAGGATTCGGACTAACTGTAACCAGTCCATGAATCAATGGCTGATTTACATTATCAGGTCCAATAGACAGTGGTACGTAGAAATTCCTGAAAACTGAGGAAGCATCAACTATAAATACACCATCTGTTACCTGAACAGTCCATGAAAACTCACCCCCCACATCGGTATTCAGTTCCTCTCTTAATAACGATATTGGGAAGGTTGGTTCACTTATGCCAGAAAAGGGAATCGTATCCTCATTAACATAAAACAACAATGTATAAAACAAATCATCACCGTCTACATCTTCTGCTATTGCCCATCTGAAGGATGAATCAGGCATATCCCAGAGGATCGTCTGATCATTTTCCGGGTACAGCAGATCGAATGAACCAGGGGGGTGTATACGTGGCGGGATATGGTTAGTGTAAGTTGAAGAAGCATTAACCGTGAATTCACCATCAGTAGCCTCAACAGTCCAGGATACATCTCCTTCTTCTGCGATATCTATCAGTTGATTGACAATCCAAATTGGGAAACTGGTCTCGGTTATTCCTGAAGAATCTAATAATCTCTCCCCAGCACGCAACATCAGAGTGTATAAAACCTCATCACCATCGACATCCTCTGATTCCTGCCATACAAACATCGTATCTTGGCTGTTCCATTGAACCTCTTCTCCGTCTGCGGGACTTATAAGATCGAATGCAGCAGGTGCATCTGCAATTGGCTCTACAATTACAACAAAAGTATCCGCGAGAGTCTCCTCACCATTTGAGGCATTGACAATAGACTCCGATAGACCAAACCAATCTCTCTGTGGTGTTATGAAAAACTCACCGTTTCGCTCAATACGAGAATTAAGTCCCGGAGTAATTGCCTCATAAACCACTCCCCTGCTCGAGCTCTTAAAGACAGTATCAAGATCTGCAACTAAAAACTCCTCACTATCTTCCTCGATATTCCAGTCTGGAATGGGACTATCTACAACGAAAACGGGAAGGACGTCGCACACAATTCTGAATCCTAATTCTCGAGGATCCCAGGCATTCGAAATAGAAAAAATATTCGCCCCATTTGCATCTACAGATTCTGCAGAAAAAGTAAAGGTAACTCGTTGCGCACGACCAGGATCAACATTAAATGAAGCAGGCTCGATCGTCCAGAAACCATTATCAGACACAATTTCCTCAACTACCAGCTGCTCTCCTCCCCGACCTCCATTGTTCCGGTTCTGGATGTTGAGGTTAAATGAGTACTCCTCACCCCAGTACATTTCGCCAAAAATCCAGTTCATGTTGATCCCCCACCATCCGCCCCAGGGATTATTATTACCTTGTGGCCAACTCGTCTCAATTATCGGATATGGTGCAATATGTCCCGCTATTGGAACGATATATTCCTCTCTCGTTGGATCGTTACTCGTGAAGAAAAGGTCAACAAACTGGTGAGGATTCTGCTCATCAAACATGTTGCCTTTTTGAACACAAACGAACCATTGAGCTCGACCAACACCAACAACACCCTCAAGCTCTGTTACCTCTTCAACCTCTTCTTCTTCCCCGGGAATGAAATACACTCGTACCCATTCTTGATCAGCAGGTTGAACTACAACTCTCCACTCTAAAGGCATATTTGCTCCATGCCCTTCACTGTTGTCAATCCGCAGAGTATCTCGTGACCATCTGTCAATTATTCTGCCCTGCCACTCAATCGGATCTCTCGTGTCGAGTCTCCTCTCTATATCACGAGGGTGAACATCAAAATCGGGACGTGCTAAAAGAGCCGGTGCAAGAAGTATAATCGTCAAAACTGTGACTTTGATGTATTTCCAGATTACTTGTTTTCCGACCATTTTGTCCTCTTTTTTTCCAACCAACCTTCAAATTAACCAAATCCGTTTCTACGGAATTAACAAACCATGAAATTCTTCGAATTACTTAAACCAGAGTTCAATATCAAAAATGAAACTGGTTATTTATACAACTTCCCTGCTTCGTGTCTCTTCTTTAGATTCTTAATCATATCTTCGGTCATTGTATCAAGATCCCATTTATGTTTCCAGCCCCATTCCTCTCTCGCAGACGAATCATCAATAGAATTTGGCCAGGAATCAGCAATCTGTTGTCTATAATCGGGTTCGTAAAGAATCTCAAAATTCGGAATGTGCTTTTTAATAGAATCAGCAAGTTCAGATACACTAAAACTCATTGCTGAAAGATTGAAATCTGCATGGTGATTAAGATCGGAAAAATCTGCCTGAGCAAGTTGGATTGTAGCATCTATTGCATCAGGCATATACATCATTGGAAGACGGGTATCAGCATTTACGAAACAGGTGTATTTCCCATTGTTAATCGCCTCGTAATAAATTGCAACTGCATAATCGGTCGTACCGCCCCCGGGTAATGTCTCATGCGAAATTATTCCAGGGTATCTTAATCCGCGAACATCTAATCCGAATCTTTGAACATAATAATCAGCAATTAACTCACCACACACTTTTGTGACACCATATATTGTAGTTGGCTTCAGACAACAAGTCTGAGGTGTATTCTCCAATGGCACGCCTTTCCCCCATACTGCAATTGAACTTGGTATGATTATCCTCACCATCTTGTGTTTCAAACCTGACTCAAGGATATTGAGAGACCCGTTCATATTTACATCCCAGGCCGCTTGAGGATTCTTCTCACCTACAGCCGACAGGATTACCGCCATATGAAAGACGGTATCAATGTTATACCTGGTCACTATTGAATCAATAGATTCGGGATCAAGCACATCCATCGTTTCGAATGGACCTGAATTTTGTATTTCCCCTGACGGTTGATCCCGAACATCTGTTGCGATGACGTTTTCAGCACCATAAATATCGCGTAACTCTTGAGTTAACTCAGAACCGATTTGGCCTAATGATCCGGTAATCAGAATTCTCTTTATCTCTTTCTGCATAGTCAATGTGTTCCGGAATGAAGTTTATATCTCAGAAAGCTCCCTTGCGAAAAAAAATCGCAATACAGTTATGTATAGAAAAAGATGCACAACCTATAGAGCTTAATTGATTAAAGGGCAGTTAATCCCCCTGATTCACAAAATAGGACAGAGATTAACTATAGAGTAAAAGTAATGTCAAATGCGTAGTTTGTCAACAATATATGTGTTGTTTCGAGTGGTTTGATTTAATGAATAGATATGAAAATTCGTTAAGTAAGACGGATTCTGTATTATTTGAATATCAAAGGTTAAATATATCCCTTTCAACCGCCAGTTCGCACCAGATTTTCAGTTTATGTTTTGATATATAAGCTCTCGCCTGCTCTAATAAAAGTGTACATTCTTCATCAGTTCTTTCAGGGTCATGATGAGTAAGTATCACATGGGGAACTTTTGCTTTTTTTGCTACATCAATAACCTCTTCGAAAGTTGAATGCCCCCATCCACGATGTGAATCAATCTCAGAAGGGAGATATTGGGCATCATGAATCATTATGTCAACACCGGTACAGAATCGAACAAGTTCTTCAGGTTTATGACCTCCCTCATAATTCAGACCTATTTCGTTATCCGTTATAAACACAAAAGAGTGGTTTTCATGTTCAAATCGGAAGGCATATCCGTTACCGGGATGGTTTAGGTTTAATGCGGTAATCTTTACGCCATCAATGATCAGCGGATCTGGTAATTTTTTAAAAAACTTAATCTTCGCTCTCAGATCATTCATGTTGACCGGAGAATACCGATTATCACTACGCTCAATAATATCCCTTTGAAGAACTTCTTGAGCCATATGATTACCATAAACATTAATGGATGATGCAGGATCAAATGCGGGAGCAAAAAACGTAAAACCGGAAAGGTGATCCCAATGAGAATGTGTGAGTAGTAGTGTCAGGGATTTACTATTCTTGGATTTAATGATTTGCTGCCCGAGAGGTCGAATTCCTGTACCAGCATCAACGATTAGGCGAGTTTTGTTGTCGATGTTGACTTCAACACAAGTTGTATTCCCACCGATACGAACTGTACTTGGTCCTGGGGAAGGAATTGATCCTCTTGCTCCCCAGATATTTAGTTTGATTGCCATATCAACTTGAATTTTGTTAGTAAAAAAAACTCGCGAGAACCTTTAAAACCTAAGCAGTGTTCTCGAATATTTCAACCGGGTCGCCTGGTAAAACACCCGTTTTTGTTCCAGCATTACCGCAATTCATTGCTATCTCTATGCAACCATCACTCCCACGCAACCAGAACAAATCTTCTTCTGGATGACCGGAATAAGTTTCAGAATAAACAATTTTATCAAATAAACCAAGCTTTATTTTCCCTGTGGCTTGATTTGGGATATCTGATGCAATATTTCCGAATTTATCTATGTAAAGAACCTTCCCTCTCCAACCTGTATTTGTCCTGTATGGATTTTCAGGTCTAAATGTGTTTTTAAGTTTTCCTTTTGTACCAATTTCGCAAAAATCTTCACCATTGACAATTTTAGCTGCAATCGGCATAAATAGATCGCGTCCATGGAAAGTTTTTGATCTCCGATTGTGATCAACATCTCCCCAACCTATAGCTCTTATTTTAAGGTCACTGTCCCAATCAATGATTCTCGAAAAAACTCCGTTATCCGGTCCAACCAGGATTTTTTCATTCGTTCGAATTATAACTGCCTGCCTCTCACTGCCAACACCAACATCAACAACAGCTACAAATATTGAATTGTTAGGGAAAACCAGCGAAGCTCTAAATATCAAATATGAGCAAGATTCGACGTCACCAGTCGCCACTTGATGACTTATATCAATGATGCGTCCAAATTGTGTCTGAGCAAAATACGCCGCTTTTAATTCACTAATATAGCTGTCTTTTGCTCCAAAATCTGTGATAAGCCCCACTAATTGCCCGGTTTCCCGTTTCATTCTTCAACACATATAGAATCTGATGTCTCATGATTATTTGAGGCTGATCGGTCTTGAAGAAAGGAAAAAATTATCAATAGTGTCACTCCGACTGATACCGAAGAATCCGCAACATTAAAAGTCGGCCAGCGAATCATGATCGCATCCGGAAAATCCACACTGATAAAGTCAATCACCTTCCCAATGGATATCCTGTCTATGAGATTACCGATTGCCCCACCTATTATCAGACCGAGAGAAAAGCCCTGACCTCCATGCGAATATGGTGACAAAAACAGATAAGCAATTAGCACGCATGCAGCAAATGCAGAAATTATCGCCAAAATAACTGGTGGTAGAATTCTGATCCCAAATGCCATTCCCGGATTCATAACATGCTGGATCCACAACAAATTCCCATCGAATAGACGTATTTGCTCACCTAATGGGAGATAATGGATAATTAATTGCTTTGTTATCTGATCAAGGGCAACAATTATTAAAGCAATTAGCAGGTATGTCCAGCGGTTTCGATAAATTGTAAAGCCGGTCGTCATTATCCTTCTTTTTGCTTGCAAGAAACACAGAGCCGTGCAGTAGGCACCAATTCCAGGCGTTTCTTTTGAATGGGTTCTTCACAATCTGTACAGAAGCCATAACTTCCCTCTTTGAGCATCTGTAAAGCCCGGTTCAGATATTTCAGGTACCGACCTTCACGAGAAGCCAAAAGAAAAGTCTTTTCCCTTTCCTGAGCGTCTGTTCCCTGATCTGCCATGTGAAGGGAGTATGTTGAATTTTCTCCGGTTCCTTCAGTTGTTGCATTCCGGGTTGATTCTGTTAACATACCCATTTCGCGTAGAATCTTCTCTCGACGCTCTAAAATAAGCTCTTGAAAATACTCTGCCATTTCCGGAGAATATCGTTCGAGCTCCTGAACATTTTGGCGAACCACTTTATCTCGTTTGAGCATAATCTAATTCACCTTATCTTATGATCGAAATATTAAATTTTCCTTTTTGATCACCGATTTTCACCGGCTCTATCCCAGCTATATCTTCCTCGAAAACCAGATCATTTGCTAGTGTCTCCGTACAAATGTAATCGTGGTTCTTCTTGATCGCCACAATAAACTCTCCGTTCCCACAGAAGTCAATCCTGATTCTCTGTGTAACTTCAAGATCCTTTTCGCGTCTCAGGTTTTGTACGTGATGTACAAATTCGCGAGCCAACCATTCAGAGTGTAATTCTTTGTTTATGTTTTGATCGATTGCGATTGTCAAATCACCTTCCGACCTCACCCAATACCCTTCCGCAGGTTCTTGAGTCAGGATTACATCAGTAATTTCAATAGACTCTTCGTCAATTGAAATTCTTCCATCTTTCACAAGTTGATCCAGCTCATCATCACCGAGGTCTTGAATCGCTTGAATTACCGCTTTAACATTCTTTCCAAATCTCGGTCCCAGAGTTTTAAAGTCTCCCTTTGCACTGTAGGAAAATAGAGCTTTTGGATCTGGTTCCACACGGAATGATTTGACATTAAGTTCATCCATTATCAAATCACCGTATTCACGTACAAATTCATCACTCACGCCTGAAACAACAACCTCTTTCATCGGCTGCCTTACACGGACACCACCCTCATTGCGGAGGGCTCTACCAATTGAAGATATTCGACGTGTCAATTCCATTGCTTCTTCTAAAGGTTTAGACCTTAAGTCAGCATTTTCATCAGGCCAATAGCAAAGGTGAACGCTATCCGGACTATCCTTTTCAAATCCACGCTCAAGATTCTGAAAAACCGCCTCGGTTGTAAATGGTAGAAATGGTGCCATGATCCGGTTGAGATTTTTGAGCTCAAAGTAGAGAGTATTATAAGCATCTCTTTTGTCGGAATCATCCTCCGATTTCCAGAATCTACGCCGTGACCTTCTGATGTACCAGTTAGTAAGCTCGTCAATATGTGTTGCAATTGCACCTGCGGCTCGACTTACATCATAGTTTTGCAGTCCATCTTCAACCTCTTGACGCAAACCCTCGAGACGTGATAATATCCACCTGTCAAGTTCATGTCTCGAAGAGGTCAAATCCTGAATCGGTTTCCAACCATCAACCAGGGCATATGTTGTGAAAAAGCTGTACGCGTTCCAGAACGGTATCAGAATTTGCTTTAATGCCTCAATCATGTCATCGTTCTTGAACCTTCTGACAGTCCAGGGATGCACTGCATAGAAATTCCACCGAACAGCGTCTCCCCCAAATTCTTCACATACACCAATAGGTTCTACGATGTTACCTCTCGACTTCGACATTTTATGTCCATCAGAATCGAGAATATGTTCGGTGCAGATTACGTTCTTATAGCTGGATCTGTTAGTTAGCAGTGTTGATGCAACCAACAAAGTGTAAAACCAACCGCGAGTCTGGTCAATTGCTTCACATATAAAATCACAGGGGTACTGGTTATTAAAAGTACCTTCTGATCCCTCAGCAGCGGGGTATCCCCACTGCCCCCAGGGCATGATACCAGCGTTAAACCAGGGATCGAGTACCTCCGGTTCATGAATCATCTTAGAACTGCATTTACCGCATGTTAACTCAATGTTATCAATACCAGGTTTATGCGGATCGAAATCATCCGGCAATGGTTCCGGTAGCAAATTGCTCAATTCTTCCAGCGAACCAACACAGAGCTGCTCACCGCAATCAGGGCATGTCCAAATCGGTAGAGGTGATCCCCAATACCTTTCCCGCGAGATATTCCAGTCAACAACATTTTCAAGCCAGTTTCCAAACCTGCCCTTTTTAATATGATTTGGGAACCAGTTTATATCCTCATTTGCCGTTAAAAGATGATCTTTGATCCTCGATGTTGCAATAAACCATGCACTCTTGGCAAAATACATCAGAGGTGTATCACAGCGGTAACAATGCGGGTAAGAGTGGGTTAACTTTTTCTTCCCAAGGAGAAGACCGTTGTCGAGAAGGTTTTTGAGAATTTCAACATCCAGACCTTCTTCCTTAAACCATCTTCCTGCAAACGGCTCTACTTCATCAATAATTATTCCATTTATATCAACGGATTGCACCATCGGGATATCTTTTTCTTTGATAATCCGGAAATCATCTTCTCCATAGAGTGCCAGATGTACAATACCACTGCCGTCTTCAGCGGTTACATATTCATCAACAACAACCTGGTGAGCACCCCCACCAACATCATCGAGAAATCTCCAAAGTGGTTTATAAGATAATCCTTCAAGACTTCGACCTGTTTGACTACTCTCAATGGTATAATCCCCAAGAAAATCACTCATATCCTCGAGTCTCTCTTCAGCAAGAATAAATCGATCATTCCCAACTCTGACGGTCGCATACTTAAGATTCGGATTAACTGCTAAGGCTACATTTGACAATAAAGTCCATGCGGTGGTTGTCCAGGCGATAAAGTACGTATTTTCCATGCCAATAACGGCAAATTTCACATATAGAGAGATATCAGTGATATCCTCATACCCCTGTGCAGTTTCATGGGACGAAAGTGAAGTCCCGCATCTTGTGCAGTGCGGCATTACTCTTTTTCCCTGATAAAGCAATCCTTTTTCCCAGGCTTGTTTTAGTACCCACCAGTCAGTTTGAATGTAATCAGTAGTTAAAGTTGCGTAATAATCTTCAACATCAAGAAAGCGACCGCATCGCTGAATTGTTTTTGTCCATGCATCTTTGTAACGAAAGACTGTTTTACGACAATAATCAATATACTTCTCGATACCATATTCTTCAATATCATGCTTTGAGTGTAATCCAAGTTCTTTTTCGGCGGTCAATTCAACAGGTAGTCCGTGCGTGTCCCATCCGGCTTTGCGCAGAATTCGGTAACCCTTCATAGTATAATACCTCGGCCAGAGATCCTTCAAAGCCGATTGCATTATATGACCTATATGAGGAACGCCATTTGTTCCGGGAGGTCCATCATAAGCGATATAATCGGGGCAACCTTCCCTTTCACTTATTGTTCGTTGGAATATATCCTTCTCATCCCAGAGTTTTAAAACGTCGTGGTCGAGTTCAGGGAAACTGACTTTCGAACTAACCGGTAATGGCCCGACTCCTGATTGTTCTTGCCAGTGTTTCTGTTTTTTGGTTTTGTTTTTCAATTTATCTGCGAAAATCTTTATTCTGACTTTTTATCGAAATCTTTATCTCCGAGTACTGCTTTATAAAGATCGAAGATTATTCGTGATCCTTCTTCTGCTCTTTCTAAAAGCAGATCAAGATCAATTGCCTCAAGGCATTCGGGAAAGCACTCATCAGACACAAGGCTGAATGCTAAAACATCCATACCACCATGCACCGCTGCAATCGTCTCCGGAATTACAGACATTCCAATTATATCTGCGCCCATATTTCTGAGCATCCGATATTCTGCACGTGTTTCAAAGGTTGGTCCCGACAACGCAAGCAGCACTGCCCTTGGCAACCTCAATCCCAGTTTCCTGCCATGCTTTTCAGCAAGAGTTACTAATCTTCGATTATACGGTTCCATCATGTCCGGATATCGCGTCCCAAGTCGTTCATCATTTGGACCGATAAGCGGATTGTCGCCCATTAAATTAATATGATCTACAATAATGACAACATCTCCAGCAGAATACTCCGGATTAACCCCTCCCGTGATGCTTGATAACATTAACGTTTTTGCACCGAGCCCCCGCATTACACGAACAGGGAAAGTAATCTGCTGCATTGAGTAGCCTTCATAATAATGAATTCTACCGTTCATTGCGACAATATCACAACCTGATATCTTACCAAAAATCAATGATCCTTTATGGAAATCTACAGTTGCCGGTACAAAACCCGGAATATCATCGTATGGAATTTCAAGCTCTATTTCCATTCTCTCTGACATACCACCTAAGCCACTGCCAAATGTCAGACCAGCTACCGGGGTTTTATCATATCCGGCATCCCTGATGAAGTCAACCGCGGTATTGATGTTCTCAAATAAATTATTCTGATTGTTCTGCATTAATCTCTTCCTGTTCCACTTCAAATTGTCCAGATTCTGTATCTATTTCTGACAACAGGTTGAGCATTTCGAGCTCTGAACTGAGCATATGCTGCCATTTACGAACGAAACTGTCACGCCTAATAACAAGAGATTCGATTTCTCTTTTGATTTCATCTGCACGATTTAAGGCGTCGCGGAGAATGTTTTCAGCTTCGATTTTTGCTTCTCTACGAAGCAAATCTGATTCACGCTCGGATTCAGCTCGCGCATTACTCAAGGCTTTCTCAGCACTAAGCATCGCGTCGTTCATGTTCTTTTCCATTCGCGAGTAGGTTTCAAGCTCAGTTTTCAGCTTCTCAAGCTCTATTTGCTGAGCTCGATTATCTTCTGAGAGCCGTTCTAACTCTAAGGAAATAGTCTCGAGAAAACTACGCACTTCTTCTGGATCGTAACCCCGTAGTGCTTTACTGAACTCTTGTTTTTTGATCTCAATAGGACTTAGCACTGCATCATCCGATTTATTTTCAAAACTTTATCACTTCTACTGAATCAGACTTAATTAATCCGGTCGTTTTCCGAAAATTGACGTCCCAATTCTGATTTCAGTAGATCCTTCTGCAATTGCGAGGGGAAAATCACCACTCATTCCCATTGACAACTGACCTTTGAAACAGGATCCGGGCATTCTCTCTGCAAGATCGTCTCTCAACTCTCTCAATTCCCTGAATGATGCCTTTATCCGATTCTGATCAGATGTCAAGGGTCCAATCGTCATTAAACCCAGCAGGCTCAATCCCGGTAATTCTGCAACCTCCCTTGCAAATCCCCTGACATCATCCGGGTGAATACCCCCCTTTTGAATTTCTCCGGACGTATTGACCTCAATAAAAACATCCAGAATCTTTCCTGAATCAATGGCAGTTGAGGAGAGTTTCGAAGCCACCTTTAAACTCTCGAGAGATTCTACGACGTCAAAGAGTTTTGCCGCTTTCGAAGCCTTATTTGACTGCAAACGACCGATCATGTGCCATCTTATTTGATTTAGATCAAAATTTTCAGACTTGAGGTAATCTTCCACCATTGGTATTTTGTGGGAGGCCTCTTGAAATCTGTTTTCACCCAGATTTGTAATCCCACATAGGATTCCTCCGGTTAAAACCTCCACTGAATGCCGTTTTGAAACAGCCAGAACTGTAATATCTTCCGGCTTCCGTGCCGATGATAATGCAGCCTCTTTTATTTGATCTCGTATCGCCTCGTGATTAGAGGAGATGACATTTTTTGCTTTATGTATAATCGAGTAATCCAAAGCTCATAAATATAGGCATTTTTTTGATATATTGCAAGATGAAACAAATTATTCGGAATCGTTTAATCAAGTAAATACAGGGAGAAATCATGTCAGATTCATGGCCTCCGGTCACTCCTCGCTTAACAGTTGATGCCATTATCCGCACACCATCTGGAATTGTGCTGATAAAGCGCAGTTACGATCCACCCGGTTGGGCATTACCCGGTGGTTTCGTTGATGTTGGTGAGACTGTTGAGGCGGCAGCCGTTAGAGAGGCGTTTGAAGAAACCGGACTTGCTATCTCAAACTTGTGGTTAGTAGGTGTATACTCGGATCCGGAACGCGATCCCCGATTCCATACTGTTTCGGTTGTTTTCGGTTCAACTTCTAATTCAACACCTGTAGGAGGTGATGATGCTGCAGAAGCCCAAATATTCCCGGATACATCGCTCCCGGAGCAGATAGCATTTGATCACAGAAATATTCTAAACGACTTTTTTGAAAAAGAACACGTTAGAACTCAACAGCAGCTATAGATACTTGGCTACATCCTTGCTTGTTTTAGTCCTGAAGATTAACTTACACATAGTTTACTATCCTCTGTACTGACCTTTGCACAGGGTGAAGTTACAACAAGGGAAAAAAAGGAATTAAAACTCATGGATAACACCCAGGATTGCGATATAATTTATCTCGATAACGGCGCAACGACTTGGCCAAAACCAGAAATTGTACATGAAAAGATGTCGAAATTCTACAGGGATTTCGGTGTTAATCCCGGACGTTCCGGGTATGACAGGGCAATAGAAGCGGAATCGGTAGTGCAACAATGTCGAACTCGTCTATCAAATTTTTTCGGAGGCGGTGAATCTGACCGCTTAGTCTTCACGTATAATGCAACGGATGCTCTCAACCAGGTGATACAGGGAGTCCTGTGGCAAGGCGGACATGCAATCTCGACAAACCTTGAACATAACAGCGTCCTCAGACCATTATGGCACTTACAGCTTGAACGTGGTGTGGATGTAACATATCTTGAATTCGATGAAAATGGATTTATCAATCCTGATGACATTTTAAAATCAATCAGATCCGATACAAAGCTCGTGATCATCAATCACTCTTCAAACGTCATAGGCACCTGCCAACCGGTCAAAGAAATTGGGAAAATTTGCAAAGATCATGGAGTCTTTTTTGCTATTGACGCGTCTCAATCAGCGGGAGTTATCCCTATTGATATGAAAGAAATGAATATTGATGCGGTCTGTTTCACCGGACACAAATCTTTGTTCGGTCCCACCGGAATTGGAGGTATTTGTGTCGCAGACGACGCTGAAATTCACATGACTCGGTGGGGAGGTACAGGTGTAAAATCAGCTCAGAGAACCCATCTTGAAGAATACCCTTACCACCTTGAAGCTGGCACATTAAACACAATGGGAATCGCGGGATTGTTAGCCGGGCAGGAGTTTATCGAAGAAAGTGGCGGTCCTGAAGCAATTCACAAATTTGAAATGGGATTGATGAAAAAACTGTGGGAAGGATTACGAGAGATTGATGATGTAATTCTGTATTGTGCACCCAACCTTGAAAATCACCTTCCGGTATTGTCAATGAACGTTAAAGGCTTCGAAGCTATGAATACTGGAACAATGCTCGATGTTGATTATAATATCGCAACTCGAACCGGTCTTCATTGTGCTCCTTTAGTTCACGTCCAGATGGGCACTGTCCCAATTGGAGGAACTGTTCGATTCTCAATAGGTGCGTTTAATACTGAAGAGCACATTGATGTAGCAATAAATGGTACTCGCGAAATAGTAAAACTGTCCAAATCATGGATTAAAAAAGTCTGAAAAACGGATTAGACATGTGTAATGTTTTTTTTAGAACCTCGGTAATAATTACGGTAATCTCGTTGTTGCTGCTGCTGAATTCTGTAAGTTATTCAAAAAACGATCCGGACGCCCCAACTCGATTGTTAACTGATTTAATTTGCGGAGAATATGACAATTCTGTCACAGCGGCAAATGAATTGCGCGAGTACCCGGCAAATGAACTCGGGAAATGGATTAAGCAGTTTGATAACTTTCCAAAAATAAAACGTACAGGCACATTGATTAGAAGCAGCCACCATATCAATGATAGTCTTGATGCACCATCTTACACATATATCCCGGATAATTATTCACGACATAAACCAACTCCACTGATCATCTGGTTACATGGTGGTGTCAGCAGGGATGAATTTGTCGGTGAGGATGCCGAAGAGGATTGGAAAAAGCATCCAATAGTCGAATTGGGAGAGGAAGAGGGTTGGATAGTGTTATTGCCGCTCGCAAGAAAGGACTGTTTATGGTGGAATGAAACCGGAATGGATCACCTCAACTGGCTGATCAGGGAATCCAAGAGAAAATACAATATTGATGATAATCGGGTTGTTGCCTGTGGATTTTCTGATGGTGGATCAGGATCATATCATCTGGCAATGATGAATCCAACTGATTTCTCCCTGTTCTTTCCCTGGTCAGGACATGTTGTTGTAAGCACCTGGTCGGGTGGGATGGAGGTGTATCCGGCTAATCTGGCTTCAAGACCTTTGTTCCCGGTAAACGGTGGCAGGGATGGCCTTTATCCAGCAGGTAAATTAATGCCAATGATGAATTTCCTGATGGAGTACATTTCACCCGATCTCTGTTATTCAACTTACGACACTGCAAGCCATAATCCCGGGTATTTATCAGAAGAACTTCCACTGTTTTCAAAACGAGTAAAAGCCATTGCCCGCAGACCATTGAACTCAAAAATATTCTGGCAATGTTCAGACACAAAGTATGGAAAGGTTGACTGGCTTGAAATAACTGCCATTGATACTACACCAATCCCGGATGAGGAATGGCAGCAAGATCTGAACTTTATGCAGGTCGAAGACCGTATTACTATCGGTTTTATGGCTGATCGAGAATTTGAAGGTAATGGTGTCAGAGTGGAATCCATCACCGATGATACCACCTCTGTAGCATATAAAATTGGTATGATTGCAGGAGATGTTGTAATTGAACTTGATGATATACCAGTAACAAATTTAAACGATCTCGGAGCTGCCAAGAGTACAAAGGAAAGAGGCGAACAAATTTCAATCACTGTTCAAAGGGGTGAGGAGAAGCTAACTCTATCATCACAAATCCCACCTGCAGTTGAATATGATGCTTTCCCACACAAATCACCTTATGGGAGTGTTGAGGGGTATCGAGTTGGTAATTCTTTCCACTTTGGTACATACAGAGTAAAAGATTTTTCGCTATATATCCATCCGGAGATGGTAAGACTGGATCAACCGGTGCAGATTCATGTCAATGGTCGGAAACTATTTAACGATGTGATTAAACCTGATTCAAGGCTGCTATTGGATAGTTACCTGAAAAATCATGATCGTCAACTCTTGTGGGTTGGCAGAATCGATATCAGACTTTAAACACTCTTTCACTAATTGGAAATCAAATGCGTTTCTTTGTTAGTACAATCATATTTTTTTTATTTAACTTCTGCATCTCATTTGCAGAGGTTATAAGATATGACGATGATGAAGTCGTCGAAGATTTCCTGGTGCTGCCAAATGAACAAAGAGACCATAGTTTCAATGTCAGGTTCACACCTGCAGAAGCGCCATTTGAACTCACCGGAGCACAAATAGCACTATTTGACAATTATGGTGATGCCGGTAATCCGGGAATGAGAGTTTCCTTCGGATTGAGCGAGAATGGACACCCACACCGTGATCTCCTCGATTCGCTTGATATCGTTGGAGACAATCTTGTGTTTTCAGCAGAAGAAATCATTTGGAATGAAATAGATCTATCAAGATTTGAATTGTTGTTCAATGCTAGGATGGATTTTCACATAATCGTTAATGTTTTACAGAATGATGAGTGGGATACGTTAGCAGTGTTTGTGGATAGTGGTGAATTCCAACCAACGAATCGCAGTGGGCTATGGAGCACAGAAGAGCAGGATTGGGTGCATCTGATTGATCTGTTTGGAATGGGGTATAATTTTTTAATCAGGGCGGTGGTCAGGTATGGTGTGGAAGATAATGTTGGAAATGAAACTGACATATTGCGGCCTTCTGAATCAAGTCTACATGCTTGCTATCCGAATCCATTTAATTCAACGCTGAACATACCGTTCAGTTTAAAAAATTCCGATATTGTGTCAATCGGGATTTATGATGTACAGGGATCTTTTGTAAGTGGAATTACGAGAGATCATTTTGAAAGAGGTTTTTATAACTCTGTTTGGGAGGCGGATAAATTCAACGCTGGTGTTTATTACATAAAATTCACCACGACAAACCTCTCAAAAGCAAGAAAGGTTGTATTGCTGAAATAATAACATATAGTAATTCTCAATGTCAGGTGTTACTTGATCGATAGAGAAAACTCTACAATCTGATTTTGAGGTGGTTTTTCCAAGCTCTTGAAGTTAAACCCAAAACGAGACTGAACCATGCAAAAACGCAATTGGAAACAGCTTCTTATCGGGATTATCCTGATGATATCACCTGTGGTTATCTACGCTGCGCTCGAATCAGCCCCTCCCAAATTAAAGGGACCTGTTCGAACAAATCTTGCAAATCCGAATACTGGAAACCGGGTACACCGGGTTGGTAACATATGGATGAACATTACTAACTGGGGTTTCTTTGGCAATTTCTCTATATGGGGCGGTCTTGGTATGGACGACCCTGAATATCCCGGCACATGGGCTCCGCAAGCAGAATATCCTGCAAACTCAAATATTCAATACCTGTTTCAGGGAGCATTGTGGTTGGGTGCAATGGTTCAGGAAGAGGGTTACGAATTTCCACGTGTTTCAACGGGAACAGATGGATGGGTAAGGCCTCGAATTAATGAGTTTTATCCCCCTGAGGATGAACCCGGTGCCATTGTTGAGCGAAGTGATAGACCCAACGCCTGGAACAGACTTGGGGATTATGTCTCAAGTGATGATGCCACTTCAGAACAAGATTTCATAATCGTATATACGGACACACTGACAGATGGCTTTTATGTTAACGATGATCCCAACGACGGTCCGCATTTCCCACTTGGTTTAAAAATCACACAAAAATCCTACGCATGGAGTTATAACTATGCCCAGAATTTCATCATAATTGACTGGGAAATTGAAAATATCGCCGGGAATTACCTGAAGAACCTCTATATCGGACTTTATGTCGATGCGGATGTCGGCTGGGAAGGGGAACCATCGAACTGGTTTACCGATGATATCTGTGGTTTTCAGAAATTCTTTTACTATACTCGTCCTGATGGTGAATTGGATTCATCTCTCATCAATACAGCCTGGATCGCTGATAATGATGGCCGACCAACAGCTGTATCCTCAGGAAATGACTTCACGTCACCCGGAGTGACAGGAGTTCGCGTAGTACGAGCCCCGAATCCAAAACTACGTACGTCTTTTAATTGGTGGATATCAAATGGTGAACCCGATTTTGACTTCGGTCCTGCGTGGAGTGATGATGGCGCAGCAGGAGGATGGACAGATACCTATGGAACTCCAACCGGTGATAGTAGAAAGTACTTTATTCTATCCAACGGTGAGTTTGATTACGACCAGATCTGGGTGAACGATCCCGAATATATCGAGAATAATCCTCAGGTAATCAGAGATCGGTGGGATCCTGAAGAAATCATCGCAACACATGCTTGGAAGATTCCCGGAGTTACGGATGACACTCCTCCTGATCGTGTCAATAATGTAGCGAATGGCTTTGATACGAGGTATTTACTCTCCTGGGGACCACTTGGTATATTCGACCATATCGACGAAGCAGGAAATCGAATTTACCGACTGAATCCCGGTGAGAAATTCTCAATGACGGTCGCTTATGTTGCTGGTGATAATTTCCATGACCGCAACTACCCACAACCGGATAACGAGACATTAGTGCCTGACAGGTACTCGTTCACAAGTTTAAGGTACAATGCAGATTGGGCTGCACGAGTTTACGATAACCCAATGGTTGACACTCCCATATACGACTGGGGAAATGACCATATTGCCGGAACATCTGATGAGGATGGTTCAGAGGGTGATGGCATACTGGATACGGGTGATGGATGGTATGGTGAGGACGTTGGTGAAGACGGATTATATGCTCTTGAACCCGGTTTGCCAGCCTACAAATGGATTGGTGGTGTGAGACGTGAGGAAACTTATACCGGACCTGATGAAGGTGAGAATGATGGGCATTTATCAAGGGAGGAAGATGCTCTTGAACGACCGGAAGAATTTATTTATACACGACTGAATGGAATTTTAAATTACGGTGATGGACATCCCGATTTTCAGGGTCCCCCTCCCCCACCAGTGCCATCATTAAAACTACTGACTGAACCGGTAACACTGCATCGTGGAAGTGAAACACTGGAGATTGATCTGGAAAAAATCAACCGTTGGGTGATTTTGACCTGGAATAAATATCCGTCGGAAGCTGCAGATTATTTAGATCCGTTTTCAAGAGAAAGGGATTTTGAAGGTTATCGAATATATTCTTCCAATACAGGCTTAGAAAGAGATTTCTCTTTTATGGACGAATTTGATGTGATTGACTGGGCATATTTCAGCATAACAGATTCTTTAGCATCACGTCCAATTGAGGATACTACTGGAGTCCCTCGTCACATATCAATTGGAAATGTTGATTTATATTTAAAGAAAGTGGGAAGAAATGTGGGTATGGGAGGCTCAGGAGACTTGTATTACGATCCTAACACACGAGATTATTATTACGTAATTCCGAATGCGCATGCACTTATGCCACGATATTATGCTGTCACCTCTTTCGATTATGGAGATTACAAAACCGGGACTCCTCCTCTGGAATCCGCCAAACGGGCTAATATGATATATGCAGCACCTTCCGGAAACAATAGACAGAACGTCCAGGTTGTACCTAATCCTTACAGGGCGACAGAAGACTATACCGTTGATCATGGTGGTGGTTTATCGTGGGAAAATCGAGATGACGGCACCCCTGACTTTTTCCCGCAGGTTGATCGCAGGTTATTTTTCTATAACCTGCCACGAGAGTGTTTGATCAGAATATACACAGTTGCTGGTGATTTGGTGCATATCATACCTCACAACACAGAAGGGGATTCAAATCAGGGTTGGAATGCGGATTTCGCTGAATCATGGGACCTGAATTCAAGAAATAAACAACAGGTCGTTTCAGGAATGTACCTGTTCTCGGTCGAAGATTTAACTGAATCTGGTAATGGAAATATCGAGCTTGGGAAATTTGTAATTATTCGGTAGGTCAGGATAATTCCTAACATTTAGATGTAAGAATTTCTGCAAGATTGGAGGGAGTTCTGGCGAATGTTACCATTTCAGACGTTCCACCGATCCGTTTAACAACTGAATTCCAATATCGCCCAAGACAAACGACAGGTCGAGGGGGAATAAAACCTTTGAATTGGGTTTCAATTACAGCAGATAATTCTACCAGGGTACCGCTTGCACCCGGCATCACAGCATATCCATGGCAGAGGAAAACCAGAGCTAACAGCCTCTGATCCCAACGGTTGACATGCCATTCGATATCAATGAACTCATTCAGTTTTCCCGGTAAATTTGTACATGTAATTCCAATGGTTGTGCCACCTGCAGAGTGAGCACCAGCAGCGGAAGCTTCCATCACCCCGCCATATCCTCCATTGACGACGATTGCTCCCCGCTTTGCTAGTTCTTTTCCAACTGCAAATGCTCTTTTGTAACTATTGCTATCTTTCGAAGGTACGGCACCACCAAACACCGCAATCATCCTGAGTTTGCCGGTCTCCGTAATTTGCTGTTGAAGCTCGCTCTTTCGATGTACCAGAATTTCAAACCAGCTTTCTTTGATTACTGATATCTCAATGCCAGCATGTTGTTCGCTCATTTTATATCCAAAGGTTACATGTAAACATGAAGTTATACAAAGATATTGTGCTCCTGACGGTCTTTGTTTTCACAATTCTGTTTATTGGATGTCAGGCTGATGAAATCAAATTTCCTCCAGAGTACCTGAAGTATCCTGTTAATTTTACTCAGAATTCTGAACCCCTGGGCTTTTTAAACTGGGGATGGGGAACCACACCTGATTCGGCAACCTGGACCGATCACAAGTCAAATCGTTCCTTAGCCGCTCATGGTCTTCAAAATCCACAATGGGTTATCAGACGAAAATCCGGATTAGAAAAATACAGTTTGAATTTACTGCCTCAGGAATATTCAACAGCCTATGGTGTAGAGTTTAATTCTGTCCACCTCATATTCCATCCCGGCAAGGGATTGACAGGTTGGGACAGGATTATTTACAAGCACAACACCAATTCCGGTGAAGCATACATGGATAGTCTTTATTCTACTCTCCTCGACACCCTTTCAACCATATTCGGTTCACCACATCAACTACCTCCTTCAACGTCCGAAGCATCTGTTGAACTCACTAAGGTGTCATTATGGAGAGGCGAATCGACTATCCTGACGCTGTCACAATATAATTACATTAACCAACAAAGCAAAATTTACCTCAAAGCGCGTTTACAAAGTCAATAATTTATAAAGAAAAAAATGGAACAGATACACAGAGCAAATTCCTTCGTACCTGATCAGCTCCTGAGCTGGATACACGACGGTCACACAGATCAAAGATTTTACTCCGCAGTAGCTTTTGCGGATGTCTCAGGCTTTACTGCAATGTCGGAAAAGCTTTCATCGATAGGTCGAGAGGGAGCAGAGATATTAACGAATATCCTCAACGACTACTTCACTTTGATGATAGATAATATTCGTCAGGATGGTGGATTTGTTGGGAAATTTGGTGGAGATGCAATCACAATTTTCTATCCCGCAAGTTCTGAGAAGGAATTGCGGAAGATAACTGCTCGTGCTGCAAGAAACTGTCTGAGACTTCAATCACTGATGCCCGTTTTTGGTGAGGTTAAGACCAAAGTCGGAGTTTTTTCACTCGCCATGAAAATCGGAATTGCCTCCGGATCTGTCCTTTTCAAGGTTGTAGGAGAGAACCAACCGGGCAGTCGCGAAATCCTGTTGGCAGGAACTCCACTTGATGAAGCAGCCTCCTCCGAACACCATGCGGTTGCGGGGCAGGTTGTAATGACAGGGAAATCAACTTCCAAAGGGATTCTCCGTAAAAACAATATTACCAGTTCGGATTTGGATGATGGGTACTTGCTAATAAGCAATGAAAAGAAACTCAGACGTTCTCGATCAGTTCCTCCCCTCCCCAAACCCCATCCCGAGTGGACTCAAATTGCAAGAACCTTCATGTCTCCGGAGATATACCACCGAATTGCACTCGGCATGGAGTCTGTGGGTGAAATTAGACGAATTTCAGTGATTTTCATGTCCTTTTCCGGATTAGACTACGATATCGATCCCGATGTCAACCAGAAACTAAGCGATATTTACGACTGGGTCTTTGAAATAACTCAAAGATATGGCGGTTCGATAAATAAAGTTGATATGGGAGATAAGGGTTCGAAAATGATCATTATCTTCGGTGCACCTGTTGCGCACGAAAATAATGAAGAACTTGCTGTAAGATGTGGATTAGAACTAATTGGTGGTGATGATCATCTCCGCGAACTTGGGATTTCGCAAAAACTTGGTATATCAAGTGGTGTTGTCTTTGCCGGAGAGGTCGGCGCACCGGTCAGACAGGAATACACCGTGATGGGTAGCGTGGTCAATCTCTCCGCGAGGATGATGGCGCGCAGTGAACCTGGTCAGCTTTTAATCGATAGAAAAACTCATGACGTAATCGACAGGAAATTCAAGTTTTCACAACCGGAAAAAGTTCAATTTAAGGGAATTTCACATCCGATTATGGTCTTTGAGGTCGTTGATGTACTTGAAAAGGAAACAAAACCTGCTGCAACAGGCCAAAAACCCATCATAGGCAGACTCGCTGAAATTTCAATAATTGAAAAGAATGTACTGGAAGTTCTTAAATCCCGGACAAAGACCTTAATCATCAATGGAGAAGCAGGCACTGGAAAAACGAGATTAGCCCAGGCAGTCCTTGACCTTTGTGGTTCGCATAACTTTCAAATATGTGCGGGTGAGGCATTGAGTTATGGACAGCAGGTTCCTTACCTGATATGGATTTCAGTGATTAGAAAATTGATGAACTTACCCGGTGCAGGTAGTAGTGAGGAATTGCTGAAGAAGATAAACTTCGTTGTGAAGGCTTGCGATCCCGACCATTTGTATAGAACTCCAATAGTTGCGAATGTGCTCGGAATTGAATGTGAGGACAATGAAATCACAGAGCATTTCGACTCTCTTCTCCGTCAGGAGAATTTCTTTGATTTCCTTGTAAGATACATAAGATTTTTAACTTCCAAACGACCGTTAGTTATTTTTCTTGAAGATTCGCAGTGGATTGATAAAAGTTCAATTTCCCTCCTGACATATCTCCTTAGAAGTTTAGAGATGTGCCGTCTGTTTATAATGTATGTAAATCGACCTATTGATCGAGATGATATTTCAAGTGACCTTGAGGAAATATCTAATTCTAAGAGTACCGAGACAATCCGACTTTCTGACCTTTCTATCGATGAAACACAGATTATTGCTGTTAATCACCTTGGAGTGCAAACAATAGATGAAGAATTAGTCGAATTTATCTACAAATTCTCAAATGGAAATCCCTCATTTATCGAAAAACTGGTTGACAATTTACGCTCGCAAAATAAGATCAGAATTTTACCGGATTCAAAACTAAAAACTACTCGAGCTGGAGTTTTTGGAATTCTCACAGATATCGAATTACCGGATTCGCTGGCAAGTCTGGTTATGAGTCAATTAGACAGATTAAGCTCCCAGGATCTTTTGACAGTGAAGTTAGCTTCTGTTATAGGACAACAGTTTGAAGAAGAGGTAATATCCGATTCGTATCCCGTAAAAATAGAAGAATCAGCACTTCGCGAGTCTATTAAGAAACTCCAGGGTTACGAGATAATTAAGGATTTTAAGGAGAGTGACAGATACGATTACATTTTCAAGAATATCGTTACTCAGGAAGTCGCATACGACAGCCTTTTATTTGCACATCGACGAGAATACCATCGCCGAATCGGTCTTGCACTTGAGGATATTCACGAAGCCACTCTTAAAGAGTGGTATGAAACGTTGGCACGCCATTTCTATTTTTCCGAAGATAACCGAAAGGCAGTTATCTATCTCGGTAAATCGGGTGATAAAGCATATTACATATACGCTAATCAGAGTGCAGAGGACTATTTTACTCGGGCTCTTGAAAGAAACGCCAAAACGGATAACCTTGACGAGAGATACCTCCTTCTCTCGATGCGCGCAAAAGTATATTCAATTCTCGGTAAGATCGAATTACAGAAAAAAGACCTTGATGAACGTATAGAGATCGCTGCAAAATTGTCAAATAAGAAAATGATGGTTGATACGCTTAATAATCTGGCACGTTATCACCATCGAAAAAGTCAGCTTAATGAAATGAAAGATGTTATAAATAAGACAACAAAAGCTCTTGAGGGCTTTAATTATCCTGCCGGAAAAGTAGCAGCTCTGAGCAAAATCGGGACTTGGTATTTCACCCAGAATCAATTCGACGATGCTCTGAAGTATTACCAACAAAGTGCTAATATCGCGGAAGTAACGGATGATCCTAAAGGCCTCGCAGCAGCAATATCAAACCGGGGATTGACACTAAAACGGATGGGGAAAGTTAACGATGCCCTTCATGATTACAATCGAGCTATGGAGCTCTCTCGTTCAATTCAGGATTTTAAGCAGGAAGCTGTTACCTACGGGAATATTGGTGTAATTCACCATCAACAAGGTGATTTGGATCGGGCTCTGGGATGCTATATAAAAGCTATTGAAATTGCTCAAAGCATTGGATCGAAACAAATTCAAACCTACTATCTCGGAAACATCTCAACTGCATATCAGGCAAAAGGACAAAGAAAAGAAGCGCTAAAAGCACAGCAGGAACTACTTGACATTTCAAAAATAACCGGTAACAAACGAGGCCAGACGTTCGCCCTGAGCACAATTGCAGGTTCGTTTCTGGAAAAGGCTGAGTTTAGCAAAGCAATTTCACATTATGAACAGGCAATTGAAATAGCTGAACGACTTTCAATGCAAAATCGAATAGCGACCTTAACATTGAACTTAAGTGTTGCTTATCATTATCTGGGTGAGATAGAAAAAGAAATTAAACTTCTGAAGAAAGTGATTGAAATAACAGAGGAATCTAAAGAATACCCCACAAAGGATTATGCCCATAGATATCTTGGATTTGTATTGATTGATATCGGAGAACTAAATGAAGCAAAAGAGAACTTCAAATCTTCAATAGAAATCTCCAACAGGATCAAGAGTAAGGGAGGGATTGCGTCTGCTAAAATTGGTTTAGGATTGCTTGCGATTCAGAAAAATAATGATCACTCCCTATTCGAAGAAGGATTGCGAGAGGCTGTTAATATCGGTGATACAGAAAATGTGATTCGGGCAAAAGTTTATCTTGCTAAACACCTTATTGGCAAAAATGAACCGTTAGAGGAAACCAAGAAACTACTCGATTCGGCATATGAAATTGCAGATTCAAACGGGCTTTTGTGTGATATTGGAGTTATTAAATCCCTTCGGAAGAAGTTGTCTGATTTGTAATCCAACATTTTGTTACTGCCTGATTTCAAACGAAGCGTAATCTGGCAGTTTGCATTCACTTCGTTCGTTTGAAAACAGCCAGAAACGTCAGAGGGATTTATACGAAAATACTTTTAAGACGTGTTATAATCCCATGATATCAAGATCATTTTAAGCCTAAGAATTCAATATTAGTACTGAAATACTTCAGGAATGAATAATTTGTAAGGAACTGATCGCACTTTTCAAACCAGCGATACTTCGGATACTTAACAAAATTTTTCGGAAATAACTGCCTGTGCCAGATATCAAGCAACTCAAAATTGCTCTTTCCCAAAAGACCTTTCACCTGTTTCATCTTGTAGAGATGATCATGATAATAATCTTTTCTGATATGAGCCAGATGTTGTGTCCAGGACAGAAAATACGGAAGAAAAAAACAGAAGAAAAGACCATTAGGATTCAATATTCTATTTATCTCTTTTAACGATTCAAGATCATTCGCAACATGTTCGAGCACTCCGAAGCTCAATACAACATCAATTGAATCACCTGCGAATGGCAGTTTGAAATCGTGTTCGAGAGGGATAACATCAATATTACAGTTTTCTATGATCGGAGTCGGTTGACCAAAGGCGGAATCATCAGCTGATCGCTGAATATCGCAACTCATCGGGTCAGAGCCATTCTTACGCAACATGTAAGTTATCTGCCCCATTCCACACCCCCAATCGAGAACGCTGATGTCTCTGAAAGGTTTTCCGAAATGGAGTTCGCATATTGCCTTGACATATCGGGTCAAATATTGGAAGATGTTCTGGCTTGCCTGATTGGCAATTTTGTTATGTGAAGGATAATCACGAACAATTTCCGCCAACTCAGGATCGTATGCTACAGGTTGGGAAAATACCTCAAACCTGACTTGTTTGTAATCTGCGCTCAAGCTTCTCCAATGGATTGAGTTTTAATATTATAGCAGTCCTTGAATGTATTTTCGCATGTTGAATTGAGTTATTACTGCCTGATTTCAAGCGAAGCGTAATCTGGCAGTTTACATTCACTTCGTTCATTTGAAAACAACCAGAAACAACAAATGGATTTAAACGAAATACTTTTGAGCTATGTTATATAATAATGAAAAAACTGCTGGAATAATCGGAAAGATCGGACATTTTCCGGCGATACCAGCAGTTTAGTATTAGTTTATGTGTTATTGAAACCCGTTATCTTATCAAAACAACTTTTTTCATTTGTTGTTGATCCCCGATACTGATTTTAACAACGTAAACTCCTGTCGAGAGATCGGCAGCATTTATTGTAACAGTGTGATTGCCTATCGACTTTTTCTCGGGATTCACGCTTTTGAGTAATCTCCCATCGACTGAATAAAGCCCTACCTGTAGATCGTTTGACTCAAAAAGACAATAATCCACAGTCAGATTGCTGTTAAAAGGATTGGGATAAATTGCTTTAACAGCAAACTGCTCCAGATAAAATCCTGAGCTACCATTTCTCTCAACTTTCCCATCACAAATAAGGATACCATTTTCTGTGTATTTATTTTCACCTTCAACCACCGTGAACGATACCGGATACTCTTCATTTCGAATTGGGTCCCACATTCTGAAAGTAAGTTTCTCCCCCATTTTGAAACCTTCGACCTCATCATCCGTCAAGAGTTCATCACCCCAGACAGTTAATCCTGCTGATTGATCTGAGCTTTGTATTAATCCTGCCCCGGCAATTTTGCCATCCTCTATAAAACAGGCTATTTCCGCACCATCTGGTACAGCATTATCAGCAGAAATTGTTCGAATAACAACCGACATGTTATTAGATGAATGAGCGGTTTCAAGATCAAAATCGAAATGTGATAATCTCTGGTTCTCCGGTTTAATCTGATTATTGACTCCCCATCTAAGGTCAGGCCACCAGCTGAATCTGCAGTTTTGGGTGACTTTCACCATAAATCCTTGTCCGGGATGTGCCCGGGGAGGCATGAATCCAAAATCCGGATTTACAAAACGCCCCTGACCATCTTTTGCAAGCAGGAGCAAGTCACGATCGACCAGATCCCAAAGGGCAATCAATAGATTGTCTGATTCGTAGGATGGGTAATACGAAATTATGTTCCATCCGCGACGTAAGAATATCTCCCTGTCCCACGGAATTAACGCTCCGGTAACCTCGAGCTCTGTTTCTTCGAGGGTTCTCACCATATACCCCTGATCAGTCTCCCACCTATCGATGCCCCAATAATCAAATTCAAGCGAGCAAAATCTGCCCCACCAGTCTTTGATATGGGAAATTTGCTCAATGATATCTCCAAAGATCAATTGCATATCCGGTCCCTCCTCGTCTATGAAATCCTCCATAAACACCCGATTGGTTGAGATAATGTTCCACCCTCTATTTAACTCAATTGTCTGGGTTGTGATTTCAGGGATTTGAGCGATCATTGTGATTGGCACTATAAATTCGGGACGATCCGGATCATTGGATGTAATTATTAGGGTAGTGAGATGCTCACCGTTTTCCGGGAAATCATGGGAGGTATTGATTCCAATACGATAATTGCTCCCGGGATTAATACTTCGTCTTCGAGCATTACCTCGCAGATATAACCACTCAACCTCCTCAAGCTCCCACTCGATCTCAAGGATTTCATTGCCGGTGTTTGTGACGGTAATTGTAACACTTTCCTCTTGTTCGGGAATCTCGATTTCGATTTGCACCTCTTCAGGCTCAACAGCAATCTCGGGACGATCTTCACCGACGCCATTACCGTTCAGCTGGACTTCAAAAGCGTGTCCATCTCCATCCTGACCAACAGCGGTAACTCTCATAAGCCCTTGAACCTGCCCCGCCTGCTGCGGTGAAAATATCAAGGTGAACTCAAAAGCTTCCCGAGCACCAACATTCCTTTGAGGTGGTTCTACCGAGAAAGACTGGTTGTTGACGTCGAATCGTAAATTCCATAATTGTCCTGCACCCATGACTGTTAGACCAAGGCGTGAGGCATTGCCGACATCGGTATCGGGAAAGTTTATCGGTTGATCTATTGGAGGTTCAAAACGAGGCTGCGCTAATGCTGCAATTGAAAGAATTAAACAAGTTAAAAAGGTGAATAGAAACAATGATTTCATGGCAAACTCCTGATGAGATCACAAGCCTTGTTGCTTCTTAAATAACAACAAATTAACTAACCTACCGGAAATACTTCCTTATTTTAAAAGCACTAACTTACTCGACTGAATTCTATCCGAATATTCAGCCTTGATTACATAAATCCCCGCAGAAAGATCGGATGCATCGATTGTAAATGAGTATTCTCCAGGAGTATTATCTGAAGGAAAGACACTCTTCAGCAATCTCCCGTCAATCGAATAAAGCCCGACATGTATATCGATTGATTCCGTTAGATAATAATTCATTGTTAAACTGCTATTAAACGGATTTGGATACATTGCTGTAACTGTAAACTGTTCCGGAAGATTGTCGGAACTACCTGTTGTTTCGACTTTCCCGTCACAAATAAGGATTCCATTTTCCGAGTATTTATTTTCCCCCTCAACCACGGTGATTGATACTGGATACTCTTCCTTTCGGACTGGATCCCACATTCTGAAAGTGAGCCTCTCCCCTACCCTGAAACCTTCGACCACATCATCAGTAAGGAGTTCATCACCCCAAACTGCAAAACCGACAGATTGATCTGAGCTCCGGATAATCCCGGCACCGGTAATTTTATTATGCTCTGTAAAACAGGCGATCTCAGCACCATCTGAAATTACCCCGTCCGCCTCTATGCATCGGAAGATAACTGACATATTATTTGAAGAATGAGCAATCTTAAGATCAAAGCCGAAGTGTGATAATCCCAGCTCCTCCGGTACAAATTGATCGTTTACTTGCCACCAGAATTCAGGTCCCCAGCTAAAACGACAGTTCTGAGTGACTTTTAGCATATATCCCTGTCCCGGAAATGCAGAAGGATCCCCGAAGATAAATTCGGGATGAATAAAACGTCCATATCCATCTTTTGCTAATATCAGCAGATCTCGCTCTATTAGATCATTGAGAGCATCTCTTATACCATTATCGTAGGTTGGGTAATATGGGGCAATGTTCCATCCGCGACGTAAAAATATCTCTCTGTCCCACGGTATCACCGATCCGGTTACCTCAAGCTCAGTTTCCTCGAGTGTTCTTACTTGATATCCCTGATCAGTTTCCCATGCACTAATGCCCCAGTAATCAAATTCAGGTGAACAGAATCGACCACGCCAGTCTTTGATATGTGATATCTGTTCAATAATGTTTTCAAAGATCAATTGTATATCCGGACCTTCGTCGTCAACAAAATCCTCAGTAAATTCTCGATTGCTCGAGATCATGTTCCAACCTTCACGAAGCTCAATCGCAAGGGTTGTGAATTCAGGAATGTCAACTATCATCGAGATTGGGACTATAATCTCAGGACGATCCGGATCATTGGAATCGATTGTCAGATTAGCCACGTACCCACCGTTTTCTGGAAGATCGTGAGTTGTTCTAATAAAGATATTTACATTACTCCCGGGATTGAGTTCACCTCCGCGACGATCGTGTCGCAGATATGCCCATTCAACTACATCAAGCTCCCATTCGATTTCCAGCACCTCATTTCCAATGTTTGAAACGTTGATAATAAAGGACTCACGTTGTTCATGAGCGTTAATTTCAAGCTGGAATTCTTCAGGCTCAACAGCAATCTCCGGACGATCTTCACCGATGCCATTGCCATTCAGTTGGACTTCGAAAACGAGTGCGTCTCCATCCTCGACAATAGCTGTTACAGTCATAATTGCCTGAACCTGACCCGCTCGTCGAGGTGCAAACATCAGCTCGAATTCGACTGCCTCACGTGCACCCACAATCCTTTCTCGTGGTTCAACAAGGAATGCTTGATCATTTACCTCAAATTGTAAAATCCACAACTGTCCCGCACCCATTACAGTCAATCCGAGTCGTGACACATCACCAAGATCAGTATCGGGAAAGTTGATCGGTTGATCAATCGGGGGATCAAATTGAGGTTGCCCTATTGCAGTAATTGAGAGAATTAAACAGGTTAAAAAGGTGAATAGAAACAATGATTTCATGGCAGACTCCTGGTGAAACTAACTAACCTACCGGAAATACTTTCCTATTTTAAAAGCACTACCTTACTCGACTGAATTCGATTGGAATATCCAACCTGAATCAAATAAATCCCTGCTGAAAGGTCGGATGCATCGATTGTAGTTGAATGACTGCCAACTGAATTATCCGTATGACTTACACTCTTTAGCAATCTACCATCAATAGAATAAAGCCCGACATGTATATCTATTGGTTCCAATAGAGTATAATTAACCGTTAAACTGCTGTTAAACGGATTGGGATACATTGCAGTTACAACAAACTGTTCAGGATGACTTCCGGAACCAACGGTTCTTTCAATTTTCCCATCACAAATAAGTATCCCGTTTTCCGAGTATTTATTTTCCCCTTCAACAACTGTGATGGATATCGGATACTCTTCTTCTTGAACTGGATCCCACATTCTGAAGGTGAGATTCTCCCCTGTTCTGAAACCTTCGACCTCATTAACAGTCAAAAGTTCATCACCCCAGACAGCTAATCCTGCTGATTGATTTGAGCTTTGGATTAATCTTGCTCCGGCAATTTTTCCATCCTGCGTAAAACATGCTACCTCTGCTCCATCCGGAACAGCTTTGTCATCACTTATACTGCGAATAACAACCGACATATTGTGCGATGAATGAACTGAGTTAAGATCAAAGTCGAAGTGTGACAGGGTTGATTCATCCGGAATTTGAAAATCATTCACCTGGTCTTCCAGTTCTGGCCCCCAGTTAAACCAACAGTTTTGAGTGACTTTTATCAAATAAGCTTGTCCTGGAATGGCCTGTGGAGGTACAGGCCACCAGTCGTTTACAAAGAAAAAACGTCCATGTCCATCCTTTGCGATTATCAGGAGATTCCTGTCAATTAGATCCATGAGTGCTATACCCAAATGGTCATGTATATATACAGGATAATAAGCAACAATATTCCACCCTCGACGTAGAAAAATTTCTCTGTCCCTCGGGATCATCGTTCCGGTAATCTCGAGCTCGGTTTCTTCGGTAGTTCTAACCAAATATCCCTGACCGGTTTCCCATGTTCTAATGCCCCAGTAATCAAATTCAGGCGAAGAAAATGAACCAAATCCGTCTTTTATAAACATGATCTGTTCGATGATATCTTCAAATATCAATTGCATATCCGGACCCTCGTCATCAATGAAATCCTCACTGAAAACTCGATTGCTTGAAATCATGTTCCAACGTTCTATAAGTTCGATCCCGACCGTCGAGATTTCCTGAATGTCAATGATTATTGTAATGGGGATAATGATCTCAGGCCGATTCTGGTCATTTGAAGTAATTGTCAGGTTTGCTACATGTTCACCGTTTTCCGGTAAATTGTGATTAGTTCTGAGGCCTATGCGTGTTTCGTCACCGGGATTTACAACTCGGGGTCGACCTCGAGAATTTAATGTCACCCATTCAACTTCGTCAAGTTCCAAATCGATTCTGAGGACATCATCACCTACACTTGAAACTAATATACTAAAACTTTCACGTTGATCAGGTGCGCCTATTTCAAGACGGACTTCTTCGGGCTCAACAATTATTTCAGGGTTGCCTCCACCGATTCCATAACCATTCAGAGCTTCACTACAAACGCGATCATTACCCTCCTCATCTATAGCAACAATCCTCACCCTTGACCGTATTTGGCCTGCACGTTGGGGAGCAAATATCAATTGAAACTCAAAATCCTCCTCAGCGCCAATATCCCTCTGAGGTGGTTCAACCGAAAAAGACTGATCATCAATCTCCATTTGAATATTCCACATCTGTCCTGCGCCCGAAACTGTCAACCCAATCCGAGACTCATTACCCACATCAGTGTCAGGGAAGTTGATCGGGCGACCACCAATTCGGGGATCAAAACGTGGTTGTGAGGTTGCAGCCGAAGAGAAGATGAAACATGTTAAAAGGATTGATAGAAACAGTGATTTCATGGCTGACTCCTGTGAGATTTCGAATCCTGCTGTTCTTAAATCAACAACATGACGACCGTAAATAAACTAACTTAACGGAATTACTTCCTTATTTGATCAGTACAACCTTGTTTGACTGAACAAAATCTCCATAACCAACCTTTACGATATAAACACTCGCCGAAAGGTCGGATGCATCAATTGTCGTTGTATGGCTTCCGATAGAATTTTCAGCCAATGCTATACTTTTCAGCAATCTCCCATCTATCGAGTAAAGACCAATCTGAATGGGTGTTGACTCGAAAATGGTATAACTCACAGTTAGATTACTGTTAAACGGATTGGGATACATCGCAGTAATGGCAAACTGTTCAGGATGACTTCCGGGACCAAAGGTTCTTTCAATTTTCCCATCACAAATGAGAATACCGTTTTCCGAGTATTTGTTTTCACCTTCAATCACAGTGATTGATACCGGATACTCTTCGTCAGTTGTTGCATCCCACATCCTGAAAGTGAGTCTCTCCCCTATTCTGAATCCTTCATTCTCGTCGGTAGTCAGGATTTCATCTCCCCAAACAGGCATAGCAACAGCTTGATCTGATTTCCGTACAATCGCAGCACCTGCAATTCTACTATCCTCGGTAAAACATCCGACCTCTGAACCATCTAATTCTGTGTTGTCAGCAGAGATGCTTCGAATTACTACCGACATATTGTTTGAAGAGTGAGCTGTCTCAAGATCGAAATCGAAATGCGATAATCCTCGTTTTTTGTGTACAATCTGACTATTAACCTCCCATTCAGGTTCCGGAGCCCATCTGAATCTACAGTTCTGTGTGACCTTTACCATGTAGCTCTGTCCGGGAACAGCCCAGGGATTAGGCCACCCCCAATCGTCCCACCATGTTATGAACCGTCCATCACCATCCTTCGCAATTTCCAGGAGGTTCCTTTCGATTAAATCCTCAAGAGCAAGAGCCAAATCATCATTTTCATATACGGGATAATATGGAACAATATTCCATCCGCCGTGTAGAAATATCTCTCTATCCCAAGGTATCAGTGATCCGGTTGCTTCGAGCTCGGTCTCCTCAAGAGTTCGTACCTGGTATCCGCGATCAGACTCCCAGGCATCAATACCCCAGTAATCAAAAGGCGGAGCACAGAACCCTCCCAATTGATCCTTGATGAGCGAGATCTGTTCAGCAATATCTGCAAAAATAAGCTCCATATCAGGACCTTCATCATCAACAAAATCTTCAGAGAAATCACGATTGGTGGATATCATATTCCACCATTGTTCCAGTTCAATAGTTTGGGTTGTGAATTCAGGTATATCGACTGTCATGGTTATTGGAACTATAATCTCTGGACGTTCCGGGTCATTAGAGTTTATTGTCAGGTTAGCAACATACTCCCCATTTTCCGGAAAATCGTAAGTCGTAATTAATGATATGCGTGTCATCCCCCCGGGATCAAGATTGATATCACGACGATCCCCGTCGATAAAAATCCAACCAACCCGGTCGAGTTCCCATTCAACCTCGAGGAGTTCTTCCCCGATGCTATTAATACGGATTCTAAACCGTTCTCTCTGTTCCGGAGTCACAATTTCAAATTGCACTTCTTCCGGATCAACCTCTATCTCAGGATTGTCTTCACCAATCCCGAGCCCATTAAGCTGAACCTCAAACGCGTGCGCATCACCATTCTGACCGATGGCGGTAACTGTCATAATACCTTGTATCTCACCGGCACCGCGAGGAGTAAACCGTATCATAAACTCAAACGCTTCCCGTGCACCGACATTCCGCTGGGGTGGTTCAACTGAAAAAGATTGGTCATTAACTTGAAATTGCAGCATCCACATTTGACCGGCACCCATAACTGTGAGTCCCAGACGTGAAGTATTTCCCACGTTTGTGTCGGGAAAGTTTATTGGTTGATTGATGGGTGGATCGAAACGAGGTTGGGCGATAATTGGTGATGAAAAGGAAAAAATGGTTACAAGGATTAAAATAAAAATCGATTTCATGGCAGACCCCTGGTGAGATTCTGAATCCTATTATTTAAAATAACAGTTTAACATTTAACAATCAAGTGGAAACCTCTTATAAGTACAAAAAATAGTCCACATTGATTAGAATGTCAAGTCCTAATTTGTGTGTAGATTCATTTTGTATCCGGGATGCTGCTGTTT
>CAYLYZ010000001.1:35837-274045 GCA_964387885.1 uncultured bacterium | reverse complement strand
GTAAGTAATCCATAACTTGGCACTTTTATCTCCAATAACAATAGTATAATTCCAAAAACAATCAAGAGCACTCCGACTGTATTTACAGGTAGGGTTTGAAATGCGAGAAATGCGAGTAGAAGACAGATTCCGCCTACAACTCCGGGGAAAATGGAGCTTGGATTAGATAGCTCATAAATCAAGCCGTAAATTCCAAGCATCATTAATATATAAGCAATATTTGGATCGCTGATCTTATTAAATAGCCTCTGGCGCCAATCCATTTCAAACAATGTAATGATTGCGTCCTGCGTGTCTATGGTAATTTCACCCGAAGGGAGTTTTACCGTCTTACCATGAATTTCGCTCAATATGGAATCGATATCCGGCATGATATAGTCAATGACACCTGATTCCAGTGCTACCGTTGCTGTTATTGATTCGCTCTGTCTCACCGAACTTTCAGCCCATTCGATGTTTCTGCCCCTTTCCTCAGCAATAGACCTGATCATCGCAGCAGCATCATTCGTCATTTTCTCGTTCATCACTGAGCTACCGGTAGTATCCTTTTCGCCTCCCCCGGGCATTCCACCTCCCCCCATGGTGACAGGATGAGCTGCACCGATGTTAGTTCCGGGAGCCATAACGGCAATGTGGGCGGCAAGGGTAATAAAAACCCCTGCTGAACCGGCTCGTGCACCGGATGGAGAAACATAAACTATGATGGGGACATCTGTCGCGAGAAATTCCTGTACAATATCCCGTGTGGCTTCAAGTAATCCACCCGGAGTATCGAGTTCTATTATTAGAGCCTCAGCATGCTTTTCCTCAGCTCGTACAACAGCATCAATAATAAACTGGGCAGAGACAGGATTGATTATTCCATCAATACGGATCTTATGGACTACAGTTGCCTGTGTTTTAAAAGCGGAAAGAAAAACTAAGATTATAACAGCAACTGGAATGATTTTTCTTGAGTTATGCATCTTATATAATCTCACAAATATCGAAGATCGCACTACTGGATAGCCTATCGTCCAGACATATTTACCATACAATCCGGTGTATTTTGGATTGTGAGGTCTCACATTCAGGAATGCGATTATCTAAAATTGACTTATCAGGTCTAATTTCACACCCTTAAACGGATTAACCCATCTGCAGGAACCACCGGTACATCTTAAGCCTCCCCGTTCGTGTCCGAGGAATATTCTTGCTTTATGATTTTGTGATATTTCAATAGATGTCTCTACTGATGGCCAGTACCGGCCTTCACCACCGATTAATCCGCTCTTCCACCTTAATCCTCCATCCTCGTCAACATCTTCAGTTCTTTCAATCGAACCGGAAATTGTAATATCAGGCTGAATAATACAAGTTAATGAAATGTATTCTTCCCAGTACTGGTGGTCAATTCCCAAGTCATTTACCTTCATTATCTGCATGTCAGTACTAATATCAAAGATATCGGAAAGTGAATGCTCGTATATACCTCCCAGACCAAAGCGCTGGTACCAGACAGAATAACCTCCGGATGCTGTTTTTGTGAATGTTACATCCTCATTCCAACCGCTCTGGATAACGAACCGGTCACCATCATATGGGTACCTTTCAATCTGAACGAATATGGATCTGTAAGGAGATAATTCTTCCTGAAGCACAGGTAGCAAAGCTTCGTCATCATGTTCACTTGACTGGTTGAAGTTAGCTATTCCATTCCAGTCATCGTAACTTATTGTAAGTTCCAATTGAAAACCTACATCATCATAGAAATGTACTGTTCTTGGGTGACTGTCAAGTAGGTGCATCGTTACTTCAGGGATTGCGGTCGGGGGATATTGTAGCGACAGATCACCGTTGTGGGTAAAAAGCCTGTAATTCTTATATTCACCAAGTAATCCCCATCCAGACCCGTAAAGTGTTGAATTCAAGTAAAAACCGTTATGATACTTTGTAGGTTCTAAATCCAATTCATCAGACATATAGGCCGAATAAATTGAGAATGGTCCCACATCATAGCTCATTTCAATGCCACTTCTTAGTATAATCGGATGTCTTTCGGTCTGGTCAAGGCGGACAATGCTGCCACCGAGAATCAGATTAAAGGGCATATAATGAGTTAAATAGATACCTTCCGCACTTTCAACCGATTCGTTGTCTTCATCCTGTTCTGTCCCTCTAAATGCTTCAACATCGAAGTTAAGAATAGACGTCTCCACGAACAGACCCTCCAGACCACTGTCAATATTGAGCTCCCTTAATTCGACATTGCCGAATAACAACCCTTGCCCCCAAAGCTTGTAAAAGTCTCCGCCTCGAATTGTGAACCTCTTATCAGTGTACTGGATATACCGCTTATCATAGGTATTTATGCCTGCCTGAAAATCTCCAAATTCCGATGGTAGTTGATATCCCTGACGCATATAAAAGCGAAATTTTTCAACGTTCAGGTTAAATTCCAGGTAGTTTTCAAAATATCCGTATGAACCGGCATCTTCAAATCCGACCTGAGAACCGCGAGCATATCTCGCCTCATTTTGGCCGGTAATACTTATACTCAAAGCCATTGTTGTTGTGTAGCTGAAGAGTACCAGCAAAAAGACTGCAAGAAGGTTTCGATTAAACACTAATTATTGTCCTTGTTAGTATCCCCAATGGAATCATCTTCTGAATTGACACTTCTGCTCATTAGTGTTTTCAGAATTTCTTCTTCAAGTTTTTTTTCATCACCAGGTTTGTACCCGAGGTGTTTAAAAACTATCTCTGAATCAGAATTAATCAGAACTGAAAGAGGGATTTCTTTTCCACCAAACAGTTTTCGTACTTCCATGTCTGAGTCAAAAAGTACATCGAATGTGTATTTCTTACCTTTCACGAAAGGTTTTATCTTGGATTGACTTTTAGGGTTATCAATTGAGATTGTGACGACCTGCAAACCGGAGTCTTTATATGTTTTGTGAAAATGTTCGATTTTAGGTAGCGCTTTTTTACACGGTTTGCACCATGTCGCCCAGAAATCGATAAGAACGGGACCTTTTTTTAGTTCTTCACTAAGTGTAAATTCACCACCATTCATCCGCTTGAGAGTGAAATCCGGAGCCGTACCTGCTGCATAAACAGCACCGGTTAACAGCACACAAGTGATCAGTATTACGTAAAGGTATCTCATGCAAGTTTCCAGAAAAGATTGATGTGTTCTTTATTATAGTTAATGCAATTCTATAAGTCAATGAACCTTTAAGATCGGTGATCATACATTCGTCAAGAAAGCGAATCCTGACCATGGATGAGAGGGAGAAGAAACTCCAACTAAGGTTCTCGTGAGATTACTCTCGGATTCGGGATTTTTCTGAATCAGACAGGTATCTCAAATTTCCAGCACTTTTTGCCAGTAGAGCAGTTTGAGCAGCAAATTCTAGGATTTCAAGCTTGAAGTATGCCGTCTGCAAATCGTCTCCTACCGTAACCGTACCGTGGCGGTCGAGAATTATTGCATCATTATCCCGGATGTGTTTCTCAACAACCTCTCCACTTTCCGGAGAAGAGGGAGCTGCAAATTGGGTTGTGATTATGGAGCCGAGTGTGGAGTATACTTCAGGAAGGATTGTTTCATTTAAAGATATGTTGGCAATAGTGCAGGCTACTGCGTGCGGAGGATGGGCATGAATTATTGCCTTTACATCAGGTCTTTTTTCATAGATCACTTTATGTAAGACAATCTCACTCGATGCAGGGGTTGTCCCGTAGCAGCTTATATCATCACAGATTATGATATCATTATAATTGAGATCACCTTTGCTGACACCACTTGCTGTTATCAGAAATGTACCATCGTGTAATCTGACTGAAATATTGCCTTCAGCAGCTCGAATGAAGCCTTTATCATACATTTGCTTCCCGATCTTAATGACCGCATCCTTCATTGCAATATTATTGTAATTAAACACTTAACACTCCATCACGCATTCTGATTATTCTATCGGCGGTCTCAGCGAGTTCAGGATCATGCGTCACAAGCATAACTGTTTGGCCGTTTTTTGAGAGATCGTGGAGAATCTCCATAATCTCTGTACCTGTCTGAGTATCGAGGTTACCGGTTGGTTCATCGGCCAGGATCACAGATGGACAGCCAACTAATGCGCGAGCGATAGCAACTCTCTGACGTTCACCTCCGGATAACTGATTTGGCTTGTGATCCATTCGGTCACCAAGTCCGACGCGAGTGAGGGCTTCTTCGGCAGCTGATTGTCTGTCAGCGTCAACCATTTTACGATAGGTGAGAGGCAGCATTACATTACGGCTGGCAGTTGCACGAGGTAAAAGATTAAAATTCTGGAAGATAAAACCAATGGTGTCATTTCGCAAATTCGATCGTTGATTATCATTCAAGGAACTCACTTCTGTACCAGCCATCAGGTATTTTCCATTATCCGGATGGTCGAGTAAGCCGATAATATTCATTAATGTGGATTTCCCGGAACCTGAAGGTCCCATTACCGCAAGAAACTCACCTTGAGTTACATCAAGGTTAACATCTTTCAAGGCGTGAACCTTCGAATCACCCATAGGATAATACTTATTGACATTCACCATCTCAATAACAGACTCTGTCATTTGATCACCTTCTCAGTATCATCCCGGTTGCGTTTTCCAACTCACCGAGAGCGATGTAAAAATTGGTTTTAATATTTATAAGATCGTTTCGTGCCTGAATATAGCTGACCTGAGCCACACCGAGTTCAATCGTGGTTGCACTGCCTAATTTATATCGTTCTTCCTCAAATCTATGAGTTTCTTTGGCTAAATTGACATTTTGTTCGGCAACCAGGCTTTGCTGATACAATGACTGTAGTTGATAAAGAATTTCAGAAACCTGTTTAAAAATCCTCCTTTCCAGTTCATCGCGATTCAGAATTGATTTCTTGTGCTGGATTCGTGATTGTTCAAGATTTAGTTCCCTTGTGAAACCATCGAAAAGCTGCCAGGAAAGAGATAGGTTATAAGCTGTTGATCTGTTTCTGGGATCAAGTGTAAAACCTACCTTTGTTCCGGACTGTTCAGACCTCGAGTGGGAGAGCGAAGCTGCAACCTGAGGTAAATAGGCTCCTCTCGCAACAGTATGGTTATTTCGATCCATTTCAATTGAAAGGTCTGATATTGCGAGATCACTGCGATGTTTCAACGCTTGACTGGCAAGATCTTCTGAAATCCAGTTCGGACTAAACAATTCTGGCAGGTTTGACAGGGTGTAGCTCGAATCAATCGGGAATCCAATAAGGAAATTCAGGTTTTCGAGTGATTGACGGTTTGATATTACAGCAGAAAGACTGTCGTTCTCAGCCCGTCCGAGATCAACCTCAGCCTGCATGACATCCCGGCGAGTAACAGATCCAGTCTCGAATCTAACAGTAGCCAGTTTGTGTTGCCGTCTCCTTTGAGATAATAACTCCTCAGCCAGGTTGAGTCGTTCGAAGGCTGCAATAGCAGAACAATAAGCGGTCGTAATGGCAGATCTGAGGAAGAAGGTTTCTCCCATATAGTTCAAATCGCGAATTTTTTTTGCAATGCCGGCATTTTTGAAATTATAATAGTTTTGTCCACCATTAAAAACAGTTTCGGTTATTGTAAAGGAATAACGGCTGTTCCTGTTTTTCCGATTTTCAACTGGTATCATCTCACCATAGACAATAGCAGGTAATTCAATTACTCTGCCATCCTCAGCTACGAATGTCGATATGCGACTGGTGGATTGATTTATACCGTATCCGGCAGAGATTCGAGGCAAAAACTGACCTACCGCAGCAAGATGCGCAGGTCGATTTAAATTTTTGTCTAATTGGTGTTGTTTTATTGATGGATTGTTCTTGTTGCCAAACTCAAGACACTGATTAAGATCCAACTGTTGTGGAAATATTTCGGTTGGAGTCAGGAACAGTCCGATAACAGATATCACAGAACAGAAAAGAACTTTCAAAAACATGAGAATATTCTCTCGATGACAATGAGCTTTTTTCGGAAACTCATAAATTAAGAAACGTCTCTAAGACGCTTTTTCGCAAGGTTGATTGCAGGCAAGTTACTATCGATCCCAATAGTTTTACGCTCGTTTCGAATTGAAACAACCAGAGTCGTACCACTACCACAGAATGGATCAAGAACAACGTCCCCTTTCTTGCTTGATGAAATGATTATACGCTCCAGTAACGCCTCAGGTTTCTGGGTTGGGTAGCCATTTCTTTCAGTAGCCATATTATTAATAGTTGGGATATTCCAGAAATCAGGAGCTTTTTTCATCTGGTTCTTCATCTTATTCGAGGTTGCCGGGATTCTTGCTGCCTCGAAATATTGCTTATTATGTTCGCGTGAATACCATAGAATATCATCATGTTTTCTTGGCCAGTAGCGTGGAGAGCTTCCTCCAAGTCCGTAACACCAGACGATTGTGTTTAAATAGTTTTCTGCGCCAAAAATCGAATCCATCAGGACTCGCAGGTGAGCACTTGCATGTTGATCACAATGCAGATAAATTGATCCCGAAGATTTCAATACTCTTCGCAATTCAACAAGTCTCGGAGCCATAAAACCTAGGTAAGCAAGCAATTCTGAATTACCAAGGATTAACCGGAAACCCCTTAATGTCTGTGCTACAGAATCTGCAATATTTCTGATTGTCTTCTCAAACTCACAATTTATTTCTTCGTTCCAATTCCACGTATCGGAAAACGCTTTTTGCGGATTTCGATTAGAATCGGACTTATTTTTTCCTGTTAAATATCCATAATCACTCTGACTTGCAAAAGGTGGATCGAGATAGATTAAATCTATTGTTTTGCTCTTAATGTGTTTCTTTAAGACGCTAAGATTATCACCTTGATATAACATGAATTCACTCATTAGGAAGTTTTTATAAACCTGCAGCTGAAACTAACACATTTAAGACTATGAATATAAGAAACATTGTCCCAACGGAGCTTAATGCTCTTTGTAATGAAACCTTATAAATAACAGACATCCCAATGCTGATCAAACCAATTTCCCAGATTAAGAAGACGTCAAGAGTCTGCAGTAATTGGTAAAAATAGGGATCAATAGAATTGACCGGCAGGAAAAAACCAGGATTAGTGGGCAGATCCCATTCCTTATTGATTAATTTCAGAGGAACAGAAAGCAAGAGAGGGATTGCACTCACAACAGAGGACCAGGAAACCATATTGAATAGAGTTCTGAAAGGAACCGTGATCTTGTAAACACGTTTCCCGATCAAAAGGACAATAAATGATACAATAGCTGTGCCGACAACGACAAGTATTGGTGACTCTATTAATGTAATAAATGGTGATATGCTGTAAACCAGTTCCAATTCCTCAACGGCTTTTGCTTCTGTTATTTCTCTCTGTTGCGAATAAGATTGAATGAAATCCGGATCTTGCAATTTGCTATTGATATCCGGAGCTACAACCAGTCGGACAAGTATTAGTGATAGAGAGAGAATCAGGATCGGAACCCAAACACCCGGTTCGTAGGAGACTTTGCTTAAGGTCTTGCGGGGTTCAACAACAATTCCGATTAGACGGACCACAACTCGCGCAAGTGTAACCTTCCGGTCTACATTATCAATTTCCGGAAATTCGTCCATTATTCCGGGAATTTATAATTACTTGTGATCCGGCGTCTTTCCTGGCTTCTAATGCGACGTTCCTCCTTTAAGGTTTCAATTTCAGTAGAAATTACATCATCCTTTATCTTGAGCATGAAAGCTTTTGCAGATTCATAGTCATTGGATATTATCCCATCGAGTATGGCATCTTCAATTCTCTCCTTGATTGCTCCTACAACCGGTCCGGGTTTGATCTTACACAACTCGATTATCTCTGCACCACGTACCGGTGAGTTAAAATTGCGCATCTTATCTCGTGCTTCAACATTTCCCATTCTGCGTTGAACTTCTTCGAAATTAGCAAGATAGTGATCAACAAGTTTTGGATTTGCGGTAGTAATATCAGCACGGCAAAGTGTCAACTGAGCGTCGATATCATTCTCACAATCATACATCAATCTCCTGATTGCACTATCGGAAACTCCTTCGGAAGTCAGATTAACCGGCCTCATGTGTAAACTGATTAGTTTTGTCATCCGAGCAGTTTTTTCCTTGCCCAATTTTAACCTTCGTCCTATTTTGAACGAGATTTTTGCGCCGATAACCTCATGACCATGAAAAGTCCAACCCTGTCCTTTGATAAACCGTTTTGTCATCGGTTTTCCGATGTCATGCAGCAATGCTGCGAGCCGTAATATCGGATCATCACTTGCTTCTACTACGTTCTGCATAACACGAAGCGAGTGCTTCAGGACATCCTTGTGATGGTATTTCCCGATCTGTTCAACACCTTGCATATCGAGAATCTCGGGCAGAAACTCTTTCATCAGGTTGGTATTAATTAACAGCTGGATTGCCCTGATTGGATCTGCACCGGAAATCATTTTCATGAACTCATCACGGATTCTCTCAGCGGCAACGATTTTTAATCTGACAGCATTATCTCGTATTCCCTTAAAGGTTTCCGTTGCAATTTCAAAACCGAGTTCTGAGGCAAAACGCACTGCTCGCAGCATGCGAAGTGGATCATCAGAGAAAGTGGTGTCGGGCTCGAGTGGGGTTCTGATAATTCTTTCAGACAGATCTTTCTGTCCGGAGAAGATATCAAGAAGCTGATCTTTTTTCTTACCCGCAAGACCAAATGCTAAAGCGTTAACAGTGAAGTCCCTGCGGCAAAGGTCTTCCTCGATGTCAACGGGCAGCAGTTTTATCGGCTTCCGAGAATTAGACTGATAGCTCTCACTTCGAGATGTCGCAAACTCCAGATCACCAAGTTCTGTACCGACTAGAGCAGTACCGAACCGTTTATACACTGCAATCCTCTTGCTTTGAATCCTTTTTGAAACTTGCTCAGCGAGAGTTATGGCGTCTCCAACTACTGCGAAATCCAGATCATTGAACTCACGGTTTAGCAATATATTGCGAATGCACCCACCAACCGCATACAGTTCAAATCCAAGCTCCTCAGAGGTTTCAATAACCTCCTTGGGGATTCTGTTCAGTATTTTTGTTTTTATGTCCTTCATTCATTCAATAGATTTTCAAACTTTTGTTTTCAAAGGTCTTTAATAAACAGTTACGTGAATATCCCTCAAATATTGGGATACAGACGTGTTTCAGGAATCTTCCAGTTATTAAGAAAACCATTCTTACAATATAAAACATAAACTGGACATAGCAAGAATAACTGAAGTCAACGTTGCAGGCTTAAGCGTATGGTCGTATTTTGGCACTATGAAAAGTGATGTGATAAACATAGAACCTGGCAGGCCTGCACGAACCGGACAGCTAATTCTTGACCGAAGATACCGGATTGTAAGTCAGTGCAGAGGTGATAGAAAAATTGGAGCGCTGCTGGATATTGGTTGTGGTAACGGTGCACAAACCAGACTGTTTGTTCCGGATGCTGATAGATCGGTCGGATTTGACTTAATGCCGATCCAGCAAACCGAAGGGTATGACAGATCTGACAGTTTTAGTTTTGTTCAGGGTAATGCCCAGGAATTGCCTTTTTACAATAACGTCTATGACACAGTGACCTCCTTCGAAGTTCTCGAACATGTACCGGATGATGCAGCAGTATTATCTGAAATGTATCGAGTGCTTAAACCAAATGGCCTACTTGTGATATCAGTCCCGAATCGTTGGTGGATTTTGGAAAGTCACGGCGCAAACATACCCGGATTTAATTGGATTCCCTGGAATCGAATTCCGCTGGTGAGCTGGTTACCGACAAAAATTCATGATAGAATTGCGCAGGCGCGTATATATACCATCAATCAGGTTATGGAGAAAGTAACGAATGCGGGTTTTAAAATTCTAAAAACCGGATATATCACCGCTCCTTTAGATGTTCTCCCAACAGGATCAATTCAGAGATTTTTCAGACGTACCATATTCAGGAACGACACTACAGCGGTCCCGTTTTTGGCAGTGAATCTATACATTGCAGCACAAAAAGTTGAGTAACTAATGACAGCACTTAAATATTCAGATTTCTATGCGGAATTCGCCGATTCGTATGATCTGATGACAAAGGATGGAAATAGATGGAAGAGAGTTCAGGAAATCTATCTGAATATGTTCGAGGATGAGTTACCTGAGTCTATCCTTGATGCGGGTTGCGGATCAGGTGGCGAGATGATTGCACTATCTCAGCATGGTATTAATTGTATCGGAGTTGATGGATCCGCTGAAATGATCAGGAGTGCTCGTAAGAAAGCTGAAAAAGCCGGATCAGATACTGAATTCCATGTTGATGATTTAACCAGGTTGGATAAAATTGAAACAGGGTTTGTCGATGCTGTTGTTTGCAAAGGCAACACTCTACCACATATCAGAACTTCCGAAAACCTGAATCAAGCCTTTTCTACGTTTAAGCGAGTAACGAAGAAGAATGGAAATCTGATTTTGCAATGGCTCAATTACGACAGGATTCTGAGTAGCAAACAACGGCTGATCGGAGTTTCCGGGGACAATAAAGAGGTGTTTACTCGTTTTTATGATTTTATATCATCCGACGAATTAATATTTAACATATTAATTCTTAAGTATGAAGAAAAGTGGAAGAGCAGATGGATCAGTACTCCATTGACGCCCTGGACATCGGATGTGGTTGTTGAAGCGTTAAACAGGAATGGCTGGAAGGATTGTGAGATTTTCGGTGATTTGAATAAATCGGACTTCATTCCAGATGCTTCGAGCGATATTGTCGTGTTGGCGAAAAGCGAGTAGAAACTGAGCTCGACGACTATTTTTCACAATTTTGAAAGAAGATAATGAAAAATTACTTGCATGAAACCGATTCTTCAGTTATTATTTATGTCTTGCGGAAACAAAAATGCTTCGCATGCCACCTTAGCTCAGTTGGTAGAGCAACGGACTGAAAATCCGTGTGTCCCCTGTTCAAATCAGGGAGGTGGCACTAAGATCAGGTTGTCCAATCGGACAACCTTTTCTCTATTTGTGAAAGGAAATCTTTATGTTTGACATCAATCCGCAGGTCAAGGCGGACTTGATGAAGCCTCGGCTTGAATTGGTCAGGGAGATGTATGCGAGCTGCAAACTCTGCCCTCGTGAATGCGAAGTCAACCGCCTGGACGGTGAAACGGGAATTTGTGAGATAGGTGCTGAACCCATCTATTCAAGTGCGAATCTTCATTTTGGAGAGGAACCCCCTATTTCCGGAGATGGCGGTTCAGGAACGATATTTCTCACCGGATGCAATCTAAGATGTAACTTCTGCCAGAACTACCCGATAAGCCAACTGAAAAATGGTAACACTGTTTCCAGTGAGATACTTGCAAAGCACATGTTGAGGCTGCAAAAGGAAGGAGCGCACAACATTAACTTTGTAACGCCCACACACCAGGCAGCTGCGATCTTTGAATCACTGTATCTTGCCTATCAGAAAGGGCTTTCAATTCCACTTGTTTACAATTCCGGGGGTTATGAATCTATTGAAATGCTCGAGATGTTCGACGGGGTAATTGATGTGTATATGCCTGATTCCAAATACGGTAATGATAAAGCTGCCAAAGAGATTTCCAATGCCCCCGATTATGTCAGTAATAATCGCATTGCACTAACGGAGATGTACAGACAGGTCGGAACGTTGCAGCTTGATGAGAATGATATCGCCTGGAAAGGATTGCTGATAAGGCATTTGGTGCTTCCAGAAGATTACTCCGGAACAGATAGGGTGTTAAAGTACATTGCTGAAGAGATATCATCAGACACGTACATTTCACTGATGAGTCAATATTTTCCAGCCTGGAGAGGATCATCTCACAGGGTTTTGAATCGCAGGTTGACGCGTGAAGAATATAATTCTGCGTGTAGCTCCCTTGAGAAATACAATCTTCATAATGGGTGGACGCAACCTTATGATGTTTAACTTTAACTGAAGGCATTATCTTGATGTTAGATAAGCAAATAGGGCATGTTGATCTAAAAACTCCAATTGGTGAATTAAGGATTTTCGGATCAAATAGAGAGTTACATCGGGTAATCTTTTCAAACGATAAGAACAGAGACACAGGGATTGGAATTATCATCCGGGACATAGAGAACTTTCCTGCTGTTGGAAGAGCTTATAATTTCATTGCAGATTATTTCAACGGGAAAGTGGATAACTGGAAAATAAATTCACCATTGAATGGTACTGAATTCCGAGTCAAGGTTTGGGAAGAGTTAGCCAAAATTCCTTTCGGATCGACAATATCTTATTCGGAACTCGCCGCATTAGCTGGCAACCCCGGTGCCGCTCGTGCAGTAGGATCAGCAATGGCGAATAATCCAATTCCAATTCTTGTACCTTGCCATCGTGTGTTACATGCTGATGGTGGACTCGGTGGATTCGGCGGGGGATTGGACGTTAAAAAGTGGCTGCTGAATTTTGAATGGGAAAACTCAAGGAAATAATGTCTAATGCCAATTAAGCGAGCATTAATCTGGGTCTTTGTCTGGATAACCACCGCCATGCTATTTGCTGTCGGTGTTTGGCATAATAAGGGCGCGGTTGCAGGTGGTGAGTTTCTTACATGCTATATAATTGAGTGGTCTCTCTCGCTGGATAATTTGTTCGTTTTTATAATGATATTTAAGGCTTTTGGAGTTGGCTCGCACCGACAGCTTAGAGCCCTTACCTGGGGGATTATAGGTGCTGTTGTGATGAGATTGGGGTTCATTCTTCTTGGCGTAGCTTTAGTTGAAATGTTCAAGCCTATTCTTTACGTATTTGGTGTTCTGCTTCTTTATAGTGCTCTGAAAATGATGTTTGAGAAGGAAAGCGATAAGGACATAATGAAGAGCAGACTTATTGTATTTATTAGAAGCAAAATCCCAATTACTAAAGATTTTCATGGTCAGAAATTTGCTGTGAAAAAAATGGGCAGGTGGATTTGGACGCCTATGATTCTTGTTCTTGTTGCAATTGAGAGCTCTGACATAATGTTCGCAATTGATTCAATTCCTGCGGCATTTGCGATCACTCAGGATCCTTTTATTATTTTTACAGCAAATATGTTCGCAATTATGGGTTTAAGAGCCCTGTATTTCCTTCTCGTTCATGCTGATAAGATGTTCAGTAAACTCAAATATGGGATTGGGATAATCCTTGCTTTTGTTGGTGTGAAAATAATAATCGAGCAACTTGGGATTCATATCAATATTCTATTGTCATTAGGCATTATTATGGGCTGTCTTACGGTCTCAATTCTTCTATCCTTAATATTAGTTAAAAAGGCAAATAATTAGCTAATCTTCAGAAAAAATAGCCTGTCATGTTTTTTTCGCAAATCAAGACACATTTATTGACAGATACATTCGTAATACTTACATTAAACAAGCAAGTACAACCCGATAAATCCGCCTCAAGATCTACCTAATTTGACTGCAACAAGAACTACCTGATTTGACTGCTTCAAACCTTTCGATTTTTAACTGTAAACCAGGTTGGAGGACTTATGTTAAGATTTTTTAGTATCATAATTCTTGTTTTGATTTTCGCATGTATACCCGGAAACACAGCCTCAGCCAGCAACGATTTTGATTATGATTCTGTAAAAGCGAAGATTGCACAAAAAATGCAGCTTTCCGATTCAGAACATATGTATTGGAATCAACTTATTCCAGCAAAATCTTCGGGACCATTGCGGGAGAATCCTCGAAGAGATGATAGAGGGGGACCGGACGACTTTGGATATCAATGGGTAGATTCCGATGAAGAAGGCGGTCCCGAGTTTGATTGGATCGACATAAGAGAGGTTGGAGAGCGTGTTGCCTTAAGTGATGATGACAGTGGGGGACCGTTCCAGATTGGATTTGAGTTTCCCTTTTATGGAGAAATTCAAGAACAATTCAACATATGTAGCAACGGGTATATCACATTCGGGAACGAATTTGATAGATATGCACATTGGGATTATGAATTTCCCAATAATGGTGAACCTCATAATGTAATAGCACCTCTTTGGCTCGATTTAAATCCGGGTGGTCAGGAGAATGTTTTTTACTGGACGAACGAGGATGAAAATATGCTCGTTGTTGAGTGGTTCGAAGTTCCGACTTTTGGGTGGGATGAAAGGTATGATGAATTAGGACCTAAAACCTTTGAACTGATTCTCCATGCAAATGGAGCGATCGTATTCCAATACCTTGACGAAAATGGACCGCACGAACAGGGATTGATCGGAATGCAGAATGAAGATGGTTCCATAGGATTTATGGTTGCGAATAATGAGGAATACGAGCATCCGGAACTTGCGGTAAGGATCAGAGATGCGTTTGGTTGGGTTTTCGGTCAGGTAATCGATCTTGACACCGAGGAGCCAATAGAAGGTGCGACTGTGAGGCTTTCCGAAGGAACTATCATTGAAACCGACGAAAATGGTATTTACTGGTTAAACGAGATAGGGGAAGGGAACTATACCAGTATTGCTTCGATGGAATGCTATAACTCAGTTCAGAGTGATGAGTTCGAAGTCACCGATCAGGATACAATCGAAATTAATTTTGCATTGCCTCATCCCGAGATAATTATTGATCCGGAAGAGTTTGTGGTTGAATTACCACAGCAAGGGGTTGAAAATCAAGTTCTTACTATCACAAACGAAGGCAATGGTTTACTCGAATTCTGGTCAGAATTAACAATTCCCGTTCGTCGCGACGATCCGGGAGATGTAATTTTCGAATGGGATGCTTCCGGGATGACTGAGGATAATCGCCTCAAGGGAATAACTTCACTTGGTAATGAAATATTTGTTTCGGGAGCGAATAATTCGGATAATCCCAACATGATTTATGTCTTCAACCTTGAGGGTGAACTAATCCGAACGTTCGAACAACCTGTCGAGGAACCTTCCTCTAATGGTATGAGAGGACTAACCAGTGATGGTGAGTTTCTTTACGGAGCTGATGGCAGGGAAATTTATCAGATTACCGCTGATGGTGAATTTGTAAGGAATTTCCCAGCGCCCGTAAATCCGACGACTAATCTGGCGTATGACCCTGAAAGTGGTCATATATGGGCAAGTGGAACGACAAATGACATAGTTGAAATCGATCTTGAGGGAAATGTAATAAGCGAAGTTGATGATGGGCATAGAAAATATGGGATAGCCTGGCATCCTGCAGATTCTGATGGTTTTAACCTATATGTTTTCCATCATGAAAGAGATGTATCTGATGCACTTATTACAAAGGTGAATGTAGAGACAGGAGAATTCATTGACGTCATTGATCTCACAACTGAGGAAGGGGATGAAGGGGTAGATCTGTTTATAACTGACATGTTTAATCCTCTGGTATGGATGTATGTTACGATAATGGAAGAGGGAGTTCCGGATGTTATTCGTGGGATTGAACTTGACCTGAACACCTCGTGGATTGAAATTGATCCGATGCAGGGAACAGTTGATCCTGATTCCGAATTGGAAATCTCATACAGGTTTGATGCCGGCAACTGGATGCCCGGTGTTTATGAATTAGTACAGGCTATTGGATCGAATGCTGAAGTTGACAATGTTCTGATTCCTCTCACTTTGATTGTAACTGATGAAGGGATAGAGATGCAATTCTTCGAATTCGAGGAAACTGAGCGTCGGCACACTTTTGTAATCAACTCATTATCACTACTTGGAGAGCCAGCCGAATTCGGAGATGAAATTGGCATATTCACGCCGGATGGGATGTGCGTTGGAGGTTCGGTTTGGTTTGATCAGGTAACGACTGTTCCGGCTTATGGTGATAATCCCGACACTGACTTCACAGAAGGTTTCTTCGTTGATGATCCCTATGCTTTCAGAATCTGGGACGAAGATGGGGAAAGAGACTATGCTGCGAACTTTGAGTTGATTGCCGGAGATGAGAGATTTGTTGTAGATGGAAATACTCGCGGGATTCTTGACGTACCTGATTTAGGTCGAGTGCTGCAATTTGATTTATCTTTCGGATGGAGTCTGATTTCGCTTAACATCATACTTGAGGAGGATGATGTCGTAGCAATGTTTGCCCCATTGGTTGAAAGAGGAACACTTGCTCTGTTGAAAGATGGTCAGGGTAGATTCTACAGCCCTCAATTTAATTTCAACAACATCCCATTCTGGAATGAACTGGAAGCATATCAAATTAAACTTGAAGAGGATGACGAAATTGAATTTGCCGGAGATGCGATAGATCCGGCAACGGTTCTTGACTTGCGAGATGGCTGGAGTATGATTTCTTATCTACCTCAATGGGAAATGGATGCCCCGACAACTTTTGAATCCCTGGGAGAAAATCTGCTCATTGCAAAAGATGGTGATGGCAGGTTCTTTGTACCTGCCTTTGGATTTACAAATATGGGTGATCTTTCAGAAATGAACGGTTATCAGGTGAAGCTGGATGAGGCTCAGGAATTCACCTATCCACAAGCCAACATGATGGCAGCAGTTGATCCTTCAACAGAGTTCGCACCTCAATATTTCGGAGAAGCCCTCTCTACAGGTGAAAATATGTCCTTATTGATATTCTCTGACCTCAGTGAGAATCTGGAAATAGGTGTATTTGATTCTGAAAATTATTTATGTGGCTCAGGAGTGATAAGTGCATATGGTGTATCCGGAATAGCAGTTTGGGGTGATGATCCGACTACTGAGATAAAGGATGGATTTATTAATAATGAGGAGCTCCGTCTTATGTCCTGGAATGAATCATCCGGGGTAAAAGAATTGGAGTACAGTGTAACTGTCGGATTCGATCATTACATAGCGGATGGTTTCACCGTCGCAGAGATCACGATGCCTGAAATATCTGTCCCATCCGAGTTTGGAATAATCGGAGTGTACCCGAATCCATTTAATGATCAATCTGTAGTTTCCTTTAGTATACCGGATCAAATGAAACTCAAGGCAACACTTTACAATATTCAGGGGCAGAAGGTTGCGGATCTCCTGATTAAAGCATTTGCACCCGGTTTTCATTCCATAACATTAAATGCAAGTGAAATGCCTACTGGAACTTACCTGCTGAGGTTAGAATCGGGAGTTCATTCGAGTATCCAAAAGGTGGTCTTAATGAGGTAACTTGTCGCAAATAGAGTTTAGAAGAGAAATCCCGGTTCGCGCCGGGATTTCTCTTTTTGCTTTGATAAAGTTAGTTATCACTTTACCCGGAGATAAATTTCTTAAATATTTAGTTTGAAGATCATTGTGACCTCTTTTTTGGATTTCCCTATCGATATGTATTGACACCATCGCTTGGAGTTCTTACGTTAGACATACTAATTAACCTTAGATTTTGACTGCTTTTGACCCGTAGATATTTCGTTATACTTAAACTGCCTGGAGGACTTATGTTCAGATATTTTCGTAATACGATACTGATTATTATGTTTTTCGTAATTTTAACGCCAAGTACGACCTCTGCCAACGATCAATTTACCTACGACTCGGTAAAAGCTAAAATTGCACAAAAAGAACAGCTCACAGCTTCAGAGCAAACCTATTGGAATAAAATTCATCCGGTTCAACATCAAGGTTTGAGGCGAGAATTACCCCGTCGTGATGATCGAGGCGGTCCGGATGATTTCGGTTATCAATGGATTGATTCCGATGAAGAGGGGGGACCGGAGTTTGATTGGATAGATATTACCGAAGTCGGAAGAGCTGTTCAATTAAGTGATGATGACAGCCAGGGACCATTCCAAATTGGATTTGAATTTCCTTTTTACGGGGATAATATTGAGGAATTTAACATCTGTAGCAATGGATATATAACATTCGGCAATGAATTCATGGATTACGAACATGGGATTTATCAATTCCCAAGCGAGGAAGAGCCGTTCAATATTATTGCGCCGTTATGGTTAGACCTTAATCCCGATGAAGGGGGAACTATCTTTTACTGGGCTAATGAAGATGAGAATATGTTAGTAGTCGAGTGGTTCAATGTTCCGACTTATGATTGGGAAGATATCTATGATGAATTTGGTCCGAAAACATTCCAGGTCATCCTGTATGCAAACGGAGCCATTGTTTTTCAATATCTTGATGATAACGGTCCTCATGAACAGGGTTTGATTGGAATGCAGAACAGTGATGGTTCCAGCGGTTTTCAGATTGCTAATAACGAAGAATGGGAACATCCTGAACTTGCAGTGAGAATCCGCGATGCTGCCGGTTGGGTATTTGGTCAGGTAACTGACCTCGCAACTGAAGATCCTATCGAGGGAGCATCCGTGACGTTTTCAGATGGAACGAATGTCGAAACCGATGAAGAGGGAATATATTGGGCAAATGAAATCGGAGAAGGAGATTACACTGTCACAGTTTCAGCTTTGGGCTACAATACTGTAGAGAGTGATGAATTTGAAGTACCCGACCAGGATACTGTTGAAGTGAATGTAGCCCTGCCTCATCCTGAGATCAGAGTAGATCCCGAAGAGTTCATTGTCGAGTTGCCACAGCAGGGAGTTGATAATCGAGTTCTTACTATCACAAACGAAGGTAATGGGACTCTCGAGTTCTGGTCAGAATTTACAATTCCTGTCCGTCGTGACGATCCCGGAGACGTAATTTTTGAATGGGACGCATCCGGAATGACCGAGGACAATCGCCTCAAGGGAATCACCTCTCTTGGGAATGAGATATTTGTTTCCGGAGCGAATAATTCTGATAATCCCAACATGATTTATGTCTTCAACCTTGAAGGAGATTTAACACGAACGTTCGAACAACCGGTTGAAGAACCTTCCTCTAATGGTATGAGAGGTCTGACAAGTGATGGTGAGTTTCTATACGGAGCTGATGGCAGGGAAATTTATCAGATTACCACTGATGGTGAATTTGTAAGGAATTTCCCTGCGCCTGTAAATCCGACGACTAATCTGGCCTTCGATCCTGAAAGTGGTCATATATGGGCAAGTGGAACTACAAATGACATAGTTGAAATCGATCTTGAGGGAAATGTAATTAGCGAAGTTGATGATGGGCATAGAAAATATGGAATAGCCTGGCATCCTGCGGATCCTGATGGTTTTAACCTGTATGTTTTCCATCATGAAAGAAATGTTTCAGATGCACTTATTACAAAGGCTAATGTAGAGACCGGAGAATTCATTGATGTCATTGATCTGACCTCTGAGGAAGGGGATGAGGGGGTAGATCTGTTTATAACTGATATGTTTAATCCTCTCGTCTGGATGTATGTGACATTGATGGAAGAGGGAGTACCTGATGTTATTCGTGGGATTGAACTTGACCTGAACACCTCGTGGATTGAAATTGATCCGATGCAGGGATCAGTTGATCCTGATTCAGAATTGGAAGTCTCATACAGGTTTGATGCCGGTAACTGGATGCCCGGTGTTTATGAATTGGTTCAGGTCATTGAATCGAATGCCGCTGGTGATGATGTTCTTATTCCACTCACACTGATAGTCACAGATGAAGGCATAGAGATGCAGTTCTTTGATTTTGATGAGACTGAACGTCGACATACATTTGTAATAAACTCTTTATCACTACTCGGGGAAGCTGCTGTATTCGGTGACGAGATTGGTGTATTCACACCGGATGGGATGTGCGTTGGAGGATCGGTCTGGTTTGATCAGGTTACGACTGTCCCGGCATATGGGGATGATCCCGATACCGACTTCACGGAAGGCTTCTTCGTTGATGATCCCTATGCTTTCAGAGTCTGGGACGAAGATGGGGAAAGAGAGTATGCTGCAAACTTCGAGTTAATTGCCGGTGACGAGCGCTTTGCAGTTGATGGGAACACTCGCGGGATTCTTGATGTCCCGGATTTAGGTCGAGTGCTTCAGTTTGACCTGTCTTTCGGATGGAGTCTGATTTCTCTTAATATCATACTGGAAGAGGATGATGTTGTTGCGATGTTTGCGCCGTTGGTTGAAAGAGGAACACTTGCGTTGCTAAAGGATGGTCAAGGCAGATTTTACAGCCCTCAATTTAACTTTAACAACATCCCATTCTGGAATGAACTGGAAGGATATCAAATTAAACTTGATGAAGAGGACGCAATAGAATTTGCTGGAGACGCAATAGATCCAGCGACAGTTCTCAACCTGCGTGATGGTTGGAGCATGATTTCTTATCTGCCTCAGTGGGAGATGGATGCGCCAACAACTTTCGAACCATTAGGTGAAGACCTGCTAATTGCGAAGGATGGTGATGGGAGGTTCTATGTACCTGCTTTTGGCTTTACGAATATGGGTGATCTTTCGGAATTGAATGGTTATCAGGTGAAGCTGGAGGAGGCTCAGGAATTTGTTTATCCGCAGGCAAATATGTTGGCCGCAGTTGAACCGGCTGCTGAATCAGAATTGCAATATTTCGGATTACCAGTCAGGACAGACGAGAATATGTCATTGTTGATATTTGCAGATGAAAATGAACATATGGAAATTGGAGTATTCGATTCGCAGGGGGATCTATGTGGTTCAGGTGTGCTGAATGCAGAGGGAATAGGTGGTGTGGCAGTATGGGGTGATGATAACTCGTCTCCGGGAAAGGATGGATTTCTGGTCAATGAAGAACTGACTATAGTATCATGGGGAGAGTCCTCAGGAGCCAACGCTGTTGAGTACAGGATTATATCCGGATCTGATCAATATGCTCCCGATGCTTTCACTGCATTGGAGATCATTTCACAAAAGACCTCATTACCTTCTGAATTTGGGATTATCGGTGTTTATCCAAATCCATTTAATGACCAAACTGTAGTTTCCTTTGGAGTTCCTGATCAAATGAGACTAACGGCGTCTCTCTATAATATACAGGGGCAAAAGGTGTCGGATATTCTAAACAGATTATTTGCACCTGGCAACTATTCATTGACATTGAAAGCGGATGAACTGCCAACCGGAACCTACATTCTTAGATTACAATCAGAAACTCTTTCAAGTAATCTTAAGGTTATCTTGATGCGTTAGTTCGCTGGATAGGAGTTACAAAAATCCCGGCAAATGTCGGGATTTTTTTTTGTAAGAAATTGTTCTGGTAATGTAAATTGCGCCAATAATTATTAATTATTTTGAATTATTCTACACTTTAAGTCTACAGTTTAAAATATAGCAATTCTACTTAGAATTATGAGCTTGAATAGTTAGAGAATTATTAGACAGAACTAAGAATTTGTTCTAAAAGAACTTTTTCATATTTGTTAAAATTGTAAATAAATTGTGAAAAGAAAATATTTGTCTATCCAAACATTTTTGACGCTTCCGAAGTTGTAAATTTTTTCACAAGGTCTGATTTTGATCACGGCTGGTCTTGACTGTTGGAAACTAATGATATATATTGTGCATGAAGGAACGAAGCGTGCATATATTTATCATGCAGTTGTTAATTATCATCTTCTTCCTTGATATTTGGTTAAAAAACAAATACATACATTTCGATAGAAACAAACAGGTGGAGTGGAGCGCTTGGAAACATATGTAATTGTAGCACTCGGAACCGGAATACTTGCCTTACTTTTTGCACTAGTAAAAGCAAGTTGGGTTGGAAAACAGGATGATGGCGGCAGCAAAATGGCTGAAATCGCCAAGAACATCCGTGAGGGAGCAATGGCATTCCTCGCAAGCGAGTATAAAGTCCTGGCGATATTCGTAATAGTTGTTGCGATCCTTTTGGGAGTCGCCAACAGTTCAAATGCAGAATCTTCAGTTTTTGTCGCCTTATCATTCGTGGTCGGCGCTGTCTGCTCTGGCTTAGCGGGTTTCTTTGGGATGCGAGTTGCAACCAAAGCAAACGTTCGTACCGCACATGCTGCCCGTTCAGGCTTGACCCAAGCCCTTGGAGTCGCTTTCTCAGGTGGTGCGGTAATGGGTATGTCAGTCGTCGGATTGGCACTTACCGGATTAGGTCTTCTCATAATTTTATACACAGGTGTATTGGGATTTGATACTTCCAGTCAAACCGCAATGGCCAGGTTGTTAGCCACTATTTCAGGCTTTTCACTTGGAGCATCCTCGATAGCCTTATTTGCACGTGTTGGTGGTGGTATTTATACTAAAGCTGCCGATGTCGGTGCTGACCTTGTTGGTAAGGTAGAGGCAGGTATTCCCGAAGACGATCCCCGTAATCCTGCGGTTATCGCTGATAACGTTGGTGACAATGTTGGTGATGTTGCCGGTATGGGAGCTGACCTGTTTGAATCATATATAGGCGCGATCATCGGTACGATGGTAATTGGTGTATCAGCCTGGTGGGGACCAATAAAGGCTGCCGGAGGAGATGTATTATACCCAGTCCTGCTTCCTCTTGTTTTAGCAGCAACTGGAATTGTTGTCTCTATTCTTGGGACATTTTTTGTTCGCACCAAGGAAGGTGGCAATCCACAAGCAGCCCTGAACATTGGTACATTCGGTGCGGGGATCCTAATGGTTATCGCATCGTTCTTTGTTATCAAAATATTTATTCCTGAAACACTCAGTATTCCAGATCCATTCGGGGGTACAGCTGGTAGCGTGATAAAGACTGGGTATATGGGAGTTTTCCTGGCAACGGTATACGGTTTAGCCGCAGGTATCGCTATCGGTATGATTACCGAATACTACACCGCTGAAAATCGCAAGCCTGTTCATAGCATTGCTAAAGAGAGTCTAACCGGTGCAGCGACAAACATCATCACCGGACTTGCAGTTGGCATGCGTTCGACAGCTTTCCCGCTTTTAGTACTTGGTGCGGCTATTGTTCTTGCTTATCAATCTGCCGGTCTCTACGGTATCGCTATCGCAGCCGTCGGTATGCTTTCAACCACAGGTATTCAGCTTGCTGTTGATGCTTATGGTCCTATTGCTGATAATGCTGGTGGTATTGCCGAAATGGCAGAATTAGGTCCTGATATTCGCGCCCGTACAGATAAACTTGACGCTGTCGGTAACACTACAGCTGCTATCGGTAAAGGATTTGCGATTGGGTCAGCAGCCCTGACAGCTTTAGCGCTATTCTCAGCCTTCGTCTCCGTTGTCGGAATAGATTCGATTAACGTAATGAATCCAAGCGTAATGGCTGGATTATTAGTTGGAGCTATGCTGCCATTCCTGTTCAGTTCTTTCGCGATGCAAGCTGTTGGTAAGGCTGCGGGTGAGATGATTGTTGAAGTTCGCAGGCAATTCAAGGAAATACCGGGACTGCTTGAAGGTAAAGAAGGTGCTGTGGCTGATCACGCTCGTTGTGTTTCTATTGCAACTCAAGGTGCTATTAAACAAATGATTGCCCCCGGACTGCTCGCAATTCTGGCTCCGGTGATTGTTGGATTCGTGTTCGGTGCAACCGTCCTTGGTGGACTGCTTGCCGGTGTAACATCAGCCGGTGTTTTAATGGCAATCTTCCAATCAAATGCAGGTGGTGCATGGGATAATGCCAAGAAACACATTGAAGGTGGTGCACATGGTGGTAAAGGTTCAGATGCACACAAGGCTGCTGTTGTTGGTGATACAGTTGGTGATCCCTTTAAGGATACAGCCGGACCGTCATTAAACATCCTTATCAAGCTGATGAGTGTTGTTTCACTGGTGATTGCACCACTGCTGTAAGTAGAAGTAAAGAAATAAATTCTGATTTAATAAATTTTGAAACTTAGTTAAATTCTTGTGAAGAGGTAGTTATGGCGAATGTAAAATTAATTCCGCCGCATGGTGCTGATGAACTGATGCCCCTGTTGGTTGAGGGTGATGCTCACGCAGCAGAGCTGAAAAAGGCATACGATTTGCCGCAGGCTCGCGTCACTTCGAGAGAAGTTGGAGACCTGATCATGCTTGGTATCGGTGGATTTACCCCATTAACGGGATTTATGGGTGAGGCTGACTGGAAAGGTGTTTGTGAGAAAATGTTTATGACGAATGGCATTTTCTGGCCGATTCCGGTAACAGTTTCAGTGGACAAAGACTTTGCTGATAAACTTAATATTGGTGATGAGATCGCTTTAGTCAATGACGAAGATAACGATATCATGGCGACCATGAAAGTTGAAGAAAAGTACAGCATCGATAAAGAATTCGAATGCAAACACGTCTACACAACAACAGATCCCGATCATCCGGGCGTCAAGATGGTAATGGACCAGAAAGAGGTTAACCTCGGTGGTCCTGTTAAAGTATTATCACAGAGCACATTCCCTGAAGAATTCAAGGGACTGTATCAAACGCCAGCAGAATCCCGTGCAGTATTTGAGGAAAGAGGCTGGAAAACAATTGCTGCTCTGCAGCTAAGAAACCCGATGCATCGTTCGCATGAGTATCTTGCGAAGATCGCTCAGGAAGTAACCGACGGTCTTTACATTCACCAGCTCGTTGGTAAGTTGAAACCTGGTGATATACCTGCTGATGTTCGTGTTAATTGCATTAACACACTCGTAGAATATTATTTCGTCGAAAATTCTGTTCTGACAGGTGGTTACCCGTTGGATATGCGTTACGCAGGTCCTCGAGAAGCACTGCTTCACGCAGTATTTCGCCAAAACTTCGGTTGCACCCACTTGATTGTCGGTCGCGATCACGCAGGTGTTGGTGACTATTACGGACCATTTGATGCGCAGAATATTTTCCATGAATTACCGGAAGATGCATTACTGCTGAAGCCGTTACCCATTGATTGGACTTTCTATTGCTATACTTGTGGTGGAATGGCTTCAATGAAAACATGCCCCCACGGGAAGAATGAAAGGTTGTTCCTGTCCGGAACGGCGCTGCGGAAAGCCCTTTCAGAAAGTGCTGAAGTTCCAGCCGAATTCAGCAGGCCTGAAGTTCTCGCGATACTTCGTGAGTATTACTCAAGTTTGACAGAAAAAGTTGAAGTAAAAATGCATGGACACGCTACCGGCGATGCCAAGTAGTATTTGTCCGAATAGATGTTTAGAAACAGTCTAAGTTTAACCAGTAAACATTAATCCAGGAGTGATTATGCCAAGTTTTGTAAATCCAGAAAAATGCGACGGATGCAAGGCTCTGGACAAAACCGCGTGCCAACACATCTGCCCGAATGATTTGATGGTTCTTAATAAGGCTACTGAAAAAGCCTATAACATGGAACCTGAGATGTGCTGGGAATGCTACAACTGCGTCAAGATTTGTCCGACACAGGCAGTTGAAGTTCGCGGTTATGCAGACTTCGTACCATTGGGTGCACAGGTTACCCCGATGCGCAGTACGGATTCAATTATGTGGACCGTCAAGTTCCGTAACGGAATGTTAAAACGGTTCAAGTTCCCCATCCGCACAACTGCAGAAGGTGCCGCAGTTCCAGACGGCGGTTGGGAGACGGGAACAGATGATCTTGCCAGCCCGGTTCTATTCTCAGAGCCAGGATCCTGTGGCACAGACACAGTCTTCACCAAGTAGGAGGTTTTTAAATGGCAAATTTTGAAACAGTCACAGTAAAGACCGACCTGCTGCTTATTGGTGGCGGTATGGCTGGCTGTGGTGCAGCAGTTGAAGCAGCTCATTGGGCCAAGAAGAATGATCTTTCAGTTGCCTGGGTAGATAAGGCAGCTGTGGATCGTTCAGGCGCAGTAGCAATGGGTCTTTCTGCTATCAACCAGTATGTAGGTCTCGCCGAAGGTGACAATACCATCAGTGAATACGTCAATTACGTACGTAATGACTTAATGGGTGTTACCCGTGAAGACCTCGTGGCAAGCATTGCTCGTCACGTTGACTCCAGTGTTCACCTCTTCGAGAAATGGGGACTCCCAATCTGGAAGGCAGAAGGTGGCGGTTATGTCCATGAAGGACGCTGGCAATTAATGATCAATGGTGAATCTTATAAAGTTATCGTCGCCGAAGCAGCAAAGAATGCTCTTGGTATCGACAACATTTATGAACGTGTATTCATCGTTGGTCCGCTCATGAATGGTGACCGTTGCATCGGTGCATACGGTTTCTCCGTTCGCGAAGAAAAATTCTATGTATTCCTTGCCAAGTCAGTGATGGTTGCTCTTGGTGGTGCAGTTCACGTCTTCAAGCCTCGCTCATCGGGTGAAGGTCTTGGTCGTGCATGGTACCCACCATGGAACTCCGGTTCATCAGCATACTTCACACTGCAGGCCGGTGCTGAGATGACATGCCAGGAAGTTCGCTTTATTCCTGTCCGATTCAAAGACGCTTACGGTCCTGTCGGTGCATGGTTCCTGCTGTTCAAATCCCGCGCCACAAACGGTCTGGGTGAGAACTACATGATTACCCGCAAGGACGAGCTTCAAAACTGGCTCCCCTACGGAAGTGTAAAACCAGTTCCCGCAAATCTGCGTAACTGGCTGATGATGCTTGACGTCATGGAAGGTAAGGGTCCGATCTTCATGCGCACTGAAGAAGCTATTCAGAACATTGCGAATGAATACAAAGACGACAAGAAAGCCTACAAGAAGAAGATGAAGGAACTCGAGTCAGAAGCTTGGGAAGACTTCCTCGATATGACGATCTCCCAGGCAATCCTCTGGGCAGCCTCAAACGTTGCTCCTGAAGAAAAAGCCTCCGAAATCGCCGCAGCAGAGCCGTACTTCATTGGTTCACACTCCGGTGCCTCTGGCGCATGGGTTTCAGGTCCTGCAGATCTGCAGTCTGACGAATCAAACAGCGAGTACCACTGGGGTTACACGAACATGTCCACAACAAAGGGCTTGTTCTGCGCCGGTGATGCTTCTGGTGCATCTTCACATAAATTCTCTTCAGGTTCACACGCTGAAGGCCGCATCGCTGCCAAGGCCGCAATTAAGTTTGCGATCGACAACAACGATGAACCTTCAATTTCTGACGGTGAAGTAGAGAATCTGAAAGCAATGGTCTGCGCTCCTCTTGATAAATTCAATGAATTAAAAGGGAATACAACAGATCCTGACATCAACCCCGATTACATCCGCCCGAAGATGTTCATGTTCCGTCTCCAGAAGATCATGGACGAGTATGCAGGTGGTGTATCCGCCCAGTTCACAACCAGCACAGGCTTGTTGAACAAAGGACTCGAACTTCTCGCAGTCCTGAAAGAAGACTCAGCAAATCTGGCAGCAGAAGATCTGCACGAACTGATGCGCGCATGGGAAAATGTTCATCGTATGTGGCAGGCAGAAGCCCATGTCCGCACGATTCTCTTCCGCGAAGAGACTCGCTGGCCTGGTTACTACTTCCGCTCTGACATGCCGAAGATGAAAGATGACTGGAAAGTCTTTGCTAATTGCAAGTATGATGCAGCAAGCGGCGAATGGGAAATGATCAAACGACCCATTTACCAGATTTTCTAAGATTTATCTTATTGTTATGTACTGGAGATTCCTTCGGGAATCTCCAGTACAAGCATTTTGAAACAGGAAAAATGAAATTGGTTCTCCACAGAACCAATGCTGACAAAAGAGTCGAAAGAAGCAGAAAGTCTATTGCAGTTAGTTGGATATTACAATGCAGAGATGCAGCGCAAGTTAAATAAGAAAGTCCGCTTGAATAAAAGTTCCATGCTCGCTTTCGATTTAGATTCTTAACTGGAACATAGATTGTGAACAGTAACAAAGTACAAGATATACCGCAAAATCAGCAAGATCTGATTTGTCCTCATTGTAAAGCTCATTTGGTTCGGATGGCTCTCCCACCTGAAGCAGGATATGACTCCGGTTTCTTTTATGTATGTTTTAATGATGATTGCTCATATTTCGTAAAGGGTTGGAATTGGATGTGGGAGAAGTATCAGGCACGATCATCTTACAGACATCACATTAATCCGGATACAGGAAAGCCCGGTCCAATGCCTGTTTGGTCAAAAGACGCCATGAAAGACCGGATTTTTTAATGGAGAGTGACAAGTTGGAAAACATCGCGAAGTTGAAAGAGACGATTCTCAGGGAATACCCCCGGTTGAGTTCGTCAGATAAATTTAAGTTTGAGTGCGGTCCTCATCTGGATTGTTTCAATGATTGTTGTGGTGACGTAAATATATTCCTGACACCTTATGATGTGCTCAGAATGAGAAGGGAGCTCAACATGGGATCTTCGAAGTTCTTACATGATTATGCGATAATTCCCTTTGATGAGAAACAAGCACTTCCGGTTCCGTTGATGCTGATGAAAGAAACGGAAAAGAAAGAGTGTCATTTTGTAGATGATGAAAAGGGATGCACGATATACGATAATCGACCCTGGCCCTGCAGAATGTATCCTCTTGGTATGGCGAGCCCTTCGGAAATTGAAAGAGATGAAGAAGGTCGTTTTTTCTTTCTGTTAAACGAAGATCATTGTCATGGACACAACAGGGATAAGGAATGGACTGTTGAAGAGTGGATTGAGGATCAAGGAATTGAACCTTATGAAGAATTTGGTGAGTTATTCAAAGCCGTAACAATCCATGATCGTTTAAGATCTGGCTGGATGCCAACTCCCAAACATGTTGAGATATACTGGATGGGATTGTATGATCTCGATAAGTTCAGAAAAATGATCTTTGAGAGCTCATTCTTTGACAGGTATGAAATCTCAGATAATTATATTGAGAAGATAAGGAACGACGATGAAGAGTTACTGAGATTGGGATTCAAATGGGTATCGATGGCGTTATTCGGTGACAGATCCATCCCAATCCGGAATGAAGAAGACCAGAAAGAAAGACTTAAATCGAAAATACTGAAGAAGAGTGACTGAAGTGCTGCCTCAAAGACCTGATAAAGTTTTCAAAAGCAGTATAGCAAGGACCGGAGGGGATGACCTCGGCAAATGCTATCAGTGTGCAACTTGTTCGGCGGTTTGCCAATTATCTCCCGAGAATAAACCTTTCCCTCGCAAAGAGATGCTCCTGGCGCAATGGGGGCAGAAGGATAAACTTGTATCGGACCCAGATGTCTGGTTGTGCCATCAATGTAATGACTGTACCGTTCGCTGCCCTCGGGGTGCGCGTCCGGGTGATGTGATGGCTGCAATCAGGAATTATTCCTTCGCACACTTTGCCGTTCCGGGATTCATGGGACGGCTGGCTTCGAAAGGTTCCGGTTTACCATTTCTTATGCTGATCCCGGTACTCATATTCATTATATTGGCAGACTGGTCTCAGATCCAGGTTTTTTCAGGTCATGTCCATTTCTATGATTTTCTTCAGAATGGAAGACTTGAAATGCTGTTTATGGGTGGCAATGCCCTTGTTTTCGGGTTGGCACTGATCGGATTGGTACGATTTTACAAAGGTATGGCCAATAGCTGGAATGTTAAACCTGAGATGGGATTTGTTAAGGCTGGTATTCAAACAGTTATTGAAATCCTGGGTCATAAACGCTTCGGAACATGCGATGCCAGTAATTATAGAAAGACTGCACATTTTCTGGTCTTTTTCGGTTTCTTCGGTGCGGCTGCCACAGCCGGTCTCGCTTTGATGAGAATGTTGTACCTACATTTTATTCCCGCTGAACCTTTCGAGTTGTCAGCGATTCCGGCAATGATGTTATATCATCCGATTAAGATACTTGGTAACGCAAGTGGTTTAGCCATGATAGTCGGAATCATCATGATGGTAACGCGTCGTAATAGCGACCCGGAAAGTGCGGGAGTAGCTACTTATTCCGGGAAGATTTTAGTCTGGGGAATATTTGGAGTGGCGTTTACAGGCATGCTGATTCAATTCCTTAGAATTGGTGAGCTGCCGATGTTAGCATATTCATTTTATTTTATTCACCTTGTGTTTGTGTTTTCACTTCTGTGGTATGCACCTTACAGTCAATTTGGTCACATGTTCTACAGGACATTCGCGATGATTTTTGCTCGCAGTGTCAATCGATTGCCACAGTAAATGCATTTTGAGGGAGTGTGGGCGTTCTTGTCTACAAATAATTAAAGCGCTGGCAAACGCCCTCGTCTGCCAGTAATCAATGAAGCAAGACTGGCAGACGAGGGCATCTGCCAGCGCAGTTCGGACAATCATGAAATTGGATTGTCCGTCCTCCCCATTTCGGGGTGATTTCGAATCTAAATTAATTCATACATTGTTTTGAGCCTCAAAGAGGAATTAATGAAAACCGATTTGTTAGTGGTAGGTGGCGGAATAGCCGGAATTACAGCTGCTGTTGAAGCAGCTGAAGTCGGTAAGGACGTCATCTTAATCGAACGTGAGCATTACCTGGGCGGTCGGGTAGTGCAGCTTCACCGGTATTTCCCTAAGATATGTCCGCCGACCTGTGGTCTGGAAATTAACTTCAGACGCATACGTCAAAACCCGAAGATTACAGTTCTCACCGGTGCTGAAGCGACAAAAATTGATGGTAAATCTGGAGCTTACACCGCTGAAATTAATATTGAGCCTCGATATGTTACCGAAGCCTGTACAAATTGCGGTGACTGTGTCGAACCATGTGAGGTTGAGGTTGATGACAGTTTTAACTTTGGTTTGACCAAAGCTAAAGCGATTCGACTTGCAAACGACAACCCTTACCCGAATCGTTATTTTATCGATTCATCAGCAGTTAATGACCCAAACATGAAAAAACTAGTCGATCTCTGCCCCGTGAAGGCAATAAATCTCGACATGAAAGGTGAAATTGTTTCCATAGAAGCCAAATCTGTCATTTATACAACTGGCTGGGAACCTTATGATGCTAATAATCTCGAAGGCCTCAACTTTGGTACGCTTCCCAATGTTGTTACAAATATGATGTTCGAACGGATGACAGCCACTGCGGTCAACGAAGAATCAAAGGTTGTACGCCCGTCTGATAGTGCCGATGTAAATAAAATTGCATTTGTTCAGTGTGCCGGTTCAAGAGACAGAAATCACCTGCCATATTGTTCAGCAATATGCTGCATGGCTTCACTAAAACAAACCAGATATATCCGTGAACAATACCCCGATGCGGAGATACATGTATTCTTCATCGACGCCCGAACACCCGGTCGCTGGGAAGATTTCTACCAGAGTGTCCAGGACGATGAAAAGACTATCATTCATCGTGGCAAAGTTGCCAAAATAGAAGATGCCGGATCTGGAGACGTTACGGTGATTGCAGAGAATACACTTACCGGAAACCTTGAGAAGGTTACCGTTGGAATGACTGTATTGGCAACCGGTATGGTTCCGAATGCCAAAACAAATAAACCTCTACTTGAATCAAAGCAGGATGAATTTGGTTTTATATGGCCTGGTGGTGTTATTGCTGCTGGTGTCGCTACGGGTCCAAAAGATGTTGCGGGAAGCAATCAGGATGCAACCGCAGCCGTTGCGAAGTCGATGCAAGATATGGTGGAGGTATAAATTATGGATACAAAAGTTGGAATTTACCTCTGTTCCGGATGCAATATCAAAGATACAATTGATCTTGAAGAACTAAAAAGTACTATCGATGACGATATCAACTTTGTTGAACTTGCAGAAGATGAGTTGGTCTGCGGTGACTTTGTAGAGAAAATCAGGACAGATATAAAAGAGAAAGAACTCAATCGAGTTATTATTGGTGCTTGCAGCGGTCGCTATTTTCCGGAGAGGTTCGATTTTGGACCAGATGTAATGGTTGACCGTGTCCCCTTGCGTGAACTCGTCGCATGGACTCTTGACAGAAAAGACTATGATGAAATGTGTGAGGAGAACGATTGGGATGAAGATGAACACCCGATCCATGAATTGGCAGCCGATTATTTGCGAATGGCTTCTGCCAGGGTCGAGAACAGTGAGCCTCCTACACCGGTAGATGAGGAAGTATCCAGAGATGTTTTAGTTGTTGGTGGTGGAGTTTCGGGAATGTCTGCAGCCCTTGCGTCAGCTAGAGCAGGATATAAAGTAAACCTGGTTGAAAAAGATTCCGAACTCGGTGGTATGGTAAGAAACTTTAAAATGGTGTTTCCATCGGAACCACCTTTTGAGAAACCCGCCACACCTCCAATCGCTGAACTTGCTGAAGAAGTGAACAGTAATGAAAATATAAAGGTATTCACCAGCTCAACTGTAGCAAAAACCACTGGACAACCCGGTCAATTTGATGTTACGGTAAAAAATGGTTCAGGGGAAGAATCACTCAGAGTCGGTGCTATTGTTCAGGCTACAGGTTGGGTTCCATACGAACCGGAAAAACTCGCTGATAAATATGGTTACGGCAATCTTCAGAATGTTTTAACGAGTTTTGAGCTCGAAAAGATGGTCAGTAATGGCGGAATTAAAAAAACATCAGACGGAAAAGCACCATCGAGTGTAGCAATTGTACACTGTGCAGGATCCCGCGACAAAGATCACCTTGCATATTGTTCAGCAGTTTGCTGCCGTACAGCACTGAAACAGGCAATATATATACGTGAACAACTACCCGATACTGATGTCTATTTGCTATATAAAGATATCCGTAGCCCGGGAGTTTATGAACAGTTCTACGAAGCAGTTCAACAGGTTGAGGGTATTTACCTGACAAAAGGTGAAGTTGTTGGTGTGGAAGCTAATGGTGACGGGGTGAAAGTTAGCCTGGATGAAACACTACTTGGTGAGTCCATGACGGTTGAATCCGATATGTTAGTATTAGCAACCGGTATGAAACCCACGACCAGGCTTGAAGGTGAATTATCAGACCTTGAATTAGATACAATTCCCGATGCCGGTGAAGTAGATGAGGAAGAGGATAAAAAGGAATTCCCGAATTCTGATACCCTCAATCTCCAATATATGCAGGGCCCGGATCTTCCTAAGTTGAAGTATGGATTTACCGATTCACACTTCATTTGTTTCCCTTACGAAACTAAGAGAACCGGAATCTATGCCGCAGGTACAGTCCGGGCACCAATGGATATTTCCGCTGCCCGAACTGATGGCTATGGAGCTGCTCTGAAGGCAATTCAGGCAATGGAACAAGCCGACCGCGGTTTGGCAGTCCATCCTCGTTCAGGTGATGCAAGCTTCCCGGATTTCTTCCTGCAGCGCTGCACCCAGTGTAAACGTTGTACACAGGAATGTCCGTTTGGAACATTAGACGAAGATGAGAAGGGAACACCAAAACCAAATCCACTGCGTTGTCGTCGATGTGGAATCTGTATGGGAGCATGTCCTGAAAGGATCATCTCATTCTCGAATTATTCCCCGAATATGGTTTCTCAGATGATCAAGTCAATTGAGATTCCCGACGAAGATGAAGAAAAGAGACGTATCCTGTGTTTCGTTTGTGAAAATGACGCAATGCCGGCGCTCGACATTGCAGCAATACACGGTAAAAAGCTTCCTTACACGGTAAGGATCATCCCCGTACGCTGTATAGGTTCGGTGAATACAATCTGGTTGGCTGATGCACTGTCAAATGGATTCGACGGCGTTATGTTAATGGGATGTCAGAGAGGTGATGATTATCAGTGTCACTTCATTCGGGGCAGTGAACTTGCCAAGACACGTATGAAGAATGTCAAAGAAAAGCTCGAACAATTGGTTCTTGAGCCCGAAAGAGTCAGGATTGAATCGGTTGAAATCTCGGACTGGCAAAAAGCTGCCGGGATGATTAATGATTTCGCTGAGGAGATTGAAGATTTAGACCAGAATCCTTATAAGGGATTCTAAAAAGCACGTCTGTCCGGTGGACATTATAGGAGTGTCGTCAGGCGTACTCGTCTGACAAAATGACGATAATTGTCAGGCAAGAACGCCTGACAGCACTTGATAGCCGTGAAGTTTGTAACAACTTGAAGCTGTAAAGTTTAACACATAAACATATTCTATTCCTCATCCAAGGAACACAACTTGAGGAGAAATCATGGCAGATGAAAAGAAGTTGGCAACAGGGATGCTTGCCGAACTGAAGGGTGGACCATGGCCAAGTTTCGTAACTGAAATTGAAGCCGCGGCTCAAACTAACAAAACGTCCGAGGCCCTGCTTGGTGTTTTGGAGCGTTCTTACAATGAGAAGATCGGTCACTGGAAACATGGCGGCATAGTTGGTGTTATGGGCTATGGTGGTGGTGTTATCGGTCGCTATGTGGATATTCCCGAGGAATATCCCGACATTTCACACTTCCACACAATTCGTGTCAACCAACCCGCAGGTTGGTTTTACAAAGCGGATACAATGCGGAAGATTTGTGATATCTGGGAAAATCATGGATCAGGATTGACCAATATGCACGGTTCAACTGGTGACATGGTATTCCTGGGAACAAATACCGATGAGCTGGAACCAACCTTTGATGAACTGACGAAACTCGGTTTTGACCTCGGTGGTTCAGGTTCTGTGATGCGTACACCTTCCTGCTGCAACGGTCCCGCCCGTTGTGAATGGGCAATGTATGATACGTTGAAGGTCACCTATGATTTGACAATGCACTATCAAGATGAGCTTCACCGCCCATTCTTCCCGTATAAGTTCAAATTTAAGATGGCGGGTTGCCCGAACGATTGTGTAGCTTCAATTGCACGTGCTGATTTATCTATTATCGGTACATGGCGAGATGATATTCAGGTAAACAACGACCGCGTTGCGCAATATGTTGATGAAGGACTGAACATCCAGCGTGATGTAATCAATCGCTGCCCGACCGATTGTATGGCATGGGACGGAAAAGAACTTAATATCGATAACCGTAATTGTGCCCGTTGCATGCATTGTATCAATGTAATGCACCTCGCACTCAAACCGGGTAAAGATCGCGGAGCAACAGTTCTGTTAGGTTCAAAAGCTCCGATCCTCGAAGGAGCACTTCTATCAAGCGTACTGGTTCCATTCATGAAAATGGATGAACCGTTTAACGATGAAGATCCAAACTTCGAAGATCTCAAAGATCTCATCGATGAGATTTGGGAAATCTGGGGTGAAGAAGGTAAAAACCGTGAGCGTATCGGTGAATTTATCGAACGTATCGGTAAGGGTAACTTCCTCGATGCTATCGGTCTCGAACCGATGCCTGAGATGGTCGCGCAACCAAGGGATAATCCTTATGTCTTCTATACGTTAGATGATGATGAGGACGATGAGTAGAAATACTTTTTGTTCAATTCTCTAAATCGATTAATTAAGTTCAAGAAAAAATTCGATACAGGAGTTATAAATGACTGCAGAACCTGCTAAAAGGTTGACAGATATCGGGCCGCCTCATTTTAAAGAGAATCTGCCGCCTGTTATTCTAAACAACTATCACAAGTGGGATCGCCACGAAATTCTCGCTCCGGGTGTCTACGTTCACGTTGCAGAATCCGGAGACAAGATCTTTACCGTCAGAGCATCTTCACCAAGATTGCTTTCGATCCAGAAGATCAGGCAATATTGTGATATTGCCGATAAATACTGCGATGGATATCTTCGCTTCACAAGTCGTAATAACGTCGAGTTCATGACGACAAATGAAGATAACATTGCTGGCATAAAGAAAGAAATTGAAGCTTTGGGACACCCGGTAGGTGGAACCGCAAATTCAATTTCAAACATCGTTCATACCCAGGGATGGATTCACTGTCACTCGGCTGCAACAGATGCATCAGGTATCGTCAAGGCTGTGATGGATGAGTTGATTGATGAATTCACCGGTCATAATCTTCCAGCCAAGATGCGTATCGCTCTTGCATGCTGCCTGAATATGTGTGGTGCTGTTCACTGCTCAGACATTGCTATCCTTGGTGTCCACCGTCGCTTGCCAATTGTTGCACATGACAGTGTGAAAAAAGTATGTGAGATCCCGAGTGTTCTCGCATCCTGCCCGACTGCTGCGATTCGTCCGGCAGAAGTAGATGGATTCGAATCAGTTGAAGTTATCGATGATCGCTGTATGTTCTGTGCTAACTGCTACACTGTTTGCCCCTCAATGACCCTGAACGATTCCGTCACAGACGGTGTTTCAATCTGGGTTGGTGGTAAAGTGTCAAACGCACGTAAAGAGCCGATGTTCTCGAAACTCGCTATTCCGTTCCTGCCCAACACTCCTCCACGCTGGCCTGAGACTGTTGAAGCAATTAAGAATCTGGTCTACACCTGGAAAGACAATGCTCAACCATACGAACGTATGGGTGAATGGATTGATCGGATTGGCTGGCCTCGTTTCTTTGAAATGACCGGCATTGAATTCGAAAAAGAGCATATTGACGACTTCAAACATGCAGGCTTGACCTACAAGCGGTCAACGCACCTGCGGTTTTAATATTCAGGAGACGTTCTGATGGCAGATCCTACAATGGAAGAACTTTCAGCAGCAATGTTGAAAATAGTCAAGGATGCAACTGCAGTAAAGAAAAAGTTGAAATCAATGGATCTGGTTAAGGCTGTAAGGCAGCTTTACCCGGATGTTGATAAGAAACTTGCCAAAAATGCAGTGAAGAATCTGGTTGATACCGGACAGTGTGTTTACACATATTTCGGCGGCAGTTTTGTTGAACTGCCTCATAAAGAAGCTTCAGCAAACGACTGATTCTGAAGTCTCCCGAAACTGCTATCAATCCGCCACGGTTAATGATAGCCGGAGCGGGTGGTGATAGTGGGAAAACTCTTGCGACGTTAGGGCTCATCGGTGCCTACCGTCGCAAGGGAATTCCCGTGATGCCCTTTAAGAAAGGTCCTGATTACATAGATCCCGCCTGGTTGCGTCTGGCTGCCGGCAGGGAAGCGCATAATCTCGATACATGGATGATGGGCACACGACAGGTTCTAAGATCATTCTCAGAGTATGTCATTACGGATGGCTTAAACATCATGGAAGCTAATCGTGGCCTACATGATGGGGAGAATGCTCAGGGAACTCATTCATCGGCGGAAATGGCAAAATTACTGGGATTTCCCGTAGTTATTGTTATTCCCGTTGTTAAGGTGACACGCACAATAGCTGCGATCTTGATGGGAATCAAGATGTTTGACAGGGATGTCAACTTTGCTGGAGTCATTCTCAACCAGATTGCTACTGAACGGCAAGCGAGAGTTATTCGTGATGCCGTTGAAAATGAAGCGGGGATACCAGTACTTGGAATCATCCCCCGCATGAGAAAAGATCCGTTACCGGGCAGACATTTAGGTCTGGTGACACCAGAAGAAAATCAGGTTGCAGATAAAGCAATTGAATTGTCTGCAAAGTTGATTGAAGATAATGTTGATTTAGACAGAATCTCGGAAATAGCTGGAGATGTCACAGGCATTGAAATCCCTTCCGGTGTTCAGTCTGAACAGTCAGTAATTATCCCACAGAGGGATAAACCAATTAGGATAGGTTATTTTACCGGTAGTGCCTTCACTTTCTATTACCCGGAAAATCTTGAGGCACTGAGCGGGGATGGTTTCACTCTCGTTCCGGTAAATCCATTTGAAATTACTGAATTACCAGATATAGAAGCTCTTTATATAGGCGGTGGTTTTCCGGAAACACATGCCGCAAGACTTTCAGATAACGAATCGATTCGAAAATCGGTTGCAGAAGCTGCTGAAAAGGGATTGCCCATTTATGCCGAATGCGGGGGACTAATGTTCCTTTCGAAATCCATTCATTGGGAAGGCAATACATACCCGATGGCAGGAGTATTTGAACATTCGATTCAGATTAGCAAACGACCTCAGGGTCACGGTTATCAAGAAGTTGTGGTTGAAGAAGAGAATCCCTTCTTTAAGAAGGGGCAGCAATTACGCGGGCATGAGTTTCATTATTCAAGAATTGAAACGCAATCCAGTCTTTCTACAGTTTTCAGGGTGAAGAGAGGAGTCGGAGTAGGAGATGCACGCGATGGTTTATTACATCGTAATGTGCTAGCAAGTTATCTTCACCTTCACGTATCAGGTGCCCAGGCATGGGCGGACGGTATGAAGAAGGCTGCTAAAAGATATAAAATATTAAATTTGAACAAGAAAAGATGCTGAGAGAACATCCGGCACGATAAGAACAGACATTTAACAGAAAACCGTTAATCACTTCATGTACGTGAAAGTAAGGGTTTTCTATGGAGGATAGGCAATGGCCTTACTGAAGAAGAAAAAGAAAAAACTTGTAATACGCAGTGGTGGTGGATCGTCCGGGAGTGAAACAAGCTCAAGACGACCGTATGTGCTTGAAAAAGAAGCACCTTGCATTAGCGCATGTCCGCAAGGTACGGAGATTCGCAGTGTTCTGATGACAATTGCTCAAGCAGAAAAATATGAAAGACCCCAGGAAGAAGCATTCATGGAAGCCTGGGAAACACTTACAAAGAAAAATCCTCTCCCAGCGACATGTGGACGAGTTTGCCCTCATCCATGTGAAGAAGCATGTAATAGAATTGGCAAAGACGGTGCTTTAGCAATCAACAATGTTGAGCGATTCATCGGTGACTGGGGAATTGAAAAGGATCTCCCTTATAAGAAACTTACCGATGAAACTCAATCCGAAAAGATTGCAGTTCTGGGCGCTGGACCTGCCGGACTTGGCTGTGCTTATCATTTGGCTCGCCAGGGATATGCGGTGACAATTTTCGAGGCTTTTTCAAAACCTGGTGGTATGCTCAGGTATGGAATCCCCTCATACCGTCTTCCGCATAATATTCTTGATGGTGAAATCCAAAAGATTCTTGATCTCGGTGTTGAGTTAAAAACCAATATTGCAGTTGGCAGGGACATTCCCTACGAACAGGTTCAATCGGACTATGATGCGATTTTTGTCGGAATCGGTGCACACAAAGGCAAAGGGCTCTGGCTTGAAAATGAGGATGCCCCAAACGTCTTCAGCGGAGTCGGCTTTCTGAATCAAATTGCCGATGGTAATCATGTTGAGATCGGAGATAAGGTTGTTATAATCGGTGGAGGTGATACCGCCATCGACGCTGCAAGAGTTGCTTTGAGGCTTGGATCCAAGGAAGTTACAATCCTCTATCGTCGCACAAGAAATGAGATGCCCGCGATTGAAGAAGAAATCGTTGGAGCTGAGGAAGAAGGCGTAATCTTCCATTTCCTCGCCGCGCCAAAAAAACTTGAGCTCGAGGATGGCAAGGTTGTCAGGATGGAATGTCAGCAGATGGAGCTGGGTGAACCTGATTCATCAGGTCGCAGACGCCCTGTGCCGATTGAGGGTGATACGTTTACTGTCGAGTTGACTTCATTAATTCCGGCTATTTCACAGGAACCGGATTTCGAAGGTCTTGACAATCTCCATGAAGGACGCGATTGGGTAAAAGTCGATGAATGGGGAAAGACTAAAGAAGATAAAACTTACGGTGGTGGCGACGTATTGGACCTTGGTCTGGTGACTATAGCCCTCGCCCAGGGACGACTTGCCGCAGAAACGATTCACGCGCAATTCCGCGGTATTGAGCTTAAGAAAAAAGAACCATTACCCTTGGCATCACCGGATCGAATGATACTTACTTTTTACGAGCAAGCCCTGCGTAATGAGTGTGAGAGTGTGCCACCAGACAGACGATTTGAAGAACCCTGGCAAGAGATCACCACAACTTTACCGGAAGCCTCGGTTATAGAAGAAGCGAAACGCTGCATGAGCTGTGGTTCCTGCTTCGATTGTGGTACATGTTGGAGTTATTGCCAGGATCAGGCTATCATTAAACCTTTGATTCCTGGTGAACCATACAAGTTTAAACTGGACTTTTGTAATGGTTGTGATAAATGTAAAGAAGCATGCCCCTGTGGTTACATCGAGATGAAGTAACTTGTTGGGCAGAAAATTTTAATCTAAATAGATTACGGAGGAAACTAAAATGGCGACATTTGAGTGGAATGAAGTCAAAATTGATGTCGATGAAGACGGATTCATGGAAAATCCCGAACAATGGGATGACAGAGTAGCTCTTGCATTAGCAAGTACCGAAGGTGTTGATGAACTTGATGATAATCATTGGAAAATGATTAATTATCTTCGTGATTACTATGCCAAATTCGGTATTGCACCGATGATCCGCAAGCTCTGTAAAGAAACCGGATTCTCACTCAAGGAAGTATATGACATGTTCCCATCAGGTCCTGCAAAGGGTGCCTGTAAGGTTGCAGGTCTTGCCAAGCCAACCGGGTGTGTCTGATCTCCGGTTTGTTTAGCTGGTAAATTCTCTGGCCTGCAGGTAAGCGTACTAAACATTCATTCGGTGGAATTAAATACCGTTCGTTTGTTGATGATTCATGCAGATCTGCAGGTTTGAGAAAAGTAAATCGCGATGGCTATGTTGATCATTTGCTCTGTTCTGGATTTGAGATATTGATCATTTAATCCAATTTACAAATAACCGGAGAGAAGCGAGATTTTTATCTGTATACAGCTTAACAGATATGAAAACGCAAGACCGTCTCAGATATGAAGCTCAAAGAAATACTTAGAGCAGAGAAAGAAGGAATTATTGAAGAGTGGCAGAATATACTTTTCAGTTCATATCTTGAAGGCGGTTTGAAGTTTTTGACAGGTAAAAAGAATCGGTTCCATAATCCTGTAGGTCATACACTCTCAAGGTGTCTCGAAACGATTTTTGAGTCATTATTGGATTCTCCGGATGTGGATCTGGTCAGGAAGGAACTTGATGAAGTTATACACATCAGATCAGTACAGGATTTCTCTCCTTCCCAAGCTATCAGTTTTACTTTTGAACTTAAAAATATCATTCGTTCACACCTGTTTAAATTTGTCGAGAAAAAAAGCGATTTCGATGAATTAACTGCGTTTGAAAACAGAATAGACCACCTTTGTTTGTTGGCTTTTGACCTTTATGTAGCATGTCGTGAGAAGACTTTCGAAATCAGAGCCAATGAGGTGAAGAGAAAATATTTTAAACTCCTGACTCGTGCAGGATTGATTGAACCTCAGGAGTAGACCGGAAATAAGTGAATCAAACCGCACCTAAAGTGTAGATTTGGTTTCTTTCCAATTGAGGAGATTGAGGGCAATTATGATATACCGGAATAACTCATTATCAGGGAATTGCTAATGAAATTTATCATTTCCCTAATATTAGTGTTAATCCTCTTCGGAATTCCGTTAATCGGATCCAAGGTCAGTGGTTTGGTGTATCTTTTTGGAGTAATAATCCCTTACATTGCAATTCTTACTTTTGTGATCGGGATGAGCATCCGTGTCCTGAAATGGGCGAAGATACCTGTACCATTCAAGATAACAACTACTTGCGGGCAGCAGAAGTCGTTACCATGGATTAACAACAATAACCTTGAAAGTCCGCATAACACCGCTGGTGTTTTCTGGCGGATGGTATTAGAGGTTCTGTTTTTCAGATCATTGTTCAGAAATACAAGAACAGGACTGAAAGAGGGACCAAAAATCGTGTACGGACCAGATAAGATTTTATGGGCGGCATCCCTTGCCTTTCATTGGTCATTTCTCGTGATTTTTATACGTCATTTTAAGATTTTTCTTCAGGAAGTTCCCAGTTTTATTCCTCTTCTGGAAAGTCTTGATGGATTCATGCAAATTGGCTTGCCAATTTTATTCATGACCGATGCTGTCCTTCTGCTCGGATTAACTGTCCTGTTCTTCAGAAGAATTATTGATCCTAAGCTGCGCTACATTTCTCTCGTTGCGGATTATTTTCCACTGCTGCTTATAATAGGGATTGCCCTTACAGGTGTGTGGATGAGGTATTTTGGCAAGGTCGATATAATCGGTGTAAAACAGTTTACACTTGGATTATTTAGCTTCCAGCCCGTTATCCCAGAGGGAATTGACGCGATATTTTTCGTCCACTTATTCCTTGTGAGCGTGCTGTTGATTTATTTCCCGCTGAGTAAATTGATGCATATGGGCGGTATTTTCTTAAGTCCAACGCGAAATATGTCTAACAATAACAGGGAAGTACGCCACATCAATCCATGGAATCCGAAAGTAAAACTTCACACCTACGAAGAGTGGGAAGACGAATTCCGTGATGTAATGAAGGCGGCGGATATGCCCCTGGAGAAGGAGTGAGTATGTCAGAAAAAAAACCTACACCAGAAAGCGTAGCTCAGATAGAATTTACTCCTTCCAAAAAAGGTTGGGAAGACCCAAAAACCGAATATAAGAAGGGAACTTTCAACTGGGCTGCAATACAAAAGTCGCAAGAATATCTTGACCTCCCGAATCCACGTAAATGGCAGACTAATGAAGAAGATTGGCAGCTTCCAGCTAATTGGCAGCAAATAATATTCGATGGTTTGCGAGACCGTTTGGACAGATTTAGATCACTCAAAGTATTTATGGATATCTGCGTTCGCTGTGGTGCTTGCGCGGATAAATGCCATTTTTTCATCGGTTCCGGTGATCCGAAGAATATGCCTGTTCTCAGAGCAGAATTGCTGCGGTCGATTTACAGGAAGGAATATACTCTTGCCGGTAAGATAATGGGTAAGATGGCTGGAGGCCGTGAATTAACCGTCGATGTGATCAAAGAATGGTTCTATTATTTCTATCAGTGTACGGAGTGTCGGAGATGTTCTGTTTTCTGTCCGTATGGGATTGACACTGCAGAAATCACGATGATGGTTCGTGAGCTATTACAGTTACTTGGACTTGGGATTGACTGGATCACGACGCCAGCAGCTAATTGCTTCAGAACCGGAAACCACCTTGGTATTCAACCACACGGATTTCAGGACAGTGTCGATTTTGCAATTGACGATCTGGAAGATATTACGGGTATTAAAGTTGACGCTCCCGTAAATAAGAAAGGTGCAGAGATTCTATTTGTCGTACCCTCAGCAGACTATTTTGGCGATCCCCACTATTTCGGATTCCTCGGCTATCTTTCATTGTTCCATGAAATCGGACTCGATTATACCCTCAGCGCTTTTGCATCCGAGGGTGGGAATTTCGGACTTTTCCATTCCAACGAGATGATGAAAACTTTGAATTCTAAAATCTATATGGAAGCCAAACGACTTGGTGTAAAGTGGATTATCGGTGCTGAATGCGGTCACATGTGGCGAGTACTTCACCAGTATATGGACACGATGAACGGTCCTGCAGACTTCATGGAAGTACCAAAGTCTCCAATAACGGGTACTGTATTTGAGAATGCTAAATCCACGAAAATGGTTCACATTTGTGAGTTCACTGCTGACTTGTTAAAAAATAATAAGCTGAAACTCGATAAAAGCCGAAATGATCAGTGGAATGTTACATTCCACGATTCTTGTAATCCGGCTCGTGCGATGGGATTGCTTGATGAACCCAGGTATGTAATAAATAATGTTGTAAACAAATTCCATGAAATGCCGGAGAACACCATTCGCGAACAGACATTCTGCTGTGGAAGTGGTTCGGGACTTGGTACCGATGAAAACTTCGAAATGAGGATGCGTGGAGGTTTGCCTCGAGCAAATGCTGTCAAACATGTTCATGAAAAACACGGTGTTAACGTCCTTTCCTGTGTTTGCGCTATTGATAAGGCAACCCTACCTCCTTTATTGGAGTTCTGGGTTCCGGAAGTACAGGTTGCAGGTGTACATGAACTTGTTGGAAATGCACTCGTTATGAAAGGTGAGAAGGAGGATCGTACCGATATGCGTGGCGAACCCTTCTTAACCGAGGAGGGTAATAAGGATGAGTGATAAGAGAAACGTTGTAATCGGTGTGATTATATTCGTCGTTCTCATGACAATCCCGATTTGGCTTAACCTGGCTACAGGAACGTCTTCCGAAAGACCTAAGCTTGAAAAGCCAAAAGGTGAAGCATGTGTTATGGAAAAAGAATATATGACTGCTTATCACATGGACTTGCTGAACGAATGGCGTGAAGAAGTCGTTCGAAAAGGTGAGAGGGATCATGTGGCTCCAAATGGGAAAAAGTATGATCGCAGTTTAACCAACACTTGCCTGGACTGTCATCCGAGCAAGGAGAAGTTCTGTGACCAATGCCATAACTATATGGGAGTTAAACCCTATTGCTGGACGTGTCATATCGTACCGGAGGACTTTAAATAATGAGTATAGACAGAAGAGATTTCCTTAAATTAGCCGGACTTGGTACGGTCGGTTTGACAGCTGGTCCAGCCATCGATCTTTTTGCAAAGGTAAAGATTCCTGAAGGATCAAAGAAATCCGGTAAAAGATGGGCAATGGTAATTGATCTTCCTAAATGTCACCATGAAAAAGATTGTACAGCATGCGTAGATGCCTGTCATCAAACACACAATGTACCAGATTTCGGTAATCCGAAGGATGAATTAAAGTGGATCTGGAAAGAGAGTTTTCATGGGGCATTTCATGATGTAGGTCATGACCACCTTGCCGAGCATATTCTACATGGCCCTTCAATCGTCCTATGCAACCACTGTGATAATCCGCCCTGTGTAAAAGCATGTCCGACTCAGTCGACATGGAAACGGGATGAGGATGGTATAGTAATGATGGATTGGCACAGATGTATTGGTTGTCGGTATTGTGTTGTTGCCTGTCCTTATGGGGCTCGTAGTTTCAATTGGCGCGATCCTCGTGAGGCTGACAATCTGAAGAAGAAAATCAACCTTGAATATCCGACTCGGATGCGCGGAGTTGTTGAGAAATGTACATTCTGTGAGGAACGTCTGGCGAGAGGAAAAATGCCGTCGTGTGTTGATGCCTGTAAGGCGGGAGCACTGACTTTTGGTGATTTAAATGATACTCACAGTAAAGTCAGAGAGCTTCTGGAAAATAATTTTACAATTCGTCGTAGGCCAGGTCTTGGAACCGAACCTCAAATTTACTACATAGTGTGAGGCTTAGATGTTAGAAAAAGCATTAAGTGGGAATAAAGGGTATTGGGTCTGGCTTTTCGCCCTCGCAGCAGTCATTGGTTTCGGAGTACTTTTCTACCTGAAACAATTTGACTACGGGCTCGGTATCACAGGATTAAGTAGAGATGTAACCTGGGGATTCTATATCGCTCAATTCACCTTTCTTGTTGGTGTCGCTGCATCTGCAGTGATGGTTGTGCTCCCATATTATCTCCACAATTATAAAGCATTCGGGAAAATGACCGTTCTCGGTGAATTCGTTGCAATTGGTGCATGTATCATGTGCATGTCCTTTATCTTTGTAGATATGGGTATGCCGTTTCGGATCACGAACGTGTTTCTGCATCCGTCCCCATCATCAATGATGTTCTGGGATACAGTTGTTTTGTTTGGGTATCTGATACTAAACGTATTCATCAGCCATTTCAGTCTAAACGCAGAGAAGAAAGGGATTGCTCCTCCGAAATGGATTAAACCTTTCATCATTCTATCAATACCCTGGGCTTTTAGCATTCATACGGTAACCGCGTTCCTTTATTCAGGACTGGCGGGTCGCCCGTTCTGGTTGAGTGCTGTGATAGCTCCGCGATTCCTTGCTTCTGCATTTGCTGCGGGACCAGCATTATTGATTATTATTGCGATGGTGCTGAAAAAAGTATCAACATTTGATATCGGTAAGAAAGCAATGCAACAGCTTGCGTTAATCGTTACGTATGCGATGTGTTTGAACATATTCCTGATCCTGATGGAGTTGTTCACCGCTTATTATAGCAGTATGCCTGAACATACGTCGCATTTTACCTATATGTTTTTTGGTCTCGGAGATAAAACAGCATTAGTTCCATGGATGTGGGCTTCGGTTGTTCTGGCTGTATTATCCTTAGTCCTTTTACTTAATCCAAATACACGAAAGAAAGAAAACGTTCTTGTATTTGCATGTATTATTCTTTTCCTGTCCATTTGGATCGATAAAGGAATGGGAATGGTTGTTACCGGATTTATCCCATCACCATTGGGTACAGTGACAGAATATATGCCAACATTCCCGGAAGTAGCAATTACACTTGCTGTGTATGCACTTGGTGCCGGGATTATAACAGTTCTATATAAGATTGCGCTTGGTGTGCGTAAATCGATTGCTTGAGTTTTTGGTAGAATAAGATCATGGAAGTTATCGTTATCGGTGGTTCGGCTGCGGGTCTAAAAGCCGCATGCCGAATCCACCGTCTACAACCGGATGCTAACGTAACCGTTATCGTAAAAGAGGATACCTTTGGGTATTCCACTTGCGGTATGGCATATTTTTTGTCCGGAGATATCGATCAGGCTAAAGATCTCATTTCAACCCCGGCCGGTACGATCAAGGATATGAAGTATTTCCACGATGTAAAAGGTGTTGAAATCTTAACAGGGCACGAGGCTGTTTCGATTGACCGAATTGCGAGGTTTGTTCGCTGCGTCGATTTAAAATCGAACTCGCCCAAAACTCTGCCATATGACCGTCTGGTTATCGCTACAGGTTCATCCCCATTGCTCCCCGGCATTCCCGGAATAACATTACCAGGCGTTGAGTACTTCCATACTTTGAATGATGCGATTAAAACGAGAAAAGAGCTCGAGCAAGGAAAGATAGGTTCAGTCGCAATTATTGGCGGTGGTTTCATCGGTATTGAATTATGCGAAGCTTTCCGTGCAATGTGGGGTGTGGATGTACATCTAATTGAACTCCGATCACAGGTAATGTCCGGGATCCTTGATCCAGAACTCTCGCGACTGGTTGAATCGGAACTGATTGAGCAGGGAGTAAACCTGAAGCTTGGATGCAATTGTCGCGAGATCAAAAAAGTCGGTGAGAAGCTTGTCCTAACCGATGGTGAAGACGAAACGATAACTGTTGACAAGGTTCTTGTAGTTACGGGAGTTATTCCTAACTCAAGGCTTGCTGACGATACAGGACTAAAGCTCGGAGTGACTGGAGGGATCGAAGTTAATGATAGATTGCAGACATCGGATCCGGAGATTTACGCAGCCGGTGACTGTGCTGAAATGACCAATGCTGTTGATGGTAAACCAGGCTATTGGGCTCTTGGATCTCTTGCTAACCGGATGGGTAGAATTGCGGGTGATAATATTTGCAATGGTGACTCAAGATTTGGTCCTGTTGCAGGTGTAACTATCGTGAAGTTTTTTGATTTGGCAATTACTTCGGTTGGGTTGAGCTCTGCATCTTGCCGGGAGAACGGCTACGATATATCGAGTTGCTGGGGTACTTTCCACGATCGTTTGTGGTATTTTCCAGAGTCTGGAAAAACCCATATCAAGCTCATTTATGATGACAAGAACGGACAGATCCTTGGTGTGCAGGCAATAGCCAGAGGTGATGTCCTTCACCTTGCAGATAAGGCAGCTCAGATTGTTCATGCCGGGTGGGCTATAGATAAGTTAACTGATCTTGAGCAGGCATACTCTCCGCCCTTTTCACAGCCATTTGATCCATTCCACACAATGGCTTTTATTGAAGACAATAGTCGCTCAGCCGGTGTTAAATTGATTTCTCCAAATGATTTTTACAGCCTTTCAGATGAAACGGTAATCCTCGATGTCAGAAAACCTGAAGAGATAGAGACCGTTGTAATCGATAAGAGAAATCATCGATATGTAGAAATCCCTATCGAAGAACTCAGAGGGAGAATTAACGATATCCCGAAAAAGTGTACATTGGTGATTATCTGTGAAATGGGGAGTAGGTCCTGGGATGCGGCTCTGATTTTAAGACGAGCGGGATGGAGTGATGTTGGAATCCTGGCTGGTGGTGCTTTGTTTATGCCTAAAAATATAAGCACGAGTATGGAAAGCCAAAATGAGAAGGCGTAGAGAATTGTGTTCTTAAGTTGTTGTGGAATAAATCATAATACTTGCACTTTGTCAGAAAGAGAGCCTTTTCAATTGCAAAAGGACGAGCTGGCAAAAGCAACCAGTGATTTTAAGGAAATAACAGGAGCTCCTGAAGCTGTTGTTCTTGCAACATGCAACAGAATTGAATTCTACAGAATAGATCGTGAGAAAGTCGACGCAAAAGAAGGTGTTACATCCTTTTATGAGTCGCGAGGGATAACCGGTAATAAAAAGAATCTCGATAAACTCCTATTTGTCCGTCAGGGAACGAGTGCAGCAAGACACCTGTTTAAAGTAGCACCAGGGCTTGATTCAGTATTACTTGGTGAGTATCAGATACTAGGACAGGTGAAATCCTCCTATAGTGAAGCCTGTTCAGTTGATGGCCCTGGAAAAGGATTACACAAGCTTTTCCACAATGCCTTCCAGATATCAAAACGAATCCGAAGTGAAACAGAAATTGGTATCGGTGCTCAAGGGCTGGCCGGTGCGGCTGTTGATATTTTAAAAGATCTTCTTGGAATAAAAATTTCCGGATTAAGTGCAGCGGTGATTGGTGTTAATAGATCAACGGATATGCTCGTTCGCAGGCTTAACCGTGAGAGTGTTAATATTACAATCCTGAACAGGACAGTTCACAAAGCTGAGAAATTGGCTCGCACTGTAGGTGCCCTGACAGATTCTATTGAAAATATTTCGGAAGTGATTGCAAATTCTGATCTCTTGTTTAGTGCAACCTCAGCTAACGATTTTGTAGTACTTAAAGATAATTTAACAATTCCCCGTGACAACAGGCAATTAGTAGCGGTTGACCTGGCGGTTCCACGGGATATCGAACCGCAAGTAGCAGAGGCATCAGGGGTAACAGTTCTTGATCTTGATGATCTGAAAAGATATTTGGATGATGTACAGCAGGATCGAGCAGTTGAAATGCCCTATGCATTAGACCTCATTGAAGAACAGGTTGATGTATTTGAACAGTGGCGTCGCAAATCGAGTGATTTTGGTGCATCTGAACTTCGAAAGAGACTCGACGATGATCGCATCGAGGTTCTTGGGCAATTCAGGAACAGTTTCAGACAGGGTGACTCAAAAGCGCTTGAGGCTCTGTCTCGTAGTCTGTATCGTCAGTTTCTGAGACGCGTGAATTCAATGAACACACCAACTTCTCCTGAGTGAATCCCCGAAGTACCGATTGTTTTCCTTTAGTTTTTACATCTATGTATATCCTTTGGAAAGTGGGAAATTATTATGGATATTTGTTTGTTACAGCATTTCCAAAAAGTAACATCTTTGCGAACGAAGTGAAGCAATCTCTTTACTCCCTACATATACAAAAAACCGCTTCGTCTCTTTGTTCATTGCAAAGACGAACATAGGTCATTACTTTCGTAAAAAGTATGGACTCATTTCTGTCTTAGATTTCTATTCTGGACAGATATGAGCGCAGAATAAGTTTGTTCCCGCGAAAACACATATCAATCTTTAACACTCGTGGATAGGTGTTCAGCATGAAGTTAAATGATAAAGTTATTGGGATTATCTCAGTAGTGTTACTGGTATGTTTTATTAATGGATGTGTTTCATATTCTACTGTAAGATTACCAGTTAATGAAAGTATACCTGTAAGTAAAAAGACAGTAATATTACATTGGCAGAATCGTGAATTTCAAATTACCGATGTAAGTTTTAAAAACAATCAGTTAAAGGGTGTAATTCACAGGCGGATACCAGGTTATAAGGCTCATAATTTGAAAACGATCCCGCATGTATTCGTTGATTCTTCTTTCAATCCTCCGGAGAATAGGACTGAACGGGTAGCGATAGATCTTTCAGCGATAACTAAAGTTGAGGTTTTTGAAGTACAGGTAAAAGAATCCCTCATTAAAACTGCAATTGTGGCAGGATCATTTGTTGCAATTGTAGCAATTGTTCTTATAATTTACCTGACATTGAACCCAATTCCAGTGGCTGTGGCGGTTTAAAGATGTGTTATACAAAAAGGACTAATAGAAAAGTAAATGTTTCTTCCGGTATTCTTTAAAACTGAAATCATAACTTGTTTGATTGTTGGTGGGGGAGATGTTGCATCAAACAAAGTCGAGAGGCTTTTAGAAGCAGGCTGTAAAATCTCGATTATTTCTCCTGAAGTAACTCGAACGATTTCTCAATTGTCGAGTAAAGAAAAATTAAAATGGGAAAAGCGAGAATATCGTGATGGAGACTGCAGGGGATTCGATCTGATAATTGCTGCAACAGCATCAAGAAAGGTAAACAAACAGATTTCTGAAGAGGCTCAAGAATTGCATGTACCTGTAAATGTCGTTGATGATCCTGAATTATGCACAGTAGTGCTATCAGCGGTTTGGCGGGATGATCCCCTTATTGTTGCTGTATCAACGAGTGGAAAAGCACCCTTTTTAGCAAGAGATATCCGCAATCGTCTTGCTGAGAACAATCAGGGTTTGGGTCAGTGGGTTAAAACAGGTGGACAATTTCGAAAAATGCTCATTAATAGTGATAACTCATCGGAGGCAAACATTGAGCTGATGAAGAGGTTTTCGAAAATCCATCAAGATAATTATCTCTCTGCACCAACAGAAGATGCGGATTATCAGGAATGGATAGAGTGGTTAAAAAAGAATGAAGAAAGAGGGAAATGTGAGGGATAAGCAACAGGGAAAAGGAATTATCTATTTAGTTGGTGCCGGACCAGGGCATCCCGGATTGATTACAAAATTGGGATATGATCTCCTTAATTCCTGCGATGCAGTTGTTTATGATGATTTAATACCGATTGAAATTGTTGTTGGATTACCTGAGAATATAAAAAGATACTATGTTGGTAAAAGGTCGGGACACCACTCGAAACCGCAAGGGGAAACGAACGAATTGCTCTGTGAACTTGCTGAAAGGGGATTAAGAGTTGTTCGATTGAAAGGAGGAGATCCCATGGTTTTCGGAAGAGTTGCCGAGGAAGCAGCCTACTTAAAAGAGCATGGGATACCTCATGAGATCATCCCAGGGATAACCTCCGCATCTGTTGCTGCCGCTGACGCAGGATTTTCATTGACAGATAGACGGAGTTCATCCTGGGTGATGCTCGCGACTGGCAGTGAAGCCAAATCTGATTCGGCTCCTGTTCCATGGGAAAGGATTGGAAAGCTTGAAGGTGGAACAATTGCAGTTTACATGGGCGTCAGGCGGATGAAAGAGATTGTCCTCAGCCTATTAAAGGGTGGAATGAATCCGGAAAAATCAATCGCTGTAATTCAAAATGCATCTACAGGCATACATCAGATAGTTCGTGCACCGTTATCTGAAATTGTTGACAAGTGCCGAGAAGCCAAAGTTGTAGCCCCGGCTCTTATTTTCATCGGGGATGTTACAGGGATGGATGAATTTTCACTTTCAGCAAAAGAAATGCCCCTTGCCGGAAAAAGCGTATTGGTAACTCGACCGGCGGAACAAATCGGCAGTATCTGTGAATTATTACGTGAACGGGGTGCTACACCAATTCCATATCCGACAATTTCCTTGATTCATGTGAGCGATGACAAAGGCTGGGATAAGTTTGAAAAGACAATTGATCACGGTGGTTGGTGTGTATTTACCAGTGAAGCCGGAGTAAGGCATTTCTTCAAAGAGCTCATCTCTCGTGGATTTGATAATCGTTCGTTAGGCAGATTTAAAATAGCTGCAGTTGGTCACGGTACATCTGTAGAATTGCTTGAAAGGGGATTCAAAGCAGATTTGATGCCTGACAGGGCACTGGTTAAGAGACTGGCTGAAACGCTTGTTGAAAAGGATGATATTAAGGATTCTTATGTGATAAGGGTTCGGGGTAATCTTGCTGATGAGTCTGTGGAGGATATGTCCTCTACGGCTGGTGCTGAAGTTGTAACGTTAAATGTTTACCGGAATACAAATGCCCAATGGGAGCAAAATTGGATCGATAAGATTAGCAATCAACCTCCCGATTACATCTCATTTACCAGCGGCTCAACTGTTGACAGGTTTGTCGAAATTCTCGGTATTGAACTCGTTCGTGAGATCACCGCAAAATCAAGAATAGCCACTATCGGACCTTCGACATCAGCATTCGCTAAGAAGCTCGGTTTAAAGGTTGACGTGGAAGCTAAGGTGTTTAATGTACCCGGTTTGGTTGATGCGATCTGTGAAGATGCTCAACGAATGAGATGAACCGGGAAGTATATCTGAAACTATGAGTTTCTTATCGCCTGTGAAATTGCCTCCATTCCCTTTCTCAGGGTTTCTTCATCTACTCCGAAAGACATCCTGAAACCGTCCTGTATTTCAAAATAACTCCCATTTATAACGCGAACTCCATATTCCGACTCAAGATTTTCACAAAACTCATCAGTGTTTCTACTATCTTTAAATCTCACTAAAATTGAAATCCCGCAGTCGGGAGTAATGTATGTTACTTCAGGTAATTGGTCGAGATAACCGGTCACTATTTCGAGGTGTTTCCTGCTAATATCTCTTGCAGCCTGAAGAAGATTCTTCCCAATGTCCGTCTCGTGCAAGACATGATAGGCGATGAATTCAGTTATAAATGGTTGAACCACAAGAAGATTATCAAATGTCCTTTCTATATCATATATGACATCCTCCTGACCAATTATCCAGCCAATTCTGAGAGACCATAGTCCCCAGGCTTTTGTTAGACTGCAGGTTGACACAATCCGCTTGTTGAGTTGTGAACAGGATATCTGATCGCCATTCTCGAGAAATGGCATAAATACTTCATCAATAATCATCCAACCATTATCAGACTCAATTTGTTTTGCTATTTTTCCAATTGTTCCAGGGCTCTCGTATAGCCCGGTTGGATTATGAGGGTTTGCCATTAACATTATCCGCGGTCTGCCATCCCGGAAAAGTAGATCATCGGGATTAATGCGGTAATTGTTTTCCGGATTTCTAAAGATCCTTTCAGGAGAGGTTTGAGTAACTGCTTTTGTCAGTGTGATAAAGGGTTCATAAGCTGGGCTTTCAATCGTAACCCAGCCAGTTCTCTGATAAAGAACGCTCATAGCCGCAAAGTTGCAGATACTTGCTCCGGCACCAATTGTTATACGCTCCGGGACAGTTTTATAAGCACGAGCTAAATATTCACGAAGCGGTTTATATCCGTAGAAGTTATCTCCGCTGATTGGTAAATCATCGACTTTCAAGCCTAATTCTGACAGATTTTCAAGTGAAGACATACCGCTGGCTGTCAAATCGAGAGGGACTTCTGCTGCTGTTTTAAGCCAATCGAGAATTCTAACTTTTTCGAAATTCATTCTGGATTACCCCGGACAAAAAAAACACTAATCGAAACCTGATCATTGCTAAATGATATTAGATATGTTCAAATAATATATTCGAAATGTGGTTACTCCGCAATTAGATGTGTATATTCAAGTGTGAGTTATTCAATAAATTTAAGCGCTATTTTGGCTTCGGACAGGGATTAATGACTGTTCACATTGTCAAAAGTGATAAAGTACTGGTCTTTCGCTTGACAATGTTGACTTGCAGATTTATATTCATGTAATCAGCTAAAAGTGCAAAGCCATAAGGTTACAAAGTAAATGCTAATAAAGCTTCAAAGATACACACTTCTTACAATCGTCGTTTTTCTGCTGATTCTTCTGAGTAATCAACAATCTGCAGCAGCACCTGCGAAGGTAAATGTTGGCATCACCAGTGGTATTGGATTACCTGTTGGGTGGTGGGGTGAAAGATGGAAGCCGGCAATCGGGAACGAGATCAGTTTACGCTACCAGATTTCTCCCGGTAACGGAATTTTACTCTTCACAGGAATCAGGAAATCGTATTTTACAGATCTTTCACAAGATGAAATTCTCAGCACCTCAACCCTTCAGAATTTGCCTGAAGAATTTCAACCTTATGCTGAAATCACTTACAGCAGTCAATCCGGTTCCTACAGACAGGTTCCCATCGGTTTCGGATTGTATTCTGAACGTCTTATAAGTATTTTGAATACCAGACAGTTGAGAGGGTATGGTTCTTTTGCAATGGTCGTACAACTATGGAATTCTGCTCGAGCTCAAGATCTTGTCAGAGAAATTAACGCACCAAATATGACTCAACAAGTTCACACTGATGAATGGTCAGATAAGGCTGATGGATCAGATGTCGGATTTCAACTCGCTATTGGCGTTTCTTATCAACTTCAAAAATATCTGTTCTTAGACCTGTCTGCTGCTTATAATTACGTTGATATCGGAAAAGACAACGGAGCAGTTATTTATTGGGGACAACCCGCAAGAGTATGGGACGAAGATAAAAAGTCTGATGCTGATGGCCGCACTGATTACCTTCAGATTCGAGCCGGGTTAAGAATTGGTGGCTGACACAAAGTCAACCCGAAGAATTAATTCCCTGTTTTCAAGATTTAGAGGATTAAAATGAATCGATATTCATATGTTTTAATAATCGCATTGCTGATGTTAATGGTAGTGCCCTCAATCGGAGCACAGTTCTCTGGTGGTTTTGGCTATCTGAACACGAACTCTGCGCTTGTCATACCTCGAGAAACAACAGAGGTTGGGGTTTATTTTCGTGGTTACGTGGGGGGATACAGAAACACCACCGATTCTGTTTTATATAATCGCACCGTAGCAATATCTGGAACCTACGGCTATTCTAAAAATGCGGAATTCTCCTTCAGTCAGGTTATCTATCAGGATTACAACGAGACGATTGGCACTGATGAGGGCGATGATGGATTTATGATTCCAGGTGATATCAACTTCCGCATGAAGTATGGTAATGTCCGAATTGCGAGAAATACGTTTCTGGGATTCATGCCGGTATTAACTTATCGGATTGCTAAATATAATGATATTCAATTCGAGCCATATTCAAGTGATAATTTGGAATATGAGCTTAACGCAATGGTATCATATTATGATAAACCATTGTTCCCGGATGAAGGATTGTCTTTCCACGGAAATGTTGGATTCCGCTATCATAATGATGATTCCCGTGGAGATGATATATCGACAAGCTCTGTATCCTGGCTAGTCAGTGGATTAGTTCCTTTTAATAAAATCCCATTTGATCTTGGTCTTGAGGTTCATGGTCAGAATTATATAGACTCACCAGGCTGGCATGTGTTAGGCAGGGAAGACTATATATATGTTACTCCAATGATTCGTACACAAACCTATTTACGAATCCGGTATACGTTTGGTGTTGATATTCTCGTAAATGGAGATGAGGATACGACAATTCCCCCGGATGGCCTTGACATGTCTGAATATTACAATTACCCGACCTGGAGATTTACAGCCCGTTTCAACTTTGCTCCTCCGATGCATTCAATCGTTGGTTTAGGATTGCCTTCACAGTTGGATAAACCGGTCTATACGAAGAGCCAGGGACTTGTTGATAAACGTTATGATATGTTCAAATGGGCAATCGAAGACGAAGGTAAACAGGTTAATTCGGTTGATGTTGATCTCGAAAAGATTCGTCAGGAGCGAATCGTTGCCGAACGTGAACTTGAACGACTCAAAATACAACTTCGTCAGAGGCAAAGCCGCTAAGATCATCCTAACTTAAGAATAGATAAAAAAACCGTCCGGATGGACGGGTTTTTTTATTATTAGTTGAGATTTGCAGGACAGGCTTTACTGCTCCAATTCGGCTAATGCAAATCCCTTAGGTGTTTTTCTAACTTTCCCAATCACAATCTCTGGATCGTGTTCGAAAAAGAACATCCAATCTTCTTCTGCAGCTTCGGTCAATATCCTTCGTTTTTCCTCAAGTGTTTGCACCGGATAAAGGTCATATGACATAATCCAGGGCAAGGGAAATTGCGAAGCCAATGGGATCAGATCAGCTCCGTAAACCAGCGTAAGTCCATGATCCCGCACTCGAGCCAGTTGCATGGCAGGTGTATGACCATTGCAGATCAAAAAGTCAATTCCCGGGAGAAGCTTCCACTCACCATCAACAATCTCTACGACATTCGCTTCGAATAGAGGTTCGAAATCTTCCGGTAAATAACTTGCTTTATCTCGCTCAAATCGAGCGCGAGCATGATCGAGTTGTTTTTGTTGAATATAGTACCTGGCATTCGGGAAGGCTGGGATAGGATTACTATCCTTATTAATCGTAGCTCCACCATCATGGTCGAAATGCAGGTGTGTTAAAATAACATCTGTTATATCGGCAGTTGTTAATCCTACCTCAGACAGGGATTTTTCCAAATAATTATTATCACCATCAAATTGGAATATTTTGCGAAACTTCTCCGTTCGGTCCTGTCCAAATCCCGTGTCAACCAGAATCTTACGGTCATCTATTTCAATTAATAAGCATCGCAGAGCCATATCTATCCGGTTTTTTTCATCAGCAGGATGTTGTCTTTCCCAAAGTACTCTGGGGATAACACCGAACATTGCTCCACCATCCAGCTTGAATCTTCCGAATTCGAGTGCTGTTAACTTAAACTTACCTATCTGCATGCTAATTTGCCTTTATCTTGGATTTGAAATCTTTAGTATTAATTAATGGGGCGTCGTATTTTAAACGCACGAGTCTTTTCCATTTTCTACTGAACCTGCTGGTATAGATCTGGTTATCTTTCCCAAAGGTAATCCAGGGCGAGGAAACCGATCCCAGGAATACCGGTACAGGATTTTCCCTGGAAACAATAATGAGTTGGTCTGATGAATTACAGAGTTTCAGAAGTTTACCATCAGGTGAAATTTGTGGGAATGAAACATTTGTCCAGGGGAGATCAACTGAGATTATACCACCATCTATCGATCGTCTGAATATTCCTCTATCAGTTACGAATATCAGAGAATCGCCTGTATGGTTAAAGGTCGCACTACTCACCGGTTCTCCAATCCTGCTTACAGCATCAATCTGCCGTTTCTCCGGATGTACCCTGATAATCTCCACGGATGAGCGAACACTGCCGACATCACGGCGAACAAGCAATACGCTGCCTCCTTTCTCGAAATACGGATCTGTAATAATCAGATCGGCGTCGGTGAGTCTTTGAGGAGTGGAGTTGTATCTTGGTTTAACCCGGAACAGGTGGAATCTGCCAACTTTCCCGGGTTTCCAGGATTTATCTTTGGATCCGTAGAAATATATCCATTTGCCATCAGGTGAATAGCGAGGCCAGGCGAGGATGTCCAGATTCTGCTGAGCTGCTTTAAGAACAGGTTTTCCGCTACCCCCGGAAACAGGCATTTGATAGATATAAAGGTCAGACCAATCCTCTTCACCCATGTCTTTGACATAAATAATACTCTTTCCATCAGGAGATAGCGAACCTTCCCACCCTCGAGCTAATTCCTTTGTCTGGAACGGATCATAATCAACCAAAAGTCCATATCTATTAGCTAATTCCTGATTGTCAACCGCATTGGGAATGATCTGACTCAGCTTGATAAGTCTGCCGACAGCACCCGTTGAGTCCCCTGCAAGTATTCCGGCATCAAGTTGTGCAAGTCGGGCGTCAAGATCATCAGGATGATTGGAAACCTGTGCTTCAAGAGTTATCCAATCTAATCGGGAATGTCCTATAAAGAACCTCAACTCCTGAAGAATACTGTCCGAAATACTTTTACCATCGGCCAAACTGATGAACCGTTTAAAGTAATCAATTGCAGCAAGTGTGTCAGTTACCCGGCAAGCAGCCATAATGCTCTTCGCAAGGAGAACTTCGTTGTCTCTGTCCCTTGATATCTGGGTTCCCAGATGCATCAATTCAACTCCACCGGCGACTTTGTTATAGCGCGCTTCGCCCAATAATTCTGAACCGGGTTTAGCGATAGATGTGGCTCTTGCACTGTCAGGAAAGAGTGCTAATGTTTTCTTCAATTGTGATTCAAAAACTTTCGGATCTTCACCCATGGACATTGCCTGAATCATCTTATGATTAATCTTCCAACTGGTTGGATCTTTCTCGAGAGCTCGTCTGAAGGATCGAACCGCCATTTGCCAGTTGTTCTCTTTCTCCATCCAGTAAATTCCCGATTTGTAATCACTACGCGCCTTTGAACAACCAATAAATTGTAATGCGGTAAGTATCAGGACAAAAAGAAATACTACGGTCTTAACTGCTGCTGGTTTCTTCATTTTCAATCCTCTTCGGATATTAACAGGCGTTCCGCTTCAATTGCTGCCATGCAGCCGGATCCTGCTGCGGTAATTGCTTGACGGTATGTGTGATCCTGAACGTCACCGCATGCAAATACACCTGGTACGCTTGTTTTTGTGCTGTCAGGTGCTGTAATTATGTAATTGTTCTCATCCATTTCAAGTTGGCCCTCGAATAGCGATGTATTCGGAGTGTGTCCTATTCCAATAAAGGCTCCATCACAAGCAAATCTCTCTACATCACCCGTTCGAGGATCTTTTAGTAAAACCGCTTCCAGCATTCCCTGAGGAGATTCGATAAAATCTGATACGGTGCTGAACCACTTCATCTCGATTTTCGGATTGTCAAAGACTTGTTTCTGCATTATCTTAGAAGCGCGCAATTCATCTCGTCTGTGAATAATTGTTACCTTGCTGGCAAACTTGGTAAGGAAATTTGCTTCTTCACAGGCTGTGTCACCACCGCCAATAACGATAATCTCCTTCTCTCTGAAAAACCAGCCATCGCATGTTGCACAGGCTGAAACCCCATGACCCATTAACTTTGATTCCGATTCAAGCCCAAGTAATCTCGCCGATGCTCCGGTTGAGATAATTACAATATCTGATGTGAACAGTTTTTTCCCAACGTTGATTGAAAACGGGCGAATGTTCAGATCGACTGATGTTACGGCATCAGTCAGAAATTTAGTGCCGAATCTCTCGGCCTGGGCACGCATTTGGTCCATTAATTGCGGTCCCATTATTCCTTCAGGAAATCCCGGATAATTTTCAACTTCTGTGGTTATGGTCAACTGACCACCAGGTTGTATTCCCTCAATCACAAGTGGTGGGAGATCTGCTCTTGCATTGTATATTGCAGCGGTAAGTCCGGCTGGACCAGAACCGATGATTATAATCCGATGGTGTTCCACTGTATCTGCCATTTTGAATCCTCTGTTAAAGTTTTCTTTGTTTTACTACTCAGCCGGTTAAGATGTTTCGTTAATAACCCAGTTGAGATAACCGGGAAACCCATCTGTGAGATTCAAAGCAATAATTTCCGGTACATCGTAGGGATGTTCATCAAGGATTAATTTTTCTACAATCTTAAATATGCTTTGTCGGGTTTTTATGATTAGCATTAATTCCGAATCTGAACAGACTTTACCTTCCCAACGGAAGTGTGAGGTTATGCCCGGAATAACATTCACACAAGCCGCAAGCCTGTTCTCAATTAATATTGAGGCCAGGTGATTAGCTGTTTGTTTGTCCGGGACAGTTATCAAGATAATGATTACTTCTGTCTGCTTCATATCCTATTGCATCAAGTTTATCTGTTTCAGGGAGGACGGATATATTTATCCGTCAAATAACCTCTATGCGGATAAATATATCCGCACTCCCCAAGTTTTCAAAATTTGTCGGAACCAACACCATTAATCGCTTCGGGGACCAGCTGAACCAACACCACGAGCATCGCTTGCGCCAAAGAATTCTCCGGTTTCAATATCGATCATTACACCCTGACTTAATGACCAATGTCCAGATTGATTGACAGTCCAGCCCCGGTTTCTAATTTCAGAAATTACTTCAGACGTGATTTCTTTTTCAAGGTAAAGTTTGTCCGGTTTCCATTGCATATGAATTCTTGGTGCATCGATAGCCTCCTGTATGTCCATTCCGAAATCCATGACATTAATAAGAATCTGGGCTACAGAAGTTATTATTCTCGGTCCTCCCACAGATCCGATTGACATGTAGGGTTTATCACCTTTTAGTACCAGGGTAGGGGACATACTTGATAATGGTCTCTTACCCGGAGCGATAGCGTTAACATCACTTCCTATCAAATCGAATTTGTTCGGTTCCCTGGGAGCGGTGGAAAAATCATCCATGGTGCTGTTAAGGAAGAATCCCAATTCCGAAACGTATACTTGTGATCCGAAAGATGAATTTACTGATGTTGTCATAGAGCACATATTTCCCTGGCTATCAATTGCCGACAGGTGACTGGTGTTGGAGTCCGAATCATGGATCCACGGATCACCTGCATCCTTAACAGGTTCGCGGTGGAATCGATCGATCTCTTTTCGCAATTCTTCGGCATAAGCCCTGCTTGTCAATCCTTCCACAGGAATGGGATTGAAATCCGGATCTCCAAGCCATTTTGCTCTGTCCGCAAATGCTGCTTCAAATGCCGAAGCAATCAGGTGGTAGGTTTCAGCACTGCCGGGTGACATGTAGTCCATTGGGAATCCATCGAGGATGTTGAATATCTGTGCCAGGCAGACACCACCTGAAGAGGGTGGGGGCATCGAGTATACTGTATAATCTCTGTAGGAAAACCGGATTGGCTCACGCCAGACAACCTTGTATTCAGCCATGTCTTCCGGAGTTATTATCCCACCTTCTTTCCGGCATGTAAGGGATATCTGATCAGCCATCTTCCCGTTATAAAAAGACCTGCCCTCATCACGAGCTATCTCCGCAAGACATTTGGAAAGTTTTCTCTGGACGAGGATATCACCGCGATTCGGAGCTCTACCACCAGGCAGAAATACCTCAGCTAAATCTTTATTTTCAGCAAATCGATCCGTATTACTTTTTAATCTGCTGCTGAGAGATTTATCAACAAGAAATCCTTCTTTTGCCAGTCTAATTGCAGGAGCCAGGATCTTTTTCAGGGATAAGTTCCCGAATTTGTTGATTAACTCGATTTTTCCTTTAACACTTCCGGGAACTCCGACGGCGAGACCACCGCGCCAGGATCGATCCTTATACCTTTTGCCAGTATCAGGATTAATGTACATATCAGGAGTTGAGGCAGCAGGGGCTGATTCGCGTGCATCGCAAACATACACTTTCGAATCAGATTCCATTCTTATTAATGTGAATTCTCCACCTCCGATTCCGCTGTGATATGGTTCTACAACAGTGAGGGCAAACGATGCTGCTACAATTGCGTCAATGGCGTTACCGCCCATATTAAGTATCTCTATTGCCGCATCGGTTGCAGCTGAATGGGGAGTTGCAACCATACCCTGATCGGATTTGGACCATACAGGAGCGCGAGTAGCAGAAAATCCATTAGAGATGGTTAATAACACTAATATTATTACTGTAGTTTTCAGCGTTTGTGATTTTATCAAAACGGACACCAATGTTTGATTATTCGTACCTGATTGCTTCTACCGGATCAAGGGCACTGGCGCGTCGTGCCGGAAATACAGAGGCTAATATTGCCAGCCCAAGGGAGACGATCGTGATTATAATAAAATCCAATACTTGCATTTGAACAGGCAGAGTACTTAAAAAATAGACATCTCCGGGAAGGGATAGCCATTCAAAGGTCTGCTGCCCCCAACATACACCATAACCTACAATTAATCCGAGCAAAGTTCCAACAACACCAATTATCATACCCTCGTATAGGAAAATTCGCATTACTCCTTCGCGTGGAGCACCAATTGCCTTCAAAATTCCAATTTCCCGTTTCTTCTCAAGGACTATCATTATCTGGCTGGATACAATATTTAGAGCTGCAACTAATATTATCAGCGACAGGAGGATTGTAAACAACCACTTTTCCATTTTCATCCATCGGAATAGTGTTGAGTGCATCGAAAACCAGGTTTTTGCATGGTAAGGATATCCAAGCATGTCTTCAAGTTCATTTTTAACTTCATCTGCCTGATCAAGGTCTTTCAATTTGATTTCAATTCCCGATACAGCCAATTTCGTCATGAAGAGATATTGTGCAGATTCAATATCGATATAGGAACTTGTATTATCGTATTCATGTATTCCAGTCTCGAAGATACCCGTCACAACGAACTTCTTTACTTGTGGTGCTGATAAGAAACTTGTCATTTTTGTTGGACTGATCGCGATTATCGTATCACCAACAGATGCACCGAGCTTGTAGGAGAGCTGAGTTCCCAGCACAATCCCAGGTAGAGTCCGGGGATGTTTTATTTCTAAATTAAGGTCGGGGAATTCGGGTAACAGATGATCCTGAGTTTGAGTTTCGGCTTTTTCCGGTTTCAGAGCTAATCTTCCTGAGACAATTGTCTCAGGTAAATTTCCGACTTGACTAACAGTTGATTCATCTACACCCTTTATCAGTGCCCCTTCAACCGCTTTATTCTTTCGCAGCATCCCCTTGCCTTCAATGTATGGAGAAGCTCCTGTCACCTGTTTAACATTCATCACCTGTTGAATGGTCTCAAGATAATTTGGCATCGGTTGTTGATGGAACAAATTCAGATTGATATGGGCACTTGCGCCAATTATTCGGTTTCGGACTTCTGCTTCGAAACCATTTGCAACAGAGAGGACAATGACAAGAGCGGCCACTCCAACCATAACACCGGTTGCTGAGATATATGTAATTAATGATATAGCTCCTGTCCGGCGTTTTGAGCGGAGGTATCTCTCTGCTATAAATAACTCATAGCCCAAATTACGACCTTGGACGTAATGTCGGGAATAAAATCACATCTCTGAGGGAATCAGTCCCAGTCAAAATCATCGCTATTCTATCAACTCCCATACCGAGTCCGCCTGTCGGAGGCATTCCTATTTCAAGCGCTTGAAGATATTCTTCGTCAATCGGATGTGCTTCGTCATCTCCTTCATCTTTCAACCGTGCCTGTTCTTCAAATCTGCTGCGTTGATCTATTGGGTCATTCAATTCGCTAAATGAATTAGCAACTTCCATTCCGGCGATGAACAGCTCAAATCTCTCAACCAATCCATCAATACTGCGATGCTTTTTTGCAAGAGGGGACAGTTCAACAGGATAGTCCATTACAAATGTGGGTTGGATTAATTCTGGTTCAATTTTCTCAGAGAATAATTCATCAATAATCTTTCCCACACCCCAGTTATCCTCAACATGTAAACCGAGCTTTTTAACTTCACTTGCCAGTTCATCACGATCCCGACCAATAATATCAATGTTACAGTTCTCTTTTACGAGCTCCGACATGGTTGCCCGTCTGAAGGGTGCTTTCAGTGATATTTCGTGGTCTCCGAATATGATGGTTTCCTTTTTCAATACATTTTCGGACAATCTGACAAACATTCTTTCAACAAGGTCAGCACAGAAATTATAATCTTCGTAGGCAGCATAACACTCCATCATTGTAAATTCAGGCGAGTGCAGCCGGTCTATACCTTCATTTCTAAAATCCTTTGCGATCTCAAAAACTCTCGGGATACCTCCCGCAATCAGTCGTTTCAGGTAGAGTTCATCTGCAATACGCAAATAATAGTCATGGTCAAGTGCATTATAATGGGTTACAAATGGTTTCGCTGCAGCTCCACCATACATACTTTGCATAATTGGAGTTTCAACTTCTAAAAATCCATCTTCTTCAAGGAAATCTCTTATCTCCCTTGTTATAAGGCTTCGTGTAACAAGAGCCTGTCTTGACTCACGATTCAGGATCAGGTCAATTGTGCGATTGCGATAGCGTTCTTCTTTATCATCCCATTTAAACCAGACATTATCATCCTTTTCTTTAATAGCAGGAAGGGGTCTTATGTTTTTTGACAGTAACGTCAATTTTGAAACCTTCAGGGTGCGCTCACCAGTCCTGGTAGTGAACAAGATTCCTGATACTCCGAAAATATCACCGATGTCGCCGAGCTGGAAAACTTCCCAATCCAACTCTTCAAGGAGGTTCATCTTAAAGTAGAGCTGAATTCTATGTTCTTCTTCCTGAATGTGCGTAAATGCTGCTTTTCCCATTAGTCGCACTGACACAATCCTACCGGCAATTTTCACAATCTCTTCAGATCCTGATAATTTATCAAAATCCGAAAGTAAGGCTTCAACAGTGTGTGTTCTTGTGAATCCATAGGGGAAAGGGTTCACTCCGAGTTCGCGGAGTCGAGCGAGCTTTTCGAATCTTGCCCGCATCACATGATCAAGTTTCTCCCGATTTTCTTCCGGAGTTTGATCTTGGTCTGAAGTTGGTGTATCTACCATTTTTTATCAACTTTGCAGTTTAAAGTGTTGTTTTTATTCAACGACCCCATTAGATCCAACCCGTATGACCCGAACCTTTCTTTCCGGATCGAAAGCATCGAGAGTATCACCATTAACAAGCAGTCTCATTTCTGGGGCATTTCCAAGCGTTAATTTTACAGGATCGGGGTATTCGTTCGTTATCAGATTACCAGGCCAGAGAGTTCGATCGTAGAGAATAGAGTCCTGATCTTCCACTTTTACGTAACATGTGCCAAGAGCAAGAAGTCCAAGTTTGAATGTCTCATGAATAATCTCTTCAGCCTGTTCGCTCTCAATTACTTCAACGGTCTCAGCTTCTTCACTTATTCGCTCCGAGCGAGAATCGTTGTTAAAATTGGATTCTGTTACATCGGGAATGTTCGGTTTCGCGTCCACGACAATGTTATCGGATTGTGGTGGTCGAACCAGATACCAGGCGATTACGATAATTGCGATAATTGTAATCCCACCAGATAATAAAATCGAGCGGTTCTTCTCAACCCAAGAGATTAGACCGGGAGCCCTTGCCAGATTTGGTTGTTGCGTGGTATCCCCAAAATAATCGGAAATTTCAACAGGCCTGAATGCAGGTTCTATTGACTCAAACACTTCATTTAATCGATCACTGAATTCGTCAGATTGAACTCCAACAGCTTGAGCATAAGCTTTGATAAACAAATTGACATAAACAGCTGGCAAAAATGACCAGTTGCCCGTCTCCAGATTTTCAAGATAGAGAGTATTTATCTTTGTGACCGATCTGATTTGATCCAGACTCATCTCGTTAAATTCACGAGCGGAACGAAGCTCATTTGCTATTTTACGTCGAATATCCGGAGTACCAATTTCCGGATATACATTATGCCTGATTGGGTACTTTGAATCGATATTCATTAATTGTACAGTTTCACCCTCTTAAAAACCAAGTTTCAACACCTATTTGTCAAAGTGAACAATGCCGATTAACGGAAGAGAATACAAGATTTGCATTACTGAACTATTATACTAAAAAAACAGCTTATAATGCAAGATGGAATGGAATCTAAAGAGATAATACTAAAATACGTTTTCAAATATTAAAAAGATAATTTTTTTCACGATGATAGATGCATGCAGTTGCTTTCGACTTTGTTTTTTTTAATATTAATAACTTCGACAGTTTTGCAGGACTTTCCCTTGCAGATAGATACCTGAAAAGAGTTTTTCAAGTTCATTTAGGAGTAAGATGTTATTATCTAAAAAACTACAGAAAATCAGCACTTCCCGGATAGGATTATGCGTTGGATTAGATCCGGTCTTAGAGAAAATTCCTGAGAAATTTCACAATTCGAGGGAACCTTTTTTCGAATTTTGTAAAACTGTTATAGAAGCGACTGTAGACATTGCCTGTGCGTATAAACCGAACCTCGCGTTTTTCGAAGCACTGGGTGCGGGAGGCTGGATCCAGCTTGAGAAGACTATTCAGGCAATTCCAAATGACAGGTTAGTGATTGCTGATGCAAAACGAGGTGATATTGGCAATACTGCTAAAGCTTACAGTAAAGCACTTTTCTCAGGTTTAAAAGCCGATATGGCAACTGTGAGTCCATATCTTGGTAGAGACTCAATTAAGCCATTTATTGAAGACGAGGAACATGGAATATTTGCATTGGCAGTAACATCCAATCCCGGTGGTGCTGATTTACAGACATTATTAGTTGATGGGAAACCACTATTTATTCACGTTATTAATATGGTCAAGTCAATTAATACTCACAAAAATGTCGGATTGGTTGTTGGTGCGACGAAAAGTGACATTTTACCCATGGTTTTAGAAGCAGCTGTTGATCTGCCATTGCTAATTCCCGGTGTCGGATCACAGGGTGGAGATGTTAAAGCACTACGCAATGCTCTGAAGGACTATTCAGCTCCGGTATATGTAAATTCATCGAGAGGCATTATATATGCCTCATCCGGAGAGAATTTCGAGGATGCTGTCCATGATGCGGCTGAGAAACAACATGCAGAATTAAACGAAGATTGAGCTCACACTTGTCTGAAAAAATGCAGCAACAAGAGATTTGCTACAGTACATCCAAACGATATGTATCGTAAACCAACACAGTTCAATCCTTTTGAGGTGTAGAATTGAGAGGTTCTAAGAAAGGTCTAAGAATACTTGATCAAGTCGAAATTCATCTGTCGAATGGGGGTTTTAACAGCGTTTTCGAAGTAGATGTCCTTGAGATTAATGATGATAATATTTCTGTAAGTAGATCGAATATTGATCAGAAGATGATGTCAAGGATAATTGGCTGTGAGATTTCAATTGTTCTGAAGAAATCAGATGGTTCGTACAAGTTCAAAACAAGTTTTGCCAGGTTTGGCAAAGTCGATCAGATTCCTGCTCTTAAAATTCCAATACCTGAAAAAATAGAGCGCATCCAAAGGCGCAGTTATTCGCGGCTAAGTGTTGACATACCGCTTTCGTTTCGAGGATCGGATCTTTCTCCCGAACCGAATTTACGTGATTTCAGTGAGGGGAATGTTGTTAATATCTCTGCAGGAGGATTAAAATTTAACATCCCCGCAGATGATATTTGGGGTTACCGTCCAGGGGCAATCGTAGATATAAAGCTGAAACTAAAAGACCCGAAATTTGCACTTGAAAACAAGGCATTGATATTGGAAAGCTCCACAAACTCGAAAAATGAATCATCGGGCATGTTGGTTTGCCGATTCCTGGATATATCTGATGAGCAAAAGGAAGCAATTACTGTTCATAATATTCGGTTTCAGCAAAAAAGTAAAATAGCGAGACGAAGGCAAAGAGAAAATCAAGAGAATAATCTTTCTGATTAAATGCGGATAAAAAGAAACTTGAAGATACATAATTCAACAATAGTTGGGCCTGAGGCTCAATTTGGAAAGAATGTCTCAATTGGAGCATTCAGTATAATTGAAGACGACGTTTCTATTGGGGAAAATTGCCAAATCGATTCAACGGTGTTAATCGCAAATGGTGCCCGGTTGGGAATGGATTGTCAAGTGTCACACGGCGCTGTACTTGCGACTAATCCACAGGATTTGAAATTTGGCGGAGAGAAAAGTGAGCTCAGGATTGGTGACAGAACTGTTATCAGAGAGTATTGTACGCTCAATCGTGGAACAGAACATGGTGGTGGGATAACACAGGTTGGATCAGATTGTCTCCTGATGGCATATGCTCATGTTGCACATGATTGTAAACTCGGCAATCATGTAATCCTGGCAAATGCAGTTAATATGGCCGGACATGTTGAAATACACGACAATGTAAGTATCGGTGGTTTAACAGCAATTCATCAGTTTGTAAAAATTGGGAAATATGCATTTATCGGCGGATCATCTCGAGTGGCTCAAGATGTTCCCCCATATATTTTAACGACCGGTGAGCCTCTGAAGTACTACGGCCCAAACTCAATTGGTCTTAAACGTCAGGGATTTTCAAACGATCAGATATTATCGATCAAAAGGGCATATAAACTGGTCTACAGATCTAAATTGAACCTTGTTCAGGCTGTCGATGCAATTAAGAACGACCTCGAACAATCCGAGGTGATTAAGGCTATTCTGGATTTTATCGAGAATTCGGTTCGCGGAATAATTAAGGGATGATCCCTCTGATAAATACACGATTAATCTGGGATATCCCCGGAAAGATTGGGAATTCGAGATCTGGTTGGTTCCACATGGCTGCTGATGATTTTCTCGCTGAGACTATTCCGGAAAGTGATTTCCAGGCAATCCTCAGGTTTTACACATGGTCTCCCCCCGGAATTTCACTTGGAATTCACCAAAGTGAAAATGAAATTGATACAAATGTCTGCAGACGTTTAGGTTGGGATGTCGTATCAAGACCAACTGGTGGTCGCACTCTGCTTCATGATAACGATCTCAGTTACTCTGTAATCCTGAGATCAAATGAGAGCTCAATTTCACAGCTGGGAATTTTATATAAATCAGTCGCAACAGCTCTAATCTCAGCATTATCTAATTTTGACATAAAGGCAACAGATTCGTTAGTTCCTTCAACGAGATCCCTGCGGAATCCAACTGTACATCGTGCAAAGTTATGCATTAGCAGTTGTGTGAGAGGCGAGGTAACTGTGAACGGGATAAAAATATCCTCAGCAGCGCAGAAGATTTACAGAAACAGTATTCTTCAGCATGGTTCAATACCACTTAAAGGTGATATAACAAGCGTTGCAGGTGTGGTGAATGTACCTTCGGAAAAGATTGGTGAACTTGAATTGTTTTTATATAATAAAGCAGCTTCTCTTGAGAGATTTTGTGATCTTCCTCCGTCTCCCACTGATTTGGCAATTTCCTTCTCTAATGCACTTAAAAAGCAATTTAATATGAAGTTATGTCCCGCTCAATGGTCGAAATCGGAGTTGATCTCAATAACAAATCATCGAGGGAATTTTGATAGACTAAGTGTCTCCAGAAAGGCATCATGAAAGCAAAACCAGAAAGAAAAATAGCAATATTTGGTGCAACGGGATCAATCGGAACGCAGACTCTCGATGTGATAAACAGATTGGGTGATTTTGATATTGAACTTTTGACCGCAGGTTCTCAATGGCGTTCATTAGCAGATATGGCTCTTATGTGGAAACCTCGATGTGTTGCAATCAGTGATGACAGTCGATACAAAGAACTGCAGGATTCTCTTTTTGGGTCAGGGATTGAGATTTTTGCCGGAGAGGATGCTAACGCTCGGGTTGCTGAAAATGAGGAGTATGACCTTTGCTTAAACGGACTTGTTGGAGTTGCGGGATTATTGCCGAGTTATCATGCGTTGAACCGAGGAATTGACCTGGCTCTGGCAAATAAGGAATCATTAGTCCTTGCCGGTGATCTGCTTAACTCTATTGCGCAAAAGACAAATTCCAAAATTCTTCCGGTTGATTCGGAACATAGTGCAATCTTACAGTGTTTACAAGGAGAGAAGAAATCCGAGGTTAAGCGTTTAATACTGACTGCATCGGGTGGACCTTTTCGGGAATGGCCACTTGAAAAGATTAGAAACGCAACCAGACAAGAAGCATTGAATCACCCAACCTGGAGTATGGGGCCTAAGATTACCATTGATTCCGCAACCTTGATGAACAAGGGTCTCGAAATAATCGAAGCCTACCATCTATTTAAATTCCCAATTGAGAAAATTGATGTGAGAATACATCCTCTTTCAATTGTGCACTCAATGGTGGAATTTATCGATGGATCATTTAAGGCTCAATTGGGAGTCCCGGATATGCGCATCCCAATTGAACATGCACTTTTTTTCCCTTCACACAGGGAGATGGTATTACGGGACGATGATCCGGCAGATTGGCCTCCTCTTGAGTTCAGCATAGTTGAGCGGGAAAGATACCCCTGTCTTGATCTGGCATATAAGGCTATTTTAATGGGTGGGACGGCGACTGCTGTGCTAAATGGAGCCGATGAGGCGGCAGTTGCGGGTTTCCTTGACAATCGTTTGGTATTCGGAGGCATCTCAGAGATAATTAACAAAACTCTCGATGCTCTTAATGTGTCCGATGCAAAGGACATTAAGGAGATCATTAGTGCGGATAGATGGGGCAGGGAGTATGCTGAAAACCTCATCTCGGATTTAAAGTAAAGTGATTTAAAGAGAAAACTTGATGTTAACCATCCTTTCATTTATAGTTGTAATTGGTGTAATCATATTTGTGCATGAACTTGGGCATTTTCTTGCAGCCAAGTTATCTGGTGTTAGAGTCGAAATCTTTTCGCTCGGATTTCCACCGAAGATGTTTAGCAAAACGGTAGGGGAAACCGAGTATCAAATCGCCTGGGTACCTTTAGGTGGTTTTGTAAAAATGACCGGTATGCTTGATGAGTCACTTGATGATGATTTCGATCCAAATGACCCGAAAGCATTCATAAACAAGCCTTTTATTAATCGGGTTTTCATAATTACTGCAGGTGTAATAATGAATTTTATACTCGGTTATCTTATATACCTTTCAGTAATAATGACAATGGGTCTTGGAACAATAGAGGGAACTGAGATCAACATGGTGAGTGCTGGATCTCCGGCTGAGGTCGCAGGCATCCTGAAGGGTGATAAAATTGTAGAGATTGAGGGAACTCCCATAACCGAGTGGGAAGAACTAACAGGTATTGTCCGAAGACACCCCGGAGATTCGATAATTGTAAAATGGCTGCGTGGTGACAGTTTGTATCGGGCGACTATTGTACCGAATGTGGTGCCTTCAATAAATATGGAAACCGGAGATCGGGATTCAGTTGGACAACTTGGAGTTTTGGGAACCATTGTCCGGCACCCCGTGGACTTTTTCGATGCATTCGTTTATGCCGGTCAAAATGTCTGGTTGGATATTGACCGGAGTATAACAACAATCACATGGCTCGTGACCGGGCAGGCGGGTATTAGAGACCTTTCCGGACCACTCGGAATTGCAAAAATGTCAGGTGACAGTGCTCGAAGCGGTTTTGGGAGCTTTATTATATTCATTGCCTTCATAAGTATCTCAATCGGATTTCTGAATATTTTACCAATTCCGGCACTCGATGGAGGTCATCTGCTGTTTATGATTATTGAGGCGATTATCAGGAGACCGATTCCGATAAAAGTTAAGTCAATTATTATTTGGGGAGGATTATCATCATTGCTGCTTTTGATGATTACTGTATCATATTTCGATGTGATTCGTGTGTTTTTTTCTAAGTAGCTTATATAGTTGATAAAGATGTTTTAAAGGTATGCAATAAAAATGATAAAAAACATAAAAAACGTGTTAGGAAAACAGAATTCTCTTCATAGAACTACCATCAGAACCGCAAAGATATTATTTCTGTTTCTAATGATGACTGGATGCAGTAGTACGCAGCCTGAACTGAAATTGATAAATCAATTGGTTGAGATATCCGATTCATTACAGAAAGAGGAGGCTATTGAATATTATCTGAACGGAACTATTCATGAGGAAGCTGGTGAGATGTATCTTGCTGTCATCCAATATCAGTTAGCGCATATTTATGATCCTGAATCCGTTGAGATAATTCTTTCACTTGCAAAAACTTATCTTAAGCTTGGGGAGCACAAAGCAGCAGGGATTCTTCTTGAGAATGGCAGGAAGTCAGATTCCGAAAATGAAGAGCTGCTAATTGCACTTCTACAGAGCTATGTATATTCCGGACAATTTCATCAGGCAGTCAGATTATTCGACGAATTGAAACAACTTAGACCTCTGAATGAAAATGAGTTAAAACAATTTGCGTTAGTGCTGACAAAGATGAATCGACTTGATGAGAGCCTTACAATATATAATTCAATTTTAGTGGATTTTGGAGAGCAGCCCTGGGTACTGGATAAAATTGCTCATATCCATATTTTGAAAAGAGATATTGATTCTGCAAAAAAGATATTTTACAAGATACTTGATATAGACCCGGATAATCATAGTGTTTTATTCTTGCTGGGTAGTATTGAGCTGAATGACAAAAACTTCAAGGATGCTGAAACACTCTTCAGGTCGGCATTGAATATTGAACCAGGTGAACTTAAATACTGGTCAAGTTTGATGGGTGCCCTCGATCTTCAGAAAGAAGATGAGGAGTTATTAAATGTAACCTCAGAGGCAATTAAGAGTTTTCCGGAATCGGCATTCTTTTTTGAAATGCATGGTAATGTTTTAACAACGCTCAAACGTTATGAAGAGGCTATTGTAGCTTTGCAACAATCCATTGCTCTGGATTCTGCACGCTTAAGCTCCTATCAATCTCTGGGATATTTATACCATGATCAGAAGAACTGGGAAAAGAGTGCTGAAGTATATGATGCCGCCCTTTTGCAAGATTCGGATAATCCATTGATACTGAATAATTATGCTTATATGCTGTCGATGCAAAAGTTTCGACTTGAAGATGCTCTGGATATGGTTGAAAAAGCTCTAAAGGTTGAACCGGATAATCCGACATATCTTGATACGCGTGGCTGGGTTCATTACCAGATGGGCAACTATGACAGAGCTTTGCAGGATATACTAAAGGCCTCTCAAAGTGTAGAAGAAAATGCTGAGATTTATGAGCATCTCGGGTATATTCACGAGGCTCGTGGAGATAATGAAAAAGCAAAGGAAATTTGGAGAAAAGCTTATGAGCTTGATCCTGAAAATGAAAAGTACAAGAGATTGGCAAAGTAAGAGTTTCATTATATGTTTTCTGATTTTGCTCATTAGTTGTTCACCTCAGATTCCGTTTTCCGAATATTCAGCATCTTCAGCACCAGAAGCTATTGATGAGCTAATGCGCAGACGGTCGGAGTTCCGTAATTTCGAGGGAGAAGGTGTTTTTGAATTAGTCACACCTTCAAGAAAGTTTAAAATGAACGGAAGTGTTTATTATGACGGCGCAGATGAATGGGATTTGCGGTTCACAGGTCCTCTCGGAATCGAAATGGGTGAAATATCAACAAACGGGAAAGAGTATACAATTAACTCAAAGCTTATTGGTGGTATAAAAACAGGATCTATGGAAATGCCAATAGAGGTTCCGAAATTTGATCTCGTTTTTCCTGAGCTGCAAACCCTGACTCGTGCCTTAGTACCTATGCTCGATATTCAAAAATCCGATAACTGGGAGCTGCAAGGTTCCAATTCGGGATTAGATGAAGAGTTAAGTTTGAAGAAGATGATCAAGGAAGAGAACCATGAAATGAAGCTGAATATTGAGTATTCACCTCTGAGAGTTATTCGGGAAGTACGACTGATAGATGGCGTTGTCATCTATCAGAGAGACTATTCCTATAAATCAAAAAAGTCTACCAAAGTGACAGAAATTAGCGTAGTTGCCGGGATGTTAAAATTGAATATCCGGTATAACTCGTTGACATACAACTACCTTTCGGCCCTCGAAAATGATATTGAGGCTTTTCAATAATGGGAGAATCAGAACTTGGCATTTCGGTAATAATTCCATTCCTTAACGAGGAAGGATCTCTGACAGAATTGTACAGGCGGCTGACTTCGGTTCTGTCGGATTTGGAAACTCAATATGAGCTGATATTTATAGATGATGGATCAACGGATAATTCGAATAAGCTGGTTAAAGAATTCCGTGCTCACGACAGAGCTGTACGGTTGTTAACCTTCAGAAGAAATCAGGGCAAATCTGCGGCATTATCAGTTGGATTTCAAGCGGCAGTTGGAAACTATGTTGTGACAATGGACGCTGACTTGCAGGATGATCCTGCAGAAATCCCAAACCTAATTAATCAACTCGAAAAAGGATACGATCTTGTTTCAGGCTGGAAGAAGATCAGGCACGATCCGATAACAAAGACATTACCTTCTAAGATTTTCAATGGCGTAGTCGGATTTTTTTCCGGAGTTAAGCTACATGATTTTAACTGCGGTTTAAAAATTTATAGAAATGAAGTTGTTAAAGAATTGACGGTTTATGGAGAAAGACATCGTTTTCTCCCGGTGCTATCACACATGCAGGGTTTTAAAGTAGGTGAATTAGCAGTAGAACACCATCCACGTAAGCATGGGAAGACCAAGTTCGGAGCTTATAGATTTATTGCAGGATTTTTCGATCTCATCACTTTATTATTCCGGATGAAGTTCGTGACAAAACCGATGCATTTATTCGGTAGTTTAGGGCTTATGAGTTTAGTAATCGGACTCGGAATAATCCTTTATCTCGTTATTGGGTGGTTTAATGGAATCTGGATTGGAAACCGTCCATTGTTCTTAATCGGAATTCTTGGTGTGATTGCAGGTGTCCAACTAATAACCCTTGGTTTGTTAGCCGAAATGATTGTAGAGCGCACTCATCGAGAAAGACTTTCTCTCCGAAATGACTCCGATTCAATTCATCCGGATTCCGGAAAATGAATCTCGCATGTGTTGCACCAGCTTATCCCTATCGCGGTGGAATAGCCGCATTCGGTGTCCGATTGGCAAAGGAGCTGGCTAAAGAACATACCTGTCAATACATAAATTTCAGCCGTCTTTATCCCGGTGTTCTATTTCCTGGTAAGACTCAATACGACAAGAGCAATTCTCAAATTGAGTTTGAAAGTGTACGATTACTCGACTCGTTAAATCCACTTTCCTGGCTCCGAACGGGAAGATACATCACAAAAAGTGAACCTGATACAGTTATCTTTCACTGGTGGCACCCATTCTTCGGACCGGCATATCGAGAAATATCCAGATTTTCCGGGAAGAAAACTACAAAAGTTGCTATATGTCACAATGTGCTCCCGCATGATAAGAGTATTCTATGGAAACGAGCAGTAAAATTCGGACTTGGGAAAATGGATGGCTATGTAGTTCACAGCAGAACTGAGATAACAGATCTAAAAAAGCTTAAACCAAATGCCCGGATTCTGAGTTTATTTCATCCCATATATGATGTTTTTCCAGGTGAAAAAATTTCTCGACAGGAAGCTCGAAAAACTTTGCACATTGAAGAGAATGCCAGGGTTATTTTAAATTTCGGATTAATCCGTCCTTACAAAGGGGTAGATGTATTACTGAAAGCGGTTAAAAGACTGGGCGATGTCGACCGGTTGAAATGTATCGTTGTTGGTGAAGTATATTCACAGAGGGAGCTGATTGACAAGTTGATCGCTGAAATTTCTCCGGATAAGATTAGATTGGTAGATGAGTATATTCCAAATGAACAGGTTGCATTATGGTTCAGAGCTGCGGATGTTGTTGTGCTGCCGTACAGGTCAGCAACACAGAGTGGGATTATTCCAATAGCATATCGGTGTAATCGTCCAGTAATTGCCACCCGTGTGGGTGGCCTTCCCGATGCAGTAACAGAGGATCAAAGCGGTTATCTCGTTGAGCCTGGAGATCCAACTCAACTTGCAAATGCGATTCGGAGATTCTTTATTGACTATAGGAATCCTGATCTCTCCGAAGGAATAAAGCAGATGTGTGCAAAACTGAGCTGGAGTCAATATTCAACCGAAACCATCAAATTTTCCCGTGAAATATGCGAGTTAAAAAATGGTTAATCTCAAACCTAAAGTAGTCGCGGTAATTGTGAACTTCAATGGGGGAGAGGTAGTACTTGAAACTATAGAATCGCTGAAAAAGAGCGATTATCCGGAAATAGAAGTAATTGTTGTTGACAACAATTCAAGTGATAGTTCGGTAAATAAGATTGCCGCTGAATATCCTGATGTAATCCTGATTCGAAACGAGAAAAATCTTGGCTTTGCAAAAGGCTGCAATCTTGGAGTTGAAGCTGGATATGAATCATCAGCAGATCTAATTCTCTTTATTAACAGCGATGCGACAGTTGAGACAAATACTGTTACGGGACTCGTTGATCTACTAATTAGCAAATCGAAAGCAGGAGCTGTTACACCTGTGATCCTCTATAATGATAAGCGAGATGTTATCTGGTATGGAGGAGGATATGTACTTATATGGCTTGGTGCGGTTGGACATCTTTTTCTACGGAGATCATACAGACCAAAAAACTTGCAATTAAATCAAACTGATTACCTGAGCGGATGCATATTCCTGGTGAGAACCTCAGTCTTAAAAGAGGTCGGAGGATTTGACGAGAGTTTTGGATTGTATTCTGAAGATGTTGACCTTAGCCTGAGAATTCGAAAAGCAGACCGGGAGTTATGGATTGATCCTGAACTAAAGAGTTTCCATAGGGTTTCGTCTTCGATGGGAGGGGAACTCTCTCCATTCAAAGCGTTTTATCGAAGCAGAAGCATGCTGTTATTGTTCAAGAAGCATGCTCCATATTGGTGGTGGACTCTCCCCCTGTTTTTTGGGTTTATCGGAGGAATTGTGATTTCAGTGCAATTGGTTTTTCGAGGTAAAATACACGCAATATTTGCCTTGTTGAACGGGTCATTGAGCGGGATTTTTGGTTTGGAAATACCAACAAAATATAAAATGAAGGATAGCTGATGGAGAGAATTTTATTTAGCAAATTGGAAAACTCCTTGAATGAGTTGCCCTGGGACTCTTCTCAGAGGACAATCTCAAGTGCAGTAGTCAGATGGCTCAGGGAAAAGGTTCCATACTATAACTGGGTGGGAATATACTGGGTAAAAGGCGGAGACCTTGTCCTGGGTCCCTGGTCTGGTCCCACAGCAACTCAACATGTGCATATCCCACAGGGTACAGGAATCTGCGGATTATCGGCTAATGAAGGCAAGACGGTTATCGTCCCGGATGTCCGTGCCGAACCGGGATACCTCGCATGCTTTATTAATACAAGGTCAGAGATAGTTATCCCGGTTATGAAAGGTGAAGAGATCATCGGAGTCCTTGATATTGATAGCGATGAAGTAGATCCATTTAATGCCGAAGATCAGGAATTTCTCGAAATGATTGTTGCTCGGTTAGCTGAAAAGGAATGAGAGTTTACCATGCCTGAACTTCCGGAAGTAGAATCCGTTCGTCGTGATTTGGTTGCTCGAATTCAAGGCAATGAAGTTACCTGGATTGAAGTCCTTCTGCCAAGAATAATCAGAAGTGGTTCACTTAATCATTTGGTCGGATTGACATTCACTAAGGTTACCCGACGCGGGAAATACCTGGTACTTGAAACAACAGAAAAACTTACCATTTATATCCACCTGCGCATGTCAGGTACACTTTTATGGCGAAAAGGGCTTGAGGACACACCTTCCCATATAAGGGCTGTTATCGGATTTGAAAATGGTAGACTTCTTTTCCGGGATCCGAGGACTCTGGGAGGTATCTGGGTAAATCGTAGGGATGATCATCCGTGGAAAAGAATGGGGTTGGAGCCTTTCGATGACCAATTGACACCAGAGTTCCTGCAAACATTATTATCCAAAAGATCAATTCCGATCAAAACGGTGTTACTTGACCAGGCCGTGGTGGCAGGAATTGGAAATATCTATGCATCGGAGATACTCTTCGATGCCGGAATCAATCCTAAAAAACCGGCAAAAACTTTCACAAAAAAGGAACTTGCCTCAGTTCTCAAATCCACTCGCAAAATACTCAAAGCCGCAATCAGGGCAAATGGGACAACTCTCAAGGATTTTAAGCTCTCAAATGGACGAGAAGGGGATTTTTCAGGATTCCTGAAAGTCTATGCAAAAAAAGATCAAAACTGCACTAAATGCAGCAACAAGATTGAGAGAATTGTTCAGTCTCAACGAAGCACATTTTTCTGTCCTGTTTGTCAACACTAATTCTCTCCGCAGTACTTCATTTCAGTGATGAGATACTTTTAATTTCATTTTATGAAATAAGATCCTTCGAATCCTCTGGGTTAGTTAATGGATGATATTTCACCGTTGAGAAACCCTGGTTCAGAGACAGGATTGCACTGCGGAACTGAAAAGTGATTCAGAACTTGGGAAAACCGGGAGCAGCTTTTAAAAGGTTGGGCTATCATTACTTACCAATTCCCCACCAATTTTAGTCATCGGGCTCCGTAAGTATATTATGACAGATGTTCTTACACGTCCTGACGATTCGGTAATTCGGTCGCCTGGTAATGCTGGATGGTCAGCTCAAATCAAAACACAAAGAGGTGCAGGTTGGCAGACTCTCATGTTAGCAGTTGATATTTAATTGCATTCTGCCGATTTACATTGTATTATATAATGTTGGAAGATTAACGTACAACAAGTCCAAGTAGTTGTCACAAAATACGAGGTAACAATGAGTTCTAAAAACATAGTGCTACTCGCATTACTGTTTCTCGTGATAAGTATTAATAACACACAAGCTGGTAATGTAATTGAAGATCAGCCGTTACGTCCAGGTATTGCTGTATTTTCATTGCATCCGGAATTTAATGTAATAATTCCTATAGACGGATCCACTCGTCTGGGCATTGATCAATTAGATGAGTATTTCGATCAATTAGATGCAACATGGGTTGAGCGAACATTTCCACACTGTTTGCCACCGGTTCCCAACGGCACGGATCTATCCACAATTTACACCGTTTATTTCCCGGAGACTATTACTGTCAGGGATGTATGCCATGATCTAACCAAGTTTGATGTGGTTGATTATGCCGATCCCTGGTTTATTGATAAAATTTGTCTTGATCACAATGATCCTGAACGTAGAAGGCAGTATCATCTCGACCTGATTGATGCCAACCTTGCACATGATTTCTCAACCGGAGATCCAACTGTTGCAGTAGCAATCATTGATACCGGTGTTGATGTTGACCATGCAGATCTGGAGGGAAATCTGTGGGCAAATCCTGATGAGGAGGAAAATGGTGAAGATGATGATAGAAATGGAAAGGTCGATGACATAATCGGCTGGGATTTTTATGGTAATGGTCAGCAGGGGAATAATCACCGAGAGGATAACAATCCCAACGACCAGAGTGGACATGGGAGCCATTGCTCAGGAATTGCATCTGCAATCACCAATAACAATCGCGGAATTTCCAGTATAGGATATGATTGCAGCATTATGGCAGTCCGCACCGGTACAGGTCTAACAGTTGTTTATGGTTATCAGGGTATCGAATATGCTGCAAGAGAGGGAGCAAAAGTCATTAGTTGTTCATGGGGTGGGTACCAAAGCGCACGATGGGCAGAGAATGTAATTAATTACGCATATGAGCATGATGCCTTAGTGATTGCAGCAGCAGGAAATGATAACGTTAATAACGATCATTTCCCAAGCAACTATGATCATGCAATGTCTGTTGGGGCTACTGACAATCGTGATAGAAAGGCTAATTTCTCCAACTGGGGTGAACATATCGATGTGAGTGCTCCCGGTGTGAATATTTACAGTACGATTCCCGGTGGAAGATATGGGAACTCAAGTGGTACATCAATGTCATGTCCGTTAGTGGCAGGTCAGGCAGTCCTGATGCGTGCTGCTTATCCACATCTGAGTATTGATGATATCTGGCGATTTATTGTTGATGGATGTGATGATATCGATGGAAACCTTGGTAACCGTGCCGGACTTATGGGGGCTGGAAGAATAAATGCACATGCATCCATGAGACTGAGTGCAATTCCGGTTTTAACAGTCGAGAGTCTTGAAGTAATTGCCGATGACAACGAAAACGGTAAATTTGATCCTGGCGAGACGGTCAGAGTTGCAGTCGAAATTGTAAATGGAGAGCATAGCACAGCAGCCGAGAATGTATTTGTAAGTCTAAGTTCTGAAGATCTCGACTTCACTTTCCAGGAGGCTTCTATTGAATTTCCTGATATTGACCAGGGTGACGGCTTTTTAAACGAAGAAGATCCATTTACAATAAATGTTAATCCTGACGCGATTGCCCATTCAACTACAATTAAGGTAACAGTTAATGCAGAACCCGGCCAACTCTTTATTGAGGAAACATTCCCGGTTGTTATAGGTCATCCGGATATCCTGATAGTTGATGATGACGAAGGTGGGGATACTGAGAGATGGTTTAAAAGATCCATTGAAGAGTTGGATAAAGGTTGGGTTCATTGGGATGTGGAGCAGGACTTTACTCCGGATTTGATGACTATAACAGATTATCCAATGGTGATCTGGTCTACCGGACGTTCTTTAGAACCTTTGGATGAGCTCGATAAATTCCAAATTCAGTCAGGTATTGAGGAAGGTGCTAATATTTTATTGATAGGGAAGAGAGTCGGTGATGATCCCGAAAACAGATCACTCCTCAGGAATTTCTTTGGTGCCCATCATCAGCAGGATTCTGTTCGAGCAATGTTAGTCAACGGACTTGGTGGGAATCGTCCTGTAGCTGATAACACCGTTATGATGCTTTTTGGAGCGGGTGAAGCAGGAGATGGACGATTAAGTCCATCAACAATGCAGCCCGTTGCCGGAGCGGATAGTCTGGTTGTTTACACTGTAGGTGAAGAAGTCACTGGACTGGGTGGTGTTTACAGAGAGGATGAGAGATATGAATCGAAAACTGCCTATTTTGGTTTCGCATTCGAATCTGTAAATGACAGGTTAACTCCCAAATCCGATGTTTTGCAGAACCTGTTTAACTGGTTCACCGGTCAGATGCCAGATCCTGAATCATCACCATTGGATGCTGGAATACCGCTAACCTACAGCTTTAACCCGGCATATCCCAACCCATTCAACAGTTCAGTAATGCTCAACTTTACGCTGCCCGGAAGATCAGCATACAGAATATCTGCGCTGGATCTGAATGGACGCGAACTTACAATTGGATCGGGGATCGGTTCAGTCGGCAGTAACAACTTGCAGTGGAATGCAGATGCGTTGCCCTCTGGAACTTATATGATTCAGCTTGATGTAGCCGGATATCAACCTATTGAGCAAAGAGTAGTGTTGATCAAGTAGTGAAGGATTCTGATCGGTATAAATTGAAATTCGTCTCTTTGAAGACTTAGGTTTGCGAACTTTGAAAAAGCTTGTTCGACATAACAATTCGGACAAGCTTTTTCTGTTTAATAGTTTAAGGATTAGGTCATGAAAAAACTGTTTTTGGCAGCATTAATAATTACTCTGACGTTATCATGTTCACCTGTGACGGCATCTGTTGAGTCGAACCATCCGACGAGTAAGTTGGACCTTTACATGGCACGTGATCTTCATCTGATTGAGAACTACAGGTCAAAACCGACCGCAGAGAATTTTAAAAGACTAATCAGTTACGGCGTTCCTGCCGAGTTGGATCCGGTGTTGCCAGTTTTTATCCATTTAAGTGAAATTAATGTCAAGGATAGTTTTGAATGGCTTTATTATGTGGTTGAGAAACTTTATCCACATACCTGGATGCCCCCCGTAGGAGGGCACCGGACAGGTTATGTGCTGATAGAAGTGAAATCCTCAATTTTGCGAATGTTAGCGACGGACAGCAAAGTAAAGAGGATTACGTCAGCATATCGGAAACTCCAACCTTTAAACGATTTAGCAGCGATTGAAACCGGCGCGTCATTTGCATGGCAACGCCAGCCTTCTCTGACTGGGAGTGGAATTCGACTGCTTGTAATTGACTCCGGTTTTCAACTTGAGCATCCAGATCTTCCGGAACCTGCAGCATCTATGGATTATGCGGATTATCCGGATACAAGCGTAGATGTCTCCGATCACCGTTCAGGTCACGGGACACATACTGCAGGAACAGCTTTTGGTTCCGGAGTACTTTCAGAGGGAATGTTTCGCGGGATGGCTCCGGACGCAGATCCACTTTATTTTAAAATAGGAAAGGACGATTCACCGGAAGCAACTGTTGCTGCAACTGTTGGGGCAATACGCGGGGCAGCGGCATGGGCGGATGCAGATATTGCCACTATGAGCTACGGTGGTAACGATGGTTTTAATGATGGTTCGTCAGCAGAGGAGCAGGCAGTTGACTGGGCGGTGTCACAGGGTGTAACGAATTTTATGTCCGCAGGAAACTCAGGTGCAAGAGGCTGGCATCATAAACAAACTGTTCGAGCCGGAGAAACAACAAGACCGATTCAGGTAGTTGCCCAAATGCCGCAGGCCGGAGCGACCTGGCAGCTGATCTTATCCTGGTATGATGGGCCAGATACATCTGTTCACAGGGACATTAGCGCTGTAATTCTCGATGACAGGGGTGAACAGACATTCTATGATGAACCGGAATGGGTTTCAAGTCCGCGTGGAACGGAAGCCAGGATTTACCTGCCAATACTGGAGTTGCCAGCGGATTCAATTTCATATTTTATTGAAGTTACTAATAATTCTGAACAGAATCAGGAATTCCACCTTTTTATCTCCCATTATTGGGACCTCCGTTTCATACAGGCAGATCGAACAACCCTCGTAGGAGTTCCCTCCACTGCTGACAGCTGTATTTCAGTTGGAGCTTATACAAGTCGAGATACCTTTATGGATTATCGGGGCTTTGAGAGAGATTTCAGTGGGACACTAAATAATCTCACCTGGTTCTCATCGCGAGGACCCCGAATTGATGGAGTCCAAAAACCAGATATTACAGCCCCCGGAGAACAGACAATTTCTTGTCGACACACTGAGATAATTCCTTTAAATCATCCATCGATGGCATCACGAATCGTTTCAAACGATGGGACTTTTGGTGAACCTGCCGATTATATCGCGCTTGAAGGCACTTCGATGTCGAGTCCGGCTGCTGCTGGTGCTGCTGCGCTAATACTGCAGGCAAATCCCGAAATGACACCAGCTCAACTTCGCAGAAGGATTCTCACCTCAGCACGAACAGATGAATTCACCGGAAATGTCCCAAATTTCTCCTGGGGGTGGGGAAAAATCGATATTGAACTCGCATTGGACGTGAAGCCAGGAATTGGCAGAAGGAATCTATTCCCATCATCAGTATCGATAAATTCAGTATTCCCAAATCCATTTAACAATTCTCTCACCATACAATATGATATCAAACAATCGGGAGTTGTAGAATTCTTGATTTACGACCGGCTCGGAAGAGAAATCTGGTATGAAAGGGAATTCAGCATAGGATCTGGTCTCAGGCAAAAGAGCCTTGGAAGCATTACCGGATACCTGAGCTCGGGCACGTACTTATTAAGGATTAAGAACGCGGGAGACGTCGACCAGGTAAATGTTACTCTTATTAAGTAAATTGATTAAATTTCGTGGTAAATAAATCACAATCCATCGGAACAAATCGTCGATGCGCACCGTTATGTTGAAGAAGGTCTAAAAGTGGAAATGTGTTTTTTAGCATTTATTGAAAGCATAGTCTTTGCGAACGCAGTGAAGCAATCTCTTATGTCGCATATATTCAAACAGATCGCTTCGTCACTTCGTTTCTCGCGTTGACTAACATCCTTCAGTACTTTTGGGAATGCTATAATTCTGAACTAATGCATTTGACAATAATTAAAGAGAAACCTGATGGCAAAAGCTAAAAACAACATACCGTCAATGCGGGCAATGCGTACCTTCATGAAGGTTGGGACATGCTCGGAGACAATTGTCAACGTTCTTGACCGGGCTTTTGATCACCCATTGAAGCTTGAGGAGAATGCTTCTATGCCCCTGGCAGGCGGTATAATGCAGCATGGGTATCAATGCGGAATGATCTGGGGAGCAGCCCTGGCAGCCGGGGCTGAGGCACATAAACGCTTTGGTGCAGGTGCGAAAGCAGAAACAATGGCACTTCTTGCTTCACAAATGGTTGTGGATTCATTCAGAACACGCGAAAACACCATAAACTGCCTCGAAATAACCGATATTGACAAGTCATCCTCAACCTGGAAGATGATCAAGTTCTTCCTCATAAAAGGAGGAACAATCGGTTGCCTCCGCATGTCAGCAAGATACGCCCCAATTGCTTACAATGACATAAATACCGCTCTTTCCGAAGATAATGTCGATGCGCCTTCCTTTCCAGTGAGTTGTGCAGCAGTATTAGCGCAAAAAGCAGGTCTCTCCGACCTGCAGACGGTAATGGCATCCGGATTTGCCGGTGGAATTGGCTTGAGCGGTGGTGCTTGTGGAGCACTTGGGGCTGCGATATGGATTAATGGGGTAAAAAAGGGCAAAGACGAAGACATTAAGATGGATTTTAAAGATCCTAAGGCGATTGAACTGATAGAGAGATTTCTGAAACATACAGATTACAAATTTGAATGTTCCGAAATTGTCGGTCGGAAATTTGAGAATGTCAATGATCATGCAGGTTATTTAGCTGAAGGTGGGTGCGAGGAGCTCATTGAAGTGTTGAAGAATTAATCAGTAGGACGGTCATTCCTGTCCGACCATCCGTCGATAGACGGAGTCGTGTGTTTGCTAACTTAGTGTTTGCTGAATAAGTCATAATATTATGATCTACAAGAGTTAAACCATGAAAATCAGTTATTAGGTGCAGGGATAATTACCTTTTCAGTGAAATAGATTGCATTAATCTGGTAACTCAACCCCCCTTTAGTTCCCCCCTTCAATAGAAGGGGGGAGAATGGTCTCTTCCCCTGCTGTTGCAGAGGGGGATTAAAGAGGGGGTAATAAACGAGCATGTGCGAAAATCAAACATCATGATTTTTTCAGTAAATCCTAACTTAGGTTCCCGCTTGTGCGGGATGGACAGGCAGGAATGCCGATCCTACTTTTTCCGGTGAGGAGTGCTGTCAGGTGCCTTCACCGGACAGTTCTTTATGCAGTCTTACAACGCCGGTCTTAATATCTTTATCCTCAAATTTCGCTCTTCTGAATATCTTTTCCGTTTGATATGATCCCGTAAGGTGATATGCACCGGAGTAGTATTCAATCAATACGCCCAATGGCAGAGAACATCCCCCGCCGAAAAGAGCGAGAATTTCACGTTCGGCGCGGACACATTCTGAGGTTGAGTCATCGTTGAGTGTCTGATTTACTTTTCCAAGATCCGGGTCATCTACCCGCATTTCGATAGCAAGTGCTCCTTGACCCGGGGCAGGTGGGAACTCATCACAGCTAAGTTCGAATACTTTGAAATTATCAAGGTTCAAACCTAGCCTTTCCAATCCAGCCGCAGCAAAAACCGATGCTCCATATTTTCCTTTTGCTATTTTATCCAATCGTGTCGTTACATTTCCGCGAATCGGTTCTATTTGGAGATCATCTCGCATTCTTAGTATTTGAGATTTTCGTCGCATAGACGAAGTCCCGACTGTAGATCCGGCTTTTAAGGGTATTTCTGGCCTGTCAGACTGAAAGACATCCGGAGAAATTACGAGGACATCTGCCGGGTTTACCCTTTTTGAGATAGCGGCAATCATCAATCCCTCGGGCTGGAGAAGTGGCAGGTCTTTAAGGGAGTGTACGGCGACATCTATGTCTCCGCCTAATAATTGTGTCTCTATTTCCCGCGTAAACAAGCCTGTAGCTCCGATTGATGCGAGGGGATTAACCTGGTCAAGGTCTCCTTTAGTCTTGATTACACGCACTTCACATTTAAGGTTTGTTTTATCCTGGATGGCATCAACTACAGTTTTTGTTTGTGTTAATGCCAGCTCGCTGCCTCTGCTTCCGACGATGATTTTGCGCAAGGATCTTCCTGTTTTTGATTATTGATATCAAAATAGTGAATGGAAAGGATAAGATCAAATGAATAAATATTAAATAATACTGTATTATAACTGCTTTTCTGTTAATAGTTAGCACAAAATAGCTTGCAGGAGACGGGATTATGGTTTATCTTCTAAAGTTACAGTTTTTACGGAAATATACGGAGGTAAGTATGAACCGCGCTGAAATTGTTGAGAAGGTATCCAACGCCACCGGTTTGACTCGTGCCGAAGTCTCAGCAGTCTTCGAGGGAATTCTGAAATCCATCGAAGGTGAGTTAATTTCTGGTGGTACTGTTGAATTACGACGATTTGGTACTTTTCGATGTGTCAGTAGAGCAGCTCGAAAAGCAGTAAATCCACGTACGGGAGAACCTGTTCAGGTAGAAGCCAGGACTGTTCCGATATTCAAACCATCTCCTAAATTACGTGAAGCTGTGAAAGGTGTAAAGTTGTAAACAATGATTAAAATAATTTAACGTGCGAGGAGCAATTGCCCTGCGGTAAAAAACGGAAACGTCACAAGATGGCGACGCATAAAAGAAAAAAACGTCTCCGTAAGAATCGTCACAAGAAAAAGGTTCGGTAGAAGTTTTTTAGGAATAACTTGTGGTCAGGATTCTGGTAATTTCCGATACTCATTTAAAGAGATCGGAGGACATGCCCACCCAAATTTTGGAAATTGCCAAACAGGTTGATTTGGTTATCCATGCCGGAGATGTAACCAGAGAGGCTGTACTATTTGGATTAGAAGAAAACTGTAAGGTCGTTGCTGTTCGTGGAAATATGGACGCACTGCCTGTTTCTTCACACTTTCCTGAAAGAACAAGGCTTGATGCTGAGGGTATCAGGATAGGTGTGGTTCATGGTTTCGGGGCACCGGACCAGGTTGTGTATAATGTACGCAACTTGTTTAAAGACGTTGATATTATAATATTTGGCCATAGCCATCAATACCTGCTCAAATCCTGGGATGGTGTAATTATGTTGAATCCGGGCAGTCCGACGGATCATCGACGTGCACCATACCCAAGTTACGGGCTTATTGAGATTGATAGTACTCATATCAAAGCTGAAATCTATGCTTTGAATGGTGAACTGGAGAAATCTCTGACAAGATAGAAATATCTGTTCAGAGATTTCTTTGCTCTGGATTTAAATAGTCGAATAAATTGTCAGGCTTCCATCTCAAGGGAAGTGCGGACATTCCTGTCCGCTTGAGCTGCGGTTTGATAAAGATGGATAAATTATTCAATCCCCGAGGTTAGGAAACCTGGATTAGGGCGAAACAGCCAAAAATACTAAACTTTAAGCTCCTGGTAGCATTTTGAACAAAACCGAACAGGTAATATCTGTTTCAGATCTAAGTCGGAAGATCAGAAATCTTCTTGAAGACAGTCTTCCAATGCTATGGGTAGAGGGCGAGATATCTAACTTCAAACAACATAGTTCGGGGCATAGATATTTTACGCTTAAGGATCAAAAAGCTCAGATAGCCTGTGTAATGTGGAGGACCCGGAAAACTCCGGGCTTTACAATTCAGGATGGACTATCGATAAGGCTTTATGGGAAAGTCACTGTTTGGGAGCAGGGAGGACGCTATCAGTTCGATGTGCAGTCTGCAATGCCGGTTGGTATTGGCGATCTTCAGGCAGCATTTGATGCATTAAAGGAGAAACTCTCTGAAGAAGGTCTCTTTAATCTCAATAACAAGAAACCATTACCATATTTTCCATCCAGGATTGGCGTCGCTACATCTCCAACCGGTGCAGCTATTCGTGATATCGTGTGGGGGTTTAAAAAAAGGTATCCCGTTGCGGATGTTATTTTATTGCCAGTAGCAGTTCAGGGAGCAGGTGCAGCTTCTGAAATTGCAGCAGCAATTGAAACGTTTAATAGACTCAGCGTTGTAGATGTGATAATAATCGGACGTGGTGGGGGATCATTAGAAGACCTCTGGGCGTTCAATGAAGAGGTCGTAATAAGAGCTGTCGCTGCATCAGAAATACCAATTGTTTCAGCAGTTGGTCACGAGGTTGATATTTCTCTGAGTGACCTGGCTGCTGATGTCAGGGCACCAACTCCAACAGCGGTGGCAAGTCTTGTTGTTCCTGATAAAGATGATCTCAAGAAAGCTTTAGAAGAAAGATCATTCACCTTGAATACCTCGGTAGTTCGAGTGCTGTCACTCTGGCGGGAACGTGTGAATTCAATAGCAATGGGGTATGGTTTTAAAAGGATTACCGGGCGGATTGGAGATGAGAGGCAGAGACTCGATGACGTATCGAGACGATTGAGCAAAAATCTCAATAGACAGGTGATGGATTATGGAAAGTCATTTGAATCAGTAAAAAGCAGGCTAAGAGCACTTTCCCCCGAATCCGTGATGGAACGTGGGTATTGTGTAGCAAGACGTCAGGATGATGTAATCGTTCGAACAAGTAATCAGGTTAAATCCGGTGAAGAGTTGAAATTGCAACTATCAAAAGGTGGTTTCGCTGCCTATGTATTGGAGGTCTGGCAAGATGTCAAAAAATGAAAATCAGCAGAGTCAGCTTAGTTTTGAGGATGCATACAAACGATTGGAGGAGATCGCAAAGAAACTTGAAGATAGCAACACACCTCTTGAGGACTCCTTTGAATTATATTCGGAAGGACAGAAATTAATTGACTCGTGTCATGCAATTCTGGATCAAGCTGAAAAGAGACTTAAGATATTGAAGATTCAACCAGATGGATACAATATTGAGGAGACAGAACTTGAGTAAATCATCAGGTTCACCAGTGCTTTCCAAAATAAATAGTCCCGTTGACTTAAAGAAACTCAAGGAAAGGGAATTAGAAGTACTTGCCGAAGAGTTGCGAAAATTCCTTATTGACACCGTGTCAAAAACCGGAGGACACCTGGGATCTAATCTTGGGACAGTAGAACTTACAATTGCCTTGCATTATGTTTATAATACGCCTCGAGATCAGATCGTATGGGATGTAGGTTGTCAAGCATATTCTCACAAGATACTTACCGGTCGCAGAAATAAGTTTCACACGAATAGACAGTATAACGGAATCGCAGGATTTCCCAGACGTGATGAGAGTGAATATGACACGTTTGGTGTAGGTCATGCATCAACTTCGATTTCAGCAGCCCTTGGTATGGCTCAAGCACGGGATCTTCATGATGAAGATTTCAAGGTGCTGGCGGTTATTGGTGATGGAGGTATGACCGGAGGCCTTGCTTTCGAAGGATTGAATAACGCGGGGGGAAGTAATACAGACATAACGGTTGTTTATAATGATAACAGGTGGGCAATATCGCCGAATGTCGGTGCATTATCCAATATGTTGTCTAATATCCGAACCGACTTGAGATTTGAAAAGATCAAGGACAACCTCTGGGAGCTCGCAGGAAGGTTACCGAGCAGTGCCAAATTGCGAAAGGCAATGCATGGTATGGGAGAAGGCCTGAAATCCATGTTAATGCCCGGTATGTGGTTTGAACGGTTGGGTTTTAGATATATAGGTCCAATAAACGGACATGACCTGCCAGAATTAATTTCGATGCTGAAGTGGGTTCGTCGCATATCAGGTCCGGTTGTAGTTCATGTAATTACAGAGAAGGGAAAGGGGTATCCGATTGCAGAGCTGGATCATACTCATTTACACGGTGTAAGTAAATTTGATCCTCAAGTAGGTCCTCAAAAGAAAAAACTGAATTTCGATCAATTGGACTACTGTCAACATTTCAGCGAAGAACTAACTGAAATCGCGACAGAAGATGAACAGGTATGCGTAATTACTCCGGCAATGATTGCCGGCAGCAGTCTTGGAGATTTTCAGACAAAATTCCCCGAACGCTGTTTTGATGTTGGTATTGCTGAGGAACATGCGCTTACATTTGCAGCAGGATTAGCTACTCAGGGAATGAAACCGGTAGTTGCGATTTATTCTACATTTCTTCAACGAGCATACGATCAATTGATCCATGATATTGCACTGCAGGATTTGCCGATTATCCTTGGCATTGATCGTGCCGGAATAGTCGGAGAAGATGGTCCAACTCATCATGGTGTATTCGATCTAAGTTATTTGAGACATATTCCGGGAATTTCAATTTTTGCCCCACGGGATGGAAATGAACTCAGGTTGATGCTTCGTGAAGCGTTTAAAGTTAATGACAGTCCTGTCGCAATACGGTTCCCAAGAGGTTCAGCTCCCAAGTTTGATTTGGACATTGAGCCGAATGACAATATGTGGGAACCGGAATTCCTCAAAAACGGATACAAAGGTGTAATTATCAGTGCCGGACCTCTTCTTGAAAACTGTTTAAAAGCAGCAGAAACTCTTAAGAAATTAAAAAAATGGGAAATTGCGATTCTCAATCTCAGGTGCATTAAACCACTTGACGTGGAATTCATGAGAATGGTAGCTAAACGCTTCAACCGTTGGTTGGTTCTTGAGGAAAATGCTATTCTTGGCGGGATGGGATCTCTTTTGTTAGAGTTTCTTAGTGAACATGGGTTGGGTTCGGTGAAAGTTAAACGCCTCGGTATCCCCGACAGGTTTATAGCCCACGGAGATAGGTCAAGTCTTTGGAAAGAGCTCGAATTTGATGAGAACTCCATCGTATCTCAGTCGTTAGATTTTTTCGGTCGATTTACAAATACCGTTTTAAAGAAGACCCAGCTTGAAAAGGTTGAGAAATGAAACGAATATCTCTCGGAATAATTGCTAACACTGGAAAGCCAAAGGTCGGTGAAATATTACCCGGATTTCTGAGTTGGCTATCAAAAGAAGAAATCTGCTTCACTGTTGCATCTGATTTAGCACCTCTTATGGATCTGAGCAATGTGAGCGTTGCACCTCCGGAGGAAATCGCCAGGAAAAGTAATTTTGTTCTTTCATTTGGTGGTGATGGGACATTTCTGCAGACTGCAAGACTCGTTGCACCTCTCCAGGTTCCGATTTTCGGTATAAATATGGGGGAATTTGGATATTTAGCTGAAGTTCCGGTAAACGAAATGCGTCAAAGAGTCAAAGATCTGCTTGATGGTAATTTCCTTGAACAGGAACGGATGATGCTGCAGGTAAATGTCAGGGGGGATGAAACCGGAGATGTACACTGGAGTTTGAATGATGTAGTTGTCGATAGGGGTGGATCTGCAAGAATTATTCGTCTTGATACCAGTATTGATGGTGAATATTTAAATACGTTCAATGCAGATGGTCTGATAGTTGCAACTTCCACAGGCTCAACAGGATACTCCCTATCAACGGGTGGTCCAATTCTCGAACCTTGCATTCATGGGATTATTATTAACCCGATTAGTCCTCATATGTTGGCTAACCGCCCAATTGTAGTTTCGGACAATCGGCAGATTGAAATATCTGCATTCAGTCATTCCGGCAAATTTCAGGTTTCAGTCGATGGGCAGAAGGTGTGGGAATTAAAATCTGATTCTTCGTTAATTATTAAACGTGCACCCTGTATCACACGCGTGGTGATATTTCGTGACTTTAGTTTTAATAAACTGTTGCGAAATAAATTACATTGGCGTGATAAATTGCACAGAGAACCTTTGGCGTAGCTTATAAATGGGATTATTTGAGAAACTTAAAACCGGGCTTGCGAGAACTCGAGAATTGACGGTGGATAGGCTGAACGATTTCTTTTCAGGAAAAAAAATCGATGAAGATCTGCTCGAAGAACTTGAAGAGGCTCTACTGGAAGCGGATGTCGGAGTAGATTCCGTCGATCAACTTATTGATACTGTTCGCGAACATGTAAAACAAGAAAAATCTAGAGGTTCTAACCAGATCGGGGATATTTTAAGATCCGAACTTTCGGAAATGATGATTGGTCCAGAGTCGAAAGCATCGAATAGACTTACAAGGAAACCATGGGTAATAATCCTTGTCGGAGTGAATGGATCTGGGAAAACAACAACCGCCGGCAAGTTGGCACACAAGTTCTCCCTGGAAGGAAAGACGACGGCAATTGCCGCTGCAGATACCTTTCGCGCCGCAGCTATAGAGCAAGTTGAAATATGGGCAAAACGCAGTGGTGCTCGAATTATAAAACAGGCAACCGGTGCTGATCCGGCTGCTGTTACATTCGATGCATACCAATCTGTATTGGCTCATAAGGAGGACGTTCTAATTGTCGATACAGCCGGTCGCCTCCAGGACAAACATAATCTAATGCAGGAACTCAGGAAAATCACAAATGTTCTGAAGCGTTTTGATGAAACTCTTCCGCATGAAGTCCTGTTAATTATTGACGCAATTACCGGTCAGAACGGGCTTTCACAAGCCCATGGATTCACTCGTTCTGCCGGCGTATCCGGTCTTGTTGTAACCAAGCTGGATGGATCCGCTAAAGGAGGCATAATAATACCCATTCTCAGTCAATTGAAACTCCCGATAGAGTTTATTGGAATTGGCGAAAGTGTTAATGATATGTATCCCTTTGATGCTAAAGCTTATGCAGATGCGTTACTTTCGAATTAGTGTAATTCTCATCATCATAACAGTCGCTTTCCTGTTCGGTACTGTGATGTATGCGGGTAGCGAGGATTATCCAATGTGGCGTGAAGATGGTCAGATCGGAGAACCTATTTTTCGTCTCTTCGAATTTCAGAGGTTTTCTTCGAGCTCCGAGCTGATCAGACTTGAAGTTTACATTCCGATCAAGTATGATATTTTGCAGTTTATACGTCAGGACAGCGCATTTGTCGCCTCTGTTGAGATGAACCTGTCGGTATCGGGAGAAGATGGTGCATTGCTCGATCGAAAAATCAAATACTTCAATGCAGAAACGATTGATTATTCAACAACGAACTCCAGGAATGAGTTCTTAATTGGAACGTTTGTTTTAGACTTAGCGCCGGGAAAATATATTCTCACGATGTTAGTCACGGATCGTGAATCAAAAAGAACATCACGTGCTGAGAAAGAGGTTATACTAAGAGAGCCACAGAATGATCCATTAGGCGTTTCAGGGATGATGTTAACAACTACTCGGCAGATAGATCCCATTTTAAATACACCGGTTGATCCCGTTGTCACTCCTGAAGATATTGATGGAATCTCTGATGTATATTGTTTCTTTGAAATGTATCGAGTGGATCCTCAGAAGGTAATTCACCTTGAACTATCTGTCCTCAATGCAGATGATGAAATTCAAAGTATTGATACATTGACTACAATCGGCGGTGAGCAATTAGCTACTTATTTTATGCCTGTTGACTGTAGAGGATTGACCTTTGGTAGATATACCCTCAGACTAATAATCAGATATAACGGAGAGAAGATAGAGAACCGTTACCAATTTTCAAGAAATTCAAACGGATTGCCAGGATCGATACGGGATATTGATGATGCAATAAAACAGCTGTCTTTAATCGCGAGTAGTGAGGAAATGTTGGATTTGCTGTCATATCCGAAATCTGAACGGGAACAGAAGCTAATTGAATTCTGGAATCAGATATTCCCAACTCCTGATGAAGATAATAACGGAAAAATGAGGGAGTACTATCGCAGGATAAATTATGTAAATAATCAGTTTGGTGATGGGCACGAGGGATGGAGAACCGATAGGGGTAGAGTTTATTTGATCTACGGAAAACCTACAGATATAGAGAAACATATTTTTGTTGATCGAAAGGCTCCGACAATAATCTGGTATTATAGTCACCTTGGAAAACAATTTGTCTTCAGGGATGAGAATGGATTTGGAGACTTCAGGTTAGTGTCTCCGTTTTGGTAATCAAAAACAGAATTTGAATTTATGAGAACTATTAGACTGCCAGAACCACTTAATCCCGGAGATCTAATTCAGATCGTTTCACCGGCAGGACCAGTTGATGAAGCCAGGTTGAATATTGGAATTACCCGTTTGAAAAGTTGGGGATTTCAGGTCAATGTTGCACCCCATGCCTTGTCAAAGAAGGATTACCTCGCAGGATTTGATAAGGATCGAAGTAAAGATCTGCATAAAGCTTTTACAGATCCTGAAATTAAGGCTGTGATCTGCAGTCGCGGAGGTTATGGATCAGGAAGGATATTGAAGGATATACCCTGGGATAGCCTTCGGGACTTACCGCCAAAGTATTTTGTAGGATTCAGTGATATCTCCGCGATTATGCTGCAATTATGGTCGAGAAGCGGGTGGATTAATCTTTCGGGTCCTCAGGCAGGTATGGCATTAAGTGGTGATTTGACAAAGAGATCAATAGAAAACCTGAAGTCTTTTCTTAAGGGTGATTTTACGAATTCAGAATGGTCTGATGGGAAGATTTTTCTCAAGCAAATACGTGGAACAGCTGCTTCAGGAGTTATTGTCCCTACTTGTTTATCAATCCTTGTAAGTTTAGTCGGTACACCCTGGATGCCGGATTTAACGGGGGCGATAGTTTGTTTGGAAGATCTGAACGAACCACCATACAGCTTAGATAGAATGCTACTGCAATTAAGAGATTCGGGTGCTTTGAACGGAATCAGCGGAATAATTCTTGGACATTTCAGGTGGGAGGGTGAGAATATATCTAATCAAGTTGGCGGTATCATCGCTGATTTATTTCGGGATTCTGAATTTGGTGTATGGTATGACTTGCCCTGGGGACATGTAGATGATCGAATAACAATACCAATGGGTGTAAATTCAAGCATTTCAGAAGATTGTGCGTTTCAATATAACCTGGGAAATGAGGTTCTTCAATGACAAATATTGCAATTTTTCTTTCTGGGAGGGGATCAAGCTTTGAAGCGATGTCAACGGCAATCAACGAGGGAAGACTCGACGCAAGGATAGTACTGGTTGCGAGCAATAAGGAAGAGGCAGTCGGCCTTCAAAAAGCTGCTGAAATGGGATTCAACACAGCAGTTTTTAACCGTAAAAGCTATCAAGATGGTAAATTATTTGCAGATTATATGTTGAAGGTTTTGAATGAGCATGAAACAGATTTTATTATACTTGCGGGGTACCTTCGAAAAATTCCACCACGGGTTCTGAGAGTTTTCCATAATCGCACCATTAATATACATCCTGCACTTCTGCCTGATTTCGGAGGAAAGGGGATGTACGGTATGAATGTTCACCGCGCTGTAGTGGAATCCGGAGCTGCTGAAACAGGTGTTACCATTCACTACGTGAATGAGGAATATGATGAGGGTGAGATTATCGATCAATCTCGAATTCCTGTTTTATCAGGTGAAACACCTGAACAACTCTCAGCACGAGTTCTTAAAGAAGAGCACAGGTTTTATTCAGCAGTTTTGAAGAAGTTATTTAGAAAATACAAGGAGCAGAAATAAATGGCAAAGTCTGTAGAGACAATTACAATCAGAAATGCTCTGATTAGCTCCTGGAGGAAACCGGAAGCTGTTGAACTTGCAACGGAACTTGCAAAAATCGGTATAAATCTCTATGCGAGTGGTGGGACAGCTGATGCGATAAGTGAAGCAGGCATAAGTGTAAATCGACTCGAAGATATTACCGGATTTAACGATTTACTCGGAGGGCGCGTAAAAACGCTGCACCCGGCGATTTATGCTGCAATTCTTGCCAGGAGAGACGATCCGGGGGACATACAGGATCTTGAAAAATTTGGACTAAAACCGTTTGATCTCGTCGCAATTGACCTATACCCATTTCCGACTGATGTCAGTGAGGAAGAGGATATACCGGTTGAATTGATCGATATTGGAGGAGTATCTCTGATTAGAGCAGCAGCCAAGAATTATAAGTATGTTACTGTTATATGTCGAGCGGAACTTTTCTCTCAGACAGTTGAGAGAATTGTTAACAATTCAGGAGTAGTTTCAGTTGATTACTCAATTCGACTGGCGAAAGCGACCTTTCACCACACATCAACTTACGATTCAAGAATCGCTGACAGTTTCAAGTAAAAAACAGGATAGGTGATCACCTAATGATTAATTATAAATTTATTCAGCAGTTTTCTGATTTACCTTTTGGAGTGATTTTCAATGTTAAATAATCCTATGACGATATTTTCGAATGATATCGCCATTGATCTTGGAACAGCTAATACTCTTGTCTATGTAAAGGGTCAGGGTATTGTGATCACAGAACCATCAGTCGTAGCCATAGACAGACGGGATAAAAAGGATATAGCTATAGGTCGACAAGCTCTTGCTATGATGGGTAAAACACATGGTGATATCAGTGTGATAAGACCAATGCGTGATGGTGTAATTGACGATGATGAAATTGCCGAATTAATGATAAGAAGATTTATTCGACGTGTTCAAAAGAATCGGTTGATGAGACCGAGGATTATTGTCTGTGTCCCAAGTGGTGTTACGAAATCCGAGAAACGTGTAATTCGTGATTCTGCTGAATATGCAGGTGCTCGTGAAGTACACCTGATTGCAGAACCGATGGCGGCGGCTCTGGGGGTGAAGTTGCCGGTTAAAGAACCAGTGGGTTCGATGATAGTTGATGTTGGAGGTGGAACGACAGAAATTGCCATAATGTCACTCGGTGGAATTGTCACAAATCACTCGATCAGAATTGGGGGTGATGAAATGGACGAATCAATAGCAATGTATATAAGGAGGAATTATAATCTACTTATTGGTGAGCGAATGGCGGAGTGGATAAAGTGTACGGTTGGATCTGCAATGGCGTTGCCTGAAGAGATTACCTTGACGGCAAAAGGTCGAGATTTAGTAACCGGAATGCCGAAAGCAGTCGAGATCGGATCTGAAGAAATAAGGGAAGCTCTGTCCGAAACCGTATCCCAATTAGTTGCGGCTGTAAGAGAAGCATTGGAAAAATCACCTCCTGAATTGTCTGCCGACATCAGAGACAGAGGTATCATCCTGACAGGTGGGGGGGCACTTCTCAAACGCCTTGATCAACGTCTTCGAGATGAGACTAATCTCCCCGCGAATCTTGCCGAAGATCCCGCAACCTGTGTTGTAAGAGGAACTGGTAAAGTCCTCGACGATTTTGAAGTATACAAGGACTTGCTTCTGACAAATAATTAGGTTATCTGATCTGTAATGTTCAGCACCTTAAGACCCTACTTTTCCTGGATTGCAATCACTGCACTCTCCCTTACCCTGATTCTGACTAATCAGAATCCACAGGGTGAATTACTGCGGGGACGTCTCGCAGATTTTATCATTTCAATAGCGTATCCTGTTACAGTTCCACTCAAAGGATTTCAGGTTTGGCGTCAGAACAAAAAACTTCATGCTACCTTGGCTGAAATGAGTATGGATCTCGCCACGTATATGGAGTATCAGGCGGAAAATTCGAAATTGCGCGAAATGCTTGAATTCAAAGCATCTAACGAATACATTTTGGTTGCTTCCGAGGTTATTGCAAACAGCAGTGATCCTGGTGTGAAAGGTTTCCTGATTGATAAGGGTAGAAATGACGGGATAGATGTAAACTCCCCGGTACTTTCTCTGAATGGTATTGTAGGTCTGGTTCACAGGGTAGGGGATCGGAGCTCACTGATTCAACTGCTTTCCGATCCAAATCTCGGCATTGCAGGACGAATTCGTAGAAGCAGGGAAGATGGTATAGTGCACTCCGCAGGGAGAGGATTGCTCAAATTTGATGGCGTTCCAATATCCTCTTCAGTTGCTGTTGGGGACACCGTTCTTACCTCAGGATTAGGAGGCTTTTTCCCGCAAGGTATAACAATTGGATACGTAATAATGGTCGAACCGGATGCAAATGGTTGGCTATGGCAGGTCACAGTAAAACCCAGTGTTGAATATGGTCAGTTAGAGGAAATATTTGTAGTGTCCGGGATAAAGAATGATAAGTGATATCACCCGCTATGTGATAATTGGTATCTTGTTACTATCCCTGGAGAACGGTGCGGGAAAGTATTTCGACATTCTTGGAGTACGTCCGGATCTAATGCTTATATTCACAATTGGAACAAGTATTCGACGAGGTAGAAATCATGCGCTGATGGTTGGATTCTTCTCAGGTTTAGCACAGGATATAACAGCACTTGGATTTCTTGGGATTTACGCACTTGCAAAAAGTAGCCTCGGATTTTGGACTGGTAGATGGATTGAAAGAAGAGAGCAATCTGTCCGCACCTGGTTATGGATGCTGATAATTTTCTTCAGTGTTATTACTCAAGGCATCTGGCAGGGATTATTTGTAATCCAAAATTCTGAGACTGACTTAGTAAGTTTTATTTTCGGATCTATTGTTCCTGTTGCAATATACACAAGTGTGCTTGGGGGCTTATGGGCTCTTATTCCGATGAACTCAACACGATGGAAAAAGGTAAAAACCCATAGCGGAAGAATCAAGTGATTGAATTAATAATGCCAGAGCTCTCGTGATCAGGTCAGAGAATAGATGGTGGTTTGAATACCGACGAATTGTATTCACGACCTTGTGCATCTTATTTCTACTCGTTTTAGAATTAAGATTATTTTCAATTCAATTGATAAATCGCCCTGATTTTTTGAAAAAAGCTGAGGCGAATAGGGTTCGAGCAATTGCCATTGAGCCTACTCGGGGAAAGATCTTTGATAAAAATGGACTCTTATTAGTAGAAAACAGACCTGCATACACTCTATACGCCCACCCTTGGACAATTAAACGGAATTCTGAAACAATCCACAAACTGTCAAAAATCCTGGAAATGGATTCCCTTGAGATAAAAAAAAGGGTGGGGAGATATGGATGGAATACCTTCCAGCCTGCTGTTATTCAGAGAGATGTAAATTTTAATACTTTGGCCCATCTTGAAACAATAAAGATCGGATTACCGGGGATTGCTTTTGGATTTGAATCTAAAAGGTCTTACCCCTTTCCAGAAGCTGTTCATGTATTAGGATATGTTGGTGAGCTTGATCGGTCGAGTGCATCTAAAAAGAGTGGTAGAATTGGACTGGTTGGAAAGCATGGGCTGGAACTGGTCTATGAGAAATGGATTGGTGGAGAACCGGGCATTGAGTATTTTCAGGTCGATGTATCTGGCAAAACCGTTGGTAGAGCTGATGAAAGTGTAACTCTTTACCCAACCAATGGATGGGATTTGCATCTGAATATTGATAGTCAACTGCAACGATTCGCCTTTGAGCTCATGGAAGGAAAAACCGGAGGTGTGGTTGCAATTGATCCCAGAAATGGTGCAGTGCTGACAATGTTGAGTGTCCCATCTTATGATCCGTCTATATTTGCTGGAGTTATGCCCCAGAAAGTTTGGGATGAATTGATCGATGATCCTGGACACCCATTGCTGAATAGGGCTGTGCAGGGACGATATCCTCCAGGATCAACATTTAAGATGGCAGTTCTCGGAGCTGCGATTGAAGCAGGTATTGTGAACAATTCATCGAGAGCGGTTTGTAACGGTGGGCTACAAATAGGGAATAGGTTTTTTAAATGTTGGAATGCAGCCGGGCATGGTTCAGTTAGCTGGCGAGAAGCAATCCAGCAATCGTGTGACGTTTTCTTTTACGAATATGGAATGCAGCTTGGATTGGATAAAATTGCTGATTTTGGAAACCGTATGGGTCTCGGAGAAAAAACAGAAATTGATTTCAATGTTGAGTTTGGTGGGTTGCTACCTGCAGAAAAATACATGAATGAGAGATTTGGTGAAAATGGCTGGACAAGAGGTCATATTGCAAATATCTCAATCGGTCAGGGTGAAGTATTGGTTACCCCAATGCAATTAGCAGTTCATACTGCCTCGATTGCCACCGGCAAAGTAATTACTCCCCGAATTACGAATTTCATGTTTAACCCTGAAACGGAAGAGATTATATTTACAAACATCGAATCGATTCCCACAAATATCCCGAACAAGATTCTCCGGAAAATGAGGGAGGGAATGCGCATGGTTGTAAATGAACCAAAAGGTACAGCATTTCATCAGAGAAGAGATGAATTTATCGTTGCAGGCAAGACGGGAACCGCTCAGAATCCCCATGGAGAAGATCACGCACTGTTCGTGGCTTTTGCTCCATTTGAAGATCCTCTAATAGCAGTCGCTGTTGTTGTCGAGCATGGAGAGCATGGTAGCACTGCTGCTGCACCGATTGCCGTAAAGTTAATTGAGCGGTACATGCATGATTTATTTCCGGGTCCGCGACCACTTAAACGAAAACCTGTCACGAAACCGGTAGAGGTGGATTCCCTTGCTATTGGATGACTCAGGAAATCGTATTAGTAGATTTAAAGAGCTCAATGGAAAGCTGCTTTTAACGATACTGCTTTTGCTGGGGATAAGTCTGGCATTAATCTACAGTGCGGGAAATGCGCGTGAAGATTATTCTCATTTCAACAAGCAACTCGTCTTTGTGTGTATAGGTATAGTTGTTTTGTTTGGCGCAATGTACATCCCGCCTCGAATGTACTATGCGCTCGCTTATCTTGCATACGGTTTTTCGATTTTACTCTTGATTTTAGTGCTTTTTAGTGGTGTTTTTGGTCTTGGTGCAAAACGATGGATTATAATCGGTGGGTTTACTCTTCAACCATCTGAACCTGCAAAGTTGGCTTTTATCCTGGCTGTTTCACGCTTAATGGCAGATTGGCGTGATTATGCGGGATGGAAACTGATTGGTGCATTTGCCATGCTGGCTTTGCCCGTAACCCTTTTAGTGTTGATACAGCCAGATTTAGGGACATCTACTGTATTTGTAATCCTTTCCGCGGCTCTTTTAGCCTGGTTTGGCTTACCAATCAAGTATTATCTGGTAATGCTTCTACCGGTGTTCTCGATGTTGTATCACCTGTCTCCGGCAATAATTGGATCTATCGCTCTTGTCGGTCTTGTCTGGTTGAAAAGAACCGGAATGAATTGGGTTTGGATAGCTTGCATTGCAATTGTTTGCGGTTTTGCTACAATGGCGGCACCTGTAGCTTGGGATCAGCTTGAACCTTACCAGAAAAAGCGGTTAACTACATTCATGAATCCGGGTGCTGATCCTCTTGGTTCGGGATATCAGGTTATCCAGTCCCAGGTCGCAATTGGATCCGGAGGTTTTACCGGTATGGGATATCTGAAAGGTGCCCAAACACAACTCCGATTTTTACCTGAACAACACACTGATTTTATATTTTCTTTGGCGGGAGAAGAATTTGGTTTCATTGGGACATCCCTGATATTATTCTTATATTCACTAATTGGTTGGTTCGGTTTCCGTGCAGCAGCTCTCATCAAGAATCAATTTATGAGCCTTGTGGCTGCCGGAATGACCGTTATGATTCTCTATCACAGTGTTATCAACATTGGAATGACACTTGGTAATCTGCCAGTTACAGGATTGCCATTACCGTTCCTGAGCTATGGAGGATCATTTATGCTGTCGTGTTTACTTGCTGCCGGGATGATTCTGTCGGCAAGTTTGTACCGTCGGGAGTATTAGTAAAATGTGCAAAATCAGGATGAAAAAGATGCAAAAAAATCCACTTTTCCTGCTGATGCTGATTGCTTTCATTGTTATTTGCTTTTCAAATTTCACATCAAATGCAGCGACTTTTATAGAAGATTATGATAAAGCATATGACCAATACTCAGCATTGAGTAAAAAGTCCGATAGAAGTCAACTTACTCAAACCGCCATGACGTTCAGGGAGTTGACGAAAAGGAAATATACTGGTAAACTTAAAGCTAACCCAATTTATTGGGAGGGGCAGTGTCTTTTCCTTCTCGGAGAATATCTTCATGCATTACAGACATTTGAAAGAGTTTTGGTAAATCATAATTCATACAAAGAGGTGGATGCGAGATTCAAAGTTGTTCAATGTCAGATCCGGCTTAAGTGGTTGAAGTCCACAAAATGGGAATTTGATAGATTTGTGAATGATTTTCCGGAGAATAAGCTCATAAAGGTATTGAAATATGAGCTTCGTCAAGTTGAAAAGAATGTTAGATAGTTTTGGAAATCCAAATACAAAAGATGTCAATAATAAATAACTTAAAAAAACCACAGGAATATCATGTTTTAACATTCATATTCCTGTTTTTGTGTTTTGCGAAACCAGGTAGTTGTGGAGAGAACGATTTACTCTGGCCTGTTGATGCTGCACCGGCTCTTACAAGCAGTTTTTGTGAGTATCGTCCGGGTCATTATCATTCTGCTATTGACCTGAAGGTATGGGGAAGTGTTGGTTTGCCCTGTAGAGCTGTAGCAGATGGTTATGTTTACAGAATCAAGGTATCACCGTCCGGTTATGGTAAAGCAGTCTACCTGAAAATGCAGGACGGAATTTCCGCAGTGTATGCTCATGTCAGGAATTTCGCTCCTGGAATCGATGAGTTCGTAATCCGGAAACAACATGAAACCCTAAAATATAGACAAGATATTTACTTTAATGAGGAAGAAGCCTTTCATTTTAAGAGAGGGGAAGTAGTCGCTTTCAGTGGCCGCAGTGGAACAAAGCATCCACATCTTCATTTTGAGCTTCGCGATAATAATGAACGTCCTATCAATCCTTTGATGAACGGCTATACAGTTGCAGATCACATTAGACCTGTTCCAGTTGCATTCCTTCTGTCTCCAATGGATAAGACAACTACCATTGAGAATCAATGTCAGCCGAGGCTGTATGAGGGCTTGATAGAACAACACGATGGGATATTCCGGACGAGAGATCCTATTGGGATTACGGGATCAATAGGAATATCCATAAAAGCTTTTGATAGGGCAGATGGTTCCGAGAATATACTCTCTGTATCTAAAATTGAGATGCTGATTAGTAATCAGAGTATTTGGACAACATCTTTTACCGAATTTGGATTTGAAGAAACGAATCAGATTAAGTTTGAACGGGATTATCGGTTGAGACGTCTTGGAAAGGGAGATTACCATAGATTATACCGTGCACCGGGAAATGAGTTGAAAATGGTTAAGGGTAATGGTATTATCAACTATCGTGATATGGATAGTGAACCTGTAAAAGTTCATATTGAGCTCGAAGATGTTGCCGGTAATAGTACCACAGTTGAGATAATCCTTGTATCTGATCTGGTTGAGGATGAAAATCGAGGTGTTGGCGGGGAGATGTTGTTCGATTATTATAATACACTGCACGAACCAGGTATACCGGTTCAAGTCCTGGTCGTTGATAAACATATCCGCTTATTGGCACCACCTGGTATTAGAGGATTTCACATAAATGGAGAGTTGGATTACAGTTGCCCGACAAACAAATCCGGTGGTGGTGTTGCTGCAAATTGGTATCCACCGATTGAGTTCGATGGTTTGATGACACTAGAAGCTCTGGATAATGAAGGAAAAACCGCATTTTCTACGAATTTTCGATTTGAGAAAATATATCCTGAACATTCAAAACAGGTCACCTCAGATGATGAATCAATCAGGTTAGAGATACCAGCGTATGCAGTGTTGGATACAACTTATTTGCGCATTATAAATGAAAAGGAGTTTCAGGTCCCGGGCTGGATCGAGTCTGTATTTCGGATTGAACCACAGGACCAGCCTCTTAATCGAAGAGTTGAAATTTTTCTAAAAAGAGACTCTTCATTATCAGAAAATGGCTGGGGAATTTATTACTTTAATAAAAGAAAAGGGTGGCGTTTTATGGATAATGAGGTGACAAATGGTTATCTTCACGCTTCAGCACTGAGCTGGGAGAGGTTCGGACTTGTTCGTGATAATGATATTCCTGTCATCAGAACCTTGAATTTCAAGGACGGATCAATTATTAATAAAACAAGACCTCATTTTAAAATCAGTGTCAAGGACTCAACATCGGGCTTGTCAGCAGATGGGCTTGAGATTAAGATTGATAACAAACTTGTTCCTGCAAAATGGGATCCTCCGATCGATCTCCTGAGCTATGAAGTCTGGAAACCTATTGAAAGCGGGGAACATACAATTTCGATTCTTGCAAAGGATCGGGTAGGAAACCAGAGTCAGAAGAAGTTGAAATTCATCATAAATCAATAGTTGGAGGACGTATATGTACATTGCCGACACAGAGAACAATGTCATTCACGATATGAGTTTTGTCCGGTTTGAGTGCAAAATGAAGGAAATCCCGGATGATAAGAAGAAAAAGTTGTTCAGCATTCAAACTGTCAAAAGAATGTGCGATACTGATCACAGTCCCAGATTTAACGGATGTAAATTCTGCATGTCTGAGTATCATACATTCGATTTTACTAAACTCTTCAGGTAGCACTAAGTTTTGTACGAGCATCTTAACGCTCAAATAGATTCGTTGGCAAAAGACCACCGTCGTGGTGCAGCTGAAATTGTAGAAGATGCGGCGTTGCTATTTCGGGACATCGCCAGATGCGGAGAGCGAAGACAGCGAAACAGTACACAACTGTTCAATCGTGCTGTTCGCAGGCTGGCTAAAGGTCAACCATCAATGGCACCGGTGTTGAATCTGTTAAATCGAGTTTGCATCTTCAAGGAAGACTGCAGTGGAGATTGGGTTGACTTTAAAGTCAGACTGCAAAGGCTGATAACCGATTGGAATACTCGCACTGCTCAGATGGTGAATTATGTCGAAGATCTGCCTCGGGACGGTGAAACTCTACTTACTTACTCGAACAGTTCAACCGTTACGCGAATACTATTAACCTGTAAAGAGCGTTTCAACTGGCCAGGAGTTGTTCTATGCGGAGAGGGACGACCCCAACAGGAAGGCCTTGTTATGGCGAAAAGGCTGAAATCTGCTGGGATTAAGGTAAAGGTATACACTGATGCGGCATTAATGTCGCAGGTGCCTAACGTGAATACTGTATGGATCGGAGGTGACAGCCTAAGTCGAGATGGTCTTGTAAATAAGATTGGCAGTGGCGCTCTGGCTTTGCTGGCAATGATTCACAACATTCCCTTCATTTCGTTAATGACATCGGATAAACTTCTTACACCTGATATGCTTTTGTTTTTTCGTTTACTACCCCAGAATCCCCGCGAGATTATTCCTGAGGACCTCGTTGGGCTGGATGTTGTAAACGAATATTATGAGACAATTCCGTTAGAATTGATAAGCAATGTCTTTACAGAAGATGGTCTTTACCACCCAAAAGAGTTGGTTAGTTCTATCGCGTACGAACCCATAAGTTCTCTTTTCGAGGAACTCGCTGAAGGATAAATAGTGAAGGTGCTATATGTAAGTCCTGAGCATGTTACCGGAGGATTCGGACTCTTTGCACAGGGACACAAGGATTTAGGATCAGAGTGCAGGTATGTAACATTCTTCAGAAGTGAGTATGGATTCGAGGAAGATTTGTGTTTTAACCTTAGATTCATGCCAAATAAAAACTCAGTGGCTGGATTTCGACGTATTTTAAATAAACTCCACTCCCAAAAAAACATAGTAGACCTACAAGGTAATCCCCCTTTCTGGAAACCATTATCACCAATGGTGCAGTACCTTTACAACCTCAGAGATATAATAAATAAACCAAGAATTGAACGTTCAATCAGGCTTTGGAAGCTCGATGACTATGATATCTACCATTTTGAGCAGGGCATAGATCCCTACCGAGATGGTAGATGGATAAAGCAGCTCTCAGCAAATGGAAAAGGGATAGTCTGTTTCTATCATGGAAGTGATCTCCGAAATCGAGGAGTGTTAAAAGAAGTTCACGAGCGGTCGATATTAAACTTAACCTCAGAGATCGATTTATTAAGTAGAATGAAGGGGATGAAATATCTTTATTTACCAATTGATACGGAGAAAATTAAGCCTGAACCGCGTCCTCCGGATGACCTAATTAAGATTTCTCACGCGGCAAGAAATAGGATGTTCAAGGGTACTGATATTATCGAAACAGTTGTAAAACGGTTAATGAAAAGATACCCAATTGACTGGGTGATGATTGAGAATGTTGACCACCAAACAGCAATGAACTTAAAATCGGGATCCGATGTTTTTATTGATCAGATTACCGACGCCGGTGGTTGGGGTTATGGTGCAAGCTCGGTTGAATCCCTCGCCATGGGTATAGCTACAATGACGAGAATTAATCCGGGAGTTGGTGAATTCATCGGCAATCATCCTTTCATTTCAGTTACTCCCGATGATCTTGAATCTCAATTAATAAGGCTTATTGAAGAACCAGAACTGAGGAAATATCATGCTCGAATTGGCCGCGACTGGGTAGTTGAGAGACACGGATTGCCAAATGTGATGAAATCTCTCTATGGCTATTATCGTGAGGTCGGACTAATATGAAGATTGCTTATCTTTTACCGAATCTGCACATTACAGGAGGGGCTCGAGCTGTTGTAGAACTCGGTGGAAAGATGGTGAATAGAGGGCATGAATTTAATATATTAATTCCCTCAGGACGCAGGAAGCTGAAGGTTGAAAATGGTATAAATGTAATCGAATGCGGTTTAGGAGTTGGAAGTCCTCTGCTGGCAGTACCCTTTGGGATAATAAGTATGCTTAGAAGAATCCCACAGGTTGATATTGTGATTGGTTCTATGCCAACTCATGCCCTGACAGCTTTACTAATTGGAAACCGACGGGGGATTCCGGCAGTAAATTACATCTTGGGAAATGATGTTCATTTCTTTGATGATAAAAGTCATCTCAAATCTTCGCCTCTGGTTTATATATACAGGAAGGTTGCGAGGATAGCTATAAAAGCAAATTTCATCCTCGCAAATTCACACCAGACAGCCGTTTGGTGTGTCAGTGAGAAGGGACGTAGGCCCCGTGCAATTGTTAATAGTGGTTTCAATCCCGATTACTTCTACCCTCCTTCTGATAATGCTCAAGATGATCAGATCAGAAGCTTAATCACAATTGGAAGAAAACAACCCTCAAAAGGACTTGCCGACCTGATTAGAGCTTTAAACAAACTTAACCTGGAGGAAAATCAATTCAAACTATCTGTTATTTCTCAGGAGAATCCCGATATGACTTCTGCAGAATTCGAGTTTGAAATTGTGAGACCTCAATCAGATGTCGAACTTGCTAATATTTACAGGTCAGGAGACATTTACATAAATAGTTCATGGTCTGAAGGATTTGGGCTTCCTTCACTTGAAGCTCAGGCTTGCGGTCTGGCAGTAATTTCTACCAATTGTGGGGGCGTTAGAGAATTCCTTGTTGATGGTGAGAATTCTATGATAGTACCACCTCGTGAACCGCTGTCGCTTTGTAATGCGATAAAAAGGTTGATGCGGGACGATCCATTAAGGAAAAGACTGATTGGGACAGGATTGAAGAGCTGCCAGAAATTTACATGGGAGGCCGTTTCAAAGAAGTTTGAAGTTGCGCTTGATGATATAATTTCAGACTTTGCTAATGAATGAGAAACAAATATCTGTAATTATTCCAACGTATAAATCGCTGAATTTATTGAAAAGAACAATCGATTGTCTTGAGAAACAACAACCCGATCCTAAGTTTTTTGAAGTCATTGTAGTGGATGATGCTTCAGGTGATGAGACTGAGGCATGGCTTTCCAAATATTGTGGTGTACTTGATTTAAAGTATATTGTGTTTTCGGTTAATCAGGGGAGATCTTCAGCTCGAAATGCTGGAGTGGAGAAATCAAGCAGTTCTCTATTGCTGCTTGTTGATGGAGATATGGAATTTAATAATGATTTCATACAACGTCATGTAGATTCACACAAGCAGGAGAACCAGGTCATTGTGGGTAGTGTGGGATATGACAGGATCAACAAATGCAGAGGATATGCAAGGTATCTCGAGCGTCGTGGTGCAATGAAGCTCAAACCGAAGGAAGTTGTACCGGGAAGGTTTTTCTTAAGTGGGAATTCTTCATTATCACGCCTGTTATTTGATTCGGTGGGAGGATTTGATGAGAGCCTGAAAAGTTATGGAGAGGATATAGATTTGGGGATTAGATTGAGCAATCAAGGTGCTTTGTTCACATTTAATCCAACATTGAAAGTTCAGCATCTGCATATTCGCACCCTAAACGAGCTCTTTAAAACTTCGAGAGAGTACGGGAGAAATACGATTCCGGAACTGCTGATAAGGTATCCTGAGCTAAAGTATGAGTTGAAAATTGAGTGGGTTCAAAAACCGGGCATTACTGGTGCACTTATAAAGCTATTATTATCAAAACCATTTTATTATATTGCGAAGGTTATCATTCGCAGCCTTAATGAGATTTGGGCTCCGGATTTGCTCTACAGTTACCTGATATTTCGCAATTATTATTTTGGGTACTTAGAATTCGTTAAAGAACAAACATACAAGTAAAATGGCAATTATTTTAGATGGGAAAATCCTTTCTCAGAAGATCAGAGATGATCTTAAGAGGAGATTGGAAGCACAAAAAGGGGAAGGCAAACCAATTCCATTTTTGACAGCGATGCAGGTTGGTGAGTACCTCCCATCGACAGTCTACATTCGAGCTAAGGAGCGCGCCTGTGCTGAGATAGGTTTTAAGTTCAGGCACTATAAGCTGCCTGAATCAACAACTATGGAAGAATTAAAGGCTGCCGTAAACGAAGTAAATGATGATCCTGAAATTCATGGATTACTTGTCCAGAGTCCTCTACCATCTCAGCTTGATGAAATTCAGGTGCAGCGGATGGTTTCACCTCTCAAGGATGTTGATTGTTTCCATCCGGAGAATGTTGGATTACTTTATATTGGTGAACCCAGGTTTCAGCCATGTACAGCTGCTGCTGTAATTGAGATGCTACTGCATTACGGTTTCAATCCTGCTGGAAAGAATGTGGTTATAGTTGGTCGTTCCATTCTTGTAGGCAGACCACTCGCAGTGATAATGGGATTAAAAGGTCGAGGTGGGAATGCAACGGTGACCTTATGCCACTCAAGAACTAAAGACTTGCCAGAAATTGTAAGGCAGGGTGATATTATAATACCTGCAATTGGCCAGGCAGAATTCATCCGTGGTGATTGGGTTAAAAAGGGTGCAGTGGTCGTTGACGTTGGGATAAATCGACTCGCAGATTCAACCAGGAAACGTGGTTACAGGCTGGTTGGGGATGTTGCTTTCTCTGAAATTGAACCGAAAGCTGAAGCAATTGCGCCTGTACCGGGTGGTGTCGGACCAATGACGGTTGCGATTCTATGTCGAAATCTGATGCATGCAGCCGGTCTTGATGCTGGATTCTGAGACTGTTAGCAAGATTTCTTGCAATTTAGCGAGTTTTAGGATATATTATTAGATTACGACAATTTTATATCGGTTTTCGATCAATCGAAATACGAGGGTCATTCATGGGCTCAAAATACCAAATGAGTTGTTTCGTGGCAGTTTCTCTCTGCTTACTCTTCGTTGGTTGTGCTGGAATGAAAGAGATGGGAAAGCCAGATGAAACCTCTTTACAAACTACTCTTGGGTTAACAGGTAGTTCAATAGAAGGTACTGTTGTGACGGTTAACGGACAACCTGAACAGCTCACCAGCGGACCTGCCGAAAATGGCAACGGAGATTATCATCCTGAAGGAACCCGGATTGCTTTCCAGTCCAATCGGGATGGAAAATGGCAGGTTTATGAATTAAGTCTCACAGATATGACAGAAACACGATTGCGTGAATCTGAGTTTAATGAAGAAAATCCCGTTTGGTCTTCAGAAGGCAATAATTTACTCTTTGTATCCTCTAAAGAGGGAGAGAATGAGTGGGATCGGGAAATCATGAAGTACAATGTACAACTTGGTGATTTATATTCCGTTACAAACTCTCCCGGTGATGATTGGTATCCTGTTGTAATGAATGAGAACTTCTGTGTTTTCCTGAGTGAGCGTGATTCTAATCAAGAACTTCCTGTTCATGTCAGGGCAAATTCAGTATATCTGGCAAATTTGAATGGAGGATCACCCACCTTTCTTTCCGGTACCTCGGATGATTTCAGAGCACCTTCAGTTGTAAACGATGACAACCTGCTGGTACTAAATCGTTTTGACCAGATTATCCTTTACGATCTTAATACTCGGGATTCCAAGGTAATGTCACCGGAAGGTATTGTCTGTGGATCATCTGATTACAGCAATGGAGCAGGTTTAGTTGTATTTACCGGTTCAACTGGTGGTCCCGACACGTTGTTTATTCTGGATACGGAAAATGGTGTTTATCAGAGAATTAACACCGGATTTTCAAATATCAGATATCCACAATTCTCCCCGGATGGTCAGTGGATTTTGTTTGGAGCGGAGGTAGATGATCATTTCCAACTTTTCCGGTTGAACATAACCTCATTGTGACAAAGAGTTGAAAAGAATCTGACTTGCTTGAAAGTTCGATCTTTTATAGCTATATTTTTTGCTATTTGATTTTGCGTTGATTTACACGCAACCTAAAGTTCTGCAATTTTTCCAATGCGTTAAAATCTTTACACGATTTTAGGCTTCGACGTTAATGTACACACTTTTGCTGATACTGGTAGCCCTTTGCTGCTACGGTGCATGGGAATACCGTGGCCACCAGGTGCGGCTAAATCGCATTCCGATGCGAATACATGTAAATGGTTCTCGAGGTAAATCTTCGGTGACCAGATTAATAGCATCCGGTCTTCGTGCCGGAGGCAAACGAGTTGTTGCGAAAACCACAGGTACACTCCCACGGATTATTGACTCAAAAGGTCGGGAAATATCTATTAAACGGAACCAACCAGCGAATATAATTGAACAAACCAAGATTCTCAGGTACATCGACAGGATGTTCAAACCAGAAGTACTCGTGATTGAATGCATGGCTGTTCTACCTGAGTACCAATGGTTTTGTGAAAATAAAATTGTTCAATCGCAAATTGGTGTTATCACAAATTGTCGACTTGATCACACAAATGAGATGGGAAAATTCCGCGAACAGATTACACATTCACTCGCAAATACAATCCCTCAAAATGGAGTCCTGTACACCTCAGAAAAAACAAACCTGAAGATCCTCAAGGATATTGGAAAATCTCGAAATACTGAGGTCACCCGTTACGGTGGGCAGGACATTTCCCGCGAAGAACTGAACAGGTTCAGCTATATCGAACATCCCGCCAATATTGGCTTATCCCTGGCGGTATGTGAAAAAGCAGGAGTGGATAGAAATACAGCATTAGAAGGGATGTATAAGGCAACACCCGATGCTGGAGCATTGCGAATAGCCATGTGTCAGGAGGGAGCGAAGGAAATGTTGTTTGCCAATGCGATGGCGGCAAATGATCCAGAATCATCCCTTGCCATATTTAACGAGATAGAAGAGAGGTTCAATCCTCTCGGAAAAGTCATTTTACTGCTGCACTCAAGAGCTGATCGGCAGGATAGGAGTTTACAGCTCATCGAGATGGTGGCAGGTAACATTAATTTCGATTATTTGATATTAACCGGGCAAAGCCTCAACCGGTTTATGGGTATCGTTGCAAAGTTTAAAATACCGAAATCCAAAACAATTGGATTGGGGAATGTAAAGCCTGAAAAGGTTTACTCGGAAGCTTTCAGACTCATCGAAGATAGAGGTACAATTTTAGGAATTGGTAATGTTGGTGCGGGTGGACTTGATATTGCCCGTTATTTTTACAAAAACAGGAGACAGTAGCCTTGATCGAGATTGCGGTTGGGCTTGGAGTATTTTTCAGCCTCGTGTTTCATGAAACATTTGGATTAGCGGCTGGTGGAATTGTTGTGCCGGGTTATATTGCACTTAATTTCCACAATCCCGAGAAGCTCATCGGTACACTTATTGTTGCACTGGTAGTTTGGGCATGTATTCGAATTATAAGCCAGTTCGTGTTTGTCTATGGTAGACGCAGAATGGTGATTGCTGTATTGCTCGGATTCATTTTTGGGGCTCTTTCCAGACAGTTTTTCACCTTTGGTGTATTCGATGTCCGACTTGAGGCTATCGGATTTATTATTCCCGGATTAATTGCCAATTGGATGGAACGACAGGGAGTCTATAAGACCATAACTACGGTCTTGATGGGTGGTGCTATGGTTCGTTTAATGGTAGTTGTAGTTACAGGTGGGAATCTCATTAAAAATGTATAGACCAACATTTCAATCAAAACTGTGGCTCGGATTGATGACAATACTCTTTATTGGGCTTTTTTATTGGTCTGAGAAGAGTACAGTGAATGTACGTCCCGATGACTACAAAGCGAAAATCGACGCCGTGAAGGTTATGGAGAATTCGCTGCAAATTTTAACGGATTTCCGTCTCCCTGGAGGTGTTCAGAGCAGCGGGGATGATGTGAAAGATCCATTGTCGTATACAATGTTAGGTGAAAAGGACAGCCCGATAACTACTGACGAAGGTCGGATTGAGGACAAGGTTACTGTCCTGAATCCAAACTTTGCCGCAGTCGTTGTTGATTTACTATCGCAGGCTGGAGTCAAATCCGGAGACACCATAGCAATTGCACTTACAGGCTCAATGCCCGGAGCCAACCTGGCTTCATTCGCTGCAGCTAAAGCTCTGGGTTTACATCCGATTGTAATAACCTCTGTTGGTTCATCATGGTGGGGGGCGAATGCACCTGATTTTACATGGCTTGATATGGAACAGGTGTTATATGATGCTGATGTCTTTGATTTTCGCTCAATAGCTGCTTCCGCCGGTGGGGGAGATGATCAAGGTGGGCTCCGACTCTCTGAAGTCGGGCAGCAATTGATTGCTGATGCCGTAACTCGAAACGAAATAACCTATGTCCATGAGGGTAGTCTTTCTGCAAACATCCGAGGACGTGTTGATTTATACTCCCGCCAGACGGATCTTGCAAACTACAAGGCATATCTTAACATCGGTGGTGGCATTGCATCAATGGGTCACCGAGAAAATAGCAATCTGATACCGGATGGATATATCCCAAGGCTTGCTCAGAAGAATTATCCGAATAGAGGTGTTATTCATCATTTTGCGGAAAATGCTGTCCCGATTATCCAGATTTATGATATCCCCTATATTGCGAAATTATTCGATCTCAAGATCGGTCAATTGCCACTCCCAAAGACAGGGGTTGGACCGGTTTTTGAAAATGAGCGATATGATTTAACAATTGCCTATTTCACTCTAGGCCTGATGTTCTTAATTCTCATCGTCATGAAGTATTATGATTTAAAAAAATATAAATGGCGTGAAGAGAAGAACGATATGGATACAATAGTATAATATGGATTTCCCAAAGTGAACTCTTTAACGTACAGAGCATTTTCTTCAGCATTTGTTTTCTTACTGATCTTCGGTATTTTCAGTGACACCTTAGCAGCTGGTTGGGATTTAATCAAACCCACTACTGGCAAACTTACGAAATTGAGAGTTTCGGGAAAGACACGTCAATACTATAAACTATCCCAAACTGATACTACTGTAGTTGAAGTTGAAGGCCCTACAACCCTTAATATTCACACAAGAGCAGTACTTTCAGGCAAGAAGCGCGATGTGCTTTACGGAATGATTGTCTACAGGAATGGTGAAAATCGGGTTTTCGTGGGAAGAGGCTCCAGCAGGGATAAGTCAGCATCAACTCTTAAGAAATCCAAGCATCGTATTGCAGAATCGCGTTCAATTGAGTTTAATGTTCCCGCAGGCACACACATATATCAAATCCTCCTCCCAAAAGTTGTAAAAAATCCAGTGTACGCTAGATTCCTGATCCCTGAGAAAAAGAAACAGGAAATTAACTATATTGCATTTCTGCCTCGATCATTCACAGATGAGATCAGGCTCGAGATCCGAGAACAGGAGTATATTTATTACAGATCGACTGCTGAGAAACCAATCGAACTCGAAGTTATTGGTCCGACACGCATTCGTGGTTTAGCAAGGCTTGAATTTGATCACTCAATTCGTGGAGATCAACCCTACCGCGTCCAGGTGAGTGAGAATAATAAGATCATCTCAACTATTCCGATTACGGCGAGGATTTCTGGCACAGCCACATACATTGAACCGGGAGACAAAGTACCTGCTCGTGGTGAGAACTTTTACATAGACGTACCGCCTGGTCAACATAGATTTGAAATCTCAACTCCAGATCCGGGTGTTTCTGTCCTTTTTAGATTTTATATTCCTCAAAAGGATTTGGGAAATTCGACAACTCCAAAAAATTCTTCACACGCCGGACGTTTCGGTTTCGAAAATAAGTCGTAGAGTTCTGAAATGAAAAATCAAGTTCTCACAATTACTTTGATTATACTCCTGTTAAGCAACATATCTTCAGGAGAGATTTTTAAGGGGGGTTCATTTTCCCTTTCAGGTATGTATAAACTCTCCTACGATGATAATGTCCTGAGATATTCAAAACGTGATTACGACAATGCTCGCAGTGGGGAAGAACAAACACCATCTCCAACTGAAACCCTTGATGATTTCAGGTCAGACTTTAAACTAAGTGGTACTTATCGCTTCAAGTTTTTAGACAGGAGCGGTCGAATTGGAACATCAGTGAACTTTGGTTACTATCTAATTAATTCAATCAAGAATTTTGGATGGGCAAGTTTTTACTGTAAACAGGAACTCATCAAGAATTTGAATTTTCAGGTCAGTCACTTTTATGAACCATACTACTTTCTGAGGGACTACAAGGATGTACAAACAGACTCAAGGGAACACTGTGATTTTGCGATGACAAAAACTGTCGGAAAATTGTATTATCGCCCGGTAAAGATGTTTGAGATCACACCGTATTATGAGTTTAAAAGATATAGTTACAACGAGTACTTTACTGAATATGATGGTGACAGAATTTCCCTTGGAGCAGAGGGAATATTCCGGCATGGCCCCTGGCGCGGGACAGTCGAATACTCTTTTAGTACATATGACAATTTAGGATTTGATACGGACTTGTTATTCCCCTCAGGTGAGGTTTCGGAGGACAGCGAAACCGGTGATGGTGACTATGAAGAGGATTCTTATGAATTTTCGGTATATTATTCCCTGAAAATTCTTGGTTTGAAATCACGATTCAAAATAAGGGAAACACTTAACGATCGGTACTATATTACAGATCGATTGCCTTCTGAAGATCCCATCCATCATGCACGACACGATTTTGTGAGCACTACTGACGTTAGTTTGGAATTGAATCCTTCACGTAGAATTGACACTGAAATAGGCATTACAATTTACAACCGTGACAGTGAAGGTTCATCTCCAATCATTCCTGAGGTGAAGAATTACTCACGAAAAGTTATCTGGCTGGAAATTAGCTACGATTTAATCTGACACACCATCTAACCACACCACAATCTTGACATTCGCGGTTTATTCTGAGTATCTTTAAGGCTACGATGATTGATTGGGCCCATAGCTCAGTTGGTTAGAGCAACGGACTCATAATCCGTTGGTCCTAGGTTCGAGTCCTAGTGGGCCCACCAAGTAGAACCAGAGTTTTACATAAAAGATATTCAGGTGCGTATGCTTCTCTACATAGATATTGAAAATTGCAGTAAGGCTGTCGCAATCTGTCTAAGAAAAAAAGTACTTGATCATTAAAACAGGTGCCCGGCAATCGCCGAGCATCGTTTTTTTTGTCGGTAATTAACCGAATGCCAGGAGGTTGTAGATTGATCGAGGAATTATCCATTTTGATTAGGTTGCAGGAGATTGACAACCAGCAAATGGAGATCGATGAGGAGAAAGGTGATTTACCGGAGCAGATTGAAAAGCTTCGAAATCAGGTTGCACGATCAAAAGAGGTCATAACTGAAATAGAACAGGGACACCTTGAAAGTCTTGAAGAGAAAAAACGCCTGCAGACAGAATTAACCTCTGCTAAAGCACGTCTCGAAAGATCCCAGTCAATTATTTTTGATGTTAAAACTACTCGCGAATATGACGCGATTTCCTCTGAAATTGAACAGGCAAAAAGTTCAATAATCGATCTTGAGAAGGCAATCACCAACATTAGTTCTCAAATACAAAATTCAGATGTCAATCTCAATGAGGAGATTGAGAAGTTACAGGAACTGGAAACCGAATTCACCGACCACAGCAAAGAGATGGATACTCGATTGGACAGCAGTCGTGAAGAGGAATTATCCCTGAAAAATGAAAGAGAGAAGTGTCTTGAGAAGCTGAAAAGACCTGTAATTGATCATTATGAGAGAATTCGGAAGATTCGAAACGGCACAGGAGTGGCATACATGTCCGTGGATGCATGCAGTTACTGCTATTCTGTTCTGCCTCCACAACGCCAGGCTGAAGTCCGGAAAATGGCTGATTTGATTCTATGTGAAGTTTGCGGTTGTATTTTAGTTACTGAGAAGGATGCTCCAAACCTGGTTTTTCCTTTATGAATGAATGTGACCTTTCACGCTAATTGTTTTTTCTTTGGTTTTTAAATCGGATGGGTGAGTTGCTAAACGGGTTTTGAATCGATTTGTTTTTAAGAAATTAATTGAAATCTATTAAGAACTTGTCACTCACTTAGCTTAGATTAAGAATGTGATGTTTTTCACGGAGTTTTGAAAGGAGTCAATCGAGTGGTCGCGTCAGTTTAAGACTGATGAGGAAAGTCCGAACTCCGCAGGACAGGGTGCTCGCTAACGGCGAGGCGTTGTGAGGCGATGGCAAGCGCCACAGAAAACATACCTCCTTGACAATTTAAGGAAAGGTGAGAAAGTGATGTAAGTGCTCACTAAACATACCTCCTTGACAATTTAAGGAAAGGTGAGAAAGTGATGTAAGTGCTCACTAAACATACCTCCTTGACAATTCGAGGAAAGGGTGAGAAAGTGAGGTAAGAGCTCACTGGCAATCACTGCGAAGTGAATGATCGGCAAGCCCCACCCGGAGCAAGACCAAGCAATCGGGTTTCAATTATTGAGGGAAGTTGTCCGCTTCCTCAAACCGATGGGTAGGTTGCAGAGCAGCATTGTCTGCCATAGATAGATGACCACATAGAACAGAATTCGGCTTACTGATTGACTCCTTTGCTTTTAGTTTCTTTTTATCTTGATTTTTCGTTAATAAATACATAAATGTGGTAATGGAATCAAAATGGGAGTTTTATAGCCCGTTAAATGCCGCTGTAATTGGTCAAATGACCGAACAGCTTGAGATTCCCAAACCGGTAGCTCGTGTTCTTTACAATCGAAGTATAACTGAAACAGAAGATGTCCGTAATTTCCTAAGACCGAAAATGGAGCATCTTCACGATCCTTTCCTGATGAATGGAATGGATTCAGCCGTAGATCGACTAATCCGTGCACTACGTGAGCAGGAACAAATATTGATTTATGGCGACTACGATGTTGATGGTATCACATCTACAGCGATGCTCTATCTTTTTCTGAAGGATTTAGGTGGTCAAGTTTCATTCTACATTCCTGACCGTGCTACTGAAGGGTATGGTATCTCCGAAGGTGGGATAGCTGAAGCTCGTGGTCATAACTGTTCTCTGATCATATCTGTGGATTGTGGTATTACTTCTGTTGCAGAAGTAGAAATCGCACGTGATCTCGGAATTGATCTGATTGTATCTGATCACCATGAACCCGGTGAGAGTTTACCAGATGCTGTTGCGGTAATTGATCCAAAGCGATCTGATTGTGCTTATCCGTTTAAAGATTTGGCTGGTGTAGGTGTTGCTTTTAAATTAGCACAAGGCTTACTCCAAAAATTGAATTTAGAGTCAAGTTACGCGGAGAAGTACCTCGACCTTGTCGCTATTGGGAGTGCTGCCGATATTGTTCCCTTAATCGGGGAGAATAGAGTTTTTACCAAATTAGGTCTGCAAAAACTCAACAGAGATGGCCTTGACGGTGTTACAACATTGCTTGAGACAGCCGGGTTTAAACCCGGCAAGATAGATGTCGGTCAGATAATCTACGGGCTCGCTCCGCGAATTAATGCGGTTGGGCGGTTAGGCAGAGCATCTCCTGCTGTAGAACTACTCGTTACGAGAAACCATAAACGAGCTCGTTCTATTGCTTTGCAGTTAGAGGAAGAGAATCGAAGACGCAAAGAAATCGATTCTGCAACTCTGTTGGAAGCTCTATCAAAAATCGATTCGGTTTACAATCCTGACCGTGATTCAGTAATTGTTCTTGATGGTGAAAATTGGCATCCGGGAGTTATAGGAATTGTCGCTTCACGTATTATTGAACGATTCTTTCGTCCGACTGTGATGATATCGGTAGAAAACGGTATTGGAAAAGGTTCAGCTCGGAGCGTTCCGAATTTCGATTTGCATTCGGCTTTGAAAGCCTGTGCTGATCTCTTTATTCAGTTTGGTGGGCATAAATATGCTGCTGGATTAACTATTCCTGCCGGTAATATCTCAGAATTCAGAGAGAGATTTAATAGAATTGCTTCTGAGATGTTAATTCCGACAGATTTAGTGCGAAAGGTCAACATCGACGACGAGATAGAATTAGATGTGATTTCATATGAATTGCTAAGAATGCTGAATATGCTTGCCCCTTTCGGACCTCACAACCGACATCCTCAGTTTGTATCCTACAATTTATCCATTGTAGGTTCTCCCCGGATTGTCGGGAACAACCATCTGAAATTTAAAGTAGCTCAGAATGGAGTAGTTATTGAAGCTATTGCATTCAACCGGGGTGAAGACATAAAACGACTTCAATCTAATCGATTTGTGGATCTTATTTACACAATTGAAGAAAATACATGGATGGACAGGTCAAGTCTACAACTCAAGGTTGTAGATTTACGATAGCTGTGGTAAAACAATTTTGTTAATAATACATTTACCAAACGGAGACTGATTTATGCAAGACGTAGGAATAGTCGGATATGGTGCATACATACCTCGCTTTCGAATTAAGGTTGAATCGATAGCCAGCGTATGGGGCAACGATCCCGAAAACTACAAGCGCGGTCTTCAGTTAAGAGAAAAATCCGTTCCTGGACATGATCAGGACACAATTACGTTATCAGTAGAAGCTGCAAGATACGCATTAAAACGATCCGGTATCAATCCGGAGCGACTTGGTTGTGTGTATGTGGGATCAGAATCTCACCCATATGCAGTTAAACCTACGGGTACAGTCTTATCTGAAGCTATAGGCGCAACTCCTGAATGCCACACCGCGGATTTTGAATTCGCATGTAAGGCAGGTTCAGAAGCGATGTATGTGTGCTACGCACAGGTAAAAGCAGGTTTAGTAGAATATGGTCTTGGGATAGGTGCGGACACATCTCAAGGAGCTCCAGGGGATGCTCTCGAATATTCTGCTTCTGCCGGTGCAGCCGCATTTATTTTTGGTACGGATAATATTCTTGCCAGGGTTGATGAAACCTATGCGTTTATGACTGATACGCCGGATTTCTGGAGACGAGAACATCAACATTATCCGCAGCATGCAGGACGTTTCACCGGAGATCCCGCATATTTCAAGCACACATTAGGTGCTGCTAAGGGAATAATGAAAAAAACAGGTATGACTCCTGAAGATTTCGATTATGCTGTTTTCCATCAGCCAAACGGGAAGTTCCCAATGGCTGCAGGAAAAAAACTTGGTTTCCCAAGTGAAAAGATTGAGACCGGTTGGTTGGTACCATGGTTGGGTAACACATACTCCGGTGCATCACCACTTGGATTATCAGCAGTTCTTGATGTTGCGGAACCCGGAAATAAGATATTAATGGTTTCGTTCGGTTCAGGTGCAGGTTCTGATGCATTTGTCTTTACAGTGCAGGATTCGATTCTCAAAGTTCGGGATCTCGCTCCGAAAACCAGACCGCAACTTGACGAAAACAAGATTTACCTCGATTATGGCCGTTATGCGAAGTTCCGCGGCAAGATCTTGCGAAACCTGTAGCCAGCCAAAGGAGAAAAAATGAGAGAAGTAGCAATAATTGGCGTCGGGCTGCATAAATGGGGTGAATTGTGGAATGATTCACTACGGGATATGTTTGTAACCGCTGCCACAAACGCAATAAATGATGCTGGAGTAGATCACATCGATTCGATGTATGTCGGATGTATGTCGGGTGGCTTGTTTGCTGCTCAGGAACATCTCGGATCATTATGTGCCGATTACCTTGGTGTAACACCAATTCCAGCAACCAGAGTCGAAAGTGCCTGTGCATCAGGTGGTGTTGCCATGCGTACGGGATGGATGGAGGTAGCGTCCGGATTGTCCGACATAGTGTTGGTCAGCGGGGTCGAAAAGATGACCGATATTACAGGTGACGAAGCAACTTTCGCCCTGTCAACGGCAGCAGATACAGAGTATGAGGGTTATCAGGGAGTGACTTTTCCTGGACTTTATGCTATGATGGCTCGTGCCCATATGGCAAAATATGGGACAACTATTGAGCAACTTTCACAAGTTTCTGTGAAAAACCATGCTAATGGTGCTCTTAATCCTAATGCCCAGTATCCCTTCCCTGTGACACTTGAAACAGTAATGAATTCAACTCCTGTTGCAGATCCACTTCGACTGCTGCATTGCTCACCTATCACCGATGGAGCAGCAGCCCTGATTCTTGCACCTGTAGAACTCGCAAAAACTAAGTTTAAGAACCACCCAATGGTGGTTGTAAAGGGTTCCGGTCATGCAACAGATACAATCGCTCTGCATTCACGTGATGATTTTACTGTAATAAAAGCAGCTGAAGTTGCAGCAAATAAAGCCTATGAAATGGCAGGAAAAAAACCTGAAGATATTGACATGGCTGAAGTTCACGATTGCTTCTCGATTGCTGAAGTAATGGCAACTGAGGCATTAGGATTCTTTGAGCCCGGTCAGGGTGGTCCCGCAGCAATGCGTGGAGACACTGCTCTTGATGGCTCAATGCCTATTAATACTTCTGGTGGGCTTAAGTCTAAGGGTCATCCTGTCGGTGCAACCGGGGTTGCCCAAATAATAGAGTTGACAACACAGCTTCGTGGAGATGCTGGTAAACGACAACTGAAAGATCCTAAAGTCGGTTTAGCCCAGAATATGGGTGGAAGTGGAGGTAGCTCAGTTGTACATATTTTGGAGAAAGGATAATGAAGATCAGATCACCACGTTATCATCGTGAAACACCTCAACGCTATCGTCTTGAAGCAGCACAAACGGAATCAGGAAAAATCTTTTTCCCGCCCAGGGTTGCTTATCCCGGTGGTGAAGAGGCTAAACCTGTTGTAATAAAGGATACAGGGAAAGTTCTGACCTTTACGGTTATTCATACACCACCCGCTGAATACTCTGATTTATCACCATTCGCACTAGCAATTATCGAGACCGATGATGGAGCTCGGTTGACAGCTCAAATTGCTGATGCGGATGTGGAAAAAATCGAGATTGGTACGAGGGTCAAGATTGAATTCAGACGTATGCGTACCGAAGGCGAAGAAGGACTGCTCTGTTATGGCTACAAAGCTGTTCCTGAATAGATACATCGTGCATTAAGCACGAGAATGGTAAACACATAGATAAAGAAAGAAAATCTGAAGTCCATTGAAACGATTACAGACCAAGATAGATACAAATTCCGACGAATTCAAATCTAACAGCGAGTCCATGAAGTCCCTTGTATCGGAACTGCATGGCCGGTTAGAAGAAGTGAAGAAGGGAGGACCCCCTCAACACGTCGAGAGGCACAAGCGTCGTGGGAAGTTGACAGCAAGAGAGAGAATATCAAGGTTACTTGATCCTGATTCTCCATTTCTGGAACTGAATCCCCTTGCAGCCTACAACATTTACAAAAATGATGCACCTTCTGCCGGTATTGTAACTGGTGTGGGAATCGTGCATGGTCGGGAAGTATTGGTTATTTCCAATGATGCAACTGTGAAAGGAGGTACGTATTATCCTCTGACAATTGCAAAGCATGTGCGAGCTCAAGAAGTTGCAATGGACAATAATCTACCTTGTGTTTACCTGGTTGATTCTGGCGGAGTGTTTCTACCTTTACAGGATGGTGTATTTCCTGACAAGGAACACTTCGGCAGAATCTTCTACAATCAGGCTCTCCTTTCAGCAAAGGGAATCCCTCAACTTTCATCGGTTATGGGCTCCTGCACTGCTGGTGGTGCCTATGTTCCGGCTATGTCCGATGAAACCGTTATTGTCCGTAAACAGGGAACAATCTTTATCGGAGGACCACCGCTTGTAAAAGCTGCAACCGGTGTCGAAGTAACTCCGGAAGAACTTGGTGGGGCAGATGTACATTGCCGGATTTCAGGCGTAAGTGACTATTATGCTGAAAATGATGAGCACGCTCTGAAAATTCTGCGTGATATCATTGAAAACCTGAATCGAAGCCCCAAGTTTGAAATCGCTCGGGAAATGCCTGAAGATCCATATTATGATCCCAAGGAGCTTTACGGAATAATTCCTAAAGATACACGGATTCAATATGACATCAGGGAGGTTATAGCCCGTCTTGTTGATGGCAGTAGGTTCAGTGAGTTCAAAGAACTTCATGCGACTACTCTTGTGACTGGTTTTGCTCGAATTATGGGATATCCCGTTGGAATAGTAGCCAATAACGGTGTCCTGTTCGGTGAATCAGGTCGAAAGGGTGCTCATTTTGTTGAGTTGTGCTCGATGCGCAAAATCCCGCTACTCTTTTTGCAGAATATTACGGGCTTTATTGTGGGTAAGGAATACGAACAGGGAGGTATTGCCAGGGACGGTGCAAAGATGGTTCATGCTGTCGCTAATGCGCAGGTGCCAAGATTTACAATTGTTGTTGGTGGATCACACGGAGCTGGTAATTATGCTATGTGTGGTCGTGGTTATTTACCTCGAATGCTATGGATGTGGCCTAATTCAAAGATATCCGTCATGGGTGGCGAGCAGGCTGCAAACGTTCTACTACAGGTGAAGATGGAGCAGATGAAGAAGAAGGGTCTTCCGGAAATGAGTCCTGAGGAGCAAGAAGAGGTTAAGCGACCTATTCTTGCGAAATATGAGAAAGAAGGCAGCCCATATTACGCCTCTGCCAGGCTATGGGATGATGGCATTCTCGATCCGGTTGATACTCGAACCGCACTCGGGCTTGCAATTGCAGCGTCGTTGAATCAACCAATTCCTGATTATAAGATGGGTATTTTCAGGATGTAACATACTTGATCGCAGTTGGGTAGAGGGCATACTCCCCTCAGAGCGACATTCCTGTCCGCTATGATAGTAGAGTAGGTCGGATTCTTATTCCGACGAAAAATAATCCCGTTAAAAGCTGTTTGTCGGAATAAGATTCCGACCTACGTTATTAAAAAAGAAATGATGCAAAACCATACAGAAGAGTTGGAAACTATTACTTTTCAAACATCAGGTAATGTCGCTAGAATAACGATGAACAGACCTGATGTTCGCAATGCTTTTGATGAGCGAATGATCGCAGAGGTTCATCAGGCAATAAAATCTGTCAGTTCCGATGACAAAGTCAGAGTTGCAATCATCACAGGAGCAGGATCGGCATTTTCTGCTGGGGCAGATATCTCCTGGATGCGAAGAATGGGGCAGGCTGGTTTTGAAGAAAACTATCAGGATGCCTTGAAATTAGCATACATGTTTGATTCAATTGCGAAGTGTCCTAAGCCGACAATTGCGCGTGTCAATGGACCTACAATCGGTGGAGGATCGGGATTAGTTGCAGCTTGTGATATCGCTATCGGGAGTGAAAAGGCTTTCTTCAGTTTCAGTGAAGTGAAGATTGGTCTTGTTCCGGCATGCATTGGGCCGTATGTAATCAGGAAGGTCGGTCAGGCAAGATCGCGAGAGCTTTTCATTTCAGGTCGCAGGATATTTGCTGCGGAAGCTGAAAAATATGGATTGCTCAATTTTGTAGCACCGGAAGGTAAACTCGATGAGGAAGTAACCGATCTGACAGAGAGACTCATTTCCTCCGGCCCCGAGGCAATAAAAGCCGCAAAGGATTTAGTCACGGATGTTCCTGACCAGACGTGTGAAGAATTCATAGATTACACTGCAAGAATGATCGCAGAGCTCAGGACAAGTCCTGAAGGAAGAGAAGGAACTACAGCTTTTTTGGAGAAGAGGAAACCAAACTGGGCTGATTAATACTCTTAACCTCAAATTATAAGTAAACATACGTACATTCATTTGGGAAATTACTTTAACAAGATATTAATCGCCAATCGTGGCGAAATTGCAATTCGGATCAATCATGCCTGCCATGAGATGGGCATTCCAACCGTAGCTGTTTATTCTGAAGCGGATAAGAATGCTATGCACGTCCGTGAGGCTGATGAAGCCTACTGCATAGGACCTGCAGCACCAAACGAAAGTTATCTCAAGCAGGAAAACATCATAGATGTAGCAAAGAAATCCGGTTGCTGTGCGATACATCCGGGTTATGGATTTCTTGCAGAGAATGCTGAATTTGCCCGTAAAGTCGCAGAGGCAGACCTGGTCTACATAGGGCCATCACCTGAGGCTATCACTCTCCTTGGTGATAAGGTTGCATCGAGGCAGACAATGGAGCAGGCGGGAGTACCTGTAATCCCCGGGGTTGATACCCCTGGTCTGAGTGATTCGGAACTCGCTGTCGAAGCTGAGCGCATAGGATATCCCGTGCTTATCAAGGCTGCAGCCGGTGGTGGTGGAAAAGGGATGAGAGTTGTTCGTGAAGCGGTTGATTTCCAATCTTCAATTGATGCAGCACGCCGAGAAGCCAAATCCGCATTCGGAAATCCAACGGTTTTCCTTGAAAAATTTCTCGAGAAACCTCGTCATATTGAATTCCAGATTTTCAGTGATCATTTCGGTAACCATATTCACCTGTTTGAACGTGAGTGTTCAATTCAACGACGGCATCAGAAGATAATCGAGGAGACTCCATCAACTGCCCTTGATGATGACCTCAGAAAGCGTATGGGTGAAACCGCTGTAAAAGTTGCAAAAGCAGCTGAATACACAAATGCCGGAACTGTAGAATTCCTGCTTGACGAAGATAAAAATTACTATTTTCTCGAAGTGAATACTAGAATTCAAGTTGAGCACCCAATAACAGAAGCTGTTCTGGGTGTTGATCTTGTTGTTGAGCAGATCCGTGTTGCTTCAGGACATAAGCTCTCCTGGAAACAGGAAGATTTGGAACAACATGGCCATGCTATTGAGGTTCGAGTCTATGCTGAAGATGCAGCAGGTGGATTCCTGCCGGCTGCTGGTACTGCGCATTTACTGGTTCCACCGCAAGGTCCGGGTGTGAGGTTTGACAGTGGTCTCGAATCTGGAGATGAAGTTACTGTCTTTTATGATCCAATTGTTGCAAAGTTAGTTGTGTTTGGGTCCGACAGAGATGCTGCAATTCAAAGAACAAGTATGGCTCTGGATGAAACTGTTATTCTAGGTTTAACAACTAATGTTGATTTTCTGAAGGCTGTATTGACCCAGAAGAAATTCCTCACCGGTGAAACCCATATTGAGTTCCTGCCCGAAGAAATGCCTGAATGGCAACCCGAACCTCTTGCAGGAACTGATCTTTCACTCGCCCTTGGAATGAGTTCATTGCTGAAGCCAGTCAAAGAAATTCAGACTAACGGAAAGGCTGGAATTCCGGAACCCTGGTCGACGCTGGGGCATTGGGAAATCTGTGGAGGAGCTCACCTTGAAAAATAGATACAAAGTCGATTCCAATATTCAGGAATTTGAAGCAGTCAGATCCGGAGACCAGCTTAGTATAATTCACGGCGATTCGACCTTTGAACTGCAGGTTCAGTCCCGAGCGAGCCAGTGTTTTACAATAAACCACAATGGAAAGAACCTGAAAGGGTATGTTGCGAGGGATAAAGAACAAATATTTCTGCATTTTCTTGGTCGACACTTTACTTTCGAAGATGTTACGAATCAAGAAGATGACATTATCGGTGGTGGTCATGGGATGATTGAAAATATTATTGCTCCCATGCCCGGTTCTGTAATAAAAATACATGTTGAAGAAGGCCAATCGGTTTCCCTGGGACAACCTATTGTTATTGTTGAAGCGATGAAAATGGAAAACGAAGTTAAAGCTTCTGCTGATGCAGTCGTTTCAAAGATTAATGTGAGTGAAGGACAACAGGTTAATTCCGGGGAAGTGTTAATAGAATTCGCTGAACCTGAAAAGGATGAAGAAGCTCCCGCTTCGTGAGATAACTTCTCGGTGTGAGGAGTTAGATAAATGTGTTAAATGTGGCATCTGTCAATCAATTTGCCCCACTTTTCAGGTAGATGGACACGAAGGGAAAACCGCCCGTGGGAAGATTATACTTCTGCGGGGATTGCTTGAAGAAAACTTATTACCAACAACAACTCTCGCAGATATTTTTGATGATTGCCTGACATGTTATGCATGTCAAACCGTTTGTCCCGCTGGTGTAAAGACAGAAAGACTCTGGACATCGGCACGATTTGATCTGGCTGAAAAATCCAGCTTAACCAGAAAAAAGAGATTAGGGTTGAGATGGTCAATCGGCAAACCTGCTCTTTTCAAGAATTTAGTAAGAATTGCTGGGATATTTGGATTTGACCCCGATAATCCCGATGGTGTGAATCTCAATGACAGGATTATCCTCCCGTTTAAGGGAGCTCCTCTACTTGATTCACTTGAGGAAGAATACATACCGACTGGTAAACAAATCGGTTCAGTTGCAATTCTTATCGGCTGTAGTGGGAATCTGTTCGCACCTAATGTTGTAAGAGCTTCAATAAAACTGCTAACTGCTTTTGGTTGGCGAGTAATAATTCCGAAAAATCAGGTTTGTTGTGGTGCCCCTGCGATCAATAATCAGGATTGGAAAACTGCAAGAAAACTTGCGAGTAGAAACCTGGACACATTCTTAAGCCTTGATGTTGACAGGATTACCTCTCCCGATGCAACGTGTTCAGGTGCATTTATAAAAGACTATTTCGAGATATTCAGAAGTGATGAATTAACCTTAACAAAGGTGCAGGAGGTGGCTTTAAAAACCGCTCAATTAGGAGAAGTACTAGCTGAGTCAATAACGAGTATAAGACCGACTTTCAAGAAAATAATATCCAGGATTACATTACATGATTCCTGTCATTCGACTCACCTTACCGGTGGATCTGGATGGAGGAAGATTATAGGCAGGATAGACGGATTAAAAATTATTGAAATGATGGAAAGTGATCACTGCTGTGGATTTGGAGGGAGCTACTCTATCTTCCATCGCGAAACAGCGATGAAAATTGCAGAACGCAAACTCTCGAATTCCATTGAAACTAATGCCGAACGTGTCTTGGTAGGTTCTCCGGGTTGTTTAATCTGGTTGAATTCCGCAAAGAAATTGACTCCATCTGAAAATATTAGAATTCAGCATGTCTCCGAAATTATTGTTGAGGCATTATGCTGATTACAATCCTGTTCTTAGTTCAAAAACAATAATTCAACTAATGAGGCAATAAATGTTCTTGACAGACGAACAACAGATGTTGCGTGAAATGGTTCATGATTTTGCGCAGAATGAAGTAAAACCAGTAGCTGCTGAAATTGATGAAACGTGTCAATTCCCCTGGGACACTGTTAAACAAATGGGTGAATTGGGCTTGATGGGAATTGTATTTCCTGAGAAATATGGTGGTGCCGGGATGGATTATGTGTGTTATGCTATAGCAGTTGAAGAAATCTCCCGTGTTTGTGCATCACACGGGATTACACTCGCAGCTCATATCTCACTGGGTGTCAATCCAATATTCAGCTTTGGAAATGAAGATCAAAAAATGGAATGGCTTCCCAGATTATGTTCCGGTGAAATTCTTGGTGCTTTTGGACTAACTGAACCAAACGCCGGTTCAGATGCAGGTGGGACGGAGACTACCGCAGTTCGGGATGGAGATGAATGGGTGCTGAACGGAACAAAACGATTCATCACAAATGCAACGGTATCAGATGTATACTCGGTTACTGCCGTTACCGATAAGTCTAAGGGTACAAAAGGGATAAGTGCTTTTATCGTTGAGAAGGACAGGGCTGGTTTTTCACTTGACAAGAAAGAGGATAAACTCGGAATACGCGGATCTGATACTGCCGGATTGATATATGAGGATTGTAGAATACCGGCAAAGAACATTATGGGAAACGAGGGTGACGGATTCAAGTACTTCCTTGATATTCTCGATGGAGGCCGTATTTCTATCGGAGCTATGGCTTTAGGGATTGCACAAGGTGCTTTAGACGAAGCGATAAAATATTCACAGGAGCGTGAACAATTCCGCCGTCCGCTTTCCGCTTTCCAGGAAACTCAATGTAAGCTGGCAAACATGGCGACCTGGATTGAAGCTTCAAGGCATTTAGTATACAATTCTGCTCGGCTAAAAGATGCTGGTAAACCCTACATAAAAGAAGCGTCAATGGGTAAATTGTTCGCGTCTGAGACAGCAACAAAAGTAGCTGAATTGGCAGTCCAAATCCACGGTGGATATGGGTATACTCGAGACTATCCCGTTGAAAGAATGTGGCGTGATGCGAAGTTAACGGAGATTGGTGAGGGTACCTCTGAAATCCAGAGGCTTGTGATCGCAAGGCAATTGTTGAACAAGTAAGGATTGAAGTATCATATAATCAGGGATGGATGGATTAAAGTCCCGGCTGCGGATTTTCAGATCGGAGCCTTTCAATCTCCAATTGAGCGACTGCTGATAGGGCTTAATCAGGTTCTATTGGAGATTAATGGGAAGAAGGTGCTAATAGATACCGGTTTGGGTTCAAAATGGCAACCGCATGAGATAAGTTTACTGGATTTTGAACAACCCCGTTGCTTGATAAGCCACGTTCGGGAACATGGTATATCAGAGCGTGATATAAATATTGTGGTTCTGACACACCTGCATTATGATCATTGCGGAGGAAACACGATGTTTAATAATTCTGGTGAATTAAACCCCGTATTCCCGAATGCAAGATATATAGTTCAGAAATCAGAGCTTGAGTTCGCACTGAATCCGGAAAAAGGTAGCGAGACAGATTATATAAGCTCCGATTTCTTGCCTATATTAGATAACGGACAGCTTGAAACCGTAGACGGGGAAGCGGAGATATTACCGGGATTGAAAGTGTTTCATGCACCAGGTCATTGTCCCGGACATCAGGTTGTGCTGGCAGAGGATGGAGGTAAAACATTGTTCTTCCCGGGAGATTTATTTTCCACCAGAGAGCATGCTAACCTCAGGATTACAACTAACTTTGACATGGATAGAGAGCTCATCCTGGATCATCGTGCGAAATGGCTGAAAAGGGTGATAACAAATAAGTGGCAGTGTGTTTTTTGTCACGGAATAAAAGATGTTGTTGGAATTCTTGTGAAAGATCAAAATGTTTCTGATGATTGATGAGTGGAGTATTGATTTTGATTGTAAATTGTGGTTGAAGAGGATTTTTCTTAGTTCAAAAGGTATAGAGGAGGAAAGATGCAAGACGTAGTTATTGTATCAGCAGTTCGGACGCCGATAGGGTCATTTGGTGGTGCTCTGGCGTCGATCCCGGCAGTGAAACTTGGAGCTGCAGCAATTAAGGGTGCAGTTGAAAAGGCAAATGTCAAGCCGGATGAAGTTGATGAAGTCCTGATGGGGATGGTATTGCAAGGTGGAGCAGGACAAGCGCCGGCAAGGCAGGCCGCGATTGGCGCAGGTCTTTCAAATTCAGTTCCCTGCATGACAATTCACAAGGTTTGTGGATCCGGACTTAAATCGGTCATGCTGGGTGCCCAGCAGATAATGTTGGGTGAATCCGATATCGTCGTCGCCGGTGGTATGGAATCCATGTCAAGTGCACCTTACTACTTATTTAAGGCGCGTAACGGATTCCGTATGGGAGATGGCAAGGTCGTAGACGGGATGATATTTGATGGTCTGTGGGATCCTTATAATAATATGCACATGGGTTTGTGCGGCGAGGCTTGTGCGGACGAATACAAAATCGATCGAAAGGCTCAGGATGATTTTTCCATTGAGAGTTACCAACGTGCTCAAGCAGCAGTTGCCGATGGGAAGTTCAAAGCTGAGATAGTCCCAGTCGAGATACCTCAAAGGAAAAAAGATCCGATAGTCTTCTCTCAGGATGAAGAACCTGGAAAAGCTCGCTTTGACAAGATTCCGGTGTTAAGATCAGCATTCAAGAAGGATGGAACAGTTACGGCAGCTAATGCTTCAAAGATCAATGACGGTGCCTCTGCTGTTGTTTTAATGTCAGCAGATACAGCTGAAAAACGCGGCTTGAAACCCATAGCCAGACTTCACGGTCAGGGTCGATTCGCACAGGATCCTGTCTGGTTTACAACAGCACCTGCCGAAGCAATCAAAAATGCTGTGGCAAAAACAAAAAAAGCTGATGGATCGGCATTAACTCTCGATGAAGTTGGACTATTCGAAATAAATGAAGCTTTTGCTGTTGTCGCATTAGTTAACATTCAGCTTCTCGGACTCGATCCGGTGAAAGTAAATGTAAATGGCGGTGCAGTTGCCTTAGGTCATCCAATTGGAGCATCAGGCGCTCGTATTTTGACAACTCTCGTACATGCCATGCAGGACAGGAAGGAGAAATGGGGTGTAGCAAGTATCTGCCTCGGTGGCGGTGAGGCTGTCGCTCTTGTAGTTGAGAATTTAGATTAAGGAGGAGGATATATCTAATGGATATTAGCAAAGTAGCAGTTATTGGTGCAGGGACAATGGGGAACGGAATTGCCCATGTTTGTGCATTAAAAGGTCTTGATGTCACGTTGATCGATATCAAAGAAGAATATCTTGACAAAGCGGTAAAGACAATAACGAAAAATTGCGACCGCATGGTCAAGAAAGAAAAAATGACAGAAGCTGACAAAGACGCAATGTTAGCAAGAATAAATACTTCAACCACACTAACCGATGCATCTGGAGCGGATTTTGTAGTTGAAGCAGTTATTGAAGATCTGGATCTGAAAAAGACTATTTTCCAAACTCTTGATTCTTGTTGTAAAGAGGGTGTTATTATTGCCAGCAACACATCTTCAATCTCAATTGCAACAATTGCAGCTCAGACAAAACGTCCGGGATCGGTAATTGGTATGCATTTTATGAATCCCGTCCCGATGATGAAACTGGTTGAAATAGTCAAAGGATTGGAAACATCCGATGAGACCACTGAAATTGTTGTAGATCTGGCGAAGAAACTTGGCAAAACGCCTGTTACAGTGAATGATTATCCGGGATTTGTAGCCAACAGGATATTAATGCCTATGATCAATGAAGCCGTATTCTGTCTGATGGAGGGAGTTGCAGACGCTGAAGCCATTGATACAGTTATGAAACTCGGTATGGCTCACCCAATGGGACCCTTGTTCCTTGCTGACCTGATTGGTCTGGATGTTTGCCTTGCGATCCTGGAAGTTCTACATCATGACATTGGTGATAGTAAGTACCGTCCATGCCCGTTGCTTCGCAACAAAGTAGCAGCCGGACAACTCGGTCGAAAATCAGGTGAAGGCTTTTACAACTATAAATAATCGCCACCCGGGGATTGGTATAAATTGGCATTTCAAAGCAATTGGAACTAAATAATGGACTTTGTACATACTGAAACACAAGAAATGGTGCGTCAGACCATACGGGAATTTGCAGAATCAGAGCTTGCACCGGGTGCGGCAGAACGGGATGAAACGGAAGAATTTCCGGCAGAACAATTAAAGAAACTTGCAGAATTGGGTTTCTACGGAGTTACCGTTCCGGAAGAGAATGGCGGAGCAGGTCTTGATATGATAAGCTATGCCATTGCCGTTGAGGAACTGGCAAGAGTTGATGCTTCAACATCTATCGTGATCTCCGTTACAAATTCGCTCGTTTGTTATCCACTCGAGAAGTTTGCTTCTGACGAGCAGAAAGAAAAATTTCTTAAACCTCTTGCTTCGGGAGAGAAATTAGGCGCTTTTTCGTTAACTGAACCAGGATCTGGTTCTGATGCCGGAGACATGAAAACAACTGCTGTTCGAGATGGGGATGATTACATTCTGAACGGCTCAAAGAACTTCATAACATCAGGCAAAAACTGTGATTTAATGTTGGTGTTTGTTGTGACTGATGCAGCCAGAGGCTCTAAGGGAACTTCAGCATTTATTGTCCCAAAGGGAATACCTGGATTTGATGTAGGTAAAAAAGAATCGAAACTTGGGATTCGAGCTTCGGATACCGTCTCGGTTTCATTTGAAAACTGCCGGGTGCCCGTTGCTAATCGCATCGGTGAAGAGGGCATGGGTTTTAAAATTGCACTTACAGCGTTGAATAGTGGGAGAATCGGTGTTGCCGCTCAGGCACTCGGGATCGCTCAAGGTTCTTTAGATGAAGCCGTTAAATATAGTAAGGAACGTGAGCAATTCAATAAACCTATTGCGAAATTCCAGGCAATTCAATTTAAAATTGCCAGAATGGCTACAGAAATCGAAGCTGCTCGGTTATTATTATATTCTGCAGCCGCGAAAAAGGATCGGCACGAGAATTTCATTAAAGAAGCTGCAATGGCGAAACTTTACTGTTCTGAAGTAGCGGTCAGAACAGCGCTTGAGGCAATTCAAATTCATGGTGGGTATGGTTATATAAAAGAATATCCTGTAGAAAGATTTATGCGGGATTCAAAAATAACCACCATTTATGAAGGTACTAACGAAGTAATGCATCTCATCATCGCAGAGAATGTAATCGGGCGAATATGATGAGTAAATTTGTCTGAAACCGGTTTGTAGTTATCCATTCAGTCCTTTGGATATAATACAAACCGGTTTCAGTCATTGATAAGCAGCTCTAATGTTAGTAATTATTTGAAAGATAATTAAACACAAGATTGATGTTATAGTTTTTTTTGTGTTATAATTAAATATTCATGCAAACATCTCAGTTGATAATCGCGTATGAGATGTAAGTCCGTAGGTGAAGTTTCATCAACGGCCTATTTCTTGCTTTTTCCTGAAGGTTGGTTTTCACAAAAGTGAATAAACAATAACTGTGCCCGAGATCCTTGACAAAAAAGAGTTATCGAGTCAATTACCGACCCGCAGACTCGCTCGTGAAATTGCCTTAAGGGCTTTCTATGCAATGGAAATTAGAGGCTGTTCTGTTGAACATGCCCTATCTGATCCCTTAATTGCCATCGAAGGGGATCCGTTGCCTTATACTTCACGACTTCTGAAACATCTTTCTCGATACAGGGAACAACTCGATGCCCTGATTCGTGAAAAAGTTAAGAAATGGGAGTTTCATAGAATCGCTGTGATAGACAAGGCGATTCTTAGAATGGCAATAACTGAATTGTTGTACTTCCCTGATGTGCCGCCTAAGGTGACAATAAATGAGGCTATTGAGATAGCAAAAAAATTCTCAACGGATAAAAGCAGTAGATTTGTAAATGGTATCCTTGATGCTGTTTACGGGGAGATAGTTCAGGGCAAAGTGGCTCTGAAAGTTCAGAGTAAAGATGAATCGGGTGAATAATAATTGAATCCATATGATAACTAAGTTTATATCATCACTTTTCGGATCTAAACGAGACAGGCAGCTCAAATCACTGTTACCTGTTGTCAATGAAATAAATGGCTATTTTGAAACTTACAGCCAATCTCTCTCAGACGAAGATTTTCCCTTAAAAACTGAAGAGTTCAGAAATCGAATCGCTGATGGTGAAGAACTCGATGACTTGCTGCCAGAAGCGTTTGCATTAGTCAAAGATGCATGTCGGAGATGTATAGGTGAAACCTGGGATGTTGTTGGTCAACCGACAACATGGGATATGGTTCCATATGATGTTCAGCTTATTGGTGGAATGGTTCTTCATCGGGGTAAAATCGCAGAAATGGCAACTGGAGAGGGAAAGACACTTGTAGCGACAATGCCTCTGTACCTGAATAGTCTGAGTGGGAAAGGTGTACATCTTATTACGGTTAATGATTATTTAGCGCAGCGTGATGCGGAATGGATGGGTGGTGTTTATAAATTCCTCGGAGTAAGTGTTGGGACGATTATCAGTAATATGTCACCGTCGGAAAGACGCAATAATTATGCATGTGATATAACATACGGAACGAATAACGAATTTGGTTTCGATTATCTACGCGATAATATGGCTACTGCACCTGCCGACGTTGTCCAGGGTGAACACCATTATGCTATCGTCGACGAGGTCGACTCAGTCCTCATCGATGAAGCCAGAACACCTCTTATTATTGCTGGTCCCGTCAGTCAAAGCAATCAACTTTATGACGAGCTTAAGACGCCAGTTGAAAGACTGGTTAAAGCTCAACGGGATAGAGTAACCAGATTGATTTCCGATATTGAAAAACTCATGACGAATGATCCTGACGAGAACAACTATGAAATCGGGAAGATGATATTAAAATCCCACCGTGCAGCACCCAAACACAAGCGGGTGGTGAAATTATTGTCTGAACAGGGAACAAAATCGCTGATGCAGCAGGTAGAGAAAGATTATATGCGAGAGAAACGCCTGCATGAGCTCGATGAAGAACTACTTTATGTCTTAGATGAAAAGCAACATACGATTGACTTGACAGATGAAGGAAGAGACCTGTTAGCGAATTTCTCGGGCAGTGATTCGGAAATGTTTATCCTTCCTGACCTTTCCGAGGAATTTCACCAGATTGAGAATGACGAGGAACTATCGGACGATGATAAATTAAGAAAGAAGGACGAGATACAGGTTCTATTTTCCCAACGCAGCGAGAAAATTCACAATATCAGTCAACTCCTTCGGGCATATTCACTATTTGAAAAGGATGTTGAATATGTAGTTCAGGAAGGCAAGGTCATGATTGTGGATGAATTCACCGGACGACTCATGGCAGGGAGACGCTATTCGGATGGTTTGCATCAAGCAATTGAGGCTAAAGAGAAAGTAAAGGTCGAGGGAGAAACTCAAACCGTCGCAACGATCACTCTTCAGAATTTTTTCCGGCTCTATGGTAAATTGGCAGGAATGACCGGTACTGCAGAAACGGAAGAAGGGGAATTCTGGGATATTTATAAACTGGAAGTTGTAGTTATTCCAACAAATGAGCCCATTAACCGTGTCGATAATGAAGATGTTATTTACAAGACAAAGCGCGAGAAATACAATGCTATTGTCGAAGAAATAAAAGCATTAAACGAGGAGAGATTGCCGGTATTGGTTGGAACGGTTTCAGTTGACGTCTCTGAAACACTCTCCCGGATGCTACGACGTCAAAATATTAAACACAACGTCCTTAATGCAAAACATCATAAAAATGAAGCTGAAATTGTAAAATATGCAGGTCAGCCTGGGTCTGTGACTATCGCCACAAACATGGCAGGCCGCGGTACCGATATTAAGTTAGGGGCAGGAGTCGTCAGATGGCTGGGAAAGGAAGGAGATAAAGCCAAAGCCGAAGGTGGGCTGCAGATTATTGGTACTGAACGACACGAATCTCGAAGAGTGGACAGGCAGCTTCGGGGACGGTCAGGACGACAGGGGGATCCCGGTGCATCGATATTCTTCCTCTCTCTTGAAGATGATCTGATGAGGCTGTTCGGATCTGAACGGATCGCGAGCATAATGGACAGGATTGGAGCAAGGGATGGTGATGTTATTACCCATCCAATGATTACACGTTCGATTGAAAAGGCGCAGAAACGTGTCGAAGCATACAACTTCGGAATAAGAAAACACTTGTTGGAATATGATAATGTTATGAATCAGCAGCGTGAAGCAGTGTATGGCAGAAGACGTGCTATGTTGTTCGACAGCGATCTGCCAAATGTTGTGAAAGATATTGCCGATGATTATCTGAGCATTTTAGTTGATGAATATACTGATAATCATGCATCTCCAGATGTCTGGATGCAGGACGAATTGAGAAAAGCATTATTCAGGAATCTACAGCTTAAACCACCACCTGAAGATAGTTGGGGAGAAATATCAAAACCTGATGATTGGCACGAATATCTATTGGATGAAACAGTAAAGTCATTTAACCGAAGAAGTGAGATTTTTGGTGAAGATATGTTCCATACATTCGTTCGATATGTTGCATTGCGAATTATTGATGAGAAATGGAAGGATCATTTATATGATATGGATCGGTTAAAAGAAGGAGTGGGTCTGCGTGCTTACGGGCAAAAAGATCCGTTGATTGAATTCAAGAGGGAAGGATTTGACCTTTTCAGCACGATGCTGGAAACTGCAAACGAGGAAACTTTGCGGGTGATATTTAATTCTGTTGTGAAGGAATCGGATGAAAAAAGACCTTCTCGATCAACATCCCGCCTTTCATATATACACTCGGAAGCCAAAGGAATGGACTCAACTCAGGCTCCGACTGCTCAAGAAAATCAGGCCAAGAGTCGAACAAAAAAAATACAGCCTGTGAAAGTTGAAAAAACAACCGGACGTAATGACCCCTGTCCATGTGGCAGTGGAAAAAAATACAAGAAGTGTTGTGGGGTGTAAAACCCGAATTTTGAGGAAAAAATGGAAAGACATATAGTTGAGATACTCGTGATTTTATTGCGGCAATACTCCGAGGGAGTTATACAACCAGACGAGTTTGACCCATTAACTGAGGATCTCATGGATTTAGGATATACTCGCCAAGAAATTGAATCGGCATTTTTCTGGTTTTACAACAGAGGTGAAGGAAATACGAAGTCTTTAGAAGTTGAGAGTATAGAAACAGAATCCTTTCGAATACTGCATGAAGTTGAGAAGGCTGCCCTGTCTCCTGAAGCATATGGATATTTAATTGAACTTCGTCATCTTGGAATACTGTCACTTGTAGATTTGGATCGTATCATAGAGAAAGCAGTACTCCTTGGAGGCCGGAATGTATCAGTTGAAGAGATCAAGTCATTTGTAGCAAATACGTTGATGGAATCGGAAGAAACTGTTCAGATTCCAAGTCATGCTTATTATCTAAAAATCCCATCAGAAAAGGTACAGTGAACAAAGCTAATTCAAAATCAAATCGGTCGGCTGCAACTAAGAAAAGTAAAGATACTTCGAAAAGTCGATCAAAAAAGAGTAAATCTACAGACGCAATTCCCACCGGAATAGACGGTTTGATAATTGTTGAAAGTCCTACTAAAGCAAGAACTCTTGGGAAATACCTGACCTCTTTTAGAGAATCTGGTAAGGGATCAGAGTCCAAAGCTCAGAGTTTATACGTAATGGCGAGTGGGGGACACATTATTGACCTTCCAAGAAAAAAAATCGGTGTTGATGTAAACAACAGGTTTTTACCGGATTATGAGGTATTACCCGATAAAACTCAGGTTGTTCAGAAACTCAAAAAGGCTGCGAAAGCAGCTAAGGCAGTTTATATAGCAACTGACCCTGATCGAGAGGGAGAGGCTATTGCATGGCACATCAGTAATGAGATATCGTCTCGATCCAAAAATCAAATTTGGCGGGTTACTTTCAATGAGATTACAAAGAAAGCTGTTCATGCTGCACTCAATTCCCCCGGGAAAATAGACCAGCAAAAGGTCGATGCTCAACAGGCGAGACGTGTAATGGATCGACTTGTCGGTTATAAAGTAAGTCCATTGTTATGGAAAACCGTTGCTCGTGGATTATCTGCCGGACGAGTTCAATCAGTTGCATTAAGACTGATTTGTGAACGTGAAGCTGAGATTAATGCGTTTGTTTCGGAAGAATACTGGACAATTGATGGTTTATTCAAGTCTGATAATATCAATCCATTAAAAGCTAGACTGAATAAGCTGGATAAAAAGAAAGTAAAGATTCCCGATAAAGAGAACTCGGACAAGATATGCAAGAGGCTAAATGCTGCTTCATACAGAATTACAGATATCAAACGAAGTAGAAAGAAACGACATCCCGCACCACCATACATAACAAGCACTCTTCAGCAGGATGCAGGTCGAAGGTTTGGAATGACGGTCAAAAGGACTATGTCAATCGCTCAGAAGCTGTATGAGGGTATCGAACTTGGTTCTAAAGGATCTGTCGGATTGATCACCTACATGAGAACCGATTCTACAAGAATTTCGAGCGAGGCAAATGCCAATTTGCGAGATTGGATTGCTTCAGATTATGGTACTGATATGGTGAATGAAACGGTCCGCCATTATAAGAATAAAAAGGGAGCTGTTCAGGATGCACATGAGGCTATCCGACCAACGGATGTAAAAAACACTCCGAAAGATGTTAAGCCATTTCTGAGCCCTCAAGAATTTAAACTTTATGAGACGATTTGGAGACGGTTTGTCGCTACTCAAATGAAACCAGCTGAACTTGACAGCACTAAGGTGAAGATAGAAGATGACTCAAAAATAATTGAGTTCGGTGCTTCGGGACAGGTAATAGTCTACCAGGGATACCTGACTGTTTATCAGGATGTTAAGGAGGATAAGCAGGAATCTAATGATAATGACAAATCACAGATTCCTCCAGGATTAGAAGTCGGCATGAGTCTCGATCTCAATGAACTCTTACCAATACAACACTTTACTCAGCCACCTCCCAGGTATTCTGAAGCCCGTCTCGTGAAAGAACTCGACGAGCTCGGAATCGGTCGGCCCAGTACATACGCATCAATTATAACAACCATAATTGACAGAAAATATGTGGACCGCATCGAAAAAAATCTTCATCCTACGGATTTAGGGGATGTAGTTAATAAAATTCTGGTTGATAGATTTCCCGATTTTTTTAATGTTGATTTCACTGCCCAGATGGAAGAAGAATTAGATCGCATTGAAATGGGTGCAAACTGGCTTGATGTTGTCAGAGATTTCTATTCTCCCTTTAATGAGGCATTAACTGTCGCTGAAACTACATACAAAGAACTAAAGAAAAAACTGGTTGTGCAACCTGTTGGTAGAGCATGTCCTGAATGCGGTGAGGATCTTGTCTATCGCTGGGGTAGGAAGGGCAGGTTTATTTCTTGCTCGGGTTTCCCAAAATGTAAATTTGCCGAAAACATTAATGCTGAAGAACCGGAAGAAGTTGACGAGAAGTGTCCTGAATGCGGCCAACCAATGGTTGTGCGATCCGGAAGATTCGGCAAATTCCTCGGATGTAGTAATTACCCGAAATGTAAGGGAATTCTTGCCATCACCACAGGGCATAAATGCCCTGAAGATGACTGTACAGGTGAAATTAAGGAACTTCGCAGTAAAAAAGGAAGGGTGTTTTTCGGCTGCACAAAATATCCAGAGTGTAAATTTACATCCTGGGATCAACCGGTAGAAGGTAACTGTCCGGAATGTGGAGCTGGAACTCTATTCCTGAAGAAATCAAAAAAGATGGGTGACATAAAGCATTGTGGCAGGTGTGAATGGAGGCAGACTCCGCAATCTTGAATCATTTTATCCAACAATATTTAACTGAGTTGGAAAAGGTACGGAACCATAGCCCTAATACTATAAGGGCATACCGAAAAGATCTTCACACATTTGAGGAACACATAGCGAGCAGTGAGACGAAACTGTTAAAAGTGAAACCACGTCAAATTCGTGATTTTATCTATGAGTTACATCGGCGGGGAAATTCAACGAGAACGATAAATCGAAAATTCATCGCTGTTAAAGGGTTGTTCCATCACCTTCAACGAACAGGACAAATTGAGGAAAATCCCACAGAATTAGTCAATTCACCACGTGAACATCGTGGATTGCCAAAACCAATTTCTGAAAACGCAATTTTTGAAGCTCTTGAATTATCACAAGATCCAAATCCCATTGGTAAAAGAGATCGAGTGATTGTCGAATTATTCTATGCCACCGGTATGAGACTGTCGGAACTTGGAGCGCTAAATCTGAGTTCAATTCAAGAGAATTTCATTAAGGTCTTGGGAAAGGGTCGGAAAGAACGAATTATTCCCTTAACAGATCATATACAGAAATTACTTAATTCCTATCTCTTGGTTCGAAACAACTTTTTAAAAGCTGAGAGACAATCCCAGGCATTATTTTTAAACAACCGAGGTCAACGCCTTTCTAATCGTAGTGTTGCTCGACGGGTGCAGAAGGTTCTAAGTCGTGCATCAGAACGCACGCAGCTGAATCCACATGCATTACGACACTCATATGCGACACACCTTCTGAATCGAGGTGCTGATATCCGAATAATTCAGGAGTTACTTGGGCACGAGAACCTTGGTACAACGCAAATATATACGCACGTTGAGATTGATCGATTAATTCAGGTATACGATCAAGCACATCCACGTGCGGAAAAAGAATCGGGGTAGAGTATGAAGATTACTTTTTCGGCTCGGCATTTTGATGCCACAGACAAATTGAAGGATTTTTCCAGGAAGGAAGTTTTAAGATTGAGGAAATACACTGATGCAACTTCCACTTGCGAAATAATACTTGACGAGAACAAAAACCAGAAAACTGCAGATATTCGGATAATTGCTTTTGGGAAGACCCTGGTTTCTAATTTGGATGGCACAGATTTTTATAAAGTTATTCCGAAGGTTGTCAGCAAGCTTGAGACCCAAATCAGATCAGTTAAATCAAAGGTGACAACCAGAGGTTAAGCGGAATTTTTTCGGCAGGATAATGGATAACAAACCCATCACGGTTCGCGAATTGATTAAGGGTGTAACCAGTGATTTGAGATTAAAGGTAATCGCTGGTAAGGAGGGCTTGGGCAGAACTATTGAAGGTAGTGAACTGCACCGCCCTGGATTAGCTCTCGCTGGATTCGTAAAAGGATTTCCTGAAGACAGAGTTCAGCTTGTGGGAGATTCTGAATCATTATATCTCGCACAATTACCAGAAAACGACTGTCATGCTGCGCTTGAGAGGCTTTTCCAAAATAAAACTCCCTGCGTGGTTGTAACCGGTCGGAACAAAGTCAGTAAGTTGATGAAAAAAATTGCCAATGAAAAGCAGATACCAATAATAACTTCAGGGAATGCAGCGAGTGATGTGGCATTCTTATTCACCAACTTTCTCAGTGCCTGTTTTGCACCTTCTGAATCTATTCATGGAACTCTTGTCGACTGTTATGGAACAGGATTGCTCTTTATTGGACGTGCGAGTATTGGTAAGAGTGAGATTGCACTCGATCTGGTCGAACGCGGTCACAGGCTCGTTGCTGATGATGTAGTTAATTTGACTCTGAAGCCTCCAGATATCGTTGTTGGTACCGGTCCGGAGATGTTAAAACACCTGATTGAGATCAGAGGAGTCGGAGTCATTAATGTCAGGGAAGTATTTGGTGTACGGGCTATCAGACTTCAGAAGCGAATTGAGACAATTGTTGAGCTTGCAGATTGGGACGACAAAGAAGATTACGAGCGACTTGGACTTCAGGACCAATATACCGAATACCTTGGAGTTCAAATTCCCCTGATTAGATTACCAATATACCCGGGTAAAAACATTACGGTTATTGCTGAAACAATTGCACTTAATCAGCACCTGAAGGTATATGGATTTAATGCAGCAAAGGATCTGAACCGAAGACTGCTAAAAAACATGAAAACAAAAAACCGGATTGATAATTACCTCAGATGGGATAATGAATAAAATTGATTAGTGCTGGAGTAAGCAGTCCACCAATTTGATAAAACCGGTGGACTGGATTTTAATACGAAAACAATCTTTCACGGTTTCTTCAGTTATCGACCTGTTGTAGCCGTGAAGTTGATATGTATCTGTTGCTCTTCAGCTAACTTCATGATCAAGAATTCCGGCCGATTAATGTTGAAGTCTTTGAGGTTAACTTTGAAATGCCCATCAAAATTGAACATTTTTCCGGGATATCCATATTCGACGAGTTCCTTAACTTCTTTATAAAGACTCGCGTTACCCTTAATTACAATATCCCTGGTAATCCCATGGAGCCTAAACTTTCCCTGCAGGGAAATGCTGATCGTTTCTCCGGGCTTAAGATTCTGAATTCCGGTCTCAACAGGTGAATTAAATTCGAAAACTGCAAAAGGGAATTCTTCGGTATTGAGATATTTTTCTGAACGCATGTGTTCATCTCTGAGGTCAATACCTGTTGTCAAAGTTCGCAAATCTACCTGTATTCTCCCTGAGGCATTTTTCTGTAAATCTTCAGGATCAAAAGATAGATTTCCGGTAACCTGATTGGTAATACCGACGATGTTCTCAATGGGGGCTTTTGATGTGAATTCAACACTATTCCTCCCACCAGGATCATCAATAACGAATTTTGTTTCTGCTGTATGACCGATGGTGAAAGTAAGGCAAACGGTCAGAGCAATTATTATTGAATTTATCTTTTTCATGTTTGTTCTCTGTTAATGATGACATTTTGTCATTTTGTTTCTTAGTTATACGCAATAAAAAGAAGTTCATTTGAAAAGTAAATTTAAAGCATGAATTCCGAAACACTTATACGATTACAGGCTCGCCTCGCAGCCGCTCGAGGAGATCGACCGGTTGATCTCCTATTGGAAAATGGTCAGGTTATTAATGTTCTCACCGGGCAGATCGAAAGCTCATCGGTGGCTGTTTTTGATGGCATTGTAGTTGGATTTGGTGATTATGAGTCCATTGAAAAATTTGATCTTCATGGATGCTATCTATCACCTGGTTTAATTGAACCTCACATCCATATTGAGAGTTCGAAACTGACACCGTCGCAATTTGCGAATGTTGTTTTAAAACACGGAACAACGACTGTCATTGCGGATCCACATGAAATAGCAAATGTGCTTGGAATTGCTGGCATAAATTTCATGATCGAAAATTCCAAAAGCACCAGGCTCGAAATTTTCTTTATGCTGCCCTCCTGTGTGCCAGCGACATCAATGGAAACATCCGGGGCAAAACTATCTGCGGATGATCTGAAACTCCTGCTTGATAAACCAGAGATATTGGGAATAGGAGAAATGATGAACTTTCCGGGAACAATTCTCGGTGATCCCGAAGTATTATCAAAAGCTATGCTCGCTGACGATGGTAAACCGGTTGATGGACATGCTCCCGGGCTTTCAGGGAAAAATCTTTCAGCCTATTTACTTGCAGGTCCAGCTACAGACCACGAATGTACGACTTTAGAAGAAGCCCGGGAAAAACTGTCTCGCGGGATGCGAATTCTAATCCGGGAAGGCAGTACTGCGAGAAACTTGAAAGCTTTGGTTTCCTTAATTAACCCAATAACCGAAAGACGGATTATGTTCGCAACTGATGATCGACGCCCGGGTGATCTAAGAGATCATGGGCATCTTGATCTTATTTTACGAAAAGCTGTTGAGATGGGAGTAGATCCCATTACAGCTTTGAGGTTGGTAACAATTAATCCAGCTGAATTTTATGGTCTTAATGATCGGGGTGCGATTTTGTCAGGCACTCAAGCGGATTTGATCGCTTTTAACGATCTTGAAAAATTTGATGTAAAATATGTTTGGAAAAGAGGTTCAGAGGTATCTCTCTTTGAGGAGAAATTGTCTCAGATTAGACCTCCTATCCCAACTGGAATATCAGGACCATTACCTGTACCAGAGGTGAGTATCAACGATCTTCAAATTGAAGATAGAGGTTGTGATATTAGAATTATTGGATTAGTTCCCAATCAGATTGTGACTGAGCATCTTACTGCTTCTTTAAGCTCGTCAAATGGACTTTTGCAAAGTGATGCGGAACAGGATATAGTGAAGTTGGTTGTGGTGGAAAGGCATACAGGGGGAGGTGGAAAAGGAATTGGATTTCTGAAAGGTTTGGGGATAAAGGGGGGGGCGATAGGATCAACTGTTGCGCATGATTCCCATAACATTATTGTTGCAGGTGATGATGATGTGTCAATAGTTGCTGCAATAAAACACCTGACCGATATAGGAGGTGGTCAGGTCGTTACAGTTGGGGAGGAAATCGTTGCTGATTTGCCATTGCCGATAGCGGGCCTAATGTCAGATGAATCAGTTTCGATTGTCGCCGATATTGAGGAGCGATTAATTGATAGCTCGAAAGCAATTGGTTGTAAACCGTCAGATCCATTTATGGCATTGAGCTTTCTGGCATTGCCCGTGATACCCTCTCTGAAATTGACAGACAGAGGATTAATTGATGTAAGAAAATTCCAACCGGTTTCACTTTATACTTGATTCAGGTTGTTAAAGATCAATTGAAAAGGTAGCTTTCTTGCAAATTAAGCGTTGCTGAATTATATTCGTAGTAAACGTAATTCATTGGAGAAAAGAATTGTTTAAAGGTTTAATGGCTGGTGTTTCCGGTGTCAGAGGTGTGGTAGGCGTTGGTATGACTCCGGAAGTTGCCCTGTTGTGGTCAGGTGGTTTTGGTTCCTGGTTAAAGGGTGAGAAAGTAGTTGTCGGACGAGATTCAAGACCGACAGGTAAAATGTTGAACTACGCAGTTAAAGCCGGGCTTGCAGCAGCCGGTTGTGATGTAGAGGATGTTGGGATAATGCCGACACCTACGGTTGCTCTTGCTGTGAAAAGACGTGGAGCTGCTGGTGGAATCATTATAACCGCGAGCCACAATTCTCAGGAATGGAACGCTCTGAAGTTTGTAAATTCTTCTGGTCGAATGCTGTCAATGCCCGAATATCAAGAGTTAGAGAAAATTGTTCAGGAAGGTCCTTTACGCAGTGTGGGTTGGAATAACGTTGGGACGATGCGAAAATGGGATGGTGCAGGCGTAATGCATATTGGTGCGATAACCGGAATAGGTCTACTTGATCTACGTAAGTTGCATGGAAAGAAAATGCGTGTTGCCCTTGATTGCGTGAACAGCGCCGGTGGGAGTGTTTATCCTGATCTTTTGGAGGCATTAGGCTGCGAAGTGATCAGCATTAATGTTGATGGCTCTGGAATTTTTCCACATCCTCCGGAACCGCTTCCTGAAAACCTCAAGCAGCTTGGAAGAGTTGTTGTAGATGAGAAATGTGTGATCGGATTTGCCGTTGATCCGGACGGGGACAGATTGGCTATTGTTGATGAGAAAGGTAATCCGATCGGGGAAGAGTTAACTCTGGCTCTGGCTGTCAAAACTGTAATTGCCAATAATTCTGGAGAGGTTGTTGTTAATAGTTTAACTTCTCAGGTAATAGATGATGTTGCTAATGAATCTGATGTGCAAGTTCACCGAACCAGAGTTGGTGAAGCCAACGTTTCTGCAAGGATGAATGAGATCGGAGCTGTTATTGGTGGAGAGGGAAATGGTGGAGTCATATTCCCTGAGGTGCATTTGGTCAGGGATGCAGGGATTGGTATGGCTCTGGTTCTAAACCTTATTGCTTCAAGGAAGAAAAAAGTTTCAGAGGTCGTAAGTGAATTGCCAGCCTACAAGATTGTAAAAACGAGCGTACCCGTTGGCATCGATGATCCGATGGAGCTGGTTGATAGAATTACGAGGTTTTACCCTCACGATCAGATATCCCGAATTGACGGATTGAAGGTAGTCTACGATGATGGCTGGGTGCAGGTTCGTCCATCAAATACTGAACCTATCCTGAGAGTGTTCTCCGAATCTCAGGATGAAACAAGAGCACAGCAGCTTATAAATGAGATGTTGGACATGGTAAAACAGGCTTCAACTTCCGAAGAGTAAATAAGTAATTTAAATCTATTCGTAAACATTAGAGGACAAAAGATTTATGTTCTGGGTGACGAGGATCATTGTAATACTGATCGGGATTGTCTTTATTACAGGTTGTAATAAGCAGGAGAAATCAAAGTACCGACTTCCTCAGAAAGTGGAACACCCCACTCCGGGAACAGTCAAATCAATTTCGCCAGAGGAATTGGTTAAAAAGCTGAATAGCGGTGCGGATTTGAACATGTTTTTTCTCATGGATGCACTCACTGAAGATCCATCATATTTTGTGGATATTCCGGGAATGAAATCTGTTCATCTTGGGGATATGTTTTATATTGCTGACACTTTAGATAGGGATAAACCTGTTTATCTTATTAGTCTCTATGGAGCAAATGCATATAAGATGGCAGAAGAGGTTGTAAAAAGAGGGCTTGACGTGGTTTGTCTTAATGGCGGAACTTTTCGACTGTCAAATGTCATGAGACAACAAAAATTGCGTTTCCTCCCGCGTTAAACATACAGGTGTTTTTAAACGGTAAGTTCATGCAACTTTTCAGCAGAATAAATCACACGAATTTCACAATCTACCCGATTGTGGTTCTGATAGTCTATTTGACATTCATCGGAATCGGGAGTGGGTACTCCGGTGAAATTGATTCAAGTCCGTTCTGGATATATTTTAAAGACAAAGGACTTCAGGATGCGGCTGAAATTCACTCTGCATTTGAAAAGGCTGGAAAGAACTTAACACCGAAAGCAAAAGAACGTCGGATAAGAAGGGGAAAAGGCAATCGGATAGATATTAAGGATGTTCCCGTCAATTCAGATTATATTCGAGAAATAGAAAAAATAAATGGTGTCGAAATCCGACACGAGAGCCGATGGTTGAACGCTATCAGTGCTAACATCTCTCGAAACGCGTATAATAATTTGACTCAACTCCCGTTTGTACAACAAATTAGACCAGTAAGAAGCTTTATTCGTCGTCCGGATATTGGAGTACAAGAGCAGAATCCACCCCCCGAGCAGATTCCTCACCGGGATTGGAATTTAGATTATGGTAATAGCCTCCGCCAGAACGAGTTCATGAACATCCCGGAATTGCATGACCGGGGTTTTTCCGGGAGAGGTATTTTGATTGGTATGCTGGATGCAGGATATAACAACCTCGATCATGTTTGCCTCCGGGATATTGATATTCTCGATATGTGGGATTTTGTGAATGACGATGATAATGTTGATGATGAAGATGATATGGGAATAGGTAATCACGGAACCCGTACCCTTTCAATAATTGGTGGATTTGCCCCTGGATCTATGATTGGAATGGCTTATGGCGCAACTTATGTCCTTGCAAAAACAGAAAATACAGACTGGGAAAGGGAAATAGAAGAAGATCACTGGGTTGCAGCTATAGAATGGATGGACGAATTGGGAGTTGAGGTTGTCAATTCCTCTCTATCCTATATGGATTGGTATGATTATGAAGACTTAAACGGAGAAACTGCAGTTACCTCTATTGCCACGGAACGTGCGGTCGAAGTCGGTATGATTGTAGTCATATCAATGGGAAACACCGGTCGAAATCAATACCCACATAATAAAATGGGTGCACCTGCCGATGGATTCGGTGGATATGCCATAGGAGCAACTAACAGAGATAGTTCCTATGCTACATGGTCTTCAAAAGGTCCTACATTCGACGAGAGAATTAAGCCAGATTTTACTACATCCGGGAGTTCAATAAGGTTTGCTTCATCAAGAGATGATAACTCTTATGGAGGTGGCAACGGCACATCCTTTTCAGCTCCTGCAATATCGGGATTATGTGCATTATTATTGGAAGCAAGTCCAACACTAAATCCGGAAACTTTAAGGGATTTACTTCGTGAATCAAGCGATAACAATGAAGAACCGGATACATTGCTCGGATGGGGAATTCCTGATGGCTTAGCTGCGCTTGAGGCTATTCGCCCGGATATGGCTGAATTGGTTATTCCACTCAATTTCGGCTGGAATATGGTTTCTCACAATCTGCTGATGATGTTTGATATACCCCTAATTTTTGAAGATATGGTTGAGGCTGGAATTCTATCGAGAGTAAAGGATTCAGAAGGTCGTTTTTATACTCCGGAATTCGGATTCAATAATATTCCATTCTGGCATCGTCACCAGGGTTATCTTATTAAAGTTACTGAAGATGCCGAGTTGTCACTGATTGGAGAGAAGGTGAGGCACAATGAGCCCATACAACTAAGCGAAGGTTGGCAAATGACTGCCTATCTGCCCGATTTTGAAATGCCTGTTGAAACAGCTTTTCGATCATTGGTGGAGGAGGAGTTGCTGATCGTGGCAAAGGATGGTCAAGGTCGATTTTTTCTTCCCGAATTCTTGTTTAACAACATTCCCCAATGCGAACCAACTCAAGGCTATTTGCTTAATATGCAGGAAGAAGGTGTTCTCGTATATCCCCGGATTCGCAATGTAGAAGAATAGCGAGTTATTTCTTCCTCTTCTTTATATAAAGAGGTTTAGGTCCCCATTTTTCTTCCGTAATCTGTTTCTGCTTGTGAATTTCTTCGGTAATTTCCGTACTTATTGATTTCCACTTTTTAATTTCTTTTCCCGGTTCGACCTCTGTTTCAAAACGCATTGGTTCCCCAATGGCGATACGGATGTCTTTTCCGATTCTCGGGATTGTTGTTCCGATGGGAAGTACTCCTTCAAGGCCCTGGTGGTAGACTGGAATTACGACCGCCCCGGTTTCGCACACAATCCTCCCAATGCCTGGTTTTCCGGCTGCGATTTTTCCACTTCGTGATCGGGTACCTTCAGGATAAATATGGAGGATTCCACCTTCATCAACTGATTTGATAATTCGGTTCATTCCGGGTTGAAAAATCCCTGCTCCACGGATGAGTGGGATAGATTTACAGTGCCTCATGAATGAGGATATCAATCGTTTTTTGTAAAAATTCCGCTCCTCAGGGGCGTGATACGGGAAGTACGAATAGCCTCTCATTGACTTGGGAAAAAGAAGGATCGGACCGAGAAACAGGTCATCGAGGATAGACAGGTGATTGGACGCGAGAATCCATTTAGAGTCAAGATCCTTTATATTTTCGATTCCGGTAATTCGAGTACGGTTTAACAGTCGCATGAATATCTGAATCAATGGTGTAATTATACAACCCATTAATATATAAGCCTTAATTCTAAAAGATAATGATGGATTTTCCGGTGGAAAGTGCGCTTCATTAACCACAATCGTATGATTTTGATTCAGCTTCTTGTCGAGATTTTCTAAAGAGGTTGACTTCAAGTGTTAAACTCGTGGGTGTTTTGTACGAAACAGTTGGCTCAAATGAATTCCTTTAAGATTGGTGTTCGAGGAGGAATCCAATCCAGTCACACTACAGCTTACTGAATATTAATGAGTTGTTAAAAAATAAGGATCATTCCCATTGAATCCAACCATGTGATACACAATGAGGAGTTATTCCTTTGAATTTGCGAATTTAGAATCAAATATTTTAAACCCATAAAAGGATATCACAATTGCCAGCACCACAAGAAGAGGATTCACATGATCATGCCAAAGATAGAGATTTAGTAGAAAATGGTCGGGGGAGTTCATGATAAATATAGTCCAGAGATTATTCCCGATGTGAATAAATACTGCTGGAAAAATACTATTTGATCTCCAACACAGATACCCAAGTAAAACAGAGAGCAGCAGTATTTGGATGAACCACCAAATTTGAAAATGTATTATGGCAAATATAAGTGAAGTCCAGAGAACAGCCTGAGTCGGATTAAATGATCGCTCAAGTGTACCCTGGAATATGCCTCTGAATATAGTCTCTTCAATTAGTGGTGCAGCAATAACCACACCGAGGATTATCCAGATCGCTTCCGGAAGGGTCGAGAAAATAAAGGCACTTCTCAATTCATCTATCCTTTCAACAGGCATTGGGATTAAAATTGAAATTATACGGTCTAATTCATCAAGCAAAATTACAAAACCGGTGACCAATAACAACAGTGACCACCAGAGCTTTCTCGGAAGCGGATTCCAACGTATTAGTTCTGCAACATTGAATTTCTGTAATTTCAAAAAAACCAATGTAATGCCAAACATCAGGAGTTCTGAAAGCAGGAATTCGGCTTTCCCAGCCCAGGGATCGAAAAGTGGCTTTGAAAAGAGTATAACTCCAACCAGAATCATCAATATTGAGACCAGGTCGAATATCTTTGGTTTTTGCTCTGATTCAGGAGAATCCGGGCTTTTTGGATCAAATTGCATCGAGTTAATCCATTCACTAAACTAATAAGTTAGAAATCTACACAGAGAAAGCTTGAGTTAAAATAATTATCTGTGTAAATTTAACTAAGTTCAATTAAAGACTGTACAGATGACAAAAACCGAAACGGAATCCAATCAGGAAGTGATCAACCCTGACGCTGAACTGATTGAACGTTGCCAACAGAATGATGAAGTAGCATTTCAGGAACTCGTGGAGCTTTATAGAACACGGGTTGCGAGTATTGCATATCAAGTATTAGGGAATTATGAGGATGCCCGTGATGTTGCTCAAGAGGTCTTTATTAAATTATATAAAGGTATCCATGGTTTCAATCCTAAGAAAAAATTCTTCACCTGGCTCTATCGCCTAACTGTAAACGCTGCTATTGATTTTCTGCGTTCCAAAAAGAGACGCAGGTACGAACACTCCATTAACGAGAATCCCGAACAGTATTTAAACATTCCCGAATTGGATTTTGACTCTATCGCCCTTGATTTTGAGCGAAAGGAATTACGCCAGATTTTCTTTAAACTAGCAGATCAGCTAAATCCAAAACAAAAAGCCGCCTTTGTACTAGTCGACCTCCAGGATTTTTCAGCAGATGAGGTTTCTGAATTACTCGATTGCCCTAAAGTTACACTTAGGTGGTACCTGCACGAAGCCCGAAAACGGATTCGCAAGGCCATCGCAAAGGAACACCCCGAGTATTCAAGAGGCAGAAAGCTGAAGAAACAATAATATCCTTTTTTTTTAAGCACACAAATAGTCGTCCAGTATTTTTCTGTTGGTGATCTCCATTCAGAACCTGTCAACTAACGAGAATTCACCTTTTACCGACACATTTGGGAATTCAAGTTTATTGACACTTGTATTCTGCCTGTTTATATTATAAATAGTAGCAGTTTAAACAAGTCAATTTCTGTATCCGTCAAACCAGAGGATCCAAAACCATGAAAAGTCAGCAATGGTTGTTAATTACGGTTGCAGCACTAATAATTTTTGCGGGATGTGCTGAGAGACAAGATTTTATAGTATCAACGGAAGAACATGCCTTTCAGCTTTTAAACCAAATACGCACAACAGGATGGGCGGTTGATATTTCGATTGCAGGAGATAGTGCCTACGTGGCAGAACATGAGGGTGGAGTTACTATTTGGGATATTTCCAATCCCGCAAATCCGGTAATCAAAGATACACTTAAAACTTCCGGATCTTCTAAGAAGATCAAATTTGCGCCTCAATCAAACTTGTTTCTGGTAAATGAAGCGAACAGCCAGGGTGGAGTTGCTTTTATTACTTACATAGATCATCACAATGTCCACGAACCCATGCGCAGATTTGGCAATGTAGGATCAGGCACAATGAACGATTTTTCCTTTCACGAATTAAGTCCTGATACCGTTATTCTTGCCGGGATTGATGCCACAGACGGATTATTCCTGCAAACTCTATACTGGTCGACAGATATCAGTGAGTGGGAGAAAGGTTCAAGTAATTTTGAGGATAATCTTAGTCTCGATTTCGGACGGATGCGCGGATTGTATTACGATTATGATCATATATACATAGCTAATAACGAGATGGGTTTTACTATTATCAGCGTGGAATATACTGTACCAGGTGAGGGCATTGTAATGACTGTACAAGGATCAGTAGATACTCCGGGTGCTTCCAGAAGTGTTGGATTGAACCATGCTAAAACTCATGCGATTGTTGCAGATTGGCAAACCGGATTAGTTGTTATAGACATTAGTGATGTCACAAATCCGCAAATTGTCAGTACATTCCAACCCGGCGGAGTAGATCAGGCAATTAAGGTGGCTGTTAAGGATAATATTGCATATTTACTTGACAGGTACAACGGAATGTTTGCAATAGATGTGAGTGATCCTTTGGAACCCATTTTGGTTGGAAGATATGATACCCCAACTCCAACGGGTATTGCGATAACTGAAGATGATATAGTTTACCTGACCGACGAGGATCTTGGCATCATCATTCTTGAGTGGCGATGAAATTAGGTATACTTCATTTATACTTAATTCCACAAAAACATGTAGCTGAATATTCAAATTAGTAAACTGAAGGGTGAATCCGGAGAGTGAAAGATGGAAATTCAGTACAGGATATTTATTGCAATCACCGTTTTATTGTTTTTTCTGGGATGTGCAGAAAAAAACAATCCGGTAGAGGCAGTTAAGGAAGATACATTCCTTCTCATCAGTGAAACCCAGACTCCCGGATGGGCTAATGATGTTTGGATAGAAGGAGATATGGCATATGTTGCTGATCACGAATTTGGTGTCACGATCTGGGATGTTTCAGATAGCTCAGCTCCTGGTATTGTTGATACAATTTTGACAAGAGGTAATTCGAAAAGAGTCGCTCATTCTGCACAAAGTGATTTGACATTCGTAAGTGGAAACCAATGGAGCTCATTTACTGTTTATAAAAACAAATCAGATATACTCTGGATGTTTGGTGGTACTCTCGAAGATTTTACTTTTCACGAGTTAGACAGAGATACTGTGCTTATAATAGGGCTTAATCGATATCAAGGTATTGAAATAAATACTATCTTTTTTGACGAGGATATTGAAGAATGGGATAGCTGGTATTATCCTCTGTGCGGTGAAATTGAGTTTGATTTCGGGTCAAGTCGAGGACTTTTTTATGATTATGAAACAATATATGTAGCAAACAACGAGGCAGGTCTTATTATTGTAGATGCGGACTACTCAAATCCCGATGGTATTGATCTTTCTATTCTCGGATCGGTTGACACTCCGGGAGCAGCAAGAGATGTCGGGATAATCAATTCGAGAACTCATGCCATTGTTGCCGATCTTCATTCCGGGCTGGTAATTGTGGATGTGATAGATAAATCGAATCCGAGCATGGTTGGTTCGATCTTGCCTGAAGGTGCTGAAAATGCTCATAAACTCGCTATTAAGGATGATATTGTATATTTCCTCGATCCTAACAACGGTTTGTTCACAGTTGATGTCAGTCAACCTTTAACTCCTGTTTTTTTAGGGAGATATTATACTCCTGCTCCGATGTCAGTTTTTATTACTGATGATTTTACAATCTATATCGCCGACCAGGATCTGGGCTTGATTGTCCTGGAATGGTCTGATTACCCACGGTAAATACTTCGGAGAATATCAGAATGGATACGCGTTTGTGGATTATATTGTCAGTCATGTTTATCCTGATTGGATGCGTAAAAGAGAACAATCCGGTGGTGAGCGAAGAGGATTCTGCGTTTGAACTTCTGCAGCAAATTCAAACTGCTGGTTGGTCAAATGATGTTTGGTGTGATGGTGAACGTGTTTTTGTTGCTGATCACGAAATGGGCATTGCCATTTGGGATTCTTCAATTCCATTAATCTCCTCTCCAGTTGAAACATTCAAGACTTTTCGACCTGTTAGAAAAGCAGCATATTGTCCCTTAACCGGACTCATGATTACCATTGAATCGGAAGAATTTTCCAATGATGACCCGGAGAAAATCCCAGGCATATTATCAATCTACGATCATCGTGCTGCAAACACACATCCACTTACCAGCTTTGGTTTCAGTGAGACTGACTACGCGTTTTTTGAATTAGACAATGAAACTCTGATCCTTGTTAGCGTTAGTCAACAGGATGGTTTACGAATAGACAAAATAATTTGGAATTCCAGAATTGAAAGATGGGATCACCACGACAGGGACTTCTTTGATTGGATTCACTTTGAGTCCGGATCGAGTATGGGAGTTTGCTATTCCGGGGATATTATTTATATCGCAAATAATGAGGTCGGACTAACTATTGTCGAAGTCGGAAGTGACGACGAGGGCAGAACTGATTTAACTGTCCTGGGGGGTGTTAACACCCCCGGAGCAGCAAGGAATGTTGAGTTAAACGCTGAGAAAACTCACGTATTAATAGCAGATTATCAGAGCGGTCTTGTTATTGCAGATATATCCGATAAATCTAATCCGGAACTTGTCACTTCTATTCAGCCAGATGGGTGCAACAGAGCATTTGATGTATTCGTAAGAAATGATTTTGCTTACGTTCTCGATGAAGAGGCAGGGCTGTATGTGGTTGATATAAAGAATCCAAATAATCCTGAGTTAATTGCAGATTATTACACACCTGCAGTCAAAGGTGTCTTCGTAACAGAAAATAATTTGATTTACATAGCAGATGAGATATCCGGATTGATTGTGCTAAGATTGCCGGATTCCTTCATTAATTCCTAACTTTTGATTTAACAGTTGTATAATAAAACCAAATTTGAGTGGTTAGTTTCCCGATTTTGGTGATAGTTTTCGTATAACATTTGAAACCTTAGTTTTCCGTGATCAGCCCAAATGTTAACCAGCGAGGTAAAAGTGATTTTTAATATAAATGTGTCAGTGAACCTTAGAAATTGTATTATTGTCTTTGCAGTTGTTGTGTTCTCCTTTGCGGGAGTACTTCAAGCTGAGCAATGGAATTCTTTTGACGAGTTCAGTTCAGAGGACGAACCTACCGTTCAATTGCTTGAGGAGACGGATTCCCATTTACTAATCCAATGGGAGATCAGCGGTTTTTACGTTGATGATCTAACCCTTAATGGAAAGGATTATCATCGGATCAATCTATCTAAACATGAACAACTGCAGTTTGGTGATGCTGGTGAACCTTCTTTTCCGGCAATAGTTGAGCTTATACAATTTCCTCACAATTCGAGTGGTAAAGTGTCTTTAATTGAGGCGGATTGGGTAGATGTCGGAACATTTTCCCTGCCGCCAAGACAATTACCAACTCGTGACGATGGTTTACCCTCTCCACCATTCGTAATCAATGAAAAAGCTTACAGCTCAGATATCCCAATACCTGAAGTCAAGGTCTCAGTAAACGCCGTACAGGGCTGGGGAGGAGTTCCTGTTGCGGGAGTCTCCATTAAACCAATTCGCTATATCCCTTCAACCGGCGGGCTTGAAATTGCTAGGCGCATGACTGTAAAGGTTGATTTTGTGCCCGGTGATACCAGGATTGTTCAACCTCGAGTTGTGAATCCAAGAATGCAGAAATTACATCAGATTGCCATCCTTAATCCGGAACAACCAGATAATCGACCGCTCGACGCTGATGATAATGAACCAATTCGAATGCTCTTTGTTTTACGTGAAGAAGCCCTTGAAACTTCAATACCATTAATAGAATTTTACCACTCCGCCGGTCTCCGCACCGAAGTTGTTCTTGCAGATGAAATTGAAGATCCCGATGTCCTAAAGGATATTGTGAGGGAGTTTTTTATTAATGGATTGGAGTACGTATTTTTCATTGGTGATGGACACCGTTTTAACTTTGATGTACCAATGTTTTATTGGGATCCTGAGGATCCAGGTGACCAGGTAAATGACACTGATACTCACAGTGATTCATGGTATGTCTGTCTTGATGATCCGGATGAGGATGGATTTGAAGATCATTTACCGGATCTCGCAATTGGAAGGCTGACATACGAGAGCCCCGATGACCTTGAAGAACTCGAGATACAAATTGCCAAAACTATGGACTATATGACCTGGAATTTCGAGCAAAGAGATAACATTGATTGGCTCTCCAGGGCTGTACTGGTTGCATCAGATGATGAACAGGACAATGTTCCGGTGTATTTGATCGCTAAAAGAGGTGTTGAGACATTTGAATACGGCCTTCAGGCTCCTGAGATGATCCCAATTTATGGTGATAACCCGGATGTAAATGTTAACACTGTTATTGATGAAGTTAACGCTGGAGGTGTCGGATTCTTTAACTACCGGGGGCATGGAAATGAAACTTCTATGTACAGGCCACTCCACAACCGAAGTATTGATGGAAATATAGTAAGGCAGATGGATAACCGAAATATGCCATTTATTCTCGTTTCTTCTGCCTGCCTGAATGGTAATATTGCGACCCGTCGAGCCGATTGTATAATTGAAATATTCCAGAAATTAGACGGAGCCTCGGTTGCAGCCCACGGCTCGGTAATTTCAACTTTCACCGATGGAAATTCGTATTTTGACCAGAGAATATTCCGGGCGTTTTTCGATGATGGAGTTTATGATCTCGGTTATGCTGCCAATCTCGCGGTTACGGAAATGATACTTGTTTATGATCAGGACCGATGGCCGTGCATAGGGAGGATGAATGCCCGGGCATACATTTGGCTCGGAAATCCAGCCCTCGAATATCGAATGGGGGCTCCAATTAATCTTGATGTGGAAATTCCGGACGCCCTCATCGTTGATACAGATTGGATCGATGTATCAGTAACATCAAATGATGAACCCATTGAAGGTGTTCGTGTTTGTGTGAGAAATGAAGACGATTCAATCTATCAGGCTGGAGAATCTGATGAAAATGGTGATTTGAGAATTGAATTTGATCCACAGTTGCAGGAAGCTCAATTATTGACATGGAGTGCTTTTTTCAGGGACGGATTTTTAGTTCAGGGAGATATTATTGTGGCAGACGGATTTGGTGAAATCCGTGGGCAGGTGGTCGATGCGGATGATGAGGCAGGAATTGAGGAAGCCCACGTTACACTGAGTCCTTTTAACGTTCTCTCGGTAACAGACGAAGAAGGTAACTATGTCATGAATGGTGTTCCTGAAAGAAATGATTATACTCTGAACGTATTTGCCGTTGGATATAATCCTCAGTCTCGGGATGGAATTGCTGTGGTTGAAGAGGAAGTCACTGTTGCGAATTTTGAGATGTTATTCGGTGAAGTCGATCTTGACTCTAATGAGGTAAACCAGTACATAGAAGTTGATGGTCAAATGCAAAGGGATTTCACAATTCGAAATGTCGGGAATGGTGACTTGAACTGGAATCTTAATTTTGAAATGCAAGATAATATGGCTCGCTTTGATTTAATAGATTCCCGAGAAATTGCCGAACAGTTCGGTGATTTCAGACTTAATGGGGTAGTTTTTGCAGAGGGACATTATTACGTTGCCGGGGGAAATAATAACCGCGATCCGAATTTCATATACAAATTAAATCGTGATGGTTTACTTGTCGAAATGTTCGAGCAACCTGAAGGCAGTTTCGGAGTTGGTATTCAGGACATGGCTTGGGATGGTGAATTTATTTACGGATCTTCAAACGGGAACATTTTCCAGATGACACTTCAAGGTGAATTGGTAAGTGAAATTGAAGGTCCTTACGATCCAAACATGGCTGTGACAGTTGATAATGAAGGTAACTTATGGGTTGGTAATGGTGGAATGCCACTTGTGAACCTCGATGTAGAGGGAAACGTTTTGCGCGAGATACCTAATGAGCTAGCCGTTAGGGCATTAGCGTTCTATCCGTTCAATGAGGACGGATATTCTCTGCTTATTTTGGAACGTGGTATGGGAGGCGATCCGATATTGCATACAGCAAATCCGGAGACGGGAGATATTCGATTTGAAAGGAACCTGTCAGAAGAAGAGGATGATATTCCTGCTGCAGGATTATTTGCATCAAGAAATATCTCAAATTTCGGTTGGAGTATGATTGGAATTATTAATACGGGAGCAGCTCGATTTTTAAAATCATGGTATTTGGATTTTCAGATAGATTGGATTGAAATTGATCCTGTTGATGGAGTTTTGGGAGCCGGTCAGGAGGGATTTGTAAACTTAAATTTGAATGTCCGGGATTTTGCTGATGGTGCTGTACTCGAAACAACTCTCCTCCTTGAAAATAGTGGACGTGAGCCCCTAATCACTATTCCGGTAACGGTTGAGGTTGAGTCTCTCAACGCCATTGATAAAAATTTCAGGCCAATACCCGAAGAAATGCACGTAAGTCAGGCATATCCGAATCCGTTTAATTCAACCACACAGATTTCGGTTAGCTTAACCTCCCAGGCAAAATTATCATTAACACTACATGATCTAAGCGGAAGAATGATAGAGACTATTCATACCGGGATTCGAGCCGCCGGAGCGCATGAGTTCTCAATCTCAGCAGATGGAATGCCCAGTGGACTTTATCTCCTGAAGGTGAACTCAGGTGCACAGCAATTTGTTAGAAAGGTGACATTGGTCAGATAAAACATTATCTTATAATTCACCTGTTAAAACGACATTTAATTAATTTATATCTGAAGAGGGAGATATGAAGAGGAAAACAGACCAGAGGGTAGAAATAATTCTTTACGTTTTCATTGCAGTTGTTTTCTTTTTGACAACTGTGGGCACCGGTTTTGCCTCTGAACGTAATATAAGGTCAATTTCTATCCCGCAGCGTGATGAAGACGTCACCATGAATCCTGGTGAAAGTCGCCAGTTCACTCATGATCATCTACTTGCCTTCCGAGCTGATGAAGTTGTTTTAGAAGTGAACGGAGAAGACCAATTTATTTCCGTTGAACTGGACAACATGGAAAATGATCCGGAGGTTGAACTGGAAGTTCATACGCAATTGACATTAACACTCGATGATAATGCGCAAGAAGGCGCGGAATATGATGTCGTAATCCTCTTCCGATACTCCGCTGGTGACGAGCAAACCGTAAAGCAGGAACCTTATACGATTACTGTGCCTGGTTTTGAAGCTGTCTTTGCCGCAAATCCAATAAGAGGTCAAATACCGTTTGAGGTTAGATTTGAAGATAGATCGACCGGAGCGAATATTCGGAATTGGTTCTGGGAGTTTGGAGACGGTCAGACCAGCCAGGATCAAAATCCAAATCATACTTATCGACAACATGGCTATTATGATGTTTCTCTTATGGTCACGAAGGGTGATGGTGAACAAGACACAAAAACCAGATGGGAGTACATAGCGGCGGTTGATCCTGATCTGGATGAACTCTCCTATGAAGATCCGGATGATTTGCCCAATTTTTTGACCTTACCCGAATCTAATGGATTTGCAGATCATTATTACAATGTTCGATTCACACCGCCTTACCCTCGGTACCAGATTATGGAAGCCAGGATCGGATTGTTTGATCTCTTTGGAAATAATGGTACTCCTGATATGAAAGTCATTGTCTGGGAGAGTGGAGAACAATTAGGCGAAGCCGGTTTCCCGGGAGAAGCGCTCGATTCTGTGATTGTACCGTATGAAGAATTGCATTTTGGAAATGTTGAACCGGCATTTAATACAGTTGACCTGTCCCATATGGAAATCATTAACTATGGACCACTGGATTTTCATATTGGCGTTGAAATTGTTGCTGATGCTGAAACAGATACCTTAGCGGTGTACGTCGACGACGGTGAGTATGTCAACGTCTCCAGGAGTCTTTTCTGGAGTGATGATGAAGAGATCTGGTTCAGGATGGATGACGAAGATCCTTCTTATGAAACACCATTTAATTTTGCAATTCATGCGGTAGTAACTTTTATGGACGATGTTACAGTCTTAAACCCATCGGAAGTTCCCAATGCAATCCTGTTGAATCCAGCATACCCAAATCCTTTTAATAATTCAACTACTGTTCATTTCGATATCCCGATCGGTTTGCCTTTTACTTCAGCCTTATTTGATGAAAAGGGAAGATGGATCCACAATATAGAAACAGGATTTGGAACCGGTTCGGGTAGTTGGGTACTGAACTCGGTCAATTTTCCGTCCGGAACTTATATTCTAAGGTTAACTACTCCAATGGAAACTAAGTCTACACAGTTGATATATCTGAGATAGACAGAAAAAAGAGTTTTGTACTAAAGAGAAGCAGGTCAATTTCTGACCTGCTTCTTTTGATTTAAATTTACATGTTTACATGGTTGTGATTATAATAAATTGAAGGTGTTCGTTCTTTTTGTCACATACAGTTGACCAAATGTTGGGAAATGGTTATATTACCATTTCATAATCCCGGTTAGGTTAAGCCTTACTGGATAACCGATAAAGCGGATTGGAGAAAAACATACTTTCAATTGCTAACTGAGAACTCCAACCGCTTGTTGTAATTTTGGAAACGACTCCGGATTCGAAATAATTCGGGAAAATAAATCAGGAGAATTTTTGATGGAACCACGCAAAGTCATCATCATGGGTGCGGCAGGTCGTGATTTTCACAATTTCAATACAGTCTATCGCGGAAACTCAGATGTTAAGGTTGTAGCGTTCACTGCAGCTCAGATTCCGGATATTGATGGTAGACGATATCCCGCAGAACTTGCAGGTGAAGGATATCCCGATGGTATTCCGATTGTTGCGGAAGAAGACTTGACTGAACTGATTAAAGAACACGAAATTGATGAGGTAGTTTTCTCATATAGTGACATTCTTTATTCCGACTTGATGAGCAAATCGGCAATTGTAAATGCCGCCGGTGCTGATTTCAAATTAATCGGCCCTCGTGCTTCAATGGTCAAATCCACAAAACCTTTGATTGCGATAACAGCAATCCGAACCGGATGCGGTAAAAGCCAGACAACCCGTAGAGTTGCAGAACTTCTAACCGAAGCCGGAAAAAAGGTTGCCGTGATTCGTCACCCAATGCCTTATGGTGATCTGGTCAAACAGAGAGTTCAACGCTTCGCATCATTAGATGACCTCAAAAAGCATGATTGCACGATTGAGGAAATGGAAGAATATGAACCACATATTGTACGGGGCAATCTTGTTTTCGCTGGTGTTGACTATGAAGCTATACTTAGAGCAGCAGAAGAAGAGGCAGATGTTGTCCTGTGGGATGGTGGAAATAATGACTTCTCATTTTACAAACCCGATTTCACCATTACCGTTGTTGATCCATTAAGACCAGGTCATGAAATAAATTATTACCCTGGTGAAGTTAATCTTCGTATGGCTGATTGCATAGTAATCAACAAGATCGATAGTGCCGACCCGGATGACCTGGACGAAGTTCGTCATAATATCCGGGAAGTTAATCCAAAGGCTATTGTCATTGACGGTGCGTCACCGGTAGCAGTCGACAATCCGGATTTACTTCGAGGCAAGTTCGCATTAATAGTCGAAGACGGGCCGACCCTCACACATGGTGAGATGGAATTTGGTGCAGGTGTTGTTGCTGCCAACAAATTTGGTGTCAAAGACATCGTTGATCCAAGACCATGGTTGAAGGGAAAACTCGCAGAAACTTTTAACACTTACCCTTATATCGGATCTATTCTTCCGGCAATGGGATATGGTGCTGAGCAAATGGCTGATCTTGAGAGAACAATTGACGCCGTTGACGCTGAAGTGGTTGTTATTGGGACTCCAATAGATCTGCGACGGGTAATCAACATCCGCAAGGATACAGTGCGTGTTTCATATGACCTCCAGGAGATTGGTAAACCAGATATGAAGGATGCTTTGGCTGACTTTTTGTAGCCAATCACAGATAATCTCCGAATGATTCTTTCTCAGGAAAAACGTGCAGTAATCGCACTCGGCGGGAATGCAATTTCCCCGCCTGATAAAGTTACAAATATCGCAGGGCAGTTCCGACATACCCGCCAGAGTTTAAGAGAGCTGTATAAACTCATTAAAAGAGGGTACCAGATTGCCATAGTTCATGGCAATGGTCCACAGGTCGGAGCTGCCTTACGCCGTGTTGAAATGGCTCGACATGATTTACCTGACGTCCCGCTGGGTCTTTTAGTTGCAGATACTGAAGGATCAATGGGATACATGATCGAGCAATCCTTCCAAAATGTTCTCTCTACCGAGGGAGTTAAGAAAAATGTCGTCACCTTAGTTACTCAGGTACTGGTTGGAAAAGATGACCCGGCACTTAAAAATCCTACAAAATACATAGGCCGCAGCTTTACTGCCAAAGAAGCAAATTATCGAATCGAAAATGAAGGTTGGGATATGAAACCCTATGGTGATTCTGATTCCTGGCGGAGAGTTGTAGGTTCTCCGGAACCAAGGAGTATAATTAATGCGAATATTGTTCGTCAATTAGTTGATTCAGGAACGATTTTGATTACTGCAGGTGGTGGTGGTATACCTGTATATATGGATAATGCTTTGGGCTTGGAGGGGGTTGATGCTGTAATTGATAAAGATCTTGCCGCTGCAATACTGGCAAAGGAAATTGATGCTGAAGTATTTGTCATAATCACGAATGTCGACGCTGTATATCTCAATTTTGGAAAGGCTGACCAGATTCGAGTTCCTGAAATGACTGCTCGTACCGCTTTAGAACATTTAGCGGATGGACAATTTCCAGCTGGCAGTATGGGACCGAAAATTAAGGCAGCTGCAGATTTTTTAAAAAATGGTGGTCGCAAAGTTATAATCTGTGACATCAAACAGGTTGACAAGGCGTTTGAAAACCAAGCAGGAACGATAATAATACCTTAGAAAAACAATACAAACTAACGGATTGAAATGAAGATTCACGAATATCAAGGAAAAGAAATTTTTCGCAAATACGGAGTAGCTGTTCCGGACGGAGGTGCTGCATTCAGCCCGGATGAAGCTGTAGAAGTCGCAAAACGTATTGGTGGAGATGTATTCGTCGTAAAGGCGCAAATTCATGCCGGTGGCCGAGGTAAGGGTGGTGGAGTTAAGATTGCCCGGTCTCTTGAAGAGGTTCGGGAACATGCTGAGAGTATTTTGGGCATGAATCTGGTTACGCACCAGACCGGTCCCGAAGGACGAATTGTCAAGCGATTGCTTGTTGAACAGGGTGCAAATATCGCCCGTGAACTATATGTTGGTATAGTTCTCGATCGAGAAACAGCTGCAGATGTATTTATGGTTTCCACGGAAGGTGGGATGGAAATTGAAAAAGTAGCTGCTGAAACACCGGAAAAAATATTTAAACAACGGGTCGATCCTGCTGTCGGGCTCAGGTCTTTCCAGGTTTACAGGATGGCGCTTGCTCTTGGTCTTGAGGGTGACCAGATCAAGCAGGGAAAGAAATTCCTTACCGATTTGTACCGGGTTTATAAGGAAAGTGATTCCTCTTTAGCGGAAATCAATCCACTCGTAGTTACCGAAGAAGGTCAGGTTATTGCAGTTGATGCGAAAATCAACTTCGACGATAATGCGATGTTCAGGCACAGCGATCTTATGGAGTTTCGTGATCTGGATGAAGAAGATCCCTCTGAGATCGAAGCCTCCAAATTTGACCTGAACTATATCAAACTTGACGGAAATGTTGGCTGTATGGTAAATGGAGCAGGTCTTGCTATGGCAACCATGGACATTATCAAGTTGTCCGGTGGTGAACCAGCAAACTTCCTCGATGTCGGAGGAGCCGCATCGGCAAAAAACGTCAAGGGTGGATTCAAAGTTATTGTTAGCGACAAGAACGTGAAAGCGGTCTTAATCAACATCTTTGGTGGTATTGTCCGCTGTGACCGCGTTGCACAAGGGATTATCGATGCATTAAATGACCTTGATGTTGATGTCCCGGTTGTTGTCAGATTAGCGGGCACAAATGCGGATATCGCCGCAAAAATGCTGCGTGATTCACCACTCGATTTTATCGTTGCCGATGATTTCCGCGATGGTGCGGAAAAAGTTGTGGCTGCAGCTGGATAACTAAATAAATTCCGGAAAATTTATCCGGAGTTTATTCCGTAGAAGATACTTTAAGAAAAACTTAATTATACTGTTATGAGCATACTAATAGATGAAAAATCACGAGTTGTCGTTCAGGGCATTACCGGTGGTGAAGGTACATTCCATGCCACACAAATGCTTGAGTACGGCACAAAAGTGGTTGCAGGAGTAACACCCGGAAAGGGTGGAATCAAGCATCTGGATGTCCCCGTTTTTAACGCAGTTGCTGACGCCGTTGAGGCAGAAGGTGCAGATGTATCTCTCATTTTCGTACCACCACCTTTTGCTGCTGACGCCATCATCGAAGCCGCTGATGCAGGGATCAGGCTGGTTGTTTGCATCACTGAGGGCATTCCTACCAGGGATATGGTTGAAGTTAACCAATACCTGAAAGAACGCGATACCAGATTGGTCGGACCGAATTGTCCCGGTGTGATATCACCTGGTAAAGCGAAAGTCGGTATTATGCCAGCATTTATACACAAACGGGGAAGTGTTGGTGTCATTTCTCGTTCCGGTACTTTGACCTATGAAGCCGTAGGACAGCTATCAGCTCAAAATCTGGGTCAATCGACTTGTATTGGGATTGGAGGGGATCCAATCATTGGCAGCCCATTTATTGATTTACTCGACCTTTTTGAAAAGGACGATGAGACTGAAGCGATAATAATGATCGGAGAAATCGGTGGTTCAGCCGAGGAGAATGCCGGAAAATTTATCCAGCAGAATCTAACTAAACCAGTTGTAGCCTTTATCGCTGGTCAAACCGCACCTCCTGGACGAAGAATGGGTCATGCTGGTGCGATTATTGCTGGAGGCAAAGGCACTGCTGCTGAAAAAATTAAATCATTGCGCGAATCAGGAGTAGTCGTTGCTGACAGCCCTGCGGAAATTGGGTTGACAATGGCGAATTTACTCAAAGATCAAAGATAACACGGATACATTTATGTCCGATGACAATTCTAAGAAAACTGCTACTGTCCTTGTAAGTGAAGAGTCGGCCTCGCATGTTGAGGATTCGGTTAAAATCACGAGCGAAGACAAACAGACAACCATCACAATCCATCGCCATTACTGCAAAGGCTGTGAGATATGTGCGGAAGTTTGTCCCAAGGAGGTGCTGCATATGGCAATAGCACTTGACCGATGGGAGGGCTCGATTGTTGAAGTGGTAAATATGGAAGCCTGTAATGCATGTATGCTGTGCGAATATCAGTGCCCTGACTTTGCCATTGAAGTTTATAATGTCAAGAAAGAGAAGAAAAAAAAGGAGAAGAAGACGATTGCCTGATAAAAAAGAAAACGGACGTAAAGTCGTCTTCTGGCCAGGAAACATTGTAGTTGCCGAAGCCGCATTGGCTGCTGGCTGCAAGTTTTTTGGAGGATATCCGATTACACCTTCGTCCGAAGTTGCACATCATATGTCTCACAGGCTACCGATGGTCGGTGGCAAATTCATCCAGATGGAGGATGAAATTGCCGCAATGGGAGCAGTTATAGGTGCTGCTTTAGCCGGAGATAAAGCTATGACGGCGACCTCTGGTCCCGGTTTTTCACTGAAACAGGAAAACATCGGGTATGCTTGCATCGTTGAAGCACCATGTGTGGTTGTCAATGTCATGCGAGGTGGTCCATCCACCGGATTGCCGACTGCTCTTGGTCAGTCTGATATTATGCAGGCTCGCTGGGGCACTCATGGAGACCGCCCTGTTATCGCTCTAACACCCTCCTATTTAGATGAGGTGTACAGTGAAACAATCAGAGCATTCAATTTAGCCGAAAGGTTCAGAATGCCGGTATTTCTTCTAATCGACGAAGTAATAGGGCACCTTTCTGAAAGACTTGAGATTCCTGAACCCTCTGAATATGAGCTTATCGATCGCACTCGGCCGACTTGCCATCCTGAAGAATATCTACCGTATGATATCTCAGAATCTGATGTGCCACCTCTCGCGGATTATTTCAGTGGATATCGTTATCATACGACCGGGCTCAACCATGATGCCTCTGGATTCCCGACGACTAATCCTGAGTTGGTGCAATCTGAAGAACTAAGGATGATAAATAAAGTATTTCATCACCTTGACGAGATTGAATCCTATGAGGAAGTACTGACTGAGGATGCGGAAATAGTTATTGTTGCGTTTGGATCAACAGCTCGTGCAGCATCTGTTGCAATTAATGATGCTCGTGCCAAAGGAATAAAAGTTGGCATGCTGAGACCATTGACAATATGGCCGTTCCCGGAAAAAAAGATGGCGGAATTGGGTAAAAAAGCTAAGGGTATAGTTGTACCTGAAGCGAATCTTGGTCAATTGATCTATGAGGTTGAAAGAGTAGCCAAGTGTGATGGTCCCGTTGTCGGTGTACAGAAAGTAGGCGGGGTTCCAATCTACCCTGACGAGATTTTATCCAAGATTGAGGAGCTGGCATAATGGCAATACGACACGCAAATTATTTACGAGTTAACCGTATCCCTCACATGTGGTGTCCGGGATGTGGAATCGGAATTGTTGTCAAATCTATGTTGGCAGCTTTTGAGCAGGCTGACTGGAAGCCGGAAGATACCGCTGTGATATCCGGGATTGGTTGTACATCGCGTGCACCCGGGTACCTCGACATGAATACTTTACATACTACTCACGGTCGTGCGTTGTCTTTTGCAACTGGTATTAAGTTTGCCCGACCAGATAAAAATGTCCTGGTAATTGCCGGTGATGGAGACTCGACCGCAATCGGTGGAAATCACTTTATACATGCTTGTCGTCGTAATATTGATATGACGATAATCATCAACAATAACAACATTTACGGCATGACAGGCGGACAGTATTCACCTACAACACCTATCGGGGCAAAAGCTGCAACCACACCCTGGGGAAATGTTGATCCCGGTTTTGATATTGCTGAACTTGCCAAAGGTTCGGGAGCTACCTACGTAGCCCGAGGACATGTCGGCTCAGGTGTGCAACTCCAAAGATTAATTAAAGGTGGAATCCAACATCATGGTTTCTCTGTCATAGAAGTGATGTCAAATTGTCACACCCAATTTGGACGACGCAATAAACTTGCTGATCCAATTGATCTGATTAATCACCTGAGCAAGCAAACCATTAATGTTGCTCGTGCAAAAAAGATGTCAGATGAAGAGTTAGAAGGCAAATTTGTCGTCGGACTTTTACATCATGATAAGGACAAAGAAGAATACACCGATGCTTACGGGAGAGTTATTAAACGAGCCCAGGCTGGGCTGAAAAAGTAGAGAGTGAGGTAAATATAAATGATTGATCACTACGAAGCCCGTTTTTCAGCAGTTGGCGGTCAGGGAATTCTTCTTGCTGGCGACATACTGGCATCTGCGGCGATAAATTTTGAAGGGAAATTTGCTTGTGACAGCCCTACTTATACTGCACAGGTGAGGGGTGGACCCACAAAAGTTGATGTGATTATTGATTCGAATAAAATTCTGTTTCCAAGAACTACCGCGATAGATTTTATGTTGTGTCTCGCACAGCGATCATGGGATCAATTCGCACAAGATTTGAAACCAGATTGTATTGTTCTTATCGATCCGTCATTGGTTCACACAGTTGACGAAAGTTACAGAGTTTACAGAATGCCAATTCTTGAAATCACAAAAAAGAATATGAAGAAAATGGTTTACACCAGTGCTGTTTCTCTTGGTGCCATGATCGGATTGACCGGCGTGATTTCTGTTGATTCTGCTCGAAAAGGCCTTGTTGCAAAAGCGCCTAAAGGTACGGAAGTTCCAAATAAAAAAGCATTTAACCTCGGCTATGAAGCTGCAAGGAAATTGCTCGAAAAATAGCTTTCGCCCCATTTAATGAGCGGAAAGATGCAATCCCTTGCTTCCTTTTCATCATTGCTGGTATCAGTTGATGAGTATAACCGGAAAACAGGGAAGTAATCTGTAAAAGAAACATAGGGGTATCGGATTGAAATTTCCCGGTATCCTTTAACGTGTAAGTAAGGTGTCCCTGACTGAATCTGGGATTGTTCCCATATCCAGATGGGGACACCTTTGTGCTGTTAGCATAAAAACTTTAATAGAGGAAATAATGGAACGAACTTTAGCGATAATAAAACCGGATGGTGTCCAAAAAAGATTAACCGGTGAAATACTAAGAAGGATTGAGGGCGTTGGACTGACTGTGAAATCATTGCGAATGCTGCAACTTGACAGGGCAACCGCAGGAAGGTTCTATGCGGTTCACAGAGAGAGACCATTTTATCACAGTCTGATTGAATACATGACTTCAGGCCCAGTTGTTGTTGTGGCTTTAGAAGGACCGAACGCTGTTACACGCTATAGAACACTGATCGGTAACACCAATCCCGATAAGGCAGATGAGGGTACAATTCGAAGATTATATGGTGATAGCATTGAAAGGAACGTAGTTCATGGATCAGATTCCCCAGAAAACGGAGTCATCGAGACTTCCTTTTTCTTTTGTACTGCCGAATTGGAAATGTTTACAAATGGTTCTTCAAATTAATTAGAGAGAAAATCCGGATACTTCAAGAAAGAGGTAGGAGATGAGTTTGGACGAAACCCTGAAAGTTGATAGTCTGGTCATTGTTGGTGGTGGTACAATGGGACAGGGTATTTCACAGGTTGCAGCAAAAAGAGGTATTGAAGTACTTCTGATTGAACGCGATCAGGAAATGCTCAAAAAAACCCTTTCTGAAATAGAAGATTCACTTGATTATGAAATTTCGCGTTGGGCGATGACAGAGGCGGAGAAAAATGTCATTTTAGCGCGTATAAAGGGTGAAGTGGGATTTGAAAGCGTATCAGATCAACCTTTTGTAATAGAATGCGTCTCAGAGAACTTTGAAGTTAAGAAGGATATTTTCATTAAACTTTGCAGTCAATGTAATCCTGAAGCAATTTTTATTACTAATACGTCAACGTTGTCAATCACCGAACTTGCCTCAATAACGAATCGGGCAGACCGGTTTATTGGTATGCATTTCCTTCATCCGGTGTCGAAGATACGGTTAGTTGAAGTTGTTCGAGGTTTTAACACCTCTACCCAGACATTTGAAAAAACGAGAGCATTCGCAGAAAAACTCGACCGAACAGCAATCGAAGTGTTTGAATCACCCGGGTATGTAACAACAAGAGTTGCCATGCCGCTTGTTAACGAGGCAATTCAGGTGCTGATGGAAGGCATTGCATCCGCAGAAGACATTGATACAGCAATTCGAATGGGCTATGAATTACCGCGTGGTCCCCTAACGATGGCTGATCACATTGGGCTTGATCAGGTACTGAGATGGCTGGATATTCTATTCAAGGATCTGGGTGATCCTAAATATCGTCCCTGTCCTCTGCTTAGAATGCTCGTTCGTGCCGGACACCTTGGTGTGAAGACAGGTCAGGGTTTCTTTAGATACAGCAAAGATGGTGTGCAGATACCGGGTTCGGGTCAATCATCCGTTGCTCTTGATCGGGTGTTAGATGATTAATTCCGGATGATAAGTATAATCTTGATTATTAATTAATTTGGAAACATCTGGAGATGTTCAATTTATATCGAAAAGGTCGTTGGTCACATTCATTAACGACCTTTTTCGTTTTTGTTTTTATTTTTGCTTCTCTCCTAATCCATAACGGATGCGAGGTGAAAATTGGACAAAATCGAAATAAAGACGAAAAGAAAGATCTCGCTGCTCCGATTATTACTGAACTCGTATCACGCGGAGATATTTCAAGATATCTCCGACTGAACTCAATTCTGAAGCCAATTCGCGAGGTTAGTGTTTTTGCTCAGTCTGCTGGGAATATCCTCGAAATTAAGGTGGAGGAGGGGGATCTTGTTCAAAAAGGTCAAGTTCTGGTAATCCTCGAGAATATTGATCAGGATCTGGCATTGAAACGGTCTGTCGCCAGATTAGAACGTGAGCGGAATAATCTTGATCGTGCGAAGGAATTATTCAGTCAAAATATGCTTCCCGAAGACGAATATCAACAAATTCAGCTCGCTGTTCGCGATTGCGAACTACAACTCAACCAAGCTGAACTTGCCTTCAGTCGAACGCAAATTGTAGCCCCATTTAAGGGAATTATCACAGAGAGGTTCGCAAACCCGGGCTCACGAGTAGATCCTGCAAGACCAATATTCAGCCTGGTCGATGATTCCGAAATTCATCTTGAGGTCTGGATCAATGAAAATGAACTTAATAATTTCCAAATAGGACAATTGGCTGACGTCAGGAAAAGTACTAATTCGGATGTTGAATACAAAGCCGAGCTCATCAGAATCAGCCCAATCGTTGACCCAACCTACGGCAAAATGAAAGCTACTTTCAAGCTGCTTGATCGATCAAAAAATATTAAACCCGGGCAACTCGTCGAATTATTCATTGTCATGGAAACTCACTCAAATGTATTAGTAATCCCAAAAAGAGCACTTGTTTATGAATCCGGTATTCCGGTTGTGTATATAAACCAGGACAGCCTTGCTTTCAGAAGACTTGTTCACCTGGGACTCGAAACAGGATCCTCTGCAGAGATCATTGGAGGGATAAGTGAAAATGAGTTGGTTATCGTTGATGGTCAATCCACTCTACGCGATAGCTCAAAAGTAAAACATGTATCATCAATAAATTAGGAGATAGGGTGGAGAAGTTCGACATCAGACGTTCGCCCTATCATTTCTCAATCCGGCGTCCGGTAACTGCAACCATGATTGTGTTAACTGTCGTAGTATTCGGTTATCTTTCCTACCGTTTGCTGCCGATAAACATGATGCCGGATATCACCTACCCATCAATTACTGTCCGAACTGAGTATCCTGGTAGTGCACCTGAAGAAGTTGAATCCACGGTTACTCGTCCGTTGGAACAATCGCTGGGTGTTGTTAGGGAACTGGTAGAAATGTCCTCCTCATCGCGTGCGGAGTATAGCGATATTCTGCTTGAATTTGCCTGGGATGTAGATATGAACACGGCTACCCAGGATGTTCGCGAAAAGCTAGATCTCGTCTTTCTGTCGGAAGGGGTAAAAGAACCGCTTATACTCAGGTATGATCCATCGCTCGATCCATTGCTTCGGATCGGACTGACCAGCGATTCTCTTCAACCGGTTATGCTCCGAAAATTGTGTGAAGATATACTGAAACAAGAGTTTGAGAAACTTCAGGGAGTTGCTGCTGCAAAAATTAAGGGTGGGGAAGAGGATGAAATCAGGGTCGCGGTGAGCTCCTCCAGCCTCGATCAACTAAATATCCCAATTGAACGCCTGATTCAGCGCTTGAGTGCTGAAAATATCAACATTGCCGGTGGCAGGATAAACGAGGGTGAATCGGAGTTCATCGTCCGCACGCTCAATGAATTCCAATCTATAGATGACATCAGAGAAATTGTAATCTTATCTCGATCTGGAAAGACAATCCGTCTGCAAGATATTGCTGTTGTTAATAGAACATCCAAAGAGAAAACGTCGCTAACCAGAGTATCTGAATCCGAATCTGTTGAGATAGAGATATACAAAGAATCCGATGCAAATCCGATCGCGGTATCTGAACTCGTAAAGAAAAGAATTTTTGGGTGGGAAAAGAAGAAAGCATGGAATATTAACTTCGGTGGTCAGGAGGAACCAATTCTTCGTGGAGGATTACGGCCACTTCAGGAAACCTTAACAGACCGGGTCAAAGTAAGTATTCTCTCCGATCAGGCAGAATTTATCAATCTGGCAGTAAATGAGGTGAAATCCGCTGCCATTCTCGGTGGGATTCTTGCGATTGTTGTGCTATTGATTTTCCTCGGTCGATTGCGAGATACATTGGTTGTTGCTGTTGTGATTCCGATTTCGCTTGTGTGTACATTCGCAGCGATGCATATATTTGAAATATCAATTAATGTTATGTCCCTGGGAGGTTTGGCTCTCGGAATTGGTATGATGGTTGATAATGCCATAGTTGTAATTGAATCAATTTACCGTCGCAGAGAAGCGGGTGAGAAGCTTATAGAGTCGGCTGTTCTGGGAACAAGAACAGTGGGAGGAGCTGTAACTGCCTCGACCCTCACAACTGTTGTTGTTTTCTTCCCAATAGTGTTTGTAACCGGAATAGCAGGGCAAATTTTCGGTGATATGGCTTTGACTGTCATTATTTCGCTGGTTGTCTCACTGGCAGTTGCACTTTTTTTTATCCCAATGTTGATATCACTCAAATTCAATAGGGTCTCACCGGAAGAACCAGGTAAATCGTGGAATACAAAAGAATTCAATTTCGGGCAAGCTTGGGTGAATCTGAAATCAGGTTTCGTCTGGTGGAAAAAGCTCAATATTATCATGAAGATATTGAGCTCAATTGTAGTTCTATATTATCTGTTAATCCGTTTTCTGTTTGAATTACTACTTAAGGCAATTCACTGGCTCTACATTCAGATCGGCAAGCTGCTTATTAAGTTCTCAAGAGGATCTGTAAAGACCATAATAGCATGGAGTAAGAAACACGGGGACAGAACCCATCGTAATTTCAGCGCCGTGTTCGGTGGTATTACATCCCTTTATCTGAGTGTTCTCACAAGAATACTCAGACACCCAATCCTCCTCATTTCCGCAATATTGTTACTCTGCTGGTTTGCCTTCGGTTGGGTTCTTCCTCAAATGGGAGGAGAACTGATTCCTTCAGTTAGTCAGGGTACATTTGAAGTAGAGTTCACATTTCCGACTGGAACCACCCTTGAGAAGACTTCAAATGCAATACTGCCCATTGAAAAAGAACTTATCAATATGCCGGGGATAAAGAGTATTTCGAGCCGAAGTGGTGGTGATCCGTCCGGAACACAGCAATCGGTACGCGGATCGAATTTTGCCGTAATGACCATAACTCTCGAATCCGGTGGTGATATTGACGAGCGCGAAGCACATGTCATAGAGCGGATTCACGAGTTGGCAGCAAACATTCCGTCGTTGCGGATACTGATTACCTATCCAACCTTATTCACATTCAGACAACCCATTGAGCTTATTATCAAGGGTGATGATCTTGTTAAGCTGAGAAGCCTTTCAACAAGTATTCAGTTAGATCTGGAGAAACTCCTGATTTTGCGTGATATTGAAACTTCTGTAAGGAGAGGCAATCCTGAAGCAGTAATAGAATTTGATAGAGATCGCCTGTCGATGTTGGGATTAAATCCTCGAAATGCAGCAGAAAGAGTCAGATCCTCAATTCTTGGGGTTGTACCGACCCGTTTCAGGGAAGAGGAGCGCCGGGTTGATATCCGGGTTCAATTCAGTGAACATGATCGCGGTTCGCTGGCTCAACTACGGAATCTGGTAATAAATCCCGATCAACCAGTACCAGTTTTACTCTCCGAAGTTGCTGCTATTGAAGTACTTGAAGGTCCAGCAGAAATCCGAAGGGTGGATGGTATTCGCGCAGCGGTTATTACAGCAGGGATTAAAGATTCAGATCTGAAAACCGCCGATTTGGCAATCCGGAATATTCTTGATGACTATGACCTACGGGATGGATATGATTATCTGATATCCGGTCAGAGAAGAGAAATGGATGAATCACTTGGTAGTTTACAATTAGCCCTGCTGCTTGCTGTGTTTTTAGTTTATGTTGTTATGGCATCTCAATTCGAATCGTTCAAATCGCCATTTCTCATATTGTTGACTGTACCGTTAGCAGTTGCTGCAGTTATCCCGATGCTGTGGGGCGTCGGTATGCCAATATCTGTTATGGTCTTTCTGGGATTGATTGTGTTGGTTGGTATTGTTGTGAATGATTCAATTGTATTTGTGGATTACACAAATCAAGTATTCCGTTCGGGTGAAACGGTTGTGAATGCCATTAAAACTGCTGCTGGCGCTCGTTTTCGTCCTATTGTAATGACCACACTGACAACAGTTCTGGCATTGCTGCCTATGGCAGTCGGAGTAGGGGAGGGCGTTGAAATCCGCCGTCCAATGGCAGTAACGGTCATTTTTGGTTTGTCTTTTTCAACATTGATAACTCTAATTGTAATTCCAGTACTTTATCGTCTTATGCATAAGGATAAATCATGAAAAAAAACCTGATCTACCTGTTTGCCTTCTTGAGTGTATTCATTTTTATCGGATGTCCTGGCAATGATGGAGAGGATGGTCGTGCTTTCATTACGATAAGTTATTCTCAAACCCAACCGCACAGCTATTGGGATAACAATCCGGGTATACCTTATGGTATGCACTATGGAATTCCTTATCAGTCTGAATCCGGGATTTATGATTTTGAGTATTTTGTAACGGTTGATCGAAGCTGGGTTGGCACGTACGAAATATACATTAATCACGGAGGAAAAGGACGGGATTTTTTTAGAGATGGCAAAGATGGGGATGATACATATCTAACTATACTCTGCGATCCCGATGGTCCGGTATTTGAAAGATATTCTGAACCTCATGGCACTTTTGGATCACTTGATGTCAATTCAATCGACCTTGAAGATGATTTTGGAAGATTTTCAATCAGAATAAGAGCTAAACAAGAGTTCAATCAACATTCCACTGTTTCACCTAAAGCTCAATGCAAAAGCCGTTAATTGTGTTGATAGACTTCAAATACATAATCTGAAAATTAATACATGAACTCTACCGGAGAAAAATCAGGCAAAACGAACAGCCTGACGGCAATTGCAATCAGGCGACCGGTTACGATGATAATGTTGTTTCTATCATTAGTCGTACTCGGTATGGTTACCTGGTTTGGTATTCCGGTTCAACTGCTTCCGGGAGGATTTGATCCTCCGTTTCTCTGGGTGTGGTTGTCATATCCAAACGCAAGTCCCATCGAAAACATGGAACGCATTGGTGTTCCTGTAGAAGAATCCTTTTGGACTATTAAAGGCGTAAAACGTATTCATACACGTGCCCGATCATCTGGCTGTGGCATAGAAATTGAGTTTGCTCAATCGGTAGATATGGATGTTGCCTACCTCGAAGCAAGGGACAGGCTGGAACGGGTTAGGCCTGAACTCCCGGATGACTTTCGGTTCTCATATATCAATCGGTATTCTGAAAATGATGAACCGATACTCTATTTCGGTATTTCAGTTATTGGTCAGTATGATGATCCTGTTCGATTAGTTGAAGAAGAGGTTGTGAAGCCGCTCGAACGAATAGACGGTATTGCTAATGTTGAGATGTGGGGTGGCAATGCGAGGATGATCCGTATCGAATTCGAGCTCGATAAACTCCAGCGACATAATGTGGATGTCGGTGGTTTGATGCGTGATCTTAGGAATGCGGATTTTGCCCTTGCTGGAGGGAAAATTTCCGAAGGAGGCAGGGAATTACTTGTCCGAACAAACAACAGAATATCATCACTCGATGATCTGAAAATGCTCCCCGTGAGAGGACCAAATGTCCGGTTGCAGGATGTTGCAACGGTTTCGTACACGCCCCGCAAGAGATCCTGGATTCAAAGAGTTGGCAGGCGGGAAGCCATACAAATAGGAGTTCTCAAAGAATCAGAAGCAAACACAGTTGAAATAACGGGCAAACTTCGCGAAACCATTGAGAATATTAAAAGAGATCCTCTGATGTCCGGGCTGGAGTTCAATATTCTTTTCGATCAGGGGAAGTTAATTACCGAATCGCTCAATAATCTGATGATGGCTGGCTTATGGGGAGCTTTTTTTGCAGTTCTGGTTTTGATCTACTTCATGCGCCGACTGAGGATGACTCTATTCATCACCTTTGCGATTCCGGTTTCGCTGATGGTAACAGTAACCGCACTCTATTTTATGGGTTGGTCTCTCAACATAATTACCCTGTCAGGTTTAATGATCTGTGTCGGTCTTGTTGTTGATAATGCAATCGTAGTTGTTGAGAATATTCAATCTTTGAAGCAAAAGGGGTATTCGAGTTATAGAGCTGCAGTCGAAGGGGGAACTGAAGTTGGCCTGGCAATCACATTAGCAACGTTGACGACTGCTGTCGTGTTTCTGCCATTGATACTGATGAGTGGAAACCGGATGTTTACATTCTATATGTTGCGTATCGGAATGCCTGTTATTATCGCCCTCGGTGCAAGTCTATTTGTTGCTTTACTATTTATTCCGTTGGCTGTAAATCATTTTGCTTTAAGCAAGAGAGCAGCACCAAACAGATTGATTGATTCAGGAGCTCAACGCATTGGACAGTTGGTTGGCTGGGTTTTGAAACATAGAATTGATACAGTTCTGATTCTAATCCTCCTTTTAGAATCTACAACGATACCAATGCAGCATGTCGTATCGACAGATGAAGAAGAAGGTAACATCAATGATTTCCGACTAAGATTCCTCTTTCCATCATATTACTCTCTCACAAAAGTAGACTCAACCCTGAATGTTTATGAGGATTTTCTATACGACAAAAAGGAATCCTATGATATCAAGACAGTTGTGACCGGATTCAGGCGTGGATACGGCAGGATGCATGTCTTTCTTGAAGAACCTGAAAAAAAACTCTGGTTTGTACATGCACTTCAGTCATCTGGCAGAAGACTTGGTATTTACAATCCTGAGAAATTAACCCGCAAAGAGATTATTGAAGATATCAAGGAAAAGTTGGAACCGCCTCCCGGTGTGGAGATGTTTTCAAGCTGGCGGCGGGGGAGAGGAGAGGAAGATGCTGTTCATGTAAGTATCTATGGTGAAGACACCAAACGACTACTCGATCTTTCGAATGCTGTCAGTAAAAGACTACAAAAAATTGAAGGTGTGGTCTCGGTGGAGACTGATCTTGAGAGCTCCGCGGAGGAGATACAGGTAAGGTTTGATCCTGAACAAACCGCTCGATACAATGTAGACCCGGCACAGACAGCCTTTGGACTTAACTCCCTGATTCGAGGGATCAATCTACCTGATGTATTATTTCAAGGGCATGAAATCAGTATGTTGGCTGAATTGCGTGAAGAAGACCGGGCTTCGTTAGTTCAGTTGATGAATTTACCTGCGGCAGGATCAGGAGCTAATCAGGTCAGAATTGGGGATATTGCGGATGTAGCCTACGACCGTGGTATAGGTGATATTCACCGTGATAACGGTCGAACAAGAATTCGATTGAAGGTGGTGACAACTGATGAAGACATACAGGAGTTCTCGAGAAAGATAACCGGTGCAATGGCTGATATGAAATTCCCTCCCGGGTATGAGTGGGGCAAAGGACATCGTTTCCAATCTGTTGAAGATGCAACAGAGGAGAGATCACAAGCATGGTTGCTGGCAATAACCTTTGTACTCTTATTGATGGGGGCACTGTTTGAATCATTCTTTTTACCCTGGGCAGTAATTGTCACGGTACCTTTTTCATTTTTTGGAGTCTGGTGGATGATGCTGATTACCGGAACTCAGTTTGGGATAATGGCTGGATTGGGAGCTATCATTTTAATTGGTGTTGTAGTTAACAACGCAATTGTCCTGGTTGATAAGGTTAATCGGTTACGGGCAGAGGGAATGTCGAGAGATGAAGCATTAAAACTTGGTTCAACCCTTAGATTCAGACCCATTCTATTAACCGCACTCACAACAGTAATGGGATTGCTGCCTATGGCAATGGGGAGCGCAAGCTTGATTGGGATACCCTATGCACCGATGGGAAGAGCAATCATTGGCGGTATGCTGACTGCCACAATCACAACTCCGATAGTTGTTCCACTTGTATACAGCCTCATTGATGACTTAAAGACATGGCTTATCTCTTTTACTTCAGATTTAAAACAATCCTGACCGAAAATCCTCAATAACACTGCCTGGAAGTAATCTCGCGTAGGTGCTGATCCCCGATCGGGATCGAGGACAAGTTTATCAAGCACCTGTTTGGAGGTGATCTGTTTGAATATATACGACATAAGAGATTGCTTCGCTTTACTTGCTGTGACTGTAGTTTCAAGAAATGCTATAACCACTGTCTCAACATTGTCCCAATGTTAAAATGAGCGTTCTTTATATGTGGGTGAGCTTGATTTTTACCTTTCTTTACAGTTAATTATAAGATTACACTGTTCGGGGCGTGGCGCAGCTCGGTAGCGCGCATGGTTCGGGACCATGAGGTCGCTGGTTCAAATCCAGTCGCCCCGACAAACTACAACTGCCGCCACTTATTTTTAATTAGTGGCGGTTTTCAGCTTAAAGGAATATCAGACTTACAGTTTGAAGAGAGGCTCATTATGGAAGGTTATCCATTTCAGGAAATCGAGGTTAAATGGCGTTCACTGTGGGAAGAACGGGAGATCAATAATGTTGATCTGAATAATGCAGACAAAAAGCAGTATGTCCTCGTGATGTTCAGCTATCCTTCCGAAAAGAAACTTCACATCGGTCACTGGTGGAACTACGGACCGACTGATTCTTATGCCAGATTTATGAGAATGCAGGGGTACAAAGTACTTGAACCGATGGGATTTGACGCATTTGGTCTACCTGCAGAGAATTTTGCGATAAAGCATGGAGTGCATCCAGGTGAAACTACGCGGGACAGCGTTAAGCACATCCGGGAACAGTTGAAAACTATTGGTGCCATGTATGACTGGAGAAAAGAGGTTAACACATCTGAACCGGATTATTACAGGTGGACTCAATGGCTGTTTCTGCAACTCTTCAATACCGGTAATGCATATCGGAAACATTCACCAGTAAACTGGTGCCCGAAGTGCAAAACAGTTCTGGCAAATGAGCAGGTTCTCGGTGATGGAAGTTGTGAGAGGTGTGATTCGATCACGGAAACTCATGATATGGAACAATGGTTTTTCAGGATTACTGCATTCGCAGATGATTTAATCGCAGGTCTTGACGAAATTGATTGGCCAGAATCGACAAAATCACGACAGAGACATTGGATAGGACGCTCGGAAGGAACGGAAATTGTTTTTGATGTTGTTGACAGTGATGAAAAAATTTGTGCTTTTACAACCCGTCCTGATACTTTGTTCGGAGTAACTTATGTCGTCCTTGCGCCTGAAAATGAAATGGTCAAAAGAATAACCAATCCTGAAAATAGGGGAGAGGTTGAAGATTACATTAGGAAGTCAAGAGCCAAGTCCGATATTGAGCGTCTCGCTTCCGACCAGACCAAATCAGGTGTTTTCACAGGAGCCTACGCGATAAATCCTGGAACATCCAAGAAGGTCCCTATTTGGATCGCAGATTATGTGTTAGCATCCTATGGGACAGGAGCAGTTATGGCTGTTCCTGCTCATGACCAGAGAGATTTTGAGTTTGCCGAGAAGTTTAAGCTGCCGGTTGAGTGGGTAATCAAGCCTGTTGATGCTGAAGAACCTTTGGGCAAGGATAGTGCTTACACAACATATGGAGTGATGCATAATTCCGGTAAATTCAATGGTATGCTAAGCGATGAAGGAAAAGTTGCCGTAACCGGATGGCTTGATGAAATTGGCTATGGTGAGGAAACGGTAAGCTATAGACTTCGAGATTGGTCTGTATCGAGACAAAGATACTGGGGTGCCCCGATTCCAATTATACACTGTCCGGAATGTGGTCTGGTGCCTGTGCCTGAATCTGATCTGCCGGTGATACTTCCGGAGGAAATAGACGACTTCACTCCCAGGGGAAAGTCTCCTTTAGGGGCAATTTCATCCTTCATAGAAACGGATTGCCCAAAATGTGGTGGATCGGCAAAACGGGATCCGGATACGATGGATACATTTGTTGATTCAAGCTGGTATTACCTGCGCTATACATCTACGGATTTCGATGAAAAACCTTTTGATGAAAAAAGAGTTGAAGATTGGTTGCCTATAGATACCTATGTTGGAGGACCGGAACATGCAACAGGTCATTTGATCTATGCACGATATATCGCTAAGTTCCTTAAATCACAAGGATATATAAGTGTTTCAGAGCCATTCAAGCGAATGGTTCACCAGGGCATAATTACATATAATGGACACAGAATGTCCAAGTCGAAAGGTAATGTGGTCAATCCGGATAAGTTCATTGAAAAGTACGGTGCCGATTGTCTGAGATTGTACCTGATGTTTATGGGTGATTATACTGTTGGTGGTGACTGGTCTGATGAGGGCATTGTTGGTGTCAGACGTTTCCAAAACCGCATTTGGAGGCTGGTAAATGAATGGTCTGGCAAAGTTGGTGTCTCACAGGGAAATGAGTTGGTGATCGATCAGTCAATAAATCGAAGACTTCATCATACGATAAAATCGGTTACCGGCAATCTGCATGATTTCCAGTTTAATACGGCAATATCAAGGCTGATGGAGTTGGTGAATGATCTTTACCATTATGTAGCTAAAGAAGAGAGAGTTGATCTCGGATTCCTGAAGGATGTTCTGGAGAAAATGATCATTGTATTAGCTCCGTTAGCTCCTCACTTTGGTGAGGAACTCTGGGAGGTACTTGGAAATGATGGGAGTGTTTTTGATCAGAGATGGCCAGCATGGGACGAAAAAGCTCTCGAAGAAGAATCTGTGACAGTTGCAGTTCAGATAAATGGAAAGTTGGTGTCTACGATAGACCTGCCAAAAGGATCAGAGGAGAAGGTGGCATTTGAGATGGCTTTAGATGTGCCTAAGGTTCAGAAGCAGACAGCAGGCAAAACGATCAGACGGAAGATATTCGTTAAAGACAGGATTGTAAACCTTGTCGTGAAGTAGATAGCGATACTTTACATAATATTTCTTATCAGACATTTTAACTCAACGAGGAATGGTCATGAGGATGCTTACACCCTTCTATTGGCTTACGGCGTTTGTAGTTATTTCAGGTATATTTCTTATTCCGGGGACAGTCCATGCGACTCGTCCCCTCTCTTTACCTGCCAATCAGCTGTGGTCTGTACCTGAATATCAGGATGGACCAAACCGGATAATCCGACCTCATCCTGTGCACCCGGACAGGGATTTTGATAATTACATCGGGCAGCTTGAACTGATTGCAGACTTTCTCGATAGTTTGCAGGAACACGATCCTGAGCACAATCAATTTGGTGGAATGCATGAGGGAGAAACCGGAAATCTATGGGCAATTGTAGAGACCGACAATACTCAGGAAGCTATTCGGGTCTGGTGCGAATACGCAGCCTTTTTCGATGATCCCGATTCTTATAGACAGAACATTGCTGATGCGTGGACATACTGTGACAACAATCCTGCCTGGGAAGAAGCTCTTGGCAATCCGGATGCATTGTATTATGCCCTTCACAACTGTGGTTGGGGCTTGATAGCAGAAATGCGTTATAGAGAAATCTACGATGAAAATCGACGTCAGTACGGTCTGAATTGTGCAAATCATATTGTCGAAAATGCACCAGAAATTGAAGTTGACCAGCAGGATCGTCTGATGCCTCTGGTATTGGGCTTAACTGCAGGTACTCTATATGATTACGGAGTTCTCGAAGACTCAGAAGAATACCGAAATGCTGCCGTAAGAATAGCAGAAAACGTGCAAACCTGGATAAATCATGATCTGGAGCGACTGCATCATAATGAAATCTGGGCAATGTGCGGAGGAACTGCAATGTGGGGTGTCCTCCGCTCACTCGGAAAAAGTGATTCGGCAGCGACTGCAAATTGGGCTCAAGAAACACTTGAAGAAATGGACGTAATTGCAGGTGCAGGACAGTGGAACAACTCCTGGAACATCTGGTACGCTCATGCATGGCATGAGGCATTTGTGTTAACAGGATCTGAAGATTACCGTGATAATACAATCTTCATTGTGGATAGTCTGCTCGCACAGGATTACGATGAAGACGGTGGAATTCCTGCCACAATAGGAGATCCACTGGATGAAGATCAATCCTGGGTTACCGCTTATACTGGCTGGATGGGCTTGAGCAATCTCTTCAGTGAACTACCGGAGGTCAACGCAGGAATTATTGATCTGGTTAGTCCTGAAACAGATCGGCCCTACTCCGTAAACGATTTGTTCACGTTATCCTTCCGGATTGAGAATGCTGGCTCCTCTGAAAATCTGAATATTCCCGTCAGCATCCGAGGATCGCTGAATATTGATGATCAAATTCAAGTCGAAGGCTGGCAACCCGTACTTTGGCAGCTCGAAGACTTATGGCAGCCCGATGACTCAGGTGAATTAGAATTTGTAATATTTACCGATCACCCCGATGATGGTGATAGATCGAACGATACACTTCAGTTTACATTCGACATTCGTCCCGTCGCCAATCTAAGGTTATCAACGAGTCATTACGATGGAACTCCGGTTCATACAATGTTTTACTTCTATAATCACGAGCTTGATCCAGATGGAGTTTATCAAGTACTTGAAACGGATCATGAAAATGGTGGATCATCTTCCGAACTCATGGTGGGAATGTATAGTGTTGATATTGTACCTGACTACCCTTATCCTGCACAGAGAATTGAGGAATTCGAGGTTAGGGAAGGGATTAACAACAGGTTAATTCGTCAATATGAACATCCACCTGTATTGCTGGTCAACCGTGATATTGACAGCACACACGCTGATTATTATAAGGTGGAATTGGAGGATGAAGTATTTCCATATTATCACTGGAGAAGTTCCGATCTCGGAGTTATCTCGGGTCGTACATCAGACTTTGAAACAGTGATTTACTTCACTGGAAACCGTCAGGATGAAACAATTCCCCCGGAGGATCAGGTAGAACTGCGTGAAGCTCTTACTGCAGGGCGGAATGTTTTTGTGACCGGTCAATATATTGCGGGGGATCTGCAGGATGTTCCGTTCCTGTCTGAATTCCTGCATGCAACTTTTCTTGATGACTCTATCGGAACGCCTTTAGTTGAAGGTATTGAAGGCGATGACATTTTCGATGGTATGTCCATGTTATTAATGGGTAATCGCGGTGCTAACAATCAACGTGGACGCTCCGGAGTCGGTGCGGTGGATGACGGGATTGCATGCGCAGCTTATCAAAATCGAATCGATACGGCTGCTGCTGTTCGCTGGGAAGATGAAAGTGGTGCTAAGGGAATGTTCTTTGCCTTCGGTTTTGAAGGTATCAGTGGTAGCGTCGGGAGTACAAGAAACGAGATTTTAGTTTCAGTGCTTGAATGGATGAATACTACACGACAGGATGTGCCCGGGGAAAGTGATTATGTTACACCGATAGCTATGAAATTGATCGAAGCCTATCCGAATCCCACTAATGGAGGCGTAAGGTTTGATTATAGCCTTCCTGAAGACTTGACAGTAAATATTGAAGTAATTGACCTGTGTGGACGGAGAATTGCCTTCCTCCCCGCTCAAACGGCTTTTCAAGGTGTCTGGGATGGTAATAACTGGCAGGGATTTCCGGTTTCAACAGGGAAATACTTTATCAGGTTGGTTGATCCGGGGTCACAAAAGATATATGGTAGCACATCAATTCTGATGATAAGGTAATTTTAGAAATTTGCTCCGAGGTTCCAGAATCCGAGAAAACCCTGGCAGGCAAGTGTGATTATTGTGCCGGCAACGCTGACACCAAACGATATGGCTATCATTGCCGGTACAAACCTGATTCCGAACAGATAGGCGGCAACAGATCCTGTCCAAGCTCCTGTAACAGGTAACGGAATTGCAACGAACAGGGCAAGGCCGATTACACGAAAACGCTCAACAACCTTTCCTCTGCGTCGTGTCCGTGCGAAAAGCCATTCGAAGAACTTGTCCATGGTTGACCATCTGCGCAAAAATTTCTGTGCCGGATCAAGTAACAGCAGGATTACAGGAACCGGAAGCAGATTACCAATCAGGCTCCATAATAGTGCGCTACTCCAATTCAAATGGAGAGCAAAAGTTGCATAAGGGATCGAAAATCTAAGCTCTGTTACCGGGAGAGCGGCAAGGCAAGCCGTAACAATCTCCGGATTGGTGCTGAGTCCTGTAACTACCTGTGCTATTTTGTCTTTCATATTACCAGCCATCCTCACCAATCAGGGGTACGAATACGCACCCACCCTTGTTTATCGATTCCATCTGACCATTTTCAGATTTTGTGATTACTTTAAGTTCCTGCAAATGCCTCCCCCCTACCGGTACGACCATTTTTCCACCAAAATCAAGCTGTTGATAAAGAATGCTGGGAATTCTTGGAGCAGCCGCAGTTACAATGATTCGGTTGAAGGGACAGTGTTCTTCCCAACCGGAAGTGCCATCTCCTACTTTGAAGTTGATATTTGAATAGCCCAGTTCATCCAAACACTTCTTTGCGCTATTTTTAAGATTTTCAAATCTTTCAATAGTCCATACTTTTGATCCTAATTCAGCCAGAATCGCCGTCTGGTATCCTGAACCGGTACCGATTTCAAGAATTTTTTCAACACCTGTTAAATCCAGGAGTTCTGTCATTATCGCAACCATATAAGGTTGAGATATTGTTTGACCATCGCCAATTCCCAGAGGCCTGTCATCGTAAGCAAAGTCTTGGTCACGTGGCAAAACAAACAGGTGTCTCTCAATCTTTCGCATTGCGTTCAATACACGTTTAGACGAAACATCACGTGCACCTATTTGACGTTTAACCATCATTTCCCGTTTGTCGTCGTAATATTTCTCGGATGATTCTGTCAAGATATTAGATTCCTGAAAATGATCCTTAGAAATCTAAAAGTGTCTTTTAATCTGTGCATTGAGCTTGGTGCTCCTGAATAAATTGTTGGAATTGGAAGCCAGCCAATCCTTGCTCCTCTTTTTGTCCAATAAAGCAGGCATTCCGTTTCAAAATCATAGTTGTTACCTCTAAGATTGTCAACGTCTGCAAAGCTACCACGAAAAAGCCTGTAACCGCATTGAGCATCTTTGATCTGAATCCCTGTAAAGATCGATAGCAGTTTGCTCGTAGAGAAATTTGAAAATCTTCTGTCCCAAGGCATGGTTCCGTGTCGTTTGCGTTCACCTATAATGATGTCTTCGCGATTTTTTGAAGCTCGTTTAATAAACTCAGGTAACAATTCGGGATCATGCTGCAGGTCACTATCCATAGTTATGATCCATCCCGGATTCCTTTGAATAATGTAACTAATACCTGTTTTTAAGGCAAATCCCTTGCCCATATTCTTTGGGTTTGACAGGATTAAAACGTTCTGTTCCCTCGCGATTTCTGCTGTATTGTCAGAGGAGCCGTCATCCACAACTATAATTCTGTGTTCCGGGATATATTGTTTTGTCATCTGGAGGACTTCACTCAGGAATTTCCCAACATTGTATGCAGGGATGACAATCCATAAATCCAGTTTGTTTGATGTATTGGAACCAGTCAATTTATTTCCCCATCAAACCGAGTGGATAAAGAGTTAAAACCGGTATGTAAGTAATCAGGATCAGAATAATTATCTGAATTGCAAGAAACGGTATCGTAGACCTGTAAACCTGCAATACCGGACGTTTGAACCTGAAACTTGATATAAAGAGGTTCAGACCCACTGGTGGAGTACTGTAACCAATATCAAGATTTGCCAGAAATATAATTCCAAGATGAACCGGATCGATTCCGAACTCCAATGCGACTGGCAGTATTAAGGGAACCACTACTACAAGAGCAGAAAACACGTCCATCAAGCAGCCAATTATTAACAAGAAAATGTTAAGCATTAAAAGGAATCCGATGCGTGTTGTGACAAAGGACTTTATCCAATCGACCATGGTTGAAGGAACATCTACAAAAACAAGATAATTCGTCAGTGCTAAAGCTGAGCCGAGAATCAACAGAATACCGCCAATAAGTATACTACTCTCCCGAAGAATCCCGGGAAGATCCCGCAGAGGATGAATATCGCGAATGATAAAACACTCAACAATGATAAGGTAAAAGACGGTCGCAATAGCAGCCTCCGTAGCAGTGAAGAATCCGCTGTATATACCACCAATTACAACTACGGGCAAAGGGAGTTCCCATATTGCTTCTCTGATTGCCGGGAGAACAGGTTCTCGGTGTTTTAATTTCTCAGTTTGGAGTTTAAATCCATGTTTTATACTATACAGTGATAATCCCGAAACCATCAGAATTCCGGGGACAATTCCGGCAATAAACATCTTATCGACGGGTGTTTCAGCTATAACCGCATATATTATTAAAGGCAGACTGGGTGGAAACAGCAATCCGACACTCCCGGAAACTGTCAACAAACCAAGAGAAAAATTCTCCCTGAATCCGGATTTCAGAAGTGCTGGCAGTAACAATCCACCCATCGCTACAATTGTTATCCCGGATGCTCCGGAAAAAGCTGTGAAAAGAGCCATCGTTGATAATGCAACAACTGCCAGTCCTCCGGGCAGCCAGCCTATAAGAGCTTGAGCGAACCGAACTAACCGGTCAGATGCTTTGCTCTTCGCGAGGATGTATCCCGCTACTGTGAAGAGTGGAATAGCAACAAGAGTGGGATTTTCAGCAAGCCGGATAAGTTCTGCGAAATATATACTAAGGTTCAGGTCTTCAGAGAGAAAACCAGCGAGGGCAAGCATGGACAGAACGATGAACAGCGGGAGCCCGATCATAGCAATGAAAAAAAGTCCTGTCAGAAAAATACTCAACTCAAGGGACCTCAATATGGTCAGGTTCTTCGGGGAAAATCACAGAGGTCAGAAAGAACACTCCCATAAGTGTGAAACAAACGGGTATTGCCAGCTCAATATACCACTGTGGTATACCTGCGCCAAAGAAGAAATTTCGCAGTATTGTTCCGGATTCTCGTTCCATATTAATGAACGGGATAGATAGATATGCGAGGAAGAAAGTACTGAGACCGGCGAGAATACTCATTACCATGTGGAGATACTTCTTCAATCGGGGACTACCGAAATGATCGAGAAGATCAATCCGAATATGCCTGTTTTCAGACGCGGCAAGAACTCCACCAAGAAGCCCGATTAGCAGTACCATTTGTCGTAACTGCACTTCTGCCCATGAAATTCCTGTTCCGAAAAACCATCTAAGAAGAAGCTGTGTAATTGACAGAACTATCATCCAGGCGAGCACAAGCATGACAAGATATCCAATTGTTTTTCGGATTTTATTGAGCATCATTTATAATAAAATCAATGACTTGCAGAAGTTGAGTCGGTGCGTGATCGATACTTATGGAGCAAAGTCCGGATTTGTTCAAGCAGTGCGGGTGGAAAAAGGTCACCTGAAAGTTTTTCGTGCACCTGCAGGCTGATCTTCGACATTTCAGCTCGTTCTTCTTCATTTGATGGCACCTTAATTACACCTTGATTGAGAATAATTTTGTAGGCTTCAGAATTCTCATTTCGTGATCTTTCAACAAGATTTTTCAGGTGTTTAGATGCAATCTCCTTAAGCAGGATTTTATTTTCAATTGATAATTTGTCAAATGACTCTTTCGTGACCAAAACTGCTCCAACCGAATGTGTGAATGGTACATCTGAAATATATTCAACCTGAGTCCACCATTGTAAGGCAAGTGCCGCAAGCGGGGAGCTATATGCGGCATTTATCAGGCCAGTCTGTAGTGATAGCAAAACATCTGCAACAGATAATGGTACCGGAGATTTTCCGAGTGCTTCGAAAAATGCCTGAGCCAGAGGATCACCCTGCCATGCCCAAACCTTTGTTTCAGCGAGGTCGGATGGAGTTGTTATTGGCTTATCCGAAAAGAAGTATACCCAACCGACATCAGCCCAACCTAATAACACAAATCCCTTCTCTAAAAGGTGCGAATTAAAATAATCATATAGCTCATTGGCTACAAAATCTACTTCAGCATCATCTCTGAACAAGTGAGGTAACTCAAGCACCCTGAATTCAGATAGAACTTCCCCAAGTCCAAATCCAGTAAAACCTGCAGATTGAATTTGTCCTAACCTCATCTTACGAATGATGTCCTTCTCGTCACCCATTGACATGTTAGGGTAGTACTTGAAAACGACCTCTCCCCCGCTCTTATCCTTGATTTCGTCTCCAAGTGCTCTCATCACATCCATCCATGCAGAACCATCCGGAGCAACAGTTGCAAATCGAATTGTTGTTTTGGCAGATAGATCAACAAATGGCAATGAGCTGAAAAAGCAGCATAGAAATGCAAAGATGAGTTTGCACCTAAAACAGTTCATCTGTTTGCTCCAGTAATTCAGTAGCCTTTTGCCTGGCGAATCTATTTATCAGCGTTAACTCACCACCATCACGATATATGTAATCACGGAAGGGATCCTCAAAGTCCTTAAGAGTTTTAATGTACAAATCGCGATCAAGTGTTTGTGTTGCGAAATATTTCGCGTAGAGTATCTTTCCATATAAAAACCGGTTTCCGTCCTTTTTAATGGCTCTGTCAAAATACTCTTTCGACTTTTCGATATCTCCCCCAAACATCGGTGGAATACTCGCATAGTAAGTGCCGAAAAACCAAAGCGGTCCTGAATAATAAAAATGAGGATCTCGATCTAATACCCATTGCATTAGACCCTTTGCGAATGGTATTTCAACTAGGTCTTTGGGTGATTTATTTAGGTTAATTGCACTGAACCACGCACTCGAAGTCCAGTATACAGCGGGTAGGTCCTCTTCTTTCAGTGATGAGAGTAAAGATTGGAAATCTCGAAAGCGTGGCGCTCCGACTATAAATACTTCCTCTTTATGCAGTTGGAAAAAACCTATATTTCTCTTTCCAAGAATTCTAGAGCCATAGTTTCGAGCCCTGTTATACATCTCAGCAGCTCTTTTTGGATCTTTGTCCTCAAGGAATATTAAAGCATACCCAGTGTATCCTTGCACAGCCTTCATCAGAAGATCCCGATCATTCGGTTTTAGCTCAAGTAAGCCCTCAAGGAGTTTCAAGTCTGATTCCATTGCAGTTCTTGCCAGTTCCAGATCAGATTCCGCCATAAGAGATTTGAAAGCTCCATCAATCAAGGGGCGAGTTGCCCAAATCGTGATATTTGTTCTTAGTGCACACCCATTGATTAGCGGGAATAGGATGAAGAGAGAAATTGCTATTACAACCTTTTGTAAACACCCTGTTCTTATGTGATTAAATATTGACATTTCAGTTTATAAGAAAGGATTGAATGTTTTTTCAAGCTCAATAGTGCTGTCAGGTCCGTGCCCGGGGTGGATTATAGTTTCTCCCGGATATTTCAATAGCTTTGTGCTTATTCCCTGAATTTGCTTGAAGTAATTTGCAGAGCTGTGTGTCCCTCCCACTGAACCGGCGAAAAGTGAATCACCCGTAAAAAGGTGACCAGCAATATGAAGAACTGCCATATCATCGGTATGACCTGGAATTCGATGAAATATCCCTGAAACCTTGCCAAGTTCAAACACTTCACCTTCGCTGATACTATTTCCATGGTGATCATCTGTATAGATTCGCGCAGCAGGATATTTCGCAATAACAGCATCTATCTTACCGATATGATCATAATGAGCATGTGTAATGAAGAGAGATTCAACCGTGAGATTGTTAATCTCGATGTACTCCTCCATTCGCGAATCAAATCCACCAACATCAACGATTAATGCTTTCCCAGTTGAATTGCAACTGATAATGAAAGAATTTACTTCCTCAACTTCAGGGAAATTAAATCTCTCCACATGAATAATTTTGTCTTTCATTTTATCATTCAGTCCGTTAAAGAGAACCTGGTACGATCCCAGATTGCAGTTTCTTTTGTTGATCCCGTGAGATTAGCTCCAATTAGAGAGGCAGTTCTGAAGATTGTACGTGTTATTTTTGAATTACTCAAATTTGCCAAATCGAGATTTGCTGCATTAAACCGTACATAATATAAATCAGACCCTGAAAAAGATGATTTTCTCCCCTTAATACCACAAAGATTTGCTCTTTGGAAATTAGAATCAGATGCAACTGCGTCAGTTAAATTTGCGCCTCCCATTACAGCAAATCTGAAATCTGAAGCGGTTAAGTTTGAATTATTTAGGTTGATAAAAGGGGCAAACCAGTCAATGCATTGGGTATTCGTCAATATTGAATAGGAAAGATCACTCCTTTCCCAATCACTACCGGTCAGAATTGAACGATCGAGATTTGCCTCAGGCAGAGATGCAAATTTAAAACAGGAATTGTTGAAATTTGTATTTGTTGCAATGATTCGGATTCCTGAAAAACCAGTGCTAGTAGTCTCTGAGAGGTTAGAATCCGAAAGGTCGGTGTTATTTGCAGAACATCTGCGTAGAATTGATCCTTTTAATTTTGATGACCTTAATATGGTGTTATCAAAATTCACACCGGTAAAATCGCATTTCTGGGCATCGAGCCTCTCGATGTATATATTCGAAAGATCGCACTCCGTGAAATTACTCCCCTGAGGGATCGATTCCCGGTCTGCAAATGCTACAAGTTTTTTACGCCATCCGGCTGGATCTGCAAGATGCTGCCAGCAAGTATCTGCTCCCCAGATAGCATGCTGTCTGCATTGCTTATTACTACAAGGTTTCAAGACGACTTCCATAACAATGGTTTTGTGATATTTAACTGTATAGCTGCTGTTTTCGTTCCGCGAACTTGTCTTTACCACAAGCAAATTGCATCAAACCTGGGCATTTATCTCTGGCAAGACTAATCATTTTATGGGCGATATTTCGAATATCCCATTGGGCGTACTCGTCTTCTCTTAATCTCGAAAAGTGAGTTAATTCTCTTGCGTTTGCCTGAAAGATCACCCTCCGTCGATGTGCATTGGTAAGTGCGTAACTGGCCGCGGATGTTTCATCAGGTCTCAGTTTTTCGGTTAGTTTCAGGTGCATTTCGGATGCTCGGTTCATTGCCTCATTAAAAAGGGCACTGCAATTAGCAACTTCTATATTTGGAGGTTCCGTAAAACCCAAATCCAAATCATACTCCTGACATATCAAGCTGGCGATACGGTGTCTCTTGAGTTGAGCATATGCGGAAGCGCTTAAGGTAATGCTGAATGTGAATGATCCTAACTCAAGATCACGTCTGACCGGGTCATAGCTGTGGAGGTATTTATGTGCATTAGCTAAAAGTTCTTGTTTCTCATCAGAGGTGAGTTTCTCCACGACCTGCAATGCTAGCGTAAATGATGACTTTCCTGAATGAAATAATAGCGAAGCGAGTGCGATGCTCTCACCTTGAGACGGAGACGAAATTAATTCAACTTCCTCAGAGGTCATAATTTCCTCGGCAGGGATCAGCTCCTTAGCATAACTCGCTGTCTCACGGTCAGATCGGTTAATTCCATTATCAGCATTTACATATCTTATCAACGAAGGAACAATACTGCGAATTTCCTCATGAATTTGATTGCCCATTAACCTTATTTCACTTAGATGAGATTGATTAAAACTGCGAACCATCTTTTCAGCAGTTCTGGCATTAACTGTCACGCCAACCTGACCACGGCAAGCCAATGGCAAGACATATCGCGCATCCTCTCGGGCTTTGACGTTCCTTTCATCCTCAGGAAGTTCCGAATGGAATTTGGTTAGAATTTCAATCAGATCCGCATAACTTTTAAATTGTGCCTGGCATGTTTCCGTAAATTCCCATTCAAAACCTGTTTGAAGAATTTCATCCGGCACGAAAAAATCACCTGACATTGAAATATATCTTTGTGAGGCTTCGGTATAGGATGCCAGACGGTGTGATTCAAGAGCTTCCATCGCAAGCCTGGAAGCTCCTGTAATATCCAGATTGAACACGGCATGTTCGGCAATTGAAGCATGTCCCAATCCGAAAACTATAGTCTCGTTGCTACGTCTTGCTCTATTGACAGATGCGCGAGCATCACGTCGTAACTCGCGAATTCCCTTGCTACTTCTGCTGATTCGCGCATAGGCGGCAGAAAGGGTTTCCGGGGTTATCGGTTCTTCTGCCAGCTGTTGCAGCAGTTCTGTCATTCGTTTTGATCCGGGTGTACCGAGGGAATGTTCATCGATGATCTGTCGAATCAGATCGACCAACTGGGTATCGATGTTATATCCGGCAAGGTGGACATGCATATTTTTCTCTGCCTCATCTTAGTTGAGGGGTGCACAAAACTGATTCTAATCAGAACAAAGTAATCACCCAATCCCCCTGAGGCAATACCTGTTGAAAATTTATAACAAACATAAAGAGTCTGCTTTAAATTTCTTACACTGTCATCTTGCTGATTGAGCTTAATAATCCTATATTGCACACATGAAAACATCACTAATCATTTTACGTCTTTTAATGTTATCGTTCATGTTTACGTTGAATGGATGTCTGGAGCATGCATATCATATCACCGTTCTTCCTGAAGATAACATCACCGTTCAGTACTCTGCTCGCGGAGATCGAATGGATTTGGAGGATGGATACGACTTGTTTCCTGACTCATTGGATTGGAATCTCGAGAGAACCATCGAGGAAAAAGATGATGAAACAGTTCATATCCTATCCGGAATCAAAAGTGAAACCGGACTCCCCAAACTGTCTGAGCTGTTGAACTGGAAAAGAAATCCTCGTGACACTGTCAGACTGCAGAGAGATTTTACCCTACATCGTGAATCGAAGTTATTTGGAGAATCGATTATTTTCTCTGCCAAATTCAACTCTAGAAACTTTGATAAAAGATATGGTGATATCTGGGAATTTGTTCCGGAAGAATGCCAAATTCTCGAGGATGATGAGATGAAAAGTGCCTTATCATCTGAAGAAGTTGAATTACTCGAAGAGAAGTTTTCACTTGGAGTACTTCAATGGAATCTCGCTCGATACGAGAAAAGATTTGTTGAAGCATGGGACCGATTAAAAGATCGTAATATATCAATGTCAGACACTTCTGAGACAACTTTCTCGATTGTAAATGCAGGTTGGAGTGACGATCTCCGAATGTTTATCAACGATCTGGATGTACAGGATCCGAACACAACGAACCTTGAATGGTGGGAAGAACTTCGATCAGTTTTTCTCGGAAGATTGATTGACATTGCCGGAATAAATTCTGCAGAATTAATTTCGAGAATTGCTGATAATCTTGAACTTGAATACCAGGTTGCCAAAGATATCGATGATGACAATTTCAAAGTAATACTTATACTTCCAGGTCGAATTACAGATTCAAACGGTATGGTTAGTGAAAATGGTGCAGTTGCATGGGATATTTCCGGTGAAGACATTAAGAATGCAGATTATGTACTCCATGCTGAGTGTTTCGATTTAAATGTGATTAGAATCAGCATTGCGGCATTAATCAGCCTTTTTATTTTAAGATGGATTAAAGCACTGGTTTGGAGAAAGAAAAAGATAACACCGCATGAATAAAAGTAAAACTTTCGTCACATTAGCAGTAGAACTTGCCCACATTGGAGGCGAAATACTGCTAAGGTATTTTAGAAATACCGATCAGAGAACGATTGAATCGAAAGGCATCGGTGACTGGGTTAGTGAGGCGGACAGGGCTTCTGAGGATGCAATTGTTGATTATCTATCTCACGAAATGCCTACCCATGATATACTAACAGAAGAGCGTGCTCAAATAGTCAGAGGAGATCATAGTGAGTTCAGATGGATTATTGATCCCCTCGATGGAACTACAAATTTTCTACGTGGATTTCCGATTTGGGCAGTTTCTGTAGGTCTTGAGCAAAGGAAGTCGAAAAACCAGAAATGGGGTTCTATTGTCGCCGGAGCAGTTTACATCCCGGTTCTGGATGAGACATTCAGTGCATCCAAGGGATTTGGAGCGTTTAGAAATGGACAGAAGATAAATGTAAGTCCGGAACGAGAGTTTGATGAGTGTTTGTTTGGTACTGGATTTCCCTTTCGTACTCGTCATTTAGTCTCGGAATATTCAAATCTATTAGCCAAAATTCTCGAAAAAAGCGCTGATGTTCGTCGACCCGGTGCTGCAGCTATTGATCTTTGTTATGTAGCTGCAGGAATTTTGGATGGCTTCTGGGAATTGGATTTAGCTCCGTGGGACATAGCAGCGGGTTCTCTAATCATAAAGGAAGCAGGAGGTATCGTCAGTAATTTCCAGGGTGGAGAAGATTTCTTGACTACCGGGGATATTGTAGCGGGTAGTCCAGCAGTTTTTCCTGAGTTGCAAACAATCGTAAGTAATTACTTCCCGAAAGCGAGGATCGTTGATAAGTCAGTTAACTGATTTTTTCTCTATTTTGCGGACTCATTGTCGGTTTTTTTATCGTTTGCTGAGCTGTTCATAGCTTCATCTTCACTGAGACCGGACTTGAATTCACGAATCCCGGTTCCAAATCCCTTCATAAGTTCCGGGATTCTCTTGGCGCCAAAAAGTATCAGCACGATTACAACAATGAGTATTATTTCTAATGGTCCAAAATGCATATTAATCTCGAAAAAAGTTTCTCAATCGAGCATTGCTGAGAGTTTCAGCTTTAAGCTCGCTTTTAGATATCCAAAATCGATTGGTTTTGTGATATAATCTTCCGCACCTGACTTCAGAGCCTGCCGCCCGGTATCCTCATCTGAAGAGGCTGTTACCATAATTACACCCGCACCTGGATCATATTCTCCAACCTGTTTAAGAACTTCGAGTCCATTAGTGCCAGCCATTCTGATATCGAGAAGAATAATGTGCGGTCGTGCTCGCTTCACAAAATCCATCGCATCAACACCATTATCCGCATAAAATACTTCGTACCCCTGCGTTTTTAAAAATTCGCAAAGCATTTCACCGACTTCCGGTTCGTCGTCAACAACCAGAATCCGGGATTGTATTGCACTTGGGTTTATGTTCATTAATTACCTCTTTGCTTCAATTTAGGTTAATTTAATGTTCAATAGGTGAAAAGTCAATAATGTTCAACATCATGTATGGGCGGAGTTTTCCCGGATACCTTCTTTCTCGTCTACAAACCAGAGGATCACACCTCCGATCAGAAAGAATAATCCAATAGAGAGTATGCCGTTTTTAACTCCTCCGGTTAGCATTATCGCTGTACCGTATACCAGAGGCCCTAATATACTGGCAAATCTCCCGCTGACAGCATAAAAACCAAAAAACTCTGCGGAATGATCACGAGGTGTGAATGCTGCCTGCATTGCTCTGCTTACAGTCTGGCTCCCTCCCATTACAAAACCGGTTAATATTCCAATAATGAGAAAGTCTTGCCGTGGATCTATCAACCATCCAATCTTATATGCCCACGCGACGATCAGTATCCAGATTGACAGGGAAATGAGTAGGGTTCGTTTATTACCGATACGGTCTGAAATCCAACCAAATAGAAGGGAACCAATAAATCCCGTTGCCTGGATAATGATGAAGAAGGTGATAAGTTCTTTTGCTTCGAGGCCAACTATTTGTGCTCCGAATATTGATGCCATAACGATTATGGTTTCGATCCCGTCGTTGAATATCAAATATGCGAGAAGGAAGCGTACAAGTTGTTTATATTGCTTTATTTCCCGCAACGTTGTTCCCAACCTCTGCCATCCAACATGTGTTAATTTTCTCAGTGACAGGACGGGATTCTTAACCTCTTTATCCTTCAGCCATAACATTGTTGGAATAGCAAATACACCCCACCAGATTCCCGCCACGATCATACAATCACCGACACTGAAATATCCTTCAGGAAAGCCTAATAATTGCGGACTCTTCAGCATTATCAGGTTAAGCAGAAGGCACAATCCCCCACCAATGTAACCGAGACCCCACGACAATCCCGAGACCATCCCGAATGATTTTCTCGAGGTTACATCCAACAGAAAGGCATTATAAAACACATTTCCACCTGCAAAACCAAGATTTGCAATAATGAAGAAAAAGGAGGCGAAAAGTATGTCACCCGATCCGGCAAAAGAGAGGAATATTGTGGCTACGACACCAAGGTAACAGTATACAAGGAGCATCCGTTTACGACGATGAGCCTGGTCTGCCATAGCACCAAGAAGTGGAGAAGTTATAGCGACGATGGCTGTTGAAAATGCAACAAGATATGACCAGAGAACCGCCCCTTCGAGCTTAAAGGTGAACAGCGGTGTTGAAATCTCTAAACCCTCTTTGCCTCCGGCAATCACCTCTGCAAAATATTGATTGAATATGACGGCGAGGACAATGGTGGCAAAAGAAGAATTAGCAAAATCATATAGAATCCAACCCAGTGTTGATCGGTTCCTGATGATCATGATTCAAAGAGAAAATCCCCGGTATTAAAGGATACCGGGGATTGTATATTGTAAAGAAGGATTTTCAATGGAATTAGTTTCTCCGTGAGGGAGGCGGGACTCGAACCCGCGACCATCGGCTTAAAAGGCCGGTGCTCTACCTGCTGAGCTACTCCCCCTATGAATGAACGATTGTTTCATTTCGATCTTTGCCGACCGAAATGATTTCAACTTTTGTTTCCGTCAATTCTTCAATACGATTTATATAAGCCTGCGCATTTTCAGGTAAGTCCTTGAAATGCTTTATATGAGAAATCGGTTCCATCCACCCGGCGTGTTCCTCATATATTGGCGTACAGTTCTCAATGCATTGCAAATCAGCTGGAAAATGTTCACATCTTCTCCCTTTGTATTCATATGCAACACAAATACTTAATGTCTCAAAACTTGATAATACATCCAGTTTTGTCAGTGCCCACGATCCTATCCCGTTAACTCGGCTGGCAAATCTGGCAATTACAGCATCAAACCATCCACATCTTCTCGCACGTCCCGTGGTGGCTCCAAATTCATCACCGGCATGACGCATTTTTTCCTCAAGATCAGGTCCAAATTCAGTTGGGAACGGACCCATGCCAACGCGGGTTGTGTATGCTTTAATTACACCCAGCACTTTATCAATTAACGTCGGTCCAATTCCAAGACCCGTTACTGCCCCGCCGGCCGTGGAATTTGAGGATGTGACATAGGGATAAGTTCCCCAGTCAATGTCAAGTAAGGTGCCCTGTGCACCTTCGCAAAGAACGTCTTTTCCACCCTTGATAGCATCGTTCAAATAGATCGATGTATCCATAATATAGGGTGTTATTCGATCATAAAAATCAAGATAATAATTTATAATTTCTTCAAGGTCAAGTTTTTGTTCACCATGCAGTTTGGTGATCAATCGGTTGCTCTCGGCAACCGCTGATTTGAGCTTTTCCAGGAAGACTTCTTTGTCAAGTAAATCGACAATTCTGATCCCAATTCGCTTGTACTTATCAGTATATGCCGGACCTATTCCCCGCCCTGTAACACCAATGGCTTTATTACCAAGAGCTTTTTCATTAAGCGCATCCAATATCTTGTGATAAGGCATTATCAGATGAGCTCGATGACTGACAAACAATCTGTTTTCGACACTAACATTTGCTTCTTTAAGTTCTTCAATCTCTGTAAGCAATTGTGTCGGATCAATAACCATTCCGCTACCGAGAATGCAAACACAATCCGGATTTAGAATTCCGGAGGGAATTAAGTGTAAAATGTCAATTCTGCCGTTGTGTACAACAGTATGACCTGCGTTTGCTCCACCTTGATAGCGTGCAACGACATTAGCCTTCTGGCTGAGTAAGTCAACAATCTTACCCTTTCCTTCATCTCCCCACTGTGAACCTAAAACAACGGTTACCGGCATATTCACCTCATAGCAATGTGAATGACCTAAGATTTCTTCTTTTTGCTACCTGCAACTCTTCCCGTACGTTCTGCCCATTCAACAAGAATCGGGCTTGCAATGTAGATTGACGAATATGTCCCGACAAGAATACCAACCAGCAGAGCAAGCGAGAAACTGTGTAAAACCTCACCGCCTGCAAAGAACAGAACTAAAACGACAATGAGAGTAGTTAGAGATGTTATAACAGTTCTCGACAGGTTATCGTTGATTGACCGGTTTATTATTCTACCGTAATTGGCGTCTTTATATCGCTTGATGTTTTCGCGTATCCTGTCAAAGACAACAATTGTATCATTGAGAGAATAACCGACTAAAGTCAGGAATGCCCCAATAACTGTCAGCGATATCTCAAGGTTCAGTATGCTGAATATCCCAAGTGTAATTAAAACATCGTGGAAAAGAGCAATAACTGCCGCAATACCGAAAAGAAGTTCAAACCGCCACCAAAGGTAAATAACAATAAGGAATAAGGCTGCCAGAACAGCCAATAAAGCATCACGACGCAACTCACCACCAATTCGCGGACCAACTCTATCGATACTGCGAACTTCAAAATTATATTCAGAGAAATCTGCCTCTAAAGCCCTGAGCAATTTGCTTGCTGAATCCTTTCCTTCTCCGGTGAGTAAAAGAATTGATTCACCTTCAAGGGTTTCGCCTTTGAACAACTCTGGATTATCGATCGCTGCAGCTTCAAGCGCAGATACAAAGTCTTTTTCTGGAATTATTGTTTCAACTGCTATAAAGCTTAATCCTTTCGTAGTCTCAAATACTGAAGGATCCAATCTGTGCTCAGGAATAACCCTCCAATCCTTACTCTCAACGTTGGATTCAAGGCTGTTTCGAATAAGTGCCTCTGGTGGTTTAAAACGCCCCTCTTCCTTGATCTGAACAATGATGTTCTCTCCCTGAGCAGAACGAGTCATTTTGACTTCGCTGTTGCCGAGGTTGATTCTGTTCAAGGTGCCACGTACGAGATCTTCAGAGATTGGCTGTTTGCCTTCAGGTTCATCAACCCTGAGCTCAATCTTTAACCCACCCTTGAAGTCAATTGAGTAGTTTGGACCGCCGTGTAAAATCAGGGAAACAAGTCCGATTAAGATGACTACAGCTGAAAACGTCATCCATACATGGCGCGAGCCCTGAAAATCTATTTTTGTCTTTCCAAAAAATCTAATCATTACCTTATCCCCGTCGTCAGATGCTGAGCCGCGTCAGTGTTTTGCGGCTAGTTACGTAATCAAAAATCAACCTTGTTACTACAATTGCCGTAAATAGACTTGCCGCGATACCAATTGATAGAGTAACCGCAAATCCCTTTATTGGTCCTGAACCAAAATTAAGCAGAACCAAAGCAGCGATCATTGTAGTTACGTTTGCATCTAAAATCGTAGTAAAAGCTCTCGAGTAACCGGCATCGACAGCGTGCCAAACGGATTTTCCGGTTTCAAGCTCTTCTCGAATTCTCTCGAAGATTAGAACATTCGCGTCAACGGCCATACCAATTGTAAGAATGATACCGGCAATACCCGGCAACGAAAGTGTCGCACCCATTCCCATTGCACCGAAAAAGGCTAATCCAGCGAAGATCAGCACGATATTCATCAGTAAAGCAACATTTGCAACAATCCCGGAAAGCCCGTAATAGATGATCATAAATATGAGAACAATAATCATCCCAACGACTGCTGAAGTCGTACCTTTCCGGATAGAATCTCGACCGAGACTTGGACCAACAGTTCTTTCCTCTTCGATGATTACACTTGTCGGTAAAGCACCGGCACGAAGAACAATCGCAATATCATTAGCTTCATCAACGCTGCCAGATCCTTCAATAATCGCTCTTCCATTAGGAATCTTAGAGCGAATTGCAGGCGCCATGTATACCCTGTCGTCAAGGACAATTGCAAGTCGTTTGCCAATATTCGCACCTGTGACTCTTGAAAACTTTCTCGCACCAGCCCGGTTCAATGTCAATGAAACTATAGACTGTCCGGCTGTTCCCGGATTGTTATATCCCTGGGAGATATCAACGGAGGCATCTTCAAGACCTGAGCCTGTTAATTCCGGATTAGATTTAACAGTATATAGAAGGTAGTACTCCTCTCCGGTTCCGACGACTTCCGGTTTAGCTGACCAGATGAACTGAACATCTCCCGGGATAATCCTGGTAATCTCAGGATCTGATAAAATCGCCCTGACAGCCTTCAGGTTAGCAGTCGAAACTGCATAGTCCCCGCGGAAGTTGCTCAGCAGTGCAGTGAACTCTCCGAGTTCGCTGTCAAAATCCAGTTCCTCTGTGTCAACTGCTGTGTCTTGGACACCGGTATCTCCACTGACCTCTGCAGACAGATCAAATGCATCATCTGTCTCATCATCGGGAGCTGTTTCAGAATCAACGTTTTCAACAGTTTCTTCTTCTGTTTTTTCAGTTGGTTCTGTCCCTTCCTTTTCATCAACGATCTCGAATGTATCGTCAGTTGGAGTTTCAAGTTCAGCACGTTGCTTCAGAAAATCATCAATATTCTTCCGAATTTCCTGTGATTTTTCCGGATCCACAAGAAGCTTGAATTCAAGAAGTGCCGTTCGACCTATTAGGTCACGGGCTCTCGAAGGATCTTGAACACCAGGCAGCTCGAGAATAATTCTCCTGGCTCCCTGTTTCTGGATAGAAGGTTCGGAAACACCGAATTGGTCAATCCTGTTCCTGAGGATCTCAAGAGACCTGTTGATAGCATCATCAGCTTGTTCTGAAAGGTCTTCAAGTACTGTTTTCGGAGATTCACCTGCTTCACCGAAATACTGAGACAGGTTTATCCCTGCCTCGTCAAAGACATCCATCACGACTGAATTAAATTCAGCCGTTGGATCAGCAGTAAGGATTTTCTCGATCTCAATAAGCAGCTCACCCAACTGTGAATCCCTTTGTCTTGCAGCGTTATGCAGAAATTCAACTAAATCAACTTCGAGGACTATGTGCATACCACCCTGCAAATCAAGACCACGTTTGATGGCTTTCTTTCTGAACTTTAAAGCCTGCTCCTGCAGATCCCCCTGCAGGTTTAATAATCGCTCGGAGATGACAACTTTATCTTCAGGAGTTATATTTTCAAGTTCTTCAAGTTTATCGCGAAGAATTGACTGATCTTTATAGATGTTTTCAATTACATACGAATATGACACACCCATTTGTTCTGATATCCAAAGAGCATCTTCTTGCTCCTGATTGCGCAGAGCCTCATACCGCAGTGTCGGGTAGAGGAAATACGCAGCCGAAACAAGCACTAAAGCTACGACAATCAAGCGAAATGTAAGTTTTCTCTGTTTCATTCGGTTAATCCTGGAACAACTTTTTCTCAGCCAAACACAAAATATACCTCTGCGATTTGCAGAAGTCAATAAGTCTGCCGTTTATAATGACGGTATTCCTAAATCCATCCCTCAACATTACGAAATACATGCTCCGGAGTTATATCACGCATGCATTTAAGATTTGTCCATAATGGGCATCGCTTTCGACCATGATTAGTACAGGGACGACACCATAAATCTTCTACTTCGATGATTTTTGCTCTCTCAATATTCGGAGCAAATCCAAATTTCGGTGAAGTAGAACCGAAAATAATAATCTGATTGGTCCTCACGGCAGTCGCAAGATGAGTTGGAGCGGAGTCTCCGGCAATCAGAAAAGCAGAATCCCGGATTAATGCAGCAGATTGCATTAATGACAGCTTCCCCGAGAGGTTAAATTCCCTGTTTATGACAATATCATTTCCAAGGTCAGAATCCTCTTTTCCTCCAACGACAACTGTGTCGATTTTTTTTTCTTTTTGTAATAATCCAGCCAGTTTTCTGTAATATTCGGCCACCCATCTCTTCGTGTACCAGATAGATCCGGGTGCGAAAACGGCATACTTGCCAGGTTTTAGACCCAATTTCCTGATTAATGCCATAACAAACCGATTATCGCTCTCTGCCGGTATTAAAAGTGGTAAGCCTGATGAATCAACCACCTCTAAAGGTTCTAATAGTTTCAGGTTACGTTCACATTCGTAGAGGTGTTTTTCATATTTAATTTTTGTTGTGTGAAAGATAGATCCCGAACCTTTTGAAAATCCAATTCTAACCGGAATATTGCCTCTGTTCGCTAACAAACCACTCCTGAACGATCGGTGAGGGATTAATGCTACATCGAATTTGGAATCGCGAATTTTCAGAATTGTTTCAATCCAGTTTTGTTTTAGATGCTTCTTATCATGTTTATCAAACTTGATAATGGTATCAACCTGGTTTTCTAAAATTGATGCATTACCCGGAATTGTTAATGCTGTGATTTTTACCTTTGGTAAATGATTTCTTAACGTGCCTATAAGCGATGTTGAGAGTATCACATCCCCGATGAATGCGGTCTGGATTATAAGTATCCTGCCACCGTCATTCCTCAAGCTATTACTCAATGCTGCCAGGTCATTCATGAGTTTTCCAGTTTCGAATTGAGGCGAGACATTTATGCATAACCAGATCCGGTGAAATCTGCTCCATGCAATAACATACCGAAAACTCACCCGGTCGGCATTTTGAACACATCGGTAGATCAGGTGTAATTGCCATTTCAGGATGATTATAGGGACCCCACCTCACAGGGAGACAGTCCCTTACAGGAGGGTATAATCCAATTACCGGGATACCGAGTGCAGAGGCGAGATGCAACGGACCTGTACTGTTACTTATAAATAAACATGATTCAAGGATTAGTGCCGCCAACTGGAGGAGGTTGGATTTACCGCATAAATTGAGATGTTTACCATCGGAAACGATCTCGCAAAGCTTTGATTCAGATGTTATACCGGTTGTAATTATTTGAATATTACGCTCTTGTGAGAGTAACTTTGCGAGTTCTCGAAAGTACTCGATTGGCCAGTTACGAGCTGAATTTCCGCTGCCAGGGTGGATAATGACTATTCTCGAACTTTCACCAAATCCCCCACTCTCAATAATTGATTTTGCGAATAGTCTATCCTGTTCAGGGATGCGTATTTCCGGAAATGGTGCAAATCGGACTTTCTCTGGTGACGTAATCAGGTCCAGGTTCATATCCGCTTCATGTCGATCAATCCCTCGTCGACGTATTGATACCCGGTGGTTGAATAGCCAGGAATACCAGCGTCGGGAAGTACCAAATCGATTTGGTATTTTCGACTTTTTCAGAGTGAGTGCGTTCTGATAGGTTGGTCTTAAACAGAATGCAGTCCCTATCTGAAGTCTTTTTATTTGTTCGAGTGAGTTTTCACTTTGACTGTCTGAACTTGAAAGGACTGATTCAACACCATCTACACACCTGATCAAAGGGGCAGTTGATGGATCCGCCAAAAAGTGTATTCTCGAGCCGGGATATTTTTTTTGCAACACCGGGATTACAGGGAGAGCAAGAATTGTATCACCAAGGCGATCGTTTCGAACTATCAGGAGATCACCTTTTAAAGTCAAGTGGATATCCCGGTGGTTTCTGTCCGGGTAGCGGAACGTAAATTTACTGGTAGATTTCTGTTAATTTCCTCAACCCAAGGATAGGCGGCAGCACGGATAAGCTCCGCAGATGATTTGTATTCGCTAAAGCCAAGTTGAAAAGGGTCAGGGATTGATTTCCGATTAATCATTTCACCGAATAATCTGATTTTTGATTGGGAAGCTGGATAATCATTAATAATCAGATTAGTATGTTTGGGTGTTACGGTAAGTATCAGGTCTGTATTATTGATAATATCCCCGGTTATCTGGCGTGCCTTATGGGATGTTATATCCACACCCCAATCTTCTGCAATCCGCACCATCTTATCTGTTGCTGCATATCCATCAACTGCATTAGTACCAGCTGAATTGACCTCAATTCCGGAATTTCCAACCGGTCCTAATTCATGCTGTAAGATTCCCGCGGCAATTGGTGAACGGCATATATTACCCGTACAGACAACAATAATGTTAAAAGGCTTTTTGCTTTGCTCTAAGGTTGATTTTACCTTTTCGAGCCAGGGTCCCTCGCGAAGTACTTTGAATGGTCGATGTCGAATATCAATTGAGGTTGAGGCTATTCCGTACATTGTCTTTCCGGTGTCATGTACAAAATCTGCTTCTCTGATGATACTCTCATCAATATCAGAAAAGTCCGAAGGAGCCAGTTTTCCAGATCTATTTACAGAAGTTGCCCAGACAGGTGATCCTAATTGTGCTAATAATTCTTTAACAAGTGGATCAGTTGTTATTCTTATTCCCAATCCGGTGGAGTGATATCGAAATTTATCCTTTACATGCTCAGGTTCCGGGAGTACGATGGTCACAGGTCCCGGAAGAAGAGAATCTATGATTCTCTTTCGAATCCAGTCAATTTCTCCACACCACTCGTAAAAGGAATTTTGAGAGTCGAAAATTACAGAGTATGGTAGGTTTCGAGCGCCTTTTATTTTATCAAGTTTATTAAGTGTTTCAGAATTAAACGCTTTTGTAATCAAACCATAAACGGTGTCGACTGGAATTATCGCTGTACCGTTTGAATTGAGAATGTCAATAATCTTTGAATAATCAATAGGTTTTGTCCTAGAATGTTCCAGGTCAGGCATCTTACTCACCAGTCACTCGTCAATTTGTTCAACAAATCCTGGGCAATTCTGTCCATAGCTTTTTCAATACCCTGTTCCCGTTCGTCAGCTCCCCCTGTCTGGTAGGGATAACTCCCTGTACCGGTTATTTGACCCTGCCAGATTGGCTCTGATTTGTCAGGTAATTTAAGTACAAATGAAACGGATATCTTAATTTCAAATTCAGAAACGGTTTCCTGTTCGTCAAATGAGAGAGGTCTGTCATCAATAGATACGATATTTCCATAAAGTACCGCATCAGCTGAAGATCTGTCAGCTACTGTAAGTGTACGGTCCTTCAATAGCCGATCTAAAATTGTGTCTGTCAAATCTTCTCTTACACCGAATTCGGCGGTCTGGTTATCAAAAGGTTCTATTGCAATTGTCTCGATACCACCAATCCCGCTGCCAGTGAAACTGTAAACTCCACATCCTGCCAGTGTTGATAATATCATAATTGAGAACAGAATTCTCAGGCAATCCGATATCCTGATCAATGTCTTGGAATGCATATCCATCATCTCAATTTATATTCTTTCAGTTTTCGATATAATGTTCTCTCACCTATATTTAGCGCCTTCGCAGTCAACCGACGATTTCCATTGAATTTGGAGAGTGTTCGACGGATTTGTTCACGTTCGAGTTCATCGAGTGACATTTGAGAATGGATGGTCTCTGTGTCTCCATTTTCAATAAAACCACCATTTTCATCTCTTTGATTGTCAAAATCGTTAGGAGAATAGGTTACAACCTCCTCATCCTGGTGGAATGGATAATCCAGATTTCTATCTCTCGAAACTAACTCCTGAAGTAATCCTTTTATCCCATTAAGTTCATGGCGCATTTCCAGTAAAGTCCGGTAAACCAAATCTCGATCAGCTTCTTCTTGTGGACGATTCAGAATTACTGGAAGATTGCTTGATGAGGAGAATTGACCACCTAATCTTGACCGGACAAAATCAAGACTGAATACTTGCGCAGGACTAAGTGCAGATAAGCTCTCAACGAAATTCTTTAATTCACGTACATTTCCTGCCCAATGATTTTGCTGTATTAGGTTCAATGCATCGCGATCGAATTGCGGCACAGGTCGGTTATTTTTTTTTGAAAACTGTTTAACAAAGTTGTTTGCGAGTAGTGGTATATCCTCTACCCTGTTCCTTAAGTTGGGCAGTTCAATACTCACTGCTTTAAGTCTGTAAAAAAGATCACGTCTGAAAGAACCACGCTCAACCTCATAACTCAAATCACGATTTGTAGCTGCAATAATTCTAACGTCAACTTCGACTTCATTTGCACCACCAACTCTTAAAAACCTGTTTGTTTCAAGAACCCGGAGAATTTTTACCTGGACCGAAAGAGGCATTTCACCGATTTCATCGAGAAACAACGTACCTTTATCAGAAAGCTCAAAGTAACCTTTGCGAAGTTTTTCAGCAGAAGTAAATGAACCCTTTTCATGCCCGAAAATCTCACTTTCAAATATCCCTTCGGGTATAGCTCCGCAATTCAGTGTCATGAGCGGGCCTGAATTTCTTCGGCTGAGATCGTGAAGAGCTTTTGCAACCAGTTCCTTTCCGGTTCCACTCTCTCCTGTTATCAGGACAGTAATATCACTTGGCGCAACTTGTCTGATCAGTGACTTTACCTGATGAATTGCTTGAGAGTTACCAAGTATTGAATCGATAGAATCTGTTTTACTATTTAGTGATCCAGTCATTTACTTAATGTATTACTTTATGTGTTACCATTCAAAGCGCTTGCCATCCATCGCTAAAAATGTGTCCGAATTGTGCTTACAGAAGTTTTCAATTTCGGAGGTATTGTTCGAACTCAAGTGCGTAAAAATTATCTTCTTAAGATTTTTATCACGGGCTGCAGAAACAACATCTTTCCAGGGGATATGAAAACCTTCGCTGAGAAGGCAAGTATTCTCTTGAAGCTGGTCAATAAAGCAGGCGATTGAACTAATATCACCTGTATAAACAAGACGATGTGAACCCGAATCGACTGTAATTCCAAAAGCCGGTCGAGGATCTTCATTTTCTTTCTGGTCTCTGAGGAAGTGATCCGACTTCCAGGCACTCATTTTAATATCACAATTTTCAATCACAGCACCACTTTCGAGAGGTTTAAGTGATAGATGAAACCAATCCCGGTTGAATTTTTTCCGATATAAGTATATTGAATCAAGGAACGCCCATAAGGGTTGAATCCCCTCTTCCGGAAGTAAAATCTCTAAAGGTGCTTTTCTTTTTGCCCCAATGCTGTTCTGCAGAAGACAAAATAGTCCACTAAGATGATCCGGGTGAAGATGAGTTAAGATCACATGGCTTATTTCAAAGATTTTATCCAAATGCTGCATCTGCCCGGATACACTCTCTCCACAATCCAGGAGAACACGTGTTTCGTTCACTTCAACTAAATGTGCAGGACCACCTATACCTTTCCTTGCCATTCCCCCACCTGATCCCAATGTTATTAATAATCCCATAAAGATTAATCTCTAAGTTGCACTTCTGCCGATATCTCCGCGGAATCGAACACCGTCAAATTTCACTGATTCCACTGCCCTGTAGGCTGTATTAGTCGCTTCTTCGTGTGAATTTCCCAAGCCGGTGATAGCTAAAACGCGACCTCCTGATGTTAAGAGATTGCCATCTTTAAACTTAGTTCCCGCATGAAATGGGATGACCTCTTCATCTTCATTTGGAAGTGAACTGATCAAGATATCTTTTTTGTAAGGTCCAGGGTAGCCGTCAGCTGCTGCCACAATACTCACGGCATGTTGCTGTTTAGATACCTGTTTCCATAACAGAGGATAAAAACCTTCATCCTTCATGTAATCACCAAGACGACTCTCTGCAACCGATAACAACAATTCAAGAGCATCGGTGCTCAATAAAGGCAGAACAGCCTGTGTTTCCGGATCACCAAATCTGCAGTTGAATTCAAGAACTTTAGGTCCTGTCAATGTTAACATAATTCCCGCATATAGACAACCCTGATAGTTAATCCCTGACTTGACCATCCAATTCAGAATTGGCGGGTATACTTGTTGGGCAATTTCAGAAAAATGTTCAACGCTAATGTCATCAAGTGGAGCGTATGCCCCCATTCCCCCGGTATTGGGACCCTTATCATCATCGAAAGCTCGCTTATGATCACGAGATGGTGGCAAAAGTAAATAATCCTCACCATCGACGAGTGCAAGGAGTGACATTTCTTGGCCTGTGAGGCATTCTTCAATCACGATTTTTCGGCCGGATGCACCAAAGGCATCTCTGGTTAGCATTCCCTCTGCAGCTGCTATTGCTAAATCTTTTGTATCACAGATTATCACACCTTTCCCGGCAGCCAATCCCGAGGCTTTAACGACAATGGGCATTTTAGCTGATTCAATATATTTTCGAGCACTCTGAAAATCTGTGAATACCTCGAAATCCGCGCTGGGGACAGAGGATTCTTGCAGTGCTTTTTTTGCGAAAGCTTTCGATCCCTCCATTCGTGAAGCGAGCTCAGAAGGACCGAAAACAAGTTGCCCGTTGCCGGTTATCTGGTCAGCCAATCCATCAACAAGAGGTGCTTCCGGTCCGATTATTGTCAAATCAAAATGTTCTCGTTTAACGAATTGCGCTATTTTCGAAATGTCTTCCGGGTTTTCAGTAAGATTTTGCGCAATTGAAGTTGTACCACCATTTCCCGGTAAACAAGTAACTGATGGTTTTAGTTTGCTTTTTGAACAAGCCCATGCAAGGGCATGTTCTCTCCCGCCAGATCCAACAATCAGAATTTTCATACTTTCACCCTTTTGTGAGGTTCTACTTTTTTAGAACCTCTTAATTTAGAGATTTCATCTCTTAATTTTGCCGCACGTTCAAAATCGAGAGCTTCCGCAGCTACTCCCATTTCTTTTGTTAATCTTTCAATCAGTTCTTCACGCTCCCATTCTGATAGAAGGTCTCTTTGGTACGAAGAAGACTTTTTGTTAGATTTTTCACCTGCTGCAGATGTCTGGAGAAGAATTTCCTCAACATTTTTCCTAATTGTCCTCGGTATTATCCCGTTTATTTTATTATATTCGTTTTGAGCAAGGCGTCGTCTATTGGTCTCATTGATTACAGCTTCCATAGATCGTGTAATGCTGTCAGCATAAAATAACACTTTGCCCGCTGCATTCCTGGCAGCCCGTCCCGACGTTTGCATCAGAGATCGTTCACTACGCAAAAAGCCCTCTTTATCAGCATCAAGTATCGCAACAAGTGATACTTCAGGCAGATCGAGCCCCTCCCGAAGGAGATTGATACCCACAAGTACATCAAATTTCGCCAGGCGTAAGTCTCGTAATATTTCTACACGATCGAGTGAACTTATTTCACTGTGAAGGTACCTGACTCTGATTCCGGCTTTAGCAAGAAAATCTGTCAGATCCTCAGACATGCGTTTCGTGAGAGTTGTAACAAGAATCCGCTCATCATTACTGACTCGAAGCTGAATTTCTTCAATCAAGTCATCAATTTGGCCGGAACTGGATCGAACTTCGATTTCCGGTTCAAGAAGACCGGTAGGTCTGATTATTTGCTCAACAATTACGCCTTCGGATTTTTCGATTTCGTAGTCTGCCGGGGTAGCCGAAACAAAAATCACATTTTTAATCCTGCCTTCCCATTCTTCCTGAGTCAAGGGTCGGTTATCGAGAGCTGAGGGTAATCTGAATCCGTAATCGACAAGATTCTGTTTACGGGAACGATCTCCACCGATCATTCCACGAATCTGTGGAACCCCAACATGCGATTCATCGACGATCATCAGGAAATCATCCGGGAAATAATCGAGTAAAGTTGCTGGGGGTTGACCAGCTTCTCGCCCGGATAGATGCCGTGAATAATTCTCAATCCCATTGCAATAGCCAATCTCAGTCAACATCTCAAGGTCAAATCTGGTTCGCTGGTCTATTCTCTGAGCTTCCAGCAGTTTACCATCTGTTCGTAATTCAGCAACTCTTTCATTGAGTTCGGACTTTATTGACTTAACAGCCTCTTTTAATCTCGAAGGAGTTGTGATGAAGTGTTTTGCGGGATAAATTCCAACTCTGTCAAGATTGGTAATTTTTTTTCCAGTCAGGATATCGAACCTTGTCAATTTTTCAATCTTATCCCAATCAGACTCAATGCGAACTCCGTAGTCATCGTAGGCAGGATGAATCTCTATAATATCTCCACGAGCACGAAACATACCTCGACCAAATTCGAGATCATTTCGAGAATAATGAATGTCGACAAGTTGGTGTAACATCTCCTGCCGGTCAAATTCCTGTCCAACTTCAAGTAGCAACAATTGTCGTCGGTACTCTTCCGGTGATCCAAGACCATAAATTGAGGATACGGATGCAACAATAATAACATCATTCCTCTCAAAGAGTGCACTTGTTGCTCGAAGTCGCATTTTATCAATTTCTTCATTCACAGACGTTTCTTTTTCTATGAAGGTGTCCGAAGATGGAATATAGGCTTCAGGTTGATAGTAATCGTAATAACTTATGAAGAACTCCACAGCATTTTTTGGAAAAAAGCCTGTAAACTCCCCGTATAGTTGCGCCGCGAGAGTCTTGTTGGGAGAGAGAACGAGAGTTGGTCTCTGCCAGGATTGAATCACATTTGCTATTGTAAAGGTTTTCCCGGAACCTGTCACACCCAGCAAAGTCTGAAACTTCTGGTCTTCATGGAGGCCTTTCACCAGGGAGTCTATAGCATTCTGTTGATCTCCCCGGGGAGTATATTCACTGTTAAGATTAAAACTATTCAATTGGGTTCAATAATCTCATCGTTGGAGTTTCAGGAAATCTTTCGCGACACTACCGGCCAATTGCGGGTTTTCTTTTAATCTCCTGGTTGAGTATGGGTACCAATCTTCACCGTAGGGAACGTATACTCTTAATCGATGTCCCTCGTTTATCAAAATCTGTCGCAATTCAGGATCGACTCCAAGCAGCATTTGGAATTCGTATTGGTCCTTTCTCAGTCCAAGCTGCTTTATGATCTTCAGAGCATGCCAAATTGTTTCTTCACAGTGTGTTGCGATCCCAATATAAGAACCGGACTGTAGAAGTTCATCAAGCAAAAATGCGAAATTCCTGATGATTATCTCGCGATTTTTATAAGCGATCATGCGGTGCTCATTATATATACCTTTGCATAACCGCAGATTTGCTTTCATCTTTTTCAACCATTGCACATCTCTTATTGTCCTTCTGAGATAGGCCTGAATTACAACTCCCACGTTATCAAACTCTTTGCTTAATTCATAATACATGCGAAGTGTATCATCAGTACACTCGTGATCCTCCATATCTATACGCACGAAATTGTCCAACTCTGTTGCTTTTCTTATGATGTTCCTTACATTCCGGAAGCATACATCATAACCGATCTTCAATCCAAGGGCTGTAGGTTTTATCGAGATATTTGAGTCGATACCCCTGTCTTTTACAGCGGTTAATATTTCAACGTAGGCATGTGCGGTTTGTTCAGCCTGTGCTTCGTCCTTTGAATATTCACCAAGAATGTCGAGTGTCGCCATTCCACCTTGTGAATTTATATTTCGCACCTCCGTTATTGCATCGTTCAGGTTTTCACCGGCAACGTAACGAGAAGCAATCTTCCCCACAAGGTTTTTCGGGATCATCGGCATTGTGGAGACAACTGCTTTGTTGAAAAGATTCATAGAAACCTCAAATCCGGTTTTAGTTTGTATTTTTTAAGTCATTGATTTTCGAAATCATAGGTTTAATGATTTCGACATCACACTTATATCCACTTGATTCTGCAACCTCCAAGGCTGTTTCAAGTAGATCTAAGGCTTTTATTTTGCTTTTTCTTTGTTTTATAAGAACTTTGGCAAATTCGACCTTACCTCGAATTACGAGTTCATGATCACCAAGTTTACGAGCATTCTCAATTCCCATCTCAATCAATTTTCTTGATTTTCTGCGGCGGATGTTCACAATACCAAGACCAATTTCAGCTGAAGCAATAAAAGCCTGGCTGCCTATAGACGTAGCAATCTCACTGACGGCATTGAATTGTGATTCAGCGATCTTGAGATTGTTTCTGTCTATAAGCACAAATCCAAGATATCTGCGGGCGTATATTTCTGCCAATTTATTATTCAACTCAATTGACCTATCAACAGCTTTTTGTAAATTATCCTGTGCAATCCGCAATTTTCCCTGATAATGTTGAGTCAGCCCGAGGTTCAGCATTACTTGTGGTTCTAATCCTTGTATTTTATGCTTCAATATGAGATTATGGGCTTGATTATAATACTCAATAGCCTTTTCGAAATCCGCGAAATCGAAATACCAGGCTCCAATATTCTGCAAGCTTAACGCTTGGAGGTTTGTAAGACCAAGTGATTTTGCGAGATTCAGGCTCTCTTCGTATGAGGTTAATGCTCTTCCCCGCTCACCTTTAGTGTGGTATAAAGTGGCAATATTCAGTAGATTTCGGAGTTGAAGCTGCTTTGAGCCTATTTCACGTGCAATCTCACGAGCTTTGACCAATGAATTCAACGCTTCTTCGAATTGACCTCGTTGATGATGCAAAACACCAATAAGTCCAAGATTTACCGCTTCTGATTGTTTGTTGCCCTGCTTTTGATCAATCGACATTGATTGTTTGTAATACTTCAGAGCTTTATCAAAATCTCCAAGTGCTTTATGCGCAACACCGCAATTTGTCAGACCAACTGAAAGTCGACGCTGATCCTTCTCTTTTTTTGCCAATTCTGCAGATCTCATCCAATTCTTAAGCGCTTCCTGGTGCTCTCCTTTTGCAAAATTCAATTCACCGGTATTGTTAGTGATGTCAATCCTTCCAGCAGGATAGTCGGTTTTATCCAGAATAACATCAGCTATTTCAATAGCTTTTTCCATCTCTTCCAGATTATTACCTTGTTTATAGAAATTGCACAGATCTTTCAGAACTCGAACCTTAAATACCATATCTGACAAAGCATCTGTTAACTCAAGCATCTCATCAAGGTCTGCTTTCTGATTATCAATCTGTCCGGTTGTTGAATAGACCTTTGATCTCATATACAACAAATCAAGACGCTCCCTTGAGAATTCTTCAGACGTTGCCCTTTCAAGAGCTTTGGTGTAATAGGAACCGGCACTTTCGTTTGCATACAGGTTGTAAGATTTATCTCCTGCTTTGTGTAAATACTTGATAGCTTTGGGATCATCATCGGAATTTGAAAAATGACGAGCGAGTTCTTCGTACCATTCTGGTAAAGAATCCTGTTGTAAACTCTCTAAGCATAATCCAATCCGCTTATGATATTCTCTTCTATGGGCAAATAAGAGACTGTCGTATGCAACGTCAAGGGTTAACAGGTTTTTAAAGATGTAATCATAAAGGTCATTATCTTCATCACCAGTGACGATATCACGAGTACTCAATTCCAGTAAAGATTCACTAATGCCTTTCTCAGTCATTGCTACGGGATAGGATTCTTTCACGATTTCAGTGCGGAACTGCCTGCCGATAACTGCTGCTAATTTTATTGTGAGTTTTGCTTCTTCATTAAGTCTGTCAAGTTGACTCATGATCAGGCTTGTTAAAGAATCCGGAACTTCGACCTCCTTCAGATCCCCGATTTTTTCAATGTACCGGACTTCTGGTTCCCCCTCGGAAATGATTTTGGGAACTATCCGAATTCTCTTAACTGAATTGAGATTATCAATCATTTGTTCTGTAAAAGATGCATTCCCGTGAGAGGCATCAAATATGAAATCCAGAAGTTCCTGATCAATCCCACGTGAATTGTATTTTCTTAGAATAATTTGCTCTAATTGTTCACGACTGAATTCAACTATCCTCAAAGATTGAGCGATCTCACTTCCCTCAATTTCAGAGATGTGATCTGACCTGAATCGAGCACTATAAGAGCGCCGCGCAAATAAAATCAGAATTGGAAATTCTGAGAGGTTTCTCATTAAATGAGTTATCAAGTTCAGGGAGTACCTGTCAATCCATTGCTCATCTTCAAAAATAATCAAAACGGGTGAGGTTCGACTTAAGTACTTCAATAGCTTTATTATGAAATCAAAAAGATTTTCCTGCCGCATCTGAGCATCAAAATGTTGTGTTAATTGGTTATCAGGGCATTCAATGCCCAGAATCCCTGCCACTATAGGCAGACGGAATTCGTTTTCAGGATCAGCTTTAGCGATAATTTCGCGAATCTTCTGAATAGCCTTTTCCCCTCCACCGGCGGAAGGTAATCTCATCAGTCGTCTAAGGATTGAAATCCACGTTAGATATGGATTGGTTTTTGCATAACTCAACGCCTCTCCCGCACCAATAGTAAATCCTTTGGGCTGGGCAATCTTTATGATTTCCTGGACAATTCTTGATTTTCCTACTCCGGCATCACCTTTTAAAATCAGAATCCTTAGTTTATTATTGAGAACTTCGTCAATAACATGATTTACTTTGACAAGTTCCTCATCTCTGCCATTAAGTTTTCTTCTTTCTCGCTGGAAGGGTTTTTTTGATGCCGACCTTAATCCAATAACTTCATATACCGGGAGCGGTTCTTTCATCCCTTTGAACTGAACAAACTCAGGCTCTGCAAAGTCAAATACGCCTTTGGATCTGGACTTGGTCGCTTTATCAACAATGAGCTTTCCGGGACTGCTGTGAGCCATAATCCTTGCAGATAGGTTCACTACACTGCCCATTACGGTGTATTCCTGCCTGCTCGGTGCTCCAACTTCACCGGCAAATACTACTCCCGTGGCAATTCCCATCCGCATACTAACTCCGAGCTTTTTAACCTTCTCAAGACCTTTAGTTAGTTGCCATCCACAATGTACTGCAAGTTCCTCGTCATTTTCGTGAGCTTTTGGGGTTCCAAATGTGATAATCATCTTAGAACCCTTATCACCCATATCAACCTTATTTATTGATCCACCAAACCTTATAATAAGATTGTGAACCCATCCGTATAATTCCTCTAATTTTTTTCCAACCCCGGGATCCAAGTCATAATCAAGACCCGAAAATGACATGAAAATTACAGAGACCCGTCGAATTTCACCAACCGAATCCATACCGAGTGCAATTCGGTTATAAACCGGAGGATCAATAAATTGTTTTGTTAAGTCAGACAGCTTTGAACTGTCTTCGATCTCTGCTTCATATTTATACTTGGGAGGTTTCAGTTTTGCATTGGGATCAACGAGAAAGAAACCATCATCAACCGGACTAATTCGAAGATCGCAAATTGTTGCCATTTCGTCGGATATTACAACTTGTCCGGCTGTTCCGTGATGTTCTGCCTCTGCTGCCATATCCAATGGTACACCTGCGAGCAATATCTCCTTCCCGCCAGCTCTTTCAGGACCAACAACTCGGAATAATACACTACCAAAAGCAATACCTATTTTCATCCCAAGAGAGAAACTTCCGGCTTTTGTTTTTACATCCTGAAACGCCACCATCTTCTCCTGGAGGTCAAGGCAGGTCGAGACTGCACGGAGAGCTACATCACGACTGTTTTCAGATTCTTCAACCGGGAAAAAAATCGTCATTGCATCTCCACCGAATTTTCCGACAAATCCGCCATCCCGGTTGATTCGATTGATCATTTCGGTGAAGTAACTATTCAGAACCGCCGTTAGTGTTTCTGCGCCTTCATGTCCTATTGTTGCAAGTTGCTCAGACATCTTGGTGAAGCCAGACACATCCGCAAATGCAACAACTGCTTCGAAACGTCTTTCTCCTTGACCATCAGTTATCCAGGGTATGATTCGTTTAGGCAGAAAGGAGATGGCTTTTTCAGTAGCTTTCATTTAATTTAAAACTTCCTGTAAAATATCCTAAAAATGAATAGCCCGATTAGAAACAGATTTCCAATCAATGTGGGGAGTATGCCTCGTTGAAAATTCTGGGAAATGTGTACGCATTCACGATCAAATTGACTACTAATGAGCTAACTTAATAAAATAATACGAGATTCAGATCAATGCAATTGATCTGCCATGCTGGCAGGAATAATGATTAATCATGTTAAAGGTAGATTTGGTTTGAAAACGGGAGAGATATTTCTTATTTGCGAAGAATACCTCCAGGTAAAATTTTGCCGGGATTAAGTATATTATTCGGATCGAAAGCCCTTTTAATCTGTCGTGAAAGGTTAATGTTTGCATCCGAGAGCTGCCATTTTAAATAATCCTTTTTTGCACAACCGATTCCGTGTTCACCGGAGATTGTTCCACCGAGCGAGATTGCAGCCTTGAATACTTCTTCGGAGGCTGATTTTGCAGAACTAACAGCTTTATTATTTGCAGAATCATAGAGTATCACAACATGTAGGTTCCCGTCACCTGCATGGCCGTAAAGTGCAATTTTTAGATTATGTTTGGTGCTGATTTCAGAGATTAATCCGGACATATTCAAAAGTTGACCCCTTGGGACTGCGATGTCTTCATGAATCTTTCCCGAGGCAATTCTTATCAGGCTGGGAGAAATTGCTCTTCTCAAATCCCAGAGTTTGTTTCTCTCATTTTCATTTGAAGCTGAGATAACCTTCACTGCATTGTTCAGAAGGATATCATTCATTTGTGATGAACTTGATTCAACATCAGCAAAACTGCCGTCAACTTCAAACATCAGCAGAGTATTTGCTCCATCCGGAAACTGAGCATTTATATGCGAGGCAGCAGCCATCATTGCATTCGAGTCAATGAACTCCATAACTGATGGAGTGATATTCACCTGGATGATTTGCTCAACGGTTGATAAAGCCGATTCGGAATCCGTGAAATAACCAAGGATGGTTTGAATAGCCTCAGGTGCAGAAATCAACCTCAGTTTGATCCTTGTGAAAATTCCCAGGGTGCCCTCTGAACCAATAAGGAGGGGCGTAAGATCCGGTTCCGATGGATTCTTCTCCAACTGACCGGTTCGAATGGTCTCTCCGTGTGCATCAATATACTCAATACCAAGTACATAATGACCGGTTACACCATATTTAAAGCAGCGCAATCCACCAGCATTTTCTGCAACATTTCCCCCAATAGTGCTTATTTTGAAACTGGACGGATCAGGAGGATAAAATAACTTGTATTTTGCGGCTTCACGTTGGAGTTTTTCCGTTACTACTCCTGGTTGGACAATGACAGTCCGGTCTCTTTCATTAAAATCCTCAATTCCATTCATCCTCTCGCAGGAAAGAACAATTCCTCCCTCAACTGGGACACTTCCACCTGATAGACCAGAACCAGCCCCACGCGCGGTTATAGTATAGTCATTTAGGTTGGCAAAATTAACAACTTCTGAAATGTCAGTTGCAGATTCTGCTTGAACAACCGCTACGGGAACGCCCTTAAAGTCCGTTGCATCAATTCCATATAATGCCAAATCCTCCGGTGCGTTCAGAACTTTTTCTTTTTTCCCGAGATCCTTCTTGAGTTGTTGGAAGGGATCCTTTTGCCAAAATGGTCGCATGCGGTTTGTTTGTTACTCCAGGTTAATTGATGAGCGATGATGTTAAGTGCAATATATTAGATTGCCAGGAAAGAATCAAGGTAGGAAGAAATTGAGGCAGGAAGATGCATAATCGAATCAAGTTGAATACAATTTATTTATGATTCAACAATTATGCCTGACACTTGAAACGGTCGCGGTAATTAAATAAACAACTCCTGATATTAGGATTATTGTGGGGCCGGTTGGAAAGTCATTTATATAACTGTAAAACAATCCGATTGTTATGTACGCCATACAAAGGGGGATCGCTATTAGCATCATGTGTGACAATTTTCTGGTAAAGGCTCCCGCTGTACCTGCTGGAAGGGTTAATAGAGCTATTACCAGCACTATCCCGACAATTCTGACCATAACAACTATTGTCATAGCTGTTACACTTAACAATAACAGGAAGAAAAAGTTCACATTAATTCCTCGAAGCCAGGCGAACTCTTCATCAAATGATATTGCCTGCAAAGCATTAAAAAAAAAGATTGCGATCAATACAATAATCGTATCGAGTCCGGCAATCAACCAGAGGTCGGTCTTTGTTATCATCAGGATGTTCCCGAAAAGATAGCTCATTGGATCAATATAACCGGGTGTTTTTGCAATAAATAATAACCCTACAGCCATCCCAATTGCCCAAATCGCACCAATTACCGTATCTTCACGCTGCTTGCCACTACGACTGATATATCCGATGATGATTGCTGAAAATATCGCTGAAATGAAAGCACCGGTCATCGGATTGATCCAAATGGAATCAAATTGAACCTGAAAGTATAATCCAATTCCAATTCCCCCCAAAACACTGTGTGAAATTGCACCGGCAATATAACTGATTCGACGAGAAACCACGTATGTTCCAACAATCCCAAAAGCGAAGCTGGATAAAATACCGGCAATAAAAGCATATTTCAGAAAAGGTATTTCCGGATCGAATATAGTTGAAAAGAATTCAGTCACTCTGTTTCATCCATAATTGAACAACTCTCATCATGACTGACAATTCGCACATTGTCACCGAATCTTTCAACCATTGAAGATTTCGAAACTCCAACAGTAGGGTGGACAGCTATTTGTTTATTAACACAGATGACACTTTGCACGCTCCCATAAACAAAACCGAGGTTGTGAGAAACCATCATAACGGTCATCTTTTTGTTAAGGTTTTGGATTACATCAAGCAGCTTATCTTCAGTTTCAGCATCGAGATTCGCTGTCGGTTCATCGAGCAATAATAACTCAGGTGAAACTGCAATCGATCTCGCAATTAATACCCGCTGCCTCTGACCACCGGAAAGCTCATTAAATGGGACATCCTTAAGATCACTTATTTCTATTTCCTCAAGGGCAGATTCTGCAGCCCTGAAATCAGTTCTGGAATATCCTCCTCCCCATTTGCCCCTTAATCGTCCCATAAGAATAACTTCTTTCACCGTTATCGGGAATTGAGGATCGAATTGGATGTGCTGCGGAGTATAACCGATCCTGTTTCTGATATTTCGAGGGTTTTCCCCGAAAACTCTAATTTTGCCCGAATCAGGTCGTAATAATCCGAGAATCAACTTCAGCAGGGTCGTCTTCCCACCTCCATTGGGACCGACAATGTAACTGAATACACCGGTATTAATACTTAGATCAGCATTTAGAAGAACTGGATTTGAACCGTATGAAAATGACAGGTTCTCAATTGAAATGACAGGTGTTTCTTCCAGTTGGATTGAACTCTCGTTAATCAGAAAGACTCCTCGCTATCTTTTCACCAATATCATAGAGGTTTTGAATTACATCCTCCTTTAGCGGATCGATCTCTACCAATTGACAATTGAGGGCTTTCGCGATCGTCGAAGCAGCCTTTTTGTCAAATTGAGGTTGTACAAAGACTGCTTTAATATCCTGGTTTTTAGCAATCGTAATTGTTTTCTTTAACTGTTTTGGGCTCGGAATTTTGCCTTCATATTCAATTGCTATCTGTGAGAGTTGAAATGCCTCAGCAAAATGACCAAACGATGGGTGAAACACTACGAAAGCTCTTCCCCTATATGGTGATAATAATTTCCTGAGGTAATCCTCGCAATGCGAAAGAGAATCGAGAAATGATTGTAAATTATTATCAATTAACAGAGAGTCGTCTGCCGAAATTGACTTTAATCCGTTTGCAATGCTCAATGCATGAATTCGAAGTTCTGCGGGATTCAGCCAGCTATGTGGGTCATTCCCTGCACAATCATGAAATTCAGCATGGGATACGTTATGTTTATGTCCTTTAGATAAATCATGCATTTCAGGATTAAGAGGAATTAACTTTGGATTATTGCCTCCGTTACCTATACCGTTTGCTAAAAAACGTTCGATCAGGATTTCTTCCAACCTCATCTGAGACATGAAGAAAATTTGTGACTTCTTTAATGCCATCATTTGATTGGGAGATGCAACGAAAGTATGCGGATTGTCACCTGGTTTAAGTAGTGAGTGGGAATTTATCTTCACCCCTCCGATTTCCTTTACTAACCAGGCATGAGGAGGTGTGGTAACGAATATTTCCACAGCTGAATCTTTTTCGGATACGGACTGCTCCCGAACGCATCCGTAAAGTAATATCAGGATGCACATAAAGAGCATTTTGCTCGAAACCGGATGTTTTCGGTTCATTGATACCTTTATGTAGCAAATTAAGAATCCCATGATATAATAACCTTTAGATGGTCTCAATTCAAGTATTACAATAAATTAGACAAAAAATACGTATAAACTCCTTGCAAGAAAGCACCTCAACAAGATTCTTGAGAACATGAAGTACCAGTAACCAGAATTTCAATTATACCTTTGTAGACAGCAATTACATTAGCTTGAATATGCTTTGATTGTAGGGTATATTCTTTTAGGTGTGAAGAAACATGGATTTGAAAATTGATGTTGGATGAAAATACAAAGACAATCCGAAAGGTGACGTGGGTTGGATTGATTGCAAATATTTTACTTTCTGCGATCAAATTCGTTTCCGGAATTTTTGGGAAAAGCCATGCTATGGTTGCAGATGCTGTCCACAGCCTGTCGGATAGTTCTACAGATATTGCGATTCTCATCGGATCAAACTACTGGTCACAACCTCCTGATGACGACCATCCCTACGGACATCAGAGAATTGAAACAGTTGTAACGATATTTATTGGCCTTTTATTAACATCAGTTGCAATTGGCATAGGTTGGGATGCAGTAAGTTCACTTCGTCTTAAACATTCTGAAAAACCGGAATTAATTGCTCTTATTGGAGCTATCATTTCTATAATTTCGAAGGAGATTCTCTATCGTTGGACTGCAGTTGAAGGAAAAAGAGTCAAAAGCATGGCATTGGTTGCTAATGCATGGCATCACCGTTCGGACGCCTTAAGTTCAGTTCCTGCCCTACTCGCAGTTGGAGGTGCTATGATATTCCCAAGCTGGACTTTCCTTGACTTGATTGGAGCACTGGTTGTTTCGATATTTATTCTCCAGGCAGCAATAAAAATAACACTTCCGAGGGTAAAGGAACTTGTTGATGTTAGTGCTCCCAAAGAAATGAAAGAAAGGATACTCTCAATAGCAGAAAAAACAGAAAATGTTCTCGAAGCACATAAATTAAGGACGAGGTATCTGGGATCTCAGCTTCAGATAGACATCCATGTTGTTGTTGACAGTGAGATTACCGTTCTTGCAGGTCATGATATTGCGGATTTGGTCACAAATCGAGTCTTAACTAAATGCAAAGAGGTAATTGATGTAGTTGTCCATATCGAACCGGATGTTGGAGCTCATAAGAAGAAAAAGCCAGAAGATAAAGTAACAGCGGAAACCTGAATTGTCGAAAAAGCAAAAAGGACTCAACTTTTTTGAGCGATATCTGACTATATGGATTGGTATATGTATTGGTGCAGGTATTTTACTGGGAAAGGTAGCTCCGGAATTCGCCCTGTATTTAGACAGTCTCGCAATTTATGTTGACGGTGCCCCGGTGGTTTCGATACCGGTAGCGATCTGCCTTTTCTTCATGATGTATCCGATTATGGTTAAGATTGATTTCCTCGAAATAATCAAAGCTGGGAAGAATATTCGCCCAGTTGGTCTGACCCTTGTTATAAACTGGTTAATAAAGCCATTCACAATGTATGCAATTGCATTCCTGTTTCTTGGAGTTCTATTCAGAGGATTTATTGGATCAGAAGCAATTGATCTGGTCAAAATGCCACTCGGATTGGATCTGCCGGTAAACGCTGAGTATGGATCTGGCAAAGTTATCCTGGTGGATGGTGTTAAAATGCTCGAAGTACCGCTATGGCGATCATACCTTGCCGGATGCATACTGCTTGGTATCGCACCATGTACGGCAATGGTTCTGGTCTGGGGATTTCTTGCGCGGGGAAATGATGGTCACACTCTTGTTATGGTTGCGATCAATTCACTAACAATGCTCTTGCTTTACGGTCTTTTAGGAGGTTTCCTGCTTGGGATTGGACGATTACCAGTTCCCTGGCAGGCATTATTGCTCTCAATTTCGATTTATGTTGCTCTTCCCTTAATCGCAGGATTTTTATCCCGGAAGTGGATAATAGCATCAAAAGGTGAATTGTGGTTTAAAGAGAAATTCCTCCAATATCTTACTCCAATTACAATTATTGCCCTATTGACAACTCTAATACTTCTGTTCTCTTTTAAAGGTGCAGTTATCCTCGCTAATCCCCTGACAATACTCTGGATAGCAATACCGTTATTCATACAGACTGTGTTGATCTTCTGGTTAGGATATGGCATAGCCAGAATAATGAAGTTAACATACCGAGATGCCGCTCCATCGGCAATGATCGGAGCATCCAATCATTTCGAAGTAGCGATTGCAACCGCTGTCATGTTATTCGGGCTTTCATCTGGAGCGGCCCTGGCGACGGTAGTTGGAGTATTGATTGAGGTGCCCGTTATGCTAATGCTGGTTGCGATATGCAAGAAAACACAACACTGGTTTCCAAGGACAATCTGAAATTCCATGCCCTGACATTATCTTTCATATGATAGTCTGCCGAAATGGAGTTATTCTTGATCTTCTTCCGGATAACTGAAGACTACATCCTGATTGACTTTGATCTGGTAGCCCTGAGTCTCACACCAGGGTTCCATATTTGAAAAATTGAATGCAGGGGTCATGAACCTGCCCTGTGCATCCTTGGCACGGAGAACATGTTCAAGTATCGGAGATACAACATAAAAATCCGGAGCGGAAGCATCAAGATCATATTCCGGGAAATAGCTGATTATGTTCCAACCCGCGTTTAGCAGAATGTCGCTATTTGCTGCGATTGGTATTCCTGACCAGACCGTTTCCAGATCTTCATCTACCTTTACCTGATATCCCTGAGTCAGGTCCCAGTATCGAATATTGTTAAAATTCCATTCAGGGTTGTAAAATTGTCCAATACCATTTTTCATTATCTCAAGATGGTGGTTATCCTCGCCAATTCTCAGTTGCTCCATCATCAGAATGACATCAGGACCTCGTTCGACTTCCCACATCTCCTCGAGGGGCGTTATGTTTATTGAAATGAGGTTCCAGCCTTCCGACATGGATACCGTCAGATCTTTTAATTCTTCCTCGATCGGAAGTGTATAAGTTAAAATCCCTGATCCATTAGTAGCACCGTATATTATGTTCTGATTTTCAAAAGTCCTGATCGCGAGATCGCTGAAATCGAATGTTCTCAATTCTTCATTCATTTCAATCCATTCTTCTCCACCATTAGCAGATCGGTTAACTCCAATTTCAGTTGATGCCATAACAACGAGACCAGGAGTAGTTTCTACCGCTTGCACACGGTGAGCCCATATTGAGACATCCCAATCATCACCAAGATTATCAGAACGGTACAAAGCATCCGAATCGGTAACATCACCCGTCCCCTGGTAGACAACCTGATCCTCGTCACAACTAAAGGCAGTCTGGCAAACCGGCAGACCTTGTTGATCATCCCATTGAATTTGATTATTCTCCTGAATCTGAAATCGAGCGAATCCTCTATCAGTTGATGCGAAAATGTAGGTGGTTCCATCAATGCTCTTTGAACAAAGATGATTGATGCAGTTTGATGGGAGACCATTGTTTTCCTCCTGCCAGTTGTTGCCTCCATCTAAACTATACAAGAAACCAGCTTGAGAAGAACCGCAAAAAATCTGTTGATTATTAGTGGGATTGACCGTAATGGCAGAAGCCCATCTTATCCACGTAAAGACACCAAAGTTGTTTCCGTTATCCTGAGATATCCAGATACCATCGGATCTTGATCCGGCTCCACAGGCGACAAGTATCATTCTGCCGTCTGGTGAAACCCATATTGAGTTGACAGCCAGCATACGTGTATGCTGCCAGTTTTCCCCTCCGTTATCACTTCGGTAGAATCCATCGTTAGTGCCTGCATACAGTACATTTTCATCATCTGGATGAAGAGCAAGAGCGTTAACATTCAGGTTTTCTAAACCATTATTAACGGCACTCCACTCACCATCCTGGGCAAATAGAAATACCGGAAGAAGTATTAAAAAGAGGATTATTAGTAAATGACTCATAACTATCTCCTTTTAGTTTGAACCTGTGATAGTCATTCTGATTGAGAAGGGAACAGTACGCTTATCAGTGATTAATTACTGCACAATAAAGGTTCTTGTATGAAAATGCTACTTAGTTTCCCATTTTCAATTTGGAAGTGTTTCTTCTTCTTAAGATAACAGAAATGAGTTGAGATGTCCAGAACTTTATGTTGGAAAAGAAATTTATTTTGTGAGAATTTACCAGAGAAAATCGGTTCAAACGTCCAAGATTTATGATTCTGGCTCTGAGATTTTGCTTCTAAAACTTGGTGATTTGCTAATAATAAAGTATGTTAAAAAAGGTGCATATTAGAAATTATTTATTTTCATAAAGATTAGATTCGAAACGTTAACTAAGAGGAGAGTTAAATGAAAGAGGCATCTTCATGCTACCCAAAGGCATATATCCCGTATGGGACCTGGGGTGGCAGCTGGTTCCCAGCATGGCATACAAGCCCTTTCGCTGAGGTCGACATTGCTCGATTTGCAGCCGAGGCAATGCCCTTGATCCTCAGGAAAAAGAAAGTCCAGATTAACCAATTGGACTATATGATCAGTGGATCAACAATCCCATGGCTTTACAAATTCTGGACTTCGCCCTATCTATCACATTGTTTCGGTCACCGCCTACCGGGTTATCACCTGGAACAGGCTTGCGCTACTGGGATACAGGCGATTGTCAAAGCGGCTGCTCAAGTACAGGGCGGTTCGCACAATGCTGTAGGTGTTCTCACCTTCGACAAAACAAGTAACTCACCCGCCGGAGTTTTCCCGAGTCAGGGTACTTACAGACGCACTGAAGTAATCAGTGACATCTGGGATAATTTCGGTTATGATCCCTCCACCGGACAATCAGGCTTTACTCAATTTGACGGACAGACATCCATGATAGCCTGCGCTGGAAGAACTGCGAGGAAGTATAAACTCGATTTTAGTGAAATCAATGAGATTTCATTCCATCGCTATCAGCAATATTTCGATGCGGTTGACAACGGCAAACTGGACAACATACTTTTCGCGCTTAAGGTTCTTGATGTCAGGGGACAGGAAATTGGTGTGGTAGACGGTGATTATGGTATCCGTCGTTACAAATCACTTGACCAGTTCAGGGGTGAACGTCAGCTTGACACTTGCGTCAGCCCGGGAGGCCAGACACATGCCTCCGACGGTATGTTTACAATGCTTGTGACATCCGAGGATAAGGCAAAAGAACTTAGTGTTGACCCCGGAATCACAATTCAGTTAATTGGCTCTGCCGAATACAGGACTGATGCAGGATTTATGCCTGATGCACCGGTGCATGCATCAAAGCAACTTCTCGATCGTTGTGGTCTCACAATGGATGATATGGTTGCGGTGAATAACCACAATCCGTTCGCGGTCAATGACCTCGTCTTCTCGAAGATGATGGACTTTGACTGGCACATGATGAACGCTACGGGCTGTCCGATGGTATATGGTCACCCGCAGGGTCCGACCCTCGTTCGTGTAACCGTCGAAGCTCTGGAAAGAGCGGTTGTTGTTGGTGGCGGTTACGTATTGATATTTGGTTGCGCAGCCGGAGACGTTGGTATTGCAGCAATCTTCAAGGTTTCAGACAGCAAAGGAGGGAGATAATCATGAAATCGATTAGAAAATCTACTCTCCAGAGTCTCGGATTGGGCGATGTTATTGACATTTTCAAAAATGGTAAGTTTCCCGTCAATACCGACCAACTCGTAGACACAGTTTTTGGTCCCCCAGGAGACCGTGGTTCGATAGTCATTACAGGTGGTAACGGAATCGTCGGTTCCGGTAAAGCCATGCAGCTCGGTGCTCGACTCCTTGAGTACGGTGTGCCGATTGTTACCCTCGACCTGCCGGATGCACCGGATGGTATCAGCCAGCATTATCCCGGATTAAAAGCATCATTTGGACCAAAGGTCGCTGGTCAGATAATGTCTAACATCATCAAGTTTAACTATGATGGCAGCTCATTACCCAAAGGTCTGGCATATTACAAACCAAAATTTGTGCTCGAGGCAATCCCGGAGATCCTCGATCTTAAAAAGTCACATTATGAGATGTGGCGCAAGGACTATCCGGGAATTGAAATCAGGTCGGTGACATCCGGATTCCCGAACCATGAGCTCGGAGTCGGCATTCTCCACCCGTCTTTCCCGCATCAGATCAACAAGATCTGGGAAGTCATTGAGCCATCCCCCACTCCGATTACGCAATTATTGTGGTCGATGGGCTTGATTCCCGTTCCTGTCGGTGATTACTGGTCATTCATCCTCGATGTTCTGTTCTGCGGTATTACCCTGACAGCCATAAAGTACAATGAAGTGACCAACATGCCTTACTGGAAAATCGACAAACTCGTCAGACGCCTCGTCGGTCCAAATCCGGTCAGAGCACATGATGCAATTGGTTCAGGTGCGAGCTTCCTGACATGGTCTTGCCTGCATCACCTGGCAGAGAAATATGGTGAAATTTTCCGTCCTATCACCGAGTTGAACCGTCGCAAGGTCAGCGGTGAGAGCTGGTACTCCAGCAACCGCCCGACAGTCGACTGGGAACTCGATGATGACGAGGAATTCAACGCCATCATCTACGGACCGTTGTTCCAGATGACAAGCCTGATGTTAAAAGAGAACCGTGCAGACCTGCCGCATATGAACATGATGGGTGAGCTTTGCGCCCAGTTCACAAACGGTATTCTCGCGACGATTCGTCGTCAGGGGGCCGATAAAGTCATCAGCACTGTGAAAGAATATCACAAGATCCATCCGGAAGCGGGTGAATCAGCCTGGTATCCGGAAGTGTTCAATGATATGGGTAATCCCGAATGGCAGTTCCTATATGTGAACGCAGAACATGACGGCAATGTCGGTGTAATCACAATCAACCGTGAATCCCTGAACTGGGATGTTGTCGACGAGATGAACCGTGCGATTGACTACCTGAAAGCTGAAGGCATCAGGAACGTTATCGTCACAGGTGACTTCCACCTCTCAACCCAAATGGTCGGAGCGGACACGCAGGAATTCTATCCGGCATTGAAGGACGAGAATGAAGGCTTCCGCGTCGCGAGTAACTGGTCGAAAATGGCACGTCGCCTGAACGATGAGTTCGAAGTCTCTGTCGGTTTCGTCAACGGCAAACGCTGTCTCGGTGGTATGCTCGAGCTTCTGATGCACTGCCATTACCTTGTCGCTGAGGATGGCGCTCAATTGGGAATGCCTGAAGTAACATTACCGGTTGTACCGGGAATGGAAGGCACCCACTGGGCAATCCGTAAAGCCGCAGCCGGAGACATTCCGAAGTTGACGGAAATGCTGCTCAGCGGTAAATCCAAAAAAGCCAAAGACACAGTAGGCTGGCTTGCAGATTACGCAGGTTCCACCGAAGACGCACTGGCGAAAGCATGGCAGATCGCATCCGGCGGCGCTCACGGAATCGCAAAACGAGCCGTCGCTGACGGATCAGTGGTAGTCGCAAAAGATGATTCACTGACAGGCGCTCGTAAAGCAATCATGGACTGCATCCAGGACTCCTGTTCAGCCTCACTGGATCAAGCCCTTGAGGTTCAGGCAAAACATTCAGCAGGTTTCATGCTGGATAAACTCTGCCAGAAAGGCGCGATTGGTTCGGCGGCTAAGAAGGTGTTGAACGTTTGATATAGACTTACCTTATCTTCCCCCCCTGCTGCTTGTCACGCAATAGGCGGACTGCAGGGGGGGAAATGTCCTGAAAGTACTGGCAGACGCCAGATTGTTCGGCGGGTTAAGAACCCGCCCTACGAAACTTACTCAAGCATGCAGGCTGTGCGGGAATATGGTCTCGCGCTGTCACACGCCCTCGTGTGACAGTAATAACAACGATTTAACTGGCAGACGAGGGCGTCTGCCAGCGCGTTTTGGCTATTCCCGCACACCCTGATGGCTTGAGTACTCCTTTTTGCATACCCACCGTAAACTTAGACAACTCCATCCCGAAACCAAAACACCACTCCGTCTTTCCCACGCCGTTTTTCGCATCCCAGTGCTTCCGCTATACGTGAAACTTTGCGGCTGCTGTTCTTCATTCGGCAGTCATAAGAAAGTTGACTGTACAGTTGTGTTAGTGTCAGCTTGTGATTCATCTCGTTCAGCTCTTTGCGCAGGATGCGCCTGATCTGTGACTCCATGCCGTTATCTCGCGCATTCAGGTATGCGTTGTTCACCGAATCGAAAAATCGTTCAATCTCGCGTCGTCGTTCAGGCGGTGTGCACTCGAACAGGGGAACCGCCAATTGCTGCACGCGAGGCGTATACCGTCGCTGAGGTTTAATATCAGCGGAATCGAAAAGTGTGTCGTCGGCTTCCATTTCTGCCGATTTTAATCGCCAGTAAAGGAGCCCACTCGCGATGGCACGGGCACGTCTCACAACGTGTTCTTTGCTCAATTCATCAAGTCCTTCCACGCTACGGGGTTTCATCTTGATGTTCAGACAGCGGCTCTCAAGTGCTGCATCCCTGAATGGGAGCCGTGTCGCGATGATCTTCGGACCGAACGCCTGGAACGCTACAGGTTCATTATCCCGGTTAAGCCGGATAATTGCCACTCCCCGCGTGTATCCATGGTTAAGAATCTTCACAATCTGGCCTTCCAGCCCGGAACCTTTGAAGTCTGCTTCATCAATTTGGAGGGTTCCCTGCACAGCATCAACAACCCGGAACAGGGCGGGGGCTGAAATCGCGCCGGAAATATTGAGCGATCTGTAGCATATAGACGACAAGGCACGTAGTGCTGTTGTTTTGCCGGTTCCATAATCTCCGATAAACCGGAGGTAGGGCATGGAATCATAGCGGTAGGAAAACCATGTCATCACAGTATAGCTTGTCACAGCAGTAAGTTCGGTTTCTGAGCCGAAAGCAACAACCGTTTTCAACCAGTCCCTGCACATCTCGTAGAGCCTGTCCATATCCGTCCGTCCATCGATATCCCGCGGACAAGACACAACAGAAGCATCAACTAACTTCCGGTATTCCGGTTTGATCGAAACGTCCTCATCTCCGTGCTCAATTCGAGAATAGTATATCAGAGCGCCCTGTTTATTAACGATATAATTCCCGACTGGGTTGCCATGAATATACTCAATGAACGGTTTGCCGTTATTAAGCGTATAATAAGGAAGAGTTAGAACTCTCTGATCAATATTTATAGTATATTCGTCTTTCATGTCGACAATATACAACAATATTCTGCAAAAGTCAAGTTTATCACAGAGTACAGGAAAAAACAGGGATAGCATAAATTATCGTCACTTCGTCACCCTTTTGGCGGAAAGAGGTTGTGGGCGGGGGATTGAGGTGGTGACTAATAGGAACAGAACCCGGGAACGTCAAAACGTAGGGGTTGAATATTTTCAACCCTTTTCCCCAGCAAATCAGAATCCGCATCCCCATTCCGCTGGTATTGAATATTTTCAGTTCACGTAGGGCGGGATCTTATCCCGCCGAACACTACTCCACTGTTTCTCTCCCCTTGCTTACAACGGGTGGCATCGTCTGGCTCGTCCAGACATGTTTCTCCAAAGCATGTCATTCCGAATTTGAGCCAGCAATCGGATTACCGTTGTGAAAAGTGGTTGAACAGAATCCAGAAAAGTCCGAAAACATCTTCGCATATAATCTAACCACCCGTACGGGTGATTCACGAATCACCCCTTCACATAGTTAGACGAGTAGTCCTCCCTGTACTGGATGACTCCCTCGTACACCAGAAAAATCGTCACTTCGTAACACTATTGGCGGAAAGCGGTTGTGGGAAGGGGATTGAGGGTGTGACGAAAATGTGACGGAAGGTGAAGGTAAGATATTATAAAAATTGTTAATTTATTTTTTGCAACACCTTTTATACTTTTTACCACTACCGCAAGGACAGGGATCATTACGACCGATTTTACCAACTTTATCTCTAACTTTTTGAACTCGTTTAGCTTTTAATATTTCAGCGTCTGATTTTAATCTGTGTATATAATCATCATTCAAATCACTTAATAACAACTTTTTTAATTTGATACTCAATAGTTGTTCAGAGGTGTCGTAAAATAACTCGAGATGCCATCGATGTTTGTCACCCATTGCAATCATAACGGTTAAAGAATGGTCCAATGCATTTAAACTTTTTGGAGTATTTATTTCATTTAACCAGCAAAATGTTGTCAACTCAATCTGCCCATGAGAGGAAATGGGATGAGTTTTAAAATCATTTCGCTGTTTTTCTAAAGTCTTCTCGACTTCATTGTGATAGCTTTTACGCCAATTTCCATCTGTATTTAATAGAATTGATGAGAATAGATTCCTGAGTGGTTCATTACTTAAAGCCATGACATCAATAATTTCTTCAAATCTTTTTGGCATCGTTTGACGGAGGGACATTCGTTGCTCATTTCCAATAAGCTTGTCATGAAAAAACTCATCTATACATTGTACAAATCCATGCCAAATTACCTGACTATTGTGATTATAATCCTTTATAACCTCTGTATATGCATTGTATTCCAGATAAAGTCCAAGATGATCCAATTCATCAAATGTTTGAACGTTTTCTGTCTTGAATACTTGCATCCGTTGCTCTAAAAAATGAAGAAATATCAATGGATTGTCGAACATGTCTGCATAAATCCTGAGATCATTTACTGAAATAGTCCAGACAGGTTGTATTTCAGGATCAATTTTAAGCTTAGTTAGTTCTTGAGTTTGAGATGCAAGCATAGTGAAATGATCCAGAGTAACAGCGCAACAAAAACAGTTTCTAAAGGAATCATGGGAAAGATATGCTATTGAATGATCGCACGCGCTCGAATCGTATATATTAACCTGATCTTGACTTTTTAAATATTTAAGAAAATTATTTCCTTGATCGCTAGGTTTTAATATAAGTTCTTTGATCGAATTAATGTATGATTCAAAATCTGTTGCTGGAGAAGTATATGTAAAAGCACCTGCCTTTACTTCGATAATGAAAATACAGTCATCATGAATTATGATTCCATCGGTTTCAAATGTACGAGGTTTCGATTCATCATGGACATTCATTCTGAAATATATATTCTTGTAAACAGTGGCACCTGGCAGTAATTGTTGTAAGTACTTAAAAGGGAGGGATTCAGACATTTCTTTTTGTTTTCTATTCCACTCTTCTTTGTAGCTTGGAGCCATTCCAACAATCGTTTTTTGAATCATTCTATACGCTTTATCTAAGAAGCTGTGTAAGTTGAAGCAATAATAATGGTTATCAATTTTTACAAATGGTCGAATAAAAGTTGGCCAAATTCTAAAAGGCCATCCTTTAAATGCACCTTCAGCAAAAAACTCAATGTTTTCGCCCGGATAATAGCTTAATTCATCCAGCAGATTATTCGGAAGGTTTGTCACTTTATTGAGATCAAACAAGTCTGTTCCATAACATCGTCCTAAAATACTATCTTTCCAACTTTGCCATTCGTTTTCAATTAAGACTTCATCCATAATATCGGGAAGCTGCTCTTGTGTAATACCTTTTCTATTCTTTAATTTTGGTTCAATTTCATTTTGAGTTTTCTCTTGGAATTCCTGAAGCTCACTTAAAGCTTCAGGTAATCCTGATGTAAGTGAATGCTGAATTGCCATTGCAGCCACAATGAAATCATCTATTGTAATATTGAAGAGTTGATTGAATATATCTGAGTGAGGTGAGAGCAGTTCCTGGAGGTTTGTTTGCTCGTGATACGAGTATCTATGACCTCTAACATTACACCATTCAATCTGAGCAAGAAAACGAAATTTATCGAATTCAAGGTCAAAGTGAGGAGTTTCACGCTTTTCTCTGGCTGTTCTGCATATCTGATAATTGTAGTTAATATCATAAAAAAGCTCTTTTACTTTTTGTTTAACTGTTTGCCAATTAAAGTCCGATATTCCCTCTTCAAGTTGATCTGACGGAGTGATAGAGACTATAAGGCATTGCAAATATTCCAAGAGTGCCAACGAAAAAACACCTTCATCTTCAAATTCGGATTCACTTTTCTTGCCAATATTGGCAGTCGCCCATTCCCAATAAGCTCTCGACAATAAATTGAGAGGAGAATACTTAATGATCTCATTGGCTAGCCAGTCGACGTTAGACTCTATTCTTTCGCATATTTCCTGGTGAGAAAGTGCTATCTTCTCCTGAAGAGAATCAAAGTCTTTTTCAGACATGATGTTTCGATGAATTACAGCCTTACCAAAACGAGCCAACTCAAAAGCACTATTTGAATAGTACTCATCTGGTTTTCTAGGTTTGTTCCGAAATTTTTTATCCATTCTTGTTGTCTCGATTAATCATTTAATTGCACTGCTCATTATATTTGGGAATATACCCTTTGCTCGAAATAAAAGCAATGAAGTATTTCTATAAATATATGGTGGTACAGCGACGTCCTCCGGATTCATAAAATCCGGTTTTTTCTGTATTTTGATGGAGGTTGCCGGAATGCCTGCTTCCCACTCACCACGATATTCCGGCGTAGCAGGAGCGTTGCATAACAAGCGAGAATCCAGGCTGCTTTACTCACGGTCAGCTCATTCGTTCGACATTTCAGGTTTGGATGTATCTCACACTTTGGATTGCTTCTGGTTCAACACGGCTGACCGTGCCACAGAGATTTTTTAGCAAATGGAGTTTAGGGGTGATTCGTGAATCACCCGTACAGATTCTGGGTTCTATGCCCTCAAGCTTTGTAGGATTGGTAAAAGAGTGCTGTAAGGATGAACTACTGTGGATCGTATACTTAATAGAGAAGTTTAGTACAATCAGATATATTTTACAACCTGTCCTGACCAGGAATTCAGACTTCCACCAAAACTCCATCCCTACGGGCAATGTCGATTATTGGAGTTTCATCGTCCTCTTCCCACTGCTTCATACCGCAAGCGATTGGTTCGATCCGGCTGTCGACATTGTCGGCATTGATCCATAATTGCTGCTGGTCTTTTAATTTTCTCGTTCGGTCAAATTTTTTCGAGAGAACAATTAAATCTATATCGCTCCACTTGTGAGGTGTGCCATTTACAAACGATCCGAAAATTACTGCTCTCGCGTCCGGGTAGCCATTCTTTCTCAAAACGGACAGGTAGTTTTTAATGCTGCTTAGAATTGTTTCATCAACCATTCATAAACCCTTTTAATATCCCGGAGGTTTTTCTGTGAATCTTCTTCTGAGAGGGGTGGTTCCATAAATTCCGCATATCTCCCACTGATACAAAATATATTTACCGCCTTAAGTATATCACTCATTTCTTCCGACAATTGCAGCTCGATCATCTCTGCAAGCCTGATAAGATTGTGAATTCGCGAAGATGATCGGCAGTTCCTTTGACAATTAATCCCTTCAGCAATTTCTCCAGGGCTAAATGACCAAAAAATAAGCCGTGTCTCGTCTTACCATTGTTGACAAGTTGTTCAGCGACCTCAAGGTCTTCCACCGAACTGTCACGCCAGAAATTGATATGTTTGTTTTTGTTCATCATGAGAGTAACAATGGAATATACGTACACCTATACAAATTTGCAAGAATTGATTCCGATCCGCTTCCCTTCAACCCCCATCAGTTGGTCCCCGGGATCGAGTATTCCGGGCTCGCATATTGAAGTCGTCTGAAAAAGACAAATGTTTACAACGCTGCTTAGAAGTAATTTCGCGTAGGGGCTGTTCCCCGATCGGGGTCGAGGACAAGTTTATCAAGCCCTTTAAGTTCGTAAGATAAGAGGGCTCAATAAATTGGCCCCTACGCGGAACTATATAATTGCTTCACAAATACGAATTACTTTCGGCATTGTTATAATATACTTTTTCAGCATTTCCCACGACCACAAGGGATCGCGGCTACTTGCCCCCTTGATACCGTTCCGTCACCATTCCGTCACCATTCCGTCACCTTTTCGTCACCACCTCAATCCCCCACCCACAACCGCGTTCCGCCAAAAGGGTGACGAAGTGACGATAATTTATGCTATCCCCCCCTGTCCTGTGCTCTGTGATGAAACTTGACTTTTGCGGAAAAATGTTGTATATTATCAACATTAATGACGCATATATCATAGTAATGAAAGGGAAGGTCTGACTCTTCCCTGGATAAAGATCCCTGGCTGCAAATCTGACTGGGATTATCAGTATCCGACTCACTGTCAGTTCGTTCTTTGAAACATTTCAGGTTTGGATGTATCTTGCACTTTTGGATTTCTTCTGTTTCAAAATAGATGAGCAAGCCACAGAGAAGGTTATTATCAAATTGGAGTTAAGGGGTGATTCGTGAATCGTCCGAACGATACCCCGAATCATTGTAAGTGTTTGTGATTTAATGAATCCGTTATTTTGCGGATAAACAAGCAGGAATGCTTGTTCTACCAATACATAGCGGGTGGGGTGTTTACCAGCGCGATTGGGATTTTCATCGATCACCTGATTTCTCGGATCACTTTAAAATAAAGACACTTAATCTAACCGACCTGTCCGGTAAGAAATAAGACTATATGGCTCAAGCATGGCTTGAGCACTCCGGGGATGTTAATTTGCCAACTCTTTCATCGGAGCTTTAAACACCTTACAAGTCACCAGTTCAATCACAAATCCCCAGACAATCCCGGCAATAGCGTACATCAGGAACGGGATCATTCCGGCTCCGGAGGTAATAACCAACGGCATAGCAAGTGGCATTGTCCCGACGAATCCGATGAGGATTCCGTGCAGGTACCAGGGGATGCGCCATCCGGATATGCCGATTGTGAATCCAATAAAAGCACGATTGAGCACAACGCTGATAAACCACATCGACCGGATGTTTTCCGGTGTCTGGTCATTTCCGCCTAAGGCGCAAATAAATCCGGCAACGATTCCCAGGGTTACCGAAATCCAGAATCTCTTAGCGTACATTGTTTTTCCCATCCTATTTTTTGGACGTCATTGCGAGGTATGAAGAGACGAAGCAACCTCTTTTTAACATCCGAACAATGAGATTGCTTCACCGTCAGGTGAGGACACCTGACGGGCACTCGAACGCGATATCGAGATGTGTAAGGCAGTTTTTATCCGCCGGAAAATTGGTTGGCGGGATAAGATCCCGCCCTACCTTATCTGATCAACGCAACCTTTTTCGTAATGTTCACTCCCCCCATATTCACCCTGATCAAATATATCCCCGACGGATTGTCCTTGCCATTCCACATAACCGAATGAGTACCTGCTTCAACATCTCCATCTGCCAACGTCGCAACCAAACGCCCAGATGTATCAAAGACTCTGATTGAGACCATCGAAGCTTCAGGCAATTCGTAGTTCAATTGAACGCGGCTATTAAACGGATTTGGAAATGCCTCGCTCAGGCAATACTTTTCAGGGATTTCAAGCTTTTCAGAAACATCCAAAACAATAAAATTATCAGTCAAGTAAACTGGATTTGTGTCTGACTTGTCGACGATGACTATCTCACTATTATCAGCCGAATTCCACAGCCTGAGTTCAAGTGATTCCTTATCTGATAAACCGTCGATTATCTCAGTTGATTGGTCATCGCCCCACACTGCCAATCCGCAGATACCATTCTCAGTTATTGCAGATGATCCGACTAACCTTCCGGCTTTAGAATATACACCAATCTCGCTTCCTGTTTGAAGAATTTCACCTCTCAGTAGCAGACTCATGTTTGAACCAGTAACCTCTACCCTATCGAAATGAATCAGTCCATGTTGTGTAGGTTTATGGGATGCCAATTCCTCCTCTTCCGGTTCAGGTGGGTAAGTCAAAACAACCTCTTCAGAAACCCTTACCTGATAACCCTTCCCTGCTCGTAACGGTGGCAGGTTGGAAAATTCAAACTGCGGGACGCAGAAACGCCCTTCATAGTCTTTCGCTATGACAAGTTCCTCCAAAATCGACTCAAACGCGTAAAAATCAGGCACATTGCATGGAAGCTGGTACTCGGGAAAATATGCGATGTAATTCCAGCCCTCCTCTATTGGGATTTCGGTATCAGGCGGGATTAACTCCCCATACCAGAACAACTCACGGGCTTCACCGAGATCCATCATGTAGCCTTCGGTTAAATCCCAGAAAGGAAGAATACACATAGCCCATGCCGGAGCCCAGAATAAGCCGTCTTCGGTCTTCACTAATATTAGAGTACCAATGTAATCCGGCATTGCTGCATCAAACATCAATACTATATCAGGACCTCGTTCTTCATCTTCCCCGTAATATCGTTCATCAGGATAAATATCAATCGACATCAGGTTCCAACCTTCATCCAGGAGGAATCCATAGAGATCATCAGCAACCTCGAGGCTTAGAATCGTCTCACCTCCATCTTCCCATAGCAATTCGCCGTCCTCAACTTCCGGACGTGCCTGGTATTCCCTGCCCGATTCTCTGTCCCACGCCCGGATGCGGATGTATTCACCCTCATCAAATCCTTCGACTTCATCGGTTTCTGGATCATCACCATAAGCACTTAACGTGAGTCTGCCCCCTCGATACCAGACTTCTCCTCCGGTAAGGATGTCATCAGGTGTGAAAATCCCAATTTCCCATCCGGATGACACTCGGTCATCTTCCATTGTCAGGTTTGTGATAGTGATACGGTGGGATGTTCCGGTTTCTACGAAATCAATGAAATGTTCCGGATCGAAAGCTTCGCCGGCGATGGCGTGAACATTTATTTCATATTCGTTTAAATTGTGAACGTCAAATTCAATTACTATCTCAGCATCATAGTCACCGGCTTCCTCCGCTTCAAAAGTTATTTCCGCTTCAATTGATTCCCCGATCTCGATTTCTATATCCTCCCAATCTGCGCTAAAGTAAGGATTCTCGCAATTAACTGATAAAACAGTTAATACATCCATTCCGGTGTTACTGATAGCAACGGGAACAGAGTACCTTTCACCAACGTGCATTTCATCAAAAGCACAATTAAAATCAAGGACATCAGGGAAACCGAGTTGCTCATCCCATTCAATTGGTATCCAATGTGGAGCATGAACCTCAAGAATGATCATCACCTCTAATCGCGGATTTCCAGGATCATTAGTATCTATTAACAAACAAGCCTCATACAATCCTCCAATCAGGTCAGTTGCGTCTATTGTAATTGTTATATCTTCGCTTTCACCAGGTTCAATGACACCTTCAGTCGGTTCGTATGAGAGCCAGGAATGCCAGGTATCCTGAGGTCCAAATGCTATGACTAGACCGTTTCTTAAATAATGTTGTCCATGACCTCGTGGACAAGCTGTGAATCCAAATGCCTGTCCGTCCACGGCAGCATTAAATCCGACAAATGCTTGAGCTTTAAAGCGATTGTCGTGCTGCCATCCATTAAAATACTGGAATTTGATTTTCCCATCTCGATTAATGATTACTTGATGTTCCATTCCCTGTCCTTCGTAATTTGGACCATAAGTAACTATAGCCAAATCTTCATCATTAGTCCAGAACATTCCGGGATGGTTTGCTCCGAGCCAATCAAGACCAGAGTGAGTCCACATGTCACCGAACTGGTCTGTTGGATAATTTGGAAACCTGCGAGTGTATCCACCCCAGGTTGGAGAAATCCAACCATCACTGCAAATCCATATTCTATCCGAAGAGTGATCATAATACGGAAATTCCCAGTTGAGCTGAAAAGGGCCGATGGTTTGATCATCTCCCATTCGGTAATGTGAAACTCCCTCAAATTCCGCTAAATCAATCCATTCAAACTCCGGTCTGTTTTCGTCAAAATTATCCCTCCATTCATAACCCATTTCGTCAGGACCGCCTCGTCGATCTCGGAATGGTGATTTTGGATTTGTTGATCGGATTGATCTTTGTTCACTATCCCTGTCAGGTTCACCTATGATTTCATGTTCGATTTGAAATCTTAGGGGAGAACCTCCCTCATTGGTCAATTCTATCACATGTTCTTCAGCTTCACCTGACAGAAGGATTTCTTCAATTTCATCGGGTAATTCCCCCAATTGAGGTGGATCAAGAGCTTCAGCATGAACATCGATCTCATATTCACGAAACCTTCCGTCATCATAAGCCATGAAAATTATACCGTCAAATTCACCCGCCTCCTCCGGTTCAAAAATTATCTCCGTCTCAAATTCTTCACCAATCTCAATCTCAATACCCTCCCAATCTACGTGGAAGTAACCGTGATTACTACCAGCATCTTCAATTATCATTGGATCAGTTCCTACATTAGTTATAACAACCGGAACCGAATAACGTTCACCTGCAAACACTTCATCAAACCCACCATTGAAGTCGACAACATCAGGATATCCGAACTCCTCTGGCCATTCAACCGGTATAATGTGGTGGTAATGCACATAAACAGAAATACTCACCACAATCTCCGGATTAGCAGGATCATTTGTATATATCATCAGGTCAGCTTCATAATCTCCTCCAATTAAGCCAGTTGCGTCTATTGTCACAATGATATCCTCACTTTCACCTGGATCGATAATACCTTCCGTCGGTTCGTACGAGAGCCAGGACCGCCAGGTTTCGGGCGGACCAAACGCAATTGTACGACCATCAGTCAGGTAATTTCGATCATTCCCTGAAATGAACCAACCATGGTCACCATCTCCCAGGTTAACACCTACTCCCCAGCAACCACGATCTTGAGTGTTCTGACCATATTGCATTACAACTGAGCCATCTTCACTCAGAATCATCTGATGATGATGACGATTGTTACCCTCCCACCAGATGATGGCTTGATCCCGGTCATTTGACCAGACGCCTACTCGAGTTCCCTGGGTGTAATCAGTATTGAAAATTGCGATTGTGTTTTCTTGTCTCCCGTTTGCCCTACAGGGATATTCTTGTGGATCAACTCTGATGTCATTGCCTTCATAAGAGAATGACATCCAACCATCCGAATCCACGTGAACTTGATCAAACACACGATCCCAGAATGGGAATTCCCAGCCTATATCAATACTACCGGTATTTTGATCGTCAGCCAATCGGAATTCTCTAACATTGTCATAGTCATTCATATTTAACCATTCATATTCCGGACCATCATTTTCAAGATTATCACGCCATTCATAGCCCATGTCATCTGGATTACTCCGTCGGTCTCGGTAAGGCGATGTAAAACTTGAGGATCTGATTGATCTTTGATCAAAATCTCTATCAGGTTCACCAACCATTTCATGCTCAATCCGGAATCTCAGCGGAGTACCACCTTCGTTGTCGATTGTAAATACTCGCTGAACAATCTCACCTGTCATCATATCTTCTTCGATATGATCCGGAGGATCCCCCCAACCGGGTGGTTCAAAAGCTTGCGCAATAACCGGTATCCCAAAAGCTTCCCCATCTGGAGAGTTCCAGACAATTTGCATTATTGATGCGTATTCATCAGGATTAATTGCTTCGAAAATGAAATCTACTTCGGAGGTCTGGTCAGGTTCGAGGGTTAGTTCCAAAGGTTCAGCGTAGAATTCCTGCATATCACAGGTTATGTCCTGTATAATAAGATCAGCATCACCAGCATTACGAATGGTAACTGATATGCTATAAGGTCCGCCATTAAAGACATCATCAAACGCCATATTCCAGTCAATAAATTCTGGAAATCCGATTTCCTCATCCCAGGAAACATCGAGAATTGGATCGGCAATTAAAAAACCAGCTTGAGTCAGCAGCGCAAGTGTAATTAAAATCAGGAGTTTTTTCCGCAGCATTTTTTACTCCTTTTTATTCGATTGATTTCTATGAATTGTAGGTCGGAATCTCATTCCGACATTTTAGTAACATTGTTTTGTCGGAATAAGATTCTGACCTACCTAACTCGTTCCCACGTTCCACGTGGGAACGCTTCTTGTTTTGAAGGCGCGTAACGTTCCCACGCAGAGCATGGGAACGAGTAACATCATGTAGGTCGAGATCTTATCCCGATATTATTTTTCCAATTTTTATTATCGTCGGCTTAAGAAGCCGACCTACCTAACAGCACTTAACCGAACTATTACAACCCCATTTCCAATAAAAACAACAGGATCAGCACCGTTGACTACTTCAACAACTTCAGCATCTATTATTCTGCCCATACGAGCAATCCAGAATTTGAAGTCTAACTCTTCCCCCTGTTGAAATCCATTATCCTGATCCTGATCAGCACCATACACAGGAAATCCCATTGGCTCATCCGGAAATCCTTCCTGAATTATACCTATCCCAGCGAGCAATTCATCCTGAGTGTAAGCTAGCACTCTATCACCTGGTTGCAGAGATGCACCATTGAGAGTTGCTTCTGTGACCAGGATGCTCATATTTATATCCGTTTCTTCAACCCAGAAAGAATCAAATCCGACACCTGAAAGTTGAACAATCCTCACTTCAACTCCCGGTGCATTGTAGTGAATGAACATATTACCAGCGAAATCTCCAAGTCTGAGTGGAGTGAAAAAAACGTCGAGAACGTGAGGATTTCCGAAGAGAACTTCAATCGGTAATTGAGCTTCTATATAGAATGCTTCACTGCTAAAGGTGATCCTGTCAATGTTTAACATTTCCTCACCAGTATTGGTCAGAGTAATATTACGGAAGGTGCTCGAATCCGGAGAAACGCTCCCGAAATCAAGCTCCTGCGGTTCGACTGAGAGCTGCGGATCAACAAAATTGATACTATCAACATCCGCGAGGTTAAAGAAGTGATCTTCCTCGCCGACATGAATACCCATGACTTGGGCGTGTGCGAAGGTAAAACAAAATAATGCTACGGTGAAGCTTAGAATTCCAATCCTGTTAAGCATAATCTACTCCACTCCTATGTACGTTGACGTGTGGCTTGGGCTACTTGTTGCCCAAGTCTCTTTACAATATTCGTTCACTCCCGGTTTCAAACGAAGTGTAACCTGGAGAATGCAAACTGCCAGGTTACGGGCTAAAGCCCTTGAAACCAGGCAGGAAGTAAATATTTTTCGTAGGTCGGAATCTCATTCCGACATTTTTCATACAGTTTTACATGCGTTGACGTGTGGCTTGGGCTACTTGTTGCCCAAGTCTCTTTACAATATTCGTTC
>CAYLYZ010000001.1:0-35737 GCA_964387885.1 uncultured bacterium | reverse complement strand
CCTGGAGAATGCAAACTGCCAGGTTACGGGCTAAAGCCCTTGAAACCAGGCAGGAGCTGAATACTCTCTTGCGTCAAATAATGAAACCCGGGTAATAAATAACCCGGGCCACACAACCTACTCCCCTCCGGCAAAAAGCCTGATCCGCGTAAATCCATTCCCCACCCAAACCAGTTCTAATCCCTCAATAACTTCCGCCTCCGCTGAATATTCCCGCCTCGCGGATGCATCCCAGAACCTGAACTCCATTTCTTCACCAGACTGAAAACCTGGATCCATCCCCTGATCACCTCCCCAGGCAGCCAGCCCCATTGGTTCTTCGGGAAAGGTTTCAGGAACTACAGCACCTCCTGAGCAGATTCCCCGCGGATTAAAAACACCGATTTCGTCGTTTGTAACTAACGATTCATCATTCAGCAGTGCTTCAGAGATCAGGATCGACATATTTGGACCAACAAGTTCATACTGGAAATGAGGTTCGGAATCAGTAAAGCTGATGCTATCAACTTCCGCTATATCGAAAGATGTTGTTTCTTCACCGAGGTGAATGTTCATTGTTTGTGAATAGGAAATCTCGAAAAGCGCAATTACTGTTATCAGAATTTTTATCCGGAATTGGTGGGACATTAATTTCTCCTTTTCAGGTATGTATCTATCACTCTAAAATAGCGTATACACGCAAAGAGAGGAAACTCTCGTTATAAACTGCTTGTTCATCGTTTTCAACTACACATCCCGCACGATATTCAATTTCAGTTGAAGCATCCCATATTCTGAAATTCAATCGTTCATCAAACTGGAATCCGTTATCCATTCCCCTGTCTGCGCGATATGCTCCTACATAGAGAGGTTCTTCTGGAAATCCTGCTGGGACAAGACCGCCTCCTGCGCAAAGCCCATCAGTTGTAAAAACTCCGATTTCGTCGAATTCAACAAGTGGTTCATTATTTATGGTTGCATTTGAAACATAGATGACCATATAATTTCGAGTCTCTTCCCAGACAAATGCACAATGTCCAGAGCCAGAAAGGCGTTTAATTATATCAGAATTGTGATGAGAATTTGAGCGAATGATCAATTGTGTTGAATAATTTCTGACCTCCTGTGGATAAAAACCAACTATAAGCTGAGAAGATTGTCCGGGAGCAATTTCGATTGGATCCTCGAAATTTGCTTCAAAAACTTCTTCCTCAATTTCAACACCTGAAACTCTTAAAGCACCGTTTCCAGTATTGCCAAGGGTAAGAATCAATTCCCGGAAATCGCCGATAATAACGGGACCGAATCTAATCCTCCCCCGGGGGGTGACAGAGAGCCATACTTCTAAATCTACAAATTTAATACTATCAACATCAGAGAGATTAAACTCACGCTCTTCAACACCCGTGTGGATGTGCATTATTTGGGCTGAGCTGTTTGCATAAACGAAGATGATCAAGCTAAAACATGATATTACAATCCTTAGAAGCATCTTTTCTCCGGAAATCAACCTAATTTCTAATCCAATTCGACATGTAAAACAACTAATAAGAGTTCGTTGCTGAGATACCGTGGTTCCATTTCTACAATGAGTTCAACCTTGGCGAATAACTCGTGTTGAGTATCTCTATCCCAGATCCGGAATTCCAACAACTCCCCACCCTGAAAACCATTTTCCTCGCCATCATCCGCGCCAAAGATAGGAAAATCTATTGAACGTTCAGCGAATCCTGCAGGAATGGTAACTCCCCCGGCACAGAGTTCATCATTTGTGAAAACTCCAATCTCATCACCCTCAACCAGAGATTCATTATTGATTGTTGCGCGATTTACTCTGACGGTCATCCTGTTACCGGTCTCTTCCCAGTCGAAAGCACAGACTCCCAAGCCTGAAAGCGGAATCGAAACTTCCGGATTTTCCTGAGAATTAGAATGAATGATCATGTCTGTAGAAAATTCTCTTTCTTCGTATGGATAGAAACTTACTGTCATATCATGTGATTGACCGGGATTGATTCTAAGTGGGTTTTCAAATTCAACTTCGAATGCCTGTTCCTCAATGACGATGGAATCAATAATCAGAATTCCCTCACCAGTATTGATCAGAGTGAGAATTAAACCTCGGCTGTCACCGATAACTACCGCTCCAAAGTTAATTGCCTCCGGTTCCACAGAGATATTGACAGCCAATTCAGCAAAACTGATACTGTCAACTTCAGCAAGATCAAACATATGCTCGTCGTCGCCCGTGTGGATGTGCATAATTTGGGCGAAAGAGTTTGTGAACGTAAATATTAACAGGTAAATACATGATACGAATACATGAACAATCATCTATCCTCCTTTTCCGCGACATTTAATCCAACCTGCATTACAAACACAATCAATCGATAATTGCCGCTAACGAACAGACACAAAAACCGTTTGCTTCCCATTCAGCGAAACCAACCAACTCAATTTCCGTAGCGTATTCGATTCCGGTTGATGCATCCCAAATGAAGAATGTCAAGGACTCACCATCCTGAAATCCATTATCCATCCCCTCCTCAGCACCAAAAGCAGCTAATCCTATAAATTCTTCGGGGAATCCTGCCGGGACATTGGCACCTCCTGCGCATAGTCCATCTTCTGTAAAAATTCCGACCTCATCATTCTCTACAAGCAGTTCGTTATTGATAGTTGCCCAGGTAATAAGTATGCTCATATTCACATCTGTTATTTCAAAGATAAAATGATTGACACCTTCACCTGAAAGTGGAATCGAAACCTCCGGTGTGTCTTGAGAATTTGAATGGACTATCATTTCTGTCGCAAAATCTCCGCGCTCTAACGGACTGAAACTTACGGTAAGTTCCAGTGATTGTTCAGGATTGATCTCGACCGGATTTTCAAAGTCAACTGAGAATACACCTTCTTCAAGATCAATGGCATCAATAATTATGTTGACATTTCCAGTATTTCTGATGGTCAGATTTGAGTTTTGGACTCTGCCAACTCCTACTTCCCCGAAGTCAATTTCTTCCGGCTCAACTGAGAGACTTATCACTAAATCAGTATAAGTAATACTGTCAACATCAGCGAGATTAAATGCACGTTCTTCTTCGCCCAGGTGGATGTGCATTATCTGGGCGGAAGTGTTAGAGAATATAATGATTAACAGGCAGGTAAATAATTGTGCGATTCTGAAAGACATCACTCCCCCTTAAACTGTTTCCTACTTCACTCAATGATCGCATCAATGTTCACAACAATAAACGCGTTCCCCTCCCAAATCGGTTCAACATCATTCTCTACATCATAGTCCGTAGCATACTCCGTCTCGGCGTCAGCATCCCAGATTCTGAACGTGAGTAGTTCACCGTTCTGAAAACCATTATCCATGCCTTCATCTGCACCCCATGCCGGAATTCCAGCCTGCCTGTCCGGGAATCCATCCGGGATAATTGCGGCACCGGCACAAAGCCCATCAGGGGTGAAAACTCCGACCTCATCATTTTCAACAAGCGATTCTTCCATAATCTCAGCAGTTAACACGAGCACGGACATACTAACGTCTGTTTGATCATATATGAAATGAACTTGTCCCTGTGGTATGTAACCAGATCCGGAGACTGGTACTGTAACTTCCGGCTCTACCTGAGAGTTTGAGTGGATCACGAGTTCAGAGGCAAATTCACCAATCTCTTGTGGAGAAAAACTGACAGTGAACTCGAATGAGAGCCCCGGTGCTATAAAAATTGCACCGTCAAAAAGAATAGAGAACACACCCTCTTCAAGATCAATGGCGTTTATTATTAATTCACCATTTCCCGTATTATTGACAGTTAAAACCGCGTCTTCGGATCTGTCTACTATTACTTCTCCGAAATCGATTGCCTCGGGCTCAACTGACAGGGTTATTTCCAGATCGGTATATGTAATGCTGTCGACATCCGCGAGATTAAACTCACGCTCTACTCCACCCATGTGGATGTGCATTATTTGAGCAGAGCTGTTTGTGACACTGAAAATAAAAAGGAGAACTATTGATAGTATGATCCGTAAAGACATTCTAGCTCCTATTGAAAAGATTGGACATTCTATTCTCTTATTGCACTCAACCGGGCAACTAATAATCCGTTCATTACATAAACTTGTTCACCAGCAATTATCTCTTCGATCTCCGCGAAAACTTCTTGCCGAGCATCGTCATCCCAGAACCGGAAATTCAATTGCTCACCCACCTGAAATCCGTTATCCATACCCTCATTGGCACCCCAGGCTGAGATTCCCATTCCCCCTTCATGGAAGTCTTCGGAAACTCTACCGTATCCAGCGCATAATTCATCTGGTGTGAATACACCAACCAGATCACCTTCGACAAGAGATTCCTCATTAATTTCGGCACTTTGCACAAGAATACTCATGTTATGGTCGGTCTGGTCATATTCCCAAATGACTTCCTCTAATCCTGAACCTGAGAGAGGAATTGATATTTCCGGGTCTACCTGAGAGTTAGAATGTATGACCATTTCTGAATCATAGTCTCTGATCTCTTGAGGTGAAAAACTTACAGTAAAATTAAATGATTGTTCCGGAGCAATAAAGATTGTATCCTCGAATAAAACAGAGAATACGCCTTCTTCAAGATCAATCGCGCTGACGATTAATTCTCTAATTCCGGTGTTTGTAACGGTCAGTATCTCATTTTGTATATTCCCAATTGGTACCTCTCCGAAATCAATTTCTTCCGGTTCAACAGAGATACCCAACTCCAAGTCGACAAAATTGATGCTGTCAATATCGGCAAGATTAAACTGGCGTTCTTCCTCACCCGTATGGATGTGCATTATCTGGGCGGTAATGCTTGTAACGGTGAATAGAATTAGGAAAATTAGAGACATTCTTACTCGAAGGAACATGTTTATCTCCTTAGTCTATTGAAGGGATTTACTCTTCCGTAGTTAGAGAAACGATGATGAAGCCATCTGTCTCATAAACTGGTTCACCACCCTCCAGTACTTCAACTTCTGCAATAATTTCCTCTTGTGCGTTAAAATCCCAAAACCTGAATCTTAAAGCTTCTCCTGCTCGCAATCCGGCACCCATATCTTCGTCCATACCCCAGGCAGCAAGCCCGGTTGGTTCTTCAGGAAATCCTGCTGCAACTGCTTCATATCCGGCACAAATTCCATTTTCAGTAAAGACTCCAATAATATCACCTTCACCAAGTGATTCATCACCAATCATCGCGCTGGTAATCAAAATGCTCATATTAAGGCCGGTTTCAACATAATTCCAGTTGAAATCTGTTGATTTGAAGCTGGCAACCAACATGCCATTGGTTAAGTAAAATGGATCTCCAAAGAGTAAGTCATCAATGACTGCTATTACCTCTCGTCGAGCATCAGTATCCCAGTAATGGAAATCCAGGGGCTCCCCATTATGAAATCCATTATTCTGACCCTGTTCAGCGCCCCAGGCAGGAACTCCGATAGGATCTTCAGGGAATCCTTCAGGAATGACAGAATATCCGGCGCAGAAACCTTGAGGTGTGAAAACTCCGATATAATCACCCTCAACCAGTGATTCTCCATTAAGTGTTGCACCGAGAACCAGGATGCTCATATTTTCGAATGTTTGAACAAATTCCCAATTAAATTCTCTTATCCCGGAACCATATAATGGAATTGAGATTTCCGGATTAGTGTGAGAATTTGAATGGATTGTAATTTCTGACTCAAAATCACCAATATCAGGAGGTGAAAAACTAACTGTAAACTCAGATTCCTGTCCGGGAGCAATGGAAACCGTATCTTCGAACAAAACTGTAAAAACATCTCCCTCAAGGTCAATTGAGTTAACTGTCAGCTCACCATTTCCAGTATTGGTAACGGTAAGAATCTCGTTTTGTATATCATCAACTTGAATACTTCCGAAATCAATTTCTTCCGGTTCAATAGAGAGACTCAACTCCAAATCAACAAAATTGATACTATCAATCTCTGCGAGATTAAACTCGCGCTGTTCCTCGCCCAGATGGATGAGCATTATTTGGGCGGAAGTGTTTGTGAATGAAGATATTAAAAGACAAAAGACGATTAGAATTCGAAACCACATTATTACCTCCCCAATTCGAGACTGCACCTGAGAATCTAACACATACTATTTTCCCAAATCACTCAAGAATAGCATTAATTCTTACCTGAATAAATCCACCGGCTTCAAAAACTGGTTCACCTTCACCAATAATCTCAAACTCGGTTTGTAATTCGGAAAAAGCTGAAGCATCCCAGATTCTGAATGTGAGCTGTTCACCCGCCTGAAATCCATTATCCATATCATTTTCAGCACCCCACGCAGACAATCCCAATTCTCTTTCAGGAAATCCTTCAGGAACTTGGGAATACCCACAGCATTGACCATCGGCAGTGAAAGCCCCGATTAAATCACCTTCCTGAACCAATTCCTCACCAATCATTGCACTATCGATTAGTACACTCATATTGACGTCAGTTTGAACAAACTCCCAAAGGAATGGTCGCGTACCAGTGCCAGAAACAGGAATTGCGAGTTCAGGATTTTCCGGGGAATTTGAGTGAATTGTGATCTCAGAAGAAATTTCTCCACCGTCTATTGGTGCAAACCATACTATTAAATCAATTGAACTTCCAGGCCTGAGTGAGATTGGTTCTTCAAAAGCAACTTCGAACGCATCATTACCTGTATTTGCTGAGTTAATAATCAATTCACCATTTCCAGTATTGGTTACAATAAGTCGTGTGTCCTGAACATTACCAACTGCAACCTCACCGAAATCAATTTCGTTAGGTTCAACTGAGAGACTAATTACGAGATCAACAAAACTAATGCTGTCAATATCGGCAAGATTGAACGCTCGATTTTCCTCACCCATGTGAATATGGATTACCTGGGCAGAAATATTTGTAAAAGAAAAAAATATCAAAAATATATTTAAAAACACCATCCGAAGAGACATCTTTACTCCATTGGTTGAAATGGTCTTAATTGGATACAATCATGAACCTCACTTTGTATCTATCGTAGGAATATTTCCCGAGATGTTACTCTCTCTCTGCACTAAGTGAAATTACGAGAAATCCATTAGCAGCGTATGCGGGTTGACCATTAATTACTTCAATCTCAGCAATAACTTCCTGTTGAGCATCAACATCCCATAGCCGAAAACTCAGCGCTTCATCTGCCTGAAATCCATTATCCATATTCTGCTCAGCTCCCCAGGCAGCCACACCCATTGCATTATCAGGGAATCCCGCTGGAACGAGTCCTGCTCCTGCGCACAATCCATCTTGCGTGAAAACACCAACTTCATCGTTCTCAACGAGTGATTCCTGATCGATTGTGGCATCTTCAACAATTATGCTCATATTCGTATCGGTAATCTCATATATGTAATGATTTTGACCCTCCGGAACATAACCTCTACCGAACAATGCGACGAGAAATTCCTCATTGTCCATATCATTTGATACAATCAAGAGGTCTGATTCGTATTCTAAAACCCCTGTTGGCAAGAACCTTACAGCCATTTGGTGAGCTTCCCCGGCTGGTATCTCAATTGGATTTTCAAATTCAACGCTGAAAACTCCCTCTTCGAGATCTACATTTTCAATAATGAGTAGGCCAACTCCTACATTACTGATATTTAACATTAGCTCTCGTTGTCTCTCTATGACAACCTGACCAAAATTTAGAGAATCGGGTATTACTCTAATTAGTGGCGGTTCTTCTTCAACAGGTGTAAAAGTGATACTGTCGATGTTAGTTACTTCAAAAGAACTGATTTCTTCACCGATGTGTATCTGCATTACTTGTGCGTTTACAGGTAAAACACACAACATCACTACCATCAAAGAACAAAGTATATATCGGAAAAACATTTTATCTCCAAGTTTGTTTTTTCTTAAGAGCAATGGTAATTACTTTACCAGGAGCATTTTTCGGGCTTCATTCACTCCATTCAGTGAAAGCGTGTAGAAATACATCCCGGCAGCAACATCATTTCCCTTTAAATCGTCACCACTCCACTCAACTGAGTATTCACCGGGGGTTTTGTTTTCTGATAAAAGAGTATTTGTCAGACGACCATTTACATCGAATATCTTAATTTCGACTAATCCGGATTCACCGATTTTGTAGTTAATGGTTGTTGAAGGATTGAATGGATTGGGATAGTTGCTAAGTAATTGGAAACCTTTTAGAAGAGTACTGACTTTTTCCAATTCCTCCACAGATACACCCAGATCGAAATCAATCTTTATAATTTGCTCAATGATGTATGGTGTGGATTCGTTTTCTTTGTGGACTATTAGTGTGGATTCATCAAGATCGAAATCGATCCTGATAATCTCATTGATAATATGCTCTGCAATCTCATCTCCTATATGGATTCTAAGATTACCCTCTGCCTGAGCTGAAGTAAAAAGCAGAACTACTGGAAGCAGTAAAAACAAGATTTTTTTCAATTGCATCATTCGCTCCTTTTATTATCTTTGTGTGGGTATGTCAAAATTCAGGGAGACTATCGAAAAATTCTTGACGATAGGTCTGATGTTATTCCGTTTCCCGGGATTAAGATTATTGCCGATAAACAGGATTCCACCCTATACTTATATTTAATCAGAAAATTTGCATTTTCAAAGTGAGAAATGTAACTTGAACATTTTATTTGGTGCATTCGCAAACAATTAGTAATAATCTCATCCAATCTCACAACTCAGGAGAGGACGGAAATTCCCCTACGTCTCAGCGCAACTCAAGCATGCGGAATGGAATGTCCGTCCTCGAGCCTTTTGAAATATCCAGTTCTTGTGAAGTTTTGTCATCCCAGCGCAGTAGACCGTTAGAGAATGCGATTTTGGTAAGTCGGCCATTCCTGTCCGACCATCCATCGGGAGCCGATTCGCTGTAAGTAGCTGTTATTTCTTAAATCAGTCTACCGACAGATGGACAGGCAGGGATGCCTATCCTACTTACAACATCATTCTTGGACAGACTGCTGCTTGGGAATGACATGTCAAATAAAGACGTGAATATTTCAATGCAATTGAGAACGACAGTCTTTACTCTCATGCTGAGCAGATGCGTTATGATCCGAACATCAGTTTGCAAACAATAAAAGCTGCAGCCAAACCTGCAACATCTGCCGTCAGACAGGCCGCTAAGGTGTGACGCCCTCTTCGTATGCCCACAGAACCGAGGTAGACCGCCATTACGTAAAAAGTAGTTTCCGTTGATCCCATCATCACTGATGCAATTCTACCTATGAAAGATCCGGGACCGTGAGTTTCGATGAGTTCTGTCATAACGCCTAATGCCCCACTACCGGATAATGGTCTTATCAGTGCCATCGGTAAGGCTTCCGATGGAAAACCTATTACATTTAATACTGGTGCGATAAGGCCGGATATTAAATCAAGAGCACCTGAGGCTCTGAATATCGCAATTGCGGCAAGAATCGCTACGAGATATGGAATGATTCGAACTCCGACATCAAATCCTTCTTTAGCACCATCGACAAAAACTTCATATACTTTAACCTTTTTAAACATCCCGTAGAGGACAATAAGGACTAACATAATCGGTATCGCCCAGATTCCGATTCCTTCGAGAATTGCTCGGATAGATTCAGGCATTGTTATTCCCTCCATTGCCATCGGTAGCAGATTCCAAAATTGGTTGAGACGGTACAAATCGCTGCAGGAATTTGGAAACAATAATCGCGACTGTTGTAGATACACCTGTTGCGACAAGTACAGGGCCAAGAATTTCCGTGGGCGCTGTTGATCCGGCAGAAACTCTGATAGCGATAACCGTTGCAGGAATCAGTGTAACGGACGAAGTGTTAATAGCGAGGAATGTTGCCATTGAATTGCTGGCACTTTCCTTATCAGTGTTAATCTTCTGTAAATCCTGCATTGCACGAAGTCCAAGTGCGGTCGCAGAATTTCCCAATCCGAGCATATTTGCTGCGATATTGGCGAGCATGCTTCCCATTGCGGGGTGTTCTGCTGGTACTTCCGGGAAAATGCGTTTTAATATGGGCCTAAGAATTCGGGCAATAATCTTCACCAGTCCCGCCTTTTCAGCAATCTTCATTAAGCCCAGCCAGAAAGCCATTACACCAATTAATCCGAGAGCAAGTTCTACTGCTACTTTTACGCTGTCAAGAGCCGATGAAGTAACAGCTTCAACTCTTCCTGTAAACGCAGCAACCAAAATCCCGCCAACAATCAGAATTGTCCAGACATAGTTCACTAGTCTACTCCATGTATGTTCGGTGTTCTTTTCTTTCAGTTGAAATATGTTCAATTTATCGGTATAATATACAGTTCTTATTCTATTTTTCAACGCGCAATGCGAATTTATCACTTTGATTTACAATCCGGCGCAAACAGAGGTATTAAATGTCCGAATCAAACATGGGTGGTTTCGCAACCTTAGACTGGGTGATTCTCGGAGGATATTTCCTGATAATCGTAGTAACCGGGATTATCTTCACCAAACGGCAGCGCTCCACGAATGATTATTTTCTTGCAGACAGAAGTATCCCGATGTTTGCAGCAGCAATTTCGTTTCTCGCGACCTCTCTTTCTGCAGCGACTTTCGTCGGAGGACCCCAACAGTCTTATGCCGGAGATCTAACCTACCTCTCATCAAATATCGGTTCAATTCTGGCAATAATTATCGTGGCAGTCTTCTTCCTGCCCGCTCTGTATAAACAAAAAGTCGCTACAGTATACGGTCTACTTGAGAATAGGTACGGAAAACCCTCGTCTCTATCTGCGAGTGGAGCCTTTATGATCGGACGAGTATTCGCAAGTGGCGCCAGGTTATACATAGCTGCACTTCCCGCATCTCTTATACTATATGGAGACATAGCAATTCGACATCAATTGGTAGCGATAGCGCTTCTAACTGTCGTTGGAATTGCATATACCTATGTCGGTGGAATAAGGACTGTTATATGGACTGATGTTATCCAGGCAGTTATTTTTATTGGTGCTGCTTTAGTCGCAGTCGTAATATTGTATAATAGAATTCCACTTGATTTCTCAGGAATTATTGACGCATTGAGGAATCCGGGTGAGGGTGCAGCCTCGAAATTGACATTATTCAAACTCGGTACAGATGGATTTGGACCTAAACACTCTTTTACACTACTTACTGCCATCTTTGGCTTCTCACTGCTCAGTCTTGGAGCCTATGGAACCGATCAGGATATGACACAGCGCTTAATGACATGCGAGAATGCAATTAAGGGCAGTAGATCCGCGATAACAGGTGTACTTGTAGGATTGCCGGTAACGACATTGTTTATGTTTCTAGGTTTGTTGTTATATGTCTTTTACAGTCGTCCCGAGTTAATGGGAATTGCTGCACCCGGATATGAAATTGATGGGAGCAGAAAAATCTTCCTTAGTTTCATATTGCGCGAACTCCCTCCTGGCGTGACAGGCTTGATGATGACAGGATTATTCGCAGCTGGGTTGTCAAGTTTGAACTCAGCAATTAATGCAATGTCTTCGTCCTTTGTGAACGATTTGTATAAACACTTGAAACCAAACGAAAGCGAATCACATTATCTCAAAACGGGCAGAATTGCAGTTCTTGTATTTGGGATTGTATTAGGCTTATTTGCCGTTTCAAGTGTTTTCTGGCAAGAAGCGAGACCTGAGACAACTCTTATTAATTTCGCGCTTATGGTCATGGTATTTGCATATTCGGGATTGGTTGGAGTATTCTTATCAGCTCTGTTTACGAAACGAGGCAATAATATTTCAGTTATCTCAGCATTACTCACAGGATTTTTTGCTGTTCTGATAATGCAGACCTGGTTTAACAAAGAACTTGCATTCCCATGGCAAATGTTCATTTCGACCTCCCTGGCATTTATTGTCTGTCAATTAGGCAAAACAAACACGAAAACAGGAGCTGAGTGACATGGAGCTTATCACAAGACAACTATGTCTTACACAACATGTCGGGACGAGGGATATCCTATTTGGTGGGCAGATGCTCGCATGGGCTGATATTGCAGCATCCCTGTGGTGTCGACTGCTTGCCAGATCAAATCAGCTTATTACAGTTCACATGTCCGATATAGATTTTGTGAAACCGGTGCGAGTCGGTGATTGCGTCGAGTTTTTTGGTGAGGGATATCATATTGGGAAAAGCAGTATTACCGTTTACATAGTGGTAAAAATTTCTGCGGCATTAGTTGGAAAAACTGTTGAGGCCTTCAGATATACTACAGTTATGGTTAATATAGACAGCGACCTGAAATCACAACCATTTCCGAAGGAAATTCAAGATACAGGGAATTATTGTCCAAAACCCGGTCATAAAAAAACAGATGTCTGAAATAGCTATTTATGATTGGATCTACCAAAAATAATAAAGAATTACTCCAGCAAATCTATAATCTGTTGAGAAATCGATTTGGCTATCTCAATTGGTGGCCAGGTGATACTCCATTCGAGGTTATGGTCGGAGCAATTTTAACTCAGAATACCTCTTGGACAAATGTTGAAAAAGCGATTGATAACCTAAAGAAAACCGGGATTCTCTCCCCCAAACGAATCCTTGACTTAAGTAGCAGGATTTCTTCCTCAGACGAGGATAACCTCTCCAGGTTAATCAAACCTTCCGGTTACTATAATCAAAAGGCAAGAAGGCTACGAGAGCTCTCTCAATGGGTAATTAACAGATGTCAGGGAGACCTGTCTACACTTCAGTCGGTTTCTACACCTGATCTTCGTGAAGAGCTTTTAGATATCAATGGAATTGGACTTGAAACTGCCGACAGTATTTTGCTCTATGCATTCAATCGACCTGTTTTTGTAATTGATGCATATACCCGAAGGATTATATCACGGATGGGTATCTGCGATGTGGATATTAAATATAAAGATTTGCAGGAGTTGTTTGTTCAAAATCTCGACAGGGATGTCGAATTATACAACGACTTTCATGCCCAAATTGTCGCGCTTGGAAAATACCATTGCAAGCCAAAACCATTGTGCGGAACTTGCCCATTAATGGGGTTTTGTGAGTTTTATCGTAAAACGCAAAGGAGTAAAAAATAACATGCGAGCTATAGTTCAGAGAGTTTCAATGGCGCAGGTGACGGTTGAAGGAAAAATCTGTGCTTCGATTGATAGAGGTTTACTTGTGTTTTTAGGGATCAGCAATGCTGACAATGAGAAAGATTTAGACTGGATGGTGAAAAAAATTGTCGGATTGAGGATATTTGAAGACAATGAAGGTAAAATGAACCTGTCAATTAAAAACACTGGTGGAAAAATCCTCGTTGTTTCACAATTTACACTATATGCAAATGTTCAAAAAGGTCGTCGCCCATCATTTATCGAAGCTGCCAGACCTGAAAATGCGGAACCTCTCTATTTAAAGTTTTGTGATCTTATATCGGGAGAAAAAATTGAAGTTGAGAGAGGTGTTTTCGGAGCAAAAATGGACGTCAAACTAATTAATGACGGACCTGTTACTCTACTGGTTGAAAAAACAACCACCAACATTAGGAAGTGAGGTGAATCACAAAGTTATCATTTTTTTTCTGTAATATCTCGAAAATGCTAATCTATCAATCTGATAATAAAAGAAATATAAATAATGGATAATTTAGTATTGCTTAAATTTCAATCAGCATAAATTAATAAAATGCAAAGCGATTTTACTTGAATTTGACATTCTGAATCCATAACTTTATAAAAGGAGTATTATACCCTTAGTTGTTCTCCTTATTCAAACATTTAGGAACCCGCAGCCCTAAATCATGAAGAATGGATTTGTATTCTCTTTTTTGGTTATTCTTGCACTGGGATTTATATCAGAATCTCCTGGTGACGAAATCCCTCTACCCCCCCCCTTACTCACCGCGGAACCGATGAATTTTGAAAGTGAATTAGAAGCTGGTGAGAACGCAAATTTCTTAACCCGGATTACAAATATTGGTGGTATCCCAATAAATTGGAATGGTGAAGTGAATCTATCACCGGTGAATAATGGAGAGCGTTTAAACCGCAACAATCGTCCGATTGGTGACTATCGTCCCGGACCCGCACGAGATGAATCCGGAGAGGTACTTGAAAGGCATCAGGTTCCTTACAGGTACGTCTGCGGAATGGTTTGGGATGGAGAATTAATGTGGGGAACGAGTTATCGTCAAGATAGACTTTTTGGGATAAATCCGGAGAATGATGAAATTCCCTTTGATTTCAGAACTTGTGATAATCCGAGAGGATTGGCATTTGATGGGGATAATCTATATGTTAATCGAGGTGATGAGGATAGAAGCAGGATCTTCATTTACAGTCTGAACGGAGAATTAATCGACTATTTTGACCTCCCCTATCGCATTCAGGGTATGACAATTGATGGCAATGAAAGATTGCTGGTTAATGATTTTGAGAATCAGGTAATTCATGTTCTTAACCTGGAGGATAGAAATGAATTATTTGTCTTCAGTGCACTTAACTCTCTTCACTTAGATAATCATTCAGTTGGAGATTTGCAGTGGGTCGAGCAGCATCGACCGGGTCAATTATGGCTGGCCTTAAGAGATAATTCATCGAATGAATGTTACTCTCTTCAGGTTTCTATTGATGAGAATTGGAACCTGGAAGAAATTCAACGCTTCGCTTTAGAAGAACCGAGCTTTTATGCAATTTCACATGATGGGCAAAATCTGTGGCATAGTGGGCGTTATGAACATCAATCATGGTGGGTCTATGATGACGGCATTATTGAAGCACAATTAGGCACAATTGAGCCTGAATCTGGATTGCTGGAAATAAATGAAGAAGTTGAAATAAATATAGATATCAATACGGAAAACCTTTTTGAAGGAGTTTATTCAGGATTTCTTGAAATTTCTTCAGAAAATCCCGATGTACCAAGTTTATTGATTGGTCTTAACATCTCAATTACAGGATCACCTGAATTGAATGTTAACTGGGATATTGGTCAGGATGATAATGTGTTAAACTGGAATCAATATTTTGAAAGGATTCACGTTAACGAAACCTATTCTGTCCCTCTAATTATTCGCAATTCGGGAACAGCTCAACTCGAAATCGACAATATTCAGTTCAATTCTGAGTTCTTCGTGCCATCTCTTAGGGAATTCTCCCTTCCCCCCAGATCATGGCAACTGGTTCACCTTGATTTTATTACACGAGAGAGCGGAGATTATGATGGAATATTAACAATTACCAGCAGCGATCCGAATCAGGGAAATATAGTAGTAAATGTTATCGCTACAGCTCAAACACCTCCACAAGCGGTGATCGATCCGGTTGAGATAATAGATGTTTTGCCAATTGGGGTAGTTTCTGAGCTTGCTTTGAATATCTCTAATGAAGGTGAAGATGTTCTTAACTGGAAAGTTGAATTTGAAGGTGTTGAATTATTGCAGAGAGACAGACTGAATAATGGAAATATAGGTCCCAGCAGACAGGTCAGACGTATTAGTCAAGAACTCAAATCAGAGGATGAGAGTCCGGATCAACCTCAAAGGGATTCTGCAGGGCAGATCCTGCAAGTACACAATGTACCCTATAGAGATACTCGAGGTCTTGCCTATGATGGTGAATTCATGTGGGGGGTTGCATGGAATGAAAACAGGTTATATGGAATTGATCCAGATACGGACGAATTGCAGAATAATATTGAGATTCATGAAATGCCAAGAGCTTTTACATGGGATGGCAATAACTTTTATATTGGTGATGTAAACCGAAGAATTATATATGTATACAGTCGAGATGGAGATATGCTGGATAACTTTGATCTTGGATTTGAATATGACGGACTTACTTCAAACCAGCATAATTACCTTTATTTAAACTGCAGAACTGATAATAAAATTCATGTATTTGATATTGAGCGACGAATCGAAATCGGACTGATAGAATACGATGATTTGATTGGAAATGATGATATTGATTGTCTTGAGTGGGTACCAAATCATTATGATGGTAAACTCTGGTGCTTATCTCGGAACCATGTCTACCAATTAGATGTGCACGAGAACTGGGAAGTAGATTTGGTTGGGGATTTTAATTGGAACGCCGATCAAAAATACGCCGGTCTTGCCCATGATGGGGAAAATCTATGGCATGGTATGCGCAGTGAAATGCGATGGTATGAACATGATGATGGAATTAATGAAGTAAATTGGGCAGAAGCGCAACCGGATTCCGGAAGTCTGATGGGTTTTATGGACGAAGATCTGTTTATTACGTTAAACTCTAATAGTGTAATTGGCGGTTTTTTATCAGCAACCATGCATGTGATATCGAATGATCCGGAAAATGGGGATATTCTCATTCCAGTAAGTCTACAGGTAATTGGTATTCCGGATGTATCACTGAATTGGGAAATTGGAGTAGATGATAATACCATAAATTGGAGTGATTACCCATTTGATGTTTTTGCAAATGGTTCATATTCTGTTCCGGTAGGTTTTAGCAATTCCGGAACCGATTTGCTAATAGTTGAAGAGATATTTTCAAACATCCGGGTATTTCAATCAAATCCAAACCAGTTATCCGTTCTACCCGGCGATACTGTGATTGTTGACTTTCTCTTTAATCCGGAAGAGGTTGGTGTTATCGATGGTGAGATGATAATTCACACAAATGTGCCAGGTGTTGAGGAGTTTTCAATTGATTTAGCGGCTGAAGCACTACCTCCGCCCGTGATTCAGATTGAACAGAGAAGAATTGAGGATGAGCTTCAAATTCGTGAGGGTTCTGATCAAGTTGTAGTAATCTCAAATACCGGTGAGTCAACATTGGACTGGAACACATCGCTCGAGTTCCCGGATATTGAATTCAGAGGACATCCGCAGGTTGCTGGAAATAGAAATGGATCAGACCTTGGTTCTCAATACTATCTAACCAACAAAGATAATACTCCCTTCAGAGATGATCCTGGTGATTTACTGCAGCAAATAGAAATACCCTTTGATCAAACCTCTGGTTTAGCTTGGGATGGCAATTTGATGTGGGGAATAGACAATGCTGAAAATCATCTGTTTGCGGTTGATATCAATACGGGAATGTTGATCTCGGATTTTGAGATTCACGCACAACCAAGGGGCCTTGCATTCGATGGTGCTGATTTCCTAGTTGGTGGTGGCAGGGAAATTTACAAATATGACAGAACCGGACAATTACTGGCTCGATACAGATCGATTGTCCGTCCGGATGGCATTGCATGCGACAGGAGACGATTCGTTTTTATTAAGAATGGTCCGGATTCTAATATTCATGTTCTGGGAATTGATGATCTCGAAGTGGTGACAACAATTGACTGCAATGACGTTATGGAGGATTTTACTTTCCAGTCAATTGATTGGGTAGACCTCCATTTTGAAGGTCAATTATGGTGCGTTACGAATAACCGAGTCAAGCAACTGTATATTGATCAGAACTGGCATCCAGAAATAATCAACGACTTTGAAAGTATTGTTGATCAGGAATATTCAGGAATTGCCCACAACGGAACTAACATAGTACATGGAATAAGAAATCAAAGGTTCTGGATTGCTTGCGATGATGGGACTGATGAAATACCCTGGGTTACAGTTGTCAATCCCGCAGGGCAGATTGAACCTGGGGGTGAAACGGAAATTAACCTTAGCTTTAGTGCCGAAAGATATATGGGTGGTGATTATTCAGCGCTCCTGCATATAAATTCAAATGCTCCTGAAAATCCCGATGAAATTGTAGAGCTCCAATTGACAGTAGTTGGGAACCCCGAAATTTTAACAAATCCAATTGCAGAACCTTTTGAGAATAATGTCGATATCCAATTCGCAGATACATTTATTAATGAAGGACAGAGTTTTCAAAAAATAGTAATTCAGAATACGGGTACGGATGTTTTAGAACTCCTCAATATTGAAACTGATAATGATGAATTCCTCCCGGTTGCTCCAGAGGATCTGTTAATATTGATCAGAGATTCCATCGAGGTGGGAATTGAATTCAGCCCAGTTCAGGCTGGACTGAGACAAGGCAGAATTTCAATTGTTACAAATGCAGGGAACATTGAAGATGGGAGAGTGTGGTTTGATCTTGTTGGTAATGGAGTATCACATCCAACAGTGACTACAAGCCCAGATCAAAACGACTCAATATCTGTTTATATTCAGATGTTTGAGAATGAATTCCAAAGAGGAATGACAATCAGAAATGATGGTGATGAAAATTCTGTTGATCTCGAATACTCCATATTATCTCTGGCAATTGACAATAATAATAGAGATTCAAACTCTGATTCTATCCCACACAGAGCTATCAGGTCTTTGCGGGAGAGAAGAATCAAGCCAGGACGGGACATTCCGGGAGAGATCATCGACGAAATTGGAATTCCTTACCTTGGAACGAGAGATCTGGTTTGGGATGGAGAGCTTCTATGGGGAATTGTCACTGAATCAGATCGCATGATAGCGATTAATCCGGATAATGAAAGAATTATTCACAATTTCAATGCACCCGATAATGCGAATTGTATGACATTTGATGGTACGTATTTTTACATGGGTATAGAACCGGATAATTCGGTGGCTGTATGCGACAGAAACGGAAATATCATTAATACATTTGAAATGCCTTTCGAGGATATCCATGGCATTACCATTGACGATTCTGGTGATTTACTCGTGGCAGCTGGACGCGAAAGCGTTATTCACGTCTTCAATATATCGGATTTCGAAGAAATTGCAGATTTTCAACTGGGAGACTTAGTTAATGCTGATCTCGGTTCAATAGAATGGGTTCCCGAACATCCCGATGGTCAATTGTGGATCGTCTCACGGAGTAGTATTTACCAGATATTTATTGATCGAAATTTGAATCCTGAATTGATTGGAGAAATTAGGAGTCAATTTGATCTGCAGGAATCAGGATTAGCTCACGATGGAAATAATCTTTGGTTAGGATTAAATAATATTGAATCGTGGAAAGCTGTCGATGATGGAATAGCTGAAATTGAGATTGAAAGATGGTTATCTGCTATTCCTCCAAGGGGCACAATTGAGCCTGGATTTGAAATTGAAATCAGTTTAGTATTTTCTGCAAGCAACCTCGAGCCATCAACCGACTATCAGTGTGAATTACTTGTTCGGACTAATGATCCGGATCAACCCACCGTGACGATACCGGTGATTATGACTACCGAAACTTTACCAGAACATTTCGATGAAGTACAGGAAACATACGCCTTTCACAACATTCGAATATCTGAGATGACCTTCGATGATGATCAGGTGAGTGATGGGTATGAAATAGGAATTTTTACTCCGGACAACATCCTTGCCGGTGCGGTAACTTGGTCATCAGAGCGTGAAGAACCATTAAATATCCGTGCCTATAAAAATGATATAGGTACTGAAATCACCGAAGGATTTGAACCTGGGGAAGAATTTAGTTTTATTATTTGGGACATTGAGAACGAGTGTGAGTGGGAATTTGTGGACATAGTTTACGAGGATGGTGAGAACTTTTGGGAATGGCGTGGCAATTCAATGATAGCCATTCACGGTTCATCAATGAAAACTCTTCAGATTGAGCTGAACGTTGGTTGGAGTTTGATCTCAATAAATGTAATTCCACCATTGGATTTCTGGCTTCTTGGAGATGATGGTGAACCTTTATTTGATGGACCTGATGCAATTCTGATGACTGAACAGCTCAGATACGTCGATGAGAATAATGTCGAGCAACATCATATAAGCATCCTGAAAGATAGCAATGGACTTTTTTATATGCCTGACTGGGATTTTAATAATATCCCATACTGGGATCTCGAATCAGGATTTCAAATTTGTGTTGATGCAGTAGTAATGGCAGCCTGGACTGGTGATGTGATCCCACCCGATACTCCAATTTCCATGCATAACGGTTGGAACATGATCGCTTATTATCCGGAGTTTGAGCTTGATGCAAGCGCACCCGATTATTATGTTTTATCTCCCATCATTGATAACGTGCGGATAGCAAAAGATGAGGATGGATTATTCTTAATGCCAGCAGAGAATTTTTCAAACATGTTACCTTGGAGAGAAAAGGATGGATATTTAGTTCAGATCGAATCCGAAGAACCTGTTATTTTAAGATATCCACCGGAACAGGAGATGATTGCTCTGAATCCGGCGTACAATTATGCGGAAGATTTAAACGAGGGTTGTCCAGCGAAAGATGTCCCGCATCGTTCGGGATGTAATATGAGTGTGTTGGTAAAATCCGTCTCAACTCAAAGTATACAAGCTTATGATCAGGTTTTAGCATACAATGTGTCAGGCAATTTGTTAGTTGGGAAAGGCAGAATTAGTGCAAATGGGAGATGTGGATTGGCTGTATGGGGTGATGATCCGGCAACAAACGCTATCGATGGCTTAATGGAAAATGAGAAAATTATATTAAGACTACAAAAAGAAAATGAACCGGGATTAATTGAAGATACCAAAATCACATTTGTTAATAGTGCCTATGAAACTCAGAATATGCACCGTGAAATCCTGACCTATTCAACAGATGGCTATGCGGTTATCGAAATAGAACCTGGGTTTAGCGTACCTGGTGAATTCTACCTGTCTCAGAACTATCCCAATCCGTTTAATTCCAATACAAGTGTTCGGTATGGATTACCTCAGTCATCAAATATGCGGTTAGATATTTTCGATGTTTCCGGACGCCTTGTTGATAACCTCCTCAATGAAGAACAACCAGCAGGGCATCATTCATTTATCTGGGATGGGAAAGGCAGGTCTTCCGGGGTGTATATACTGCGAATGAAGAGCGGATCATTCCGGTCAGTAAAGAAGATCACACTAATAAAGTAAATCAGCGATCAACCTTCTCAAGATCCCTTTCAATTACTGCAAATGCATTGTGATTGTGAATGGATTCATGATGATCAGCCTCAATTCTAAACCAGGATAATCTCGAGTCCTTTTCAAGTTTTCCGGCAATATCTCTTACAACATCCTCCACAAATACAGGTTTCTTATATCCATTTTCCGTGACGAATTTTTCATCTTCTCGTTTTAATATTGAATAGATCGGTGAAGAGACACTTGACTCAATAATTTCAATAAGTTCTTCAAACCAAACCAAGTCGCCTTCCCTGCTCCGGATATCAACCTTTACCAAACCACGCTGATTATGCGCACCGTAATCACTGATTTCTTTTGAACAGGGACAGACACTGCTTACAGGAGCAGTAACACCATATTGAAATACGAGTTTTCCATCAAGTCTTCCATGAAAATTACACTCGTAATCGACCATGCCTTCAGTTTTTGATACGGGAGCTTTTTTACGCAGGAAGTATGGGAATTGAATATCAATCTCAGCTGTTTGAGACTCAAGCCGGGAGCGTATTTGATCCAGAATTTTGGGAATTGTGAAAATTGTCATCTCCTGACCGGAGAAGCTGTCAATAAGCTCAACCAATCTACTCATATGAGTGCCGCGGCTTTGAGCCTGCAGATCAACCAATACACTAATTCTGGCAACAGTCTGTTGATATCCCCCACTCATTTGACGAACTTTTACCGGATAACGGAGATTTTTCACTCCTACCCGATCGATTGAGATATTCCGCGAATCTCGTGTTGATTGGATATCAATCATCATACTCACCATAAAAATCACACCTGTTGGTAGGTGTTTCAAAGATTGAAACCCGATTCAAGCTCGGTAGTATAGGTTTTATCCGTTTCCAAAACCAGACAGATAATTCTTCGGCAGTCGTGAAGTCAAGATCTTCCTGATCATTCAGGAGTGAGTGATCAAGTTTCTCAATTAGAGGTTTTACCGCATTTCCGATATCAGAATAATCAATTACCCAGCCAGTTTCCAAATCAATCTTTCCGCGAACTTCAACCTCAATAATGTAACTATGTCCATGCAGCTTTCCGCAGGGGTGATTTTCTATAACTCCTGGCAGATAATGAGCTGCATCAAATGAAAACTTTTTGGATATGCTAAAAATTGGATTATCACTCATATCATTTACCTTTTTTGTTATCCCAGATTAGTGTATGTAATCTGGGAGTAAACCTGTATCCCCTGCTTTTGCATTGTTCTACTAACCAGTTCATCCTGTCTGTTTGGATTTGGCGGTTAGTACCCTCGGGCATCAACATGATACGATCGGTTTTTATTAAAGAACCGAATGTCTTTTCGATCTCCTCGATATCCAACTGTTCCTTGATTACGAACTTGAAATCGGCATTTTCCAATCTTGAAAGTGTATATACTACTTTCGGATTGAATCGCAACTCTTCGAGAATCTCTGAATTTGAAAGCTTTGGTGAACAATTCCACCAGCTAATCTTATCCATCATTATCTGACTGGGTACAATTGTACCATTTGTCTCAATCTCAAAGTATGTGTAACCCTTTGCTTTCAATCTATCTATAAGTAATGGCAGTCGATCCTGGTGGAGCAATGGTTCTCCACCCGTTATAACGACATGTGGGATATCCCCTGCCCACTTGGTTGGTGGTGCAAGAGCCTGAAGATTGTTCGCGATTTCTTCTGGTTTGAGTAAAGCATTTGTATCTTTTTCGTCCCATGAGTAACGTGAGTCACAAAAATCACATCCGAGATTACAGTATTGCAGCCTGATAAAAACAGCAGGGCAGCCTATCCAGCGTCCTTCACCCTGAATTGAGAGGAAGGTCTCAATGACAGGGAGTTTGCTTTTGTAGGTTTCGGGTTTTGGGCCTCTGTTTGGAGTAGTCATCTCAATTACCCATTATCCGGAGAATATAGCGTGGGGCCTCTGTTTGGAGTAGTCATCTCAATTACCCATTATCCGGAGAATATAGCGTGGGACTTCTGTTTGGAGTAGTCATCTCAATTACCCATTATCCGGAGAATATAGCGTGGGATCATTTACTCCAGCCTGTTTAAATCCGTGTTTTCGAATTCGGCAGCTATCGCACATACCGCAAGCCAGGTCTTTTGAATCCGGGTCATAGCAGCTATGAGTGATACTGTAATCAACTCCAAGTTTTATTCCGGTTTGTATTATCTCAGCTTTAGTCATGGAAATTAGTGGGGTCTCAATTTGGATATGGCTGCCCTCTACACCAGCTTTTGTAGCGAGTTTAACAAGCTCCTGGAATGATCTGATGAACTCAGGACGACAATCCGGGTAACCCGAATAGTCCACCGAATTCACGCCGATAAATATATGTCCGGCTCCAATAGTCTCAGCATAAGCCAAAGCTATTGAGAGCATAATGGTATTTCGGGCTGGAACGTATGTCTCTGGTATCCGATCTATATTTCGTCCTTCTTCTGTACTTTTGGGAACCGGAATCTCACTTGTCAACGCAGAGCCTCCAAATGTGCTCAAGTCGAGGTTTACAAACTTGTGTTCAACCGCATCGAAGTACCTGGCGACTTTGTTTGCAGCCTCAAGTTCTACTTTATGTCTCTGACCGTAATCAACTGTCAGAACATATAAATCGGATCCCTGATCTTTCGCAATAGCGAGAGTTGTAGCTGAATCAAGTCCACCGCTGAGCAGCACAACTGCTCTTTGTTTTCTATTGGGAGTATCTACCATAACGGATACAATATAACAAAACGCAACAAACGATGCACGCCTGAATGCGAAAGATTCATTTCTCTCCTAATTCCCAACTTGATTGGGCTATTGGCTTGCCGCTGTGAACGAAGTGAATCAGAATCCAGCTTGCAATAAGACTATTGTACATTGAATACTGTCATTTCTTTGCATATATTCACAAAAAAAAAACAAAACCAAAATAGGGAAAAAGACATGGAATGCGATATTTCGAAAAACAAAGCTAACTGCAACTGCACTTATGAACCTTGCCCGAGAAAAGGCAAATGCTGCGACTGCATCACCTATCACATGAGAGCCAGGGAATTACCTGCCTGCTACTTTCCGGCAGCAGCAGAGAGAACTTTCGACAGGTCGTATTCGCATTTTGTGAGATTGGTTAATCAGAATAAGGTTTAGCAGGTGTGGAGTGCGCAAGCCGTGCTTGCGCAGCACAAGCATGGCTTGTGCACTCCGGAGATTGAGTGTCGTCAGGCATCCCCGAGACCTTTAAATATTCAAAAACTTGTCGTTCCCGCGTAGGCGGGAACTCAGTAAGTTGCTGTGTTTTCTGTCTTCCCGCCTGCGCGGGAAGACAGATTCTGACAACTCATCGAATATATCAAAAGTCTCGTCCTCGTTGCTAAATAACAATGAAAAATGTGTGAGGCGGGGGACAACACCACTCATCCAGTATTCTTAGATAAGCTGCAAACGTTTGCACAGCACCGGCAAGTCGGATTATTCATCCCTCTTTTCTAAAATCACATCAATATCCTTCAGTTCTCCGTCTCTAAATACCGAAAAGGAGATTTTATCACCTACTCGAAGATCAGTATTTCTCATTATTTGTTCGATTTCACTGACGTTATTGACCTTCTGCTGATTAAAGGAGAATATGACATCTGTCGGCTCCAATCCGGCTTTTGCTGCCGGGCTTCTCGTATCAACATCAGTGATCACAACCCCTCTCAACTCGGGAAGTCTTAAGCTCAGTGCGATAAGACGGTTCACATTTTCGACTTTTGCTCCTATCCAGAAATCTCTCTCAATGCTCCCTCGTTGAAGCAAGTCCTGAAAAATTGTCTCGAGCTTATTTGCTGGAATGGCAAATCCCAATCCAATAGATCCACCTCCTTCAGTGAAGATAATAGTATTCATACCAATCAATTCACCCAGTGAGTTGACAAGTGGGCCACCCGAGTTACCTCTATTAATAGACGCATCGGTCTGGATCATATCCTGATAGAGATGCCCATCAGAATTTCGTTCAAAATCACGATCTATTGCAGAAATAACACCAACGGTAACTGTTGGCTGTGAGTGTATTGAGAACAATCCGAAAGGATTGCCAATTGCGATTGCCCACTCACCAATTATAGCTTCATCCGAATTTCCAAAAGGAATATATGGAAATCCTTTTCCCTTTATTTTCAGTAGTGCGACATCAGTATCAAAATCAAAACCAACAGTTTCAGCATCGTACTTTTGACCATCAGTTAATGTTACTACGATTTCGGTGGCAGCATTCACAACGTGCTCATTAGTCAGAATGTAACCATCTCCGGATATTAAGAATCCACTGCCAAGGTTCTCAACTTTTTTCCGATAAATCTGGTCAGGGAAAAACTGTCTGAAGTATGGGTCGTTGTAAAATGGACTGCGATATCTATACTCCTTTACAGAAATAACATTTATCCCTACTACAGCAGGGGCAGCATCCTTAACTGCTCGAGTAATTGCGTTATTCCTGCTTTTGGTGATACCTACTTCAATGTCCTGTTGAACTTGTTTTTCTTCGTGAACGACAGGCTGAGTGAAAAGTGTTGAGTCAACTGCAGTTACAGCAGTTGGCTCAACAGGCAAAAATCGTTGTATCGTTTCCGGAGAGAAAACACAGATCCCAACCACAAGCATAATGCCCAGGAGGGTGCCGATAATATAATATATCACATATCGCATCAACTTAATCCAACTAAATTGTCTGACCGGTCTTGTCCCAGTCTGCCAGGAATTTTTCTAAACCAATATCAGTCAGCGGGTGCTTTAACAACTTATCAATAACCGAATGTGGAATTGTTGCAACATCGGCTCCGAGCATTGCTGACTGGTAAACATGAATCGGGTGTCTGACCGAAGCTACGAGTACTTCAGTTGAGAATCCGTAGTTATTATACATCTGGATTATATCCCCGATCAATTTCATTCCATCATTTGCTATATCGTCCAGACGACCAACGAAGGGACTGACGAATGTCGCACCGGCCTTTGCTACAAGTAGTGCTTGAAGTGGTGAAAAACAAAGAGTCATATTTGTGGGAATATCCTCTGAAGTTAGCTCAACGCATGCCTTTAATCCGTCACGTGTTGTTGGCAGCTTGACACAGATATTATCATGCAAATCAGCTAATTTGAGGCCCTCTTCAACCATGTGTTGATGATCTGTAGCAGTAACTTCTGCAGAAACAGGTCCATCAACTAATTCGCAGATTTCAAGGAGGAGCTCCTCAAAGGGCTTGTTTTCTTTGGCAACAAGTGATGGATTGGTCGTAACACCATCCAAAACACCGAGTTCGACGGCATCCTTAATCTCGTCGACATTGGCAGTATCAATGAAAAATTTCATTTGATCCTCTAAAATTATTTTTTCAAAATTAATCTCTAAGGTGATATCTATGCCTCATTGTTCGGGCACAGAAAAATCACAACTAAATTCCATCTTCCGAAAGGAATGTGTATCAGTTTCTGAATGTGCAATTATTAGACCTGGTAAAAAGGCCTAAAGAACTTATAGAAAGTAAAGTCTTTGCTAACGAAGTGAAGCAATCTCTTAAAACATACATACACAAACAGATCGTTTCGTCTCTTCGTTCCTCGCGAAGACGAACATCAGTCATTACTTTCGGGAAATGATACAGTAAGTCACGATTCATTACGGTTTTTGTTTCTGATTTGAGCTGCAATAACGTGAATTTAATATTAATACTTTACTTCAACCAAAACAAGTCCTTGAGGTGGAACAAAGCGAACTTCTGCATTATTCCTGGGATTATCCAAGAGTTTTGTAAACTCCTCAATGCTGAGATAATCCCTGGCAACATCAATAACCGCGCCTACCAATCCCCTTACCATCTGGTGAAAGAAGCGATCTGCCTGTACCTCAAAGACCGCACCGTAGTATTTTGGTGTCCACATTGCATCGAATATTTCGCATTCATATTTGGTTTCACCCTCTCGTTCACGGCAAAAGGATTTAAAACTGTGCCTACCCGTTATTATTTCAACTGTTTTTTGAGCAATCTCATCATCCCAGGTCCTATCTGAAACCCATGAAAACTTCCTCAGCAACGGATGGGGATCTTTCAACAATCTATATTTATATTTGCGACTTTTAGCACTAAATCGGGCATGAAAGTCAGTTGATACCTCCTCCACGGATTTTACCCAAATGTCTTTTGCTGTAAGTCCATTGAGAGCTCTTCTAATTTGACTCAGTCCTAATTTGGATTTATCGAGGTTTATATGGGCAATCTGACCAATTGCATGAACTCCTGAGTCTGTTCTGCCGGATCCATATACGGTGATCTTATGCCCTGTCAGCCTCCTTAATGCTATTTCAAGATCACCCTGTATTGTACGTTGACCTGGTTGAACCTGCCAGCCGCGGAAGTCTGTTCCATCATATTCGATTGTGAGCTTAATGCGTCTATCACAATGAAGATCATCAGTTATTTCTGTTAGATGTTTATTCATCCCGAAATCAAAAGCAGAAAAAAAGATAATAGAATAGTCACCGCGGTAAGGAGACCGTAAAAGACATCGGTGATTTTCAATATAAGCGGATTGTGGTAACTACGATCCTCATCAACCACAAATCCCCTTGAACGCATGTTATATGTTATTGAGTCAGCCTTTCTAAGACTTGCTGACAATAATGGCAGAAGAACCGGAATCAGGTTCTTTACTCTTTTAAATAAATTGCCTCCCTGTCCCAATCCCCTGCCAATTTGCGCAAGTCTTATTCGGTTGGCTTCTTCAAGTATCATTGGGAAAAACCTGACCGTTAAACCCAACATGATTGCAAATCTGCTGAATACACCTTTCCCTGGTAGAAGTGCTTCTACAGCTTTTGCCCATTCGGATTGATGAGTTGCTCTGAGCACTAATCCGACAATAACTGCCAGACATGCGATTTTAGCTGAGAAAAACAATCCCTTTTGTACACCTTCGACAGTTATTGGTATTCCGAATAAAAAATCAAAGAGAGCCTCCCCAGGTGTCAAAAAACTATGAAGTAGAATTGTTATGATATAAAGAACGCTGAGAGAAAATACATCTCTGATTAATTGTGAAAGAGAGGAACGCGAAATTATCCACATAATGGATATCAGAATAGCAATTGGGATCATTCCAATCCATTCTCCAATAATAAGCACAGCAGAGAGAATCATTGCTAAACTTACCAGTTTAACACGTGGATCAATACTGTGCAGCATAGAGTTTCCGGAAATGTAATTTCCAAATGGTTTTAGCATTTATTGGAGCCTGATTGGTATCGTTTAACCATCACTAATGAACAATCATAATAAAGAAAATTGAAAGCTCTGTCAAGATGTGATTATTTGAAAGAGTATAAGTACAAACTTAGAAATCGAATATCTAACAAAATGTCTGATTCAAAGGTTAAACTTGCGAAAGTTTTTTTTACTGAGCATATTGTCATTTTCTTTCGGGAATAAGGATTTTCAACAACAGGATTAAACCAACAACAGTATGAAAAAATACAGAATTCTTTACATAAACTTCGACCGGGCAGTGACCGTATAACGAAAAACGTGAGCAGACTAAGGTCATTTGCATGACTCGATGAGTCGGAATTAAAAGATGGAGATATAAACGCTGGAATTGAGGGTGCATTGACTCTAATTCATCATGAAATCAAACATGGGATTACAATTAATCGTAATTATGGTGAGCTCCCGATTATCAGTTGCTATCCAGGCAGATTGAATCAGGTATTTCTTAATATCCTGATTAATGCAAAACAGCAATTGCTGAGAAGGGCGAAATCACGATCTCAACAAAGCTCCGGGACAGAATGGTGATTGTAGAATTCATTGATACCAGACCAGGTATACCTGCGGATAAAATTAGTAAGATTTTTGATCCGGGTTTTACAACCAAAGGTTTTGGTGTCGGAACCGGATTAGGGCTTTCGATTTGCTATCAGATAATGCAAGACCAACGTGGTGGAATTTCCGTTGAGAGCAAGGTTGGAGAGGGAACAACCTTTACTGTTGAGATGCCTGTCAATCCTGATGAAATATTGGACAAAGAGGTTTGAGTTTGAACAAAGTTACTATGAGTTGGATTCGGTTACAGAGTACTGAAACAGGAATAGAATTGTAGGATGTCTCGACTTCTATTCATTAGCAAGGGTTCATCCGGAAGATGCCTGATGGCTGGTGCTTTTGCCCGACAGATCATTGGGGACGATTGGGAGGTTATCTCTGCTGGAGTCAATAAAGAAGAGATCGACCCAAATTCCTTAAAAGTAATGGACGAAAAGGAGCATTGCATACCAAAGACTTTGACCAATATCATTGACGATTTTTCAATGCTGCGCTTTGATCTTGTTGTTATTATTTGTGATGAAGAGGAAAAAAGAAAGAATGACTGTCCTGATTTTGCCGGTTCACCAGCTCGGCTATACTGGTTTATTTCAAATCCAGACAATTCGAAAAAAAATAAAACTGACCAAATAAATTCCTACCGTGAAATGTGTGAAGAGATTTCACATCGGATTACCCATCTTATTGAAGATGGATATCTTGACGCAATAAATCGTCAACGCGCTCTGTTTGAGTCAATTATTAACAATCAGGTCGATGGAGTTCTAGCACATGATGTAAATCGGAAGATACTATACTTTAACAAAGCTGCGGAGATCATTACCGGATACAGGTATTCCGATGTCATAAATAAGGATTGTCATAGAGTTTTCCCAGGCAGGTTTTGTGGTGGGAATTGCAATTACTGTGAAGAATCAACGTTTGAGGCAAATAAACTCAGATATAACAATACATTTTTCCGAAAAGATGGGCAACTGCGTGACCTTGAAATGTCAGCAATATCCATTGGAAATAATACTCCGGGTACACCCTCCATTCTCGTGACTTTCCGGGATCCGACTAACCTCTATCCTGAAGATAATGCTAAAACCTCCAACAAAGGTTTCTATGGAATTATTGGAACTCACCCATCGATGGCAAAAGTATACGACAGCATTCGTGAAATTGCTAATATTAACGTGCCCGTGCTCGTACAGGGAGAGAGCGGTACAGGTAAGGAAATGGTCGCAAATGCAATTCACAAACTAAGTTCGCGAGCTGCATTCCCATTTGTACCGGTTAATTGTGGAGCCTTGCCCGAAGGAATCCTTGAAAGTGAGTTATTCGGACATGTAAAAGGGGCGTTCACCGGAGCTATCAAATCCAAAAAAGGTCGATTTGAACTGGCTGAAAAGGGCACAATATTCTTAGATGAGATCGGTGAAATCTCACCTCAAATGCAGGTCAAACTCCTTCGCGTATTGCAGGAGATGCAATTCATGCCAGTTGGTGGTGAAAAACCAATAAAAGCTGATGTCAGGATTATTTGCGCAACTAATAAGGATTTAAGAAAATTGAGGGATAAGGGAATATTCCGTGAAGATTTATATTACCGCATGGTTGTTGTACCAATTCTCCTCCCTACTTTACGTCAGAAAAGATCGGATATCCCGGATCTGGTAGAGTACTTCTTACAGAAATTCCTCAGTAATTCAGGCCGAAGTGTAAAGAAAGTCTCCCCTGAAGTTATGAGATTGTTTGATACTTACTCCTGGCCAGGAAACATCAGAGAATTGGCGAATACGATTCAGTACGCATTGATAAAATGCCACGAGCATACAATTGAGATTAGTCATTTACCATCCGAGTTTATTGAGATGTTGGAAAATCAAAAATCTATTGGTCCGGGAAGACCTCCTAAACTAAGGATACTCGAGGTTGAAGAAGCTCTTCACAAGGCAAGAGGTAATAAATCTCAAGCTGCACGGATATTGGGAGTGAGTCGACCAACTTTGTACAGTTTTCTTGAAAGACCAAAAGTGTAATTATTTACACTGATGTAAAGAAATTATTTTACACTTTTTTTTCACTCCTGCATTTTAAAAGGGAATACATTTCCATAATTTAAAATAGAACATTTTTTTTATCTTAGAAAAATGTGTTCCTATATTGCCTTATCAGAAATTTAAGATTACCTTTCATTCAATCTCAGGAAGTATTAGGTTTCAGAAACCTTATAACTTAATTACAACTGAGGTGAAGATGATTTTCGCATCCCAAAGCTCCAGTTTTTACATCCTCACCGATTTTCTGGAACTATCCCTTTGATTAACATGATGAAAAGCCACGTATAAAGATTATGATTCTTTTGCTGCTGTGGATTTTCATTCCCAATGCTCAAAACTGTAAATAAAATTACGGTGTTTTATTTACAGTCATTCGGATTGCCTTAAAAAAGGTCAGGAGATATCGGGAAGTGATTTCTTCCTGGTAATTCTATGTAATTATAAACGTGGAAATAAGAAAATGGACAGAGGCATAAGCACTTGACTAAGATGGCACACTATTTGCTTAAGTTACTTTGATCACAAAGTAGAGAGAGTGATGTCAAAAGAAGATAATATAAGTTTGCTTAGAACCCTTGAACTTACCCGAAAAATGAAAGCTGTTGCTGATTATGGAGACAGGGTGAGAAACGATAGTAGTTGTGGAGTTATCTACGGCATACTTCGTGATACGGCATACAAACTTCAAAATTTAATTGAGTCTGAAATTGAGACTCATCGAAAGCTTGGAACCTGGGATCAGGATTGAAAGGATTCTGATTCTTCGAGATAAATCAAAAGTTAAATTAAAAAACAAACAATACAAACCCTAACACTTAAAGAGGCAATTTATGCTGAAGAAATTACTTGTTTTAGTCCTTCTGCCTGTCGCACTGATGATTGGATTCATCGCCTGCGAAGGTCCTGAAGGACCTGCCGGACCAGCCGGACCAGCCGGTGACGATGGAACTGATTTTCAAACTTATACCTACTTAGGTGATAATGAAAACAAATGCGCCCACTGTCACGGTGAAAACACTGAGGGATGGAAAGAGTCACATCATGCCGATGCTTATGCCGATTTGGTGACTGATGGTCAGGAGAACAATCCTTACTGTCTTCATTGCCATACCGTTGGCTGGGACTCACCGGTTTCATATGGAGACACTGTTATTACCGAATACGGACCGGACAAATCAGGTTTCGATGATTACTGGGGTAAGGATGACGCTGAATCAATCGAACGCATGGGAATGCTCGAGGGCGTCCAGTGCGAAAACTGTCACGGCAAAATGGGAACAACGATCTATGATCACAAACCCATCAATTCAATGGCAACAAGAATGGAAGGTGACGAGGAACTTTCACTCTGTGCCGATTGCCATCATGGTCAACTCGAGCAGTGGAAAGAATCAGGTCATGCCCATGTAATTGCAAACATGGAAAATGGTACCTATGAGGAGTTTGCAGGAGAACATTACGTTAGCTGTGGAGCAGAATGCCATACTGGTGATGGTTTTGTTGCCTTTAACGATCATGCCTACGAAATGGATGGTCATGCGGCCGAACCCGTCTTGGTTGGCTGTGCAGCCTGCCATGATCCTCATAGCGATGCAACCGAAAAGCATTTGCGCAACGTTGGTGATTACACTGTCCTATATGATGTAAATGACGCCGCCACAATGACGGGAAAAGGCTCGGGTCAGCTCTGTGTGCAGTGCCACCATGCACGTCGCGATGCAGAATCTGTCGAGGGACAGTTAGAACGTGGAAGCAGACACATTGGGCCCCATGGAAGCCCGCAGATGGACATGTACTTGGGCTCAGGCTGTTTTGAAATTGATTCACTGGGTGGAGCTGAAGTAGTCTATGACCGAGGCCAGGAAGTAGGTCATGTCACCAGTGTTGCCGAAGCATGCGTTACATGCCATATGCCGGAATTTGAGGAACATGGCAGAATGAAACGAAATCATGCAAACGAGGCAACTGTTGAAAGTTGTGCTGCTGTTTGCCACCCGGGTGCTACAGATTTCAATATCAATGGCGTTCAGGACGAAATTAATGGTCTCATTACCGATTTGACCGCTGCAATCGGTGACGCAGATGTGAGTGATCCTGATGCTTCTACCCGCAACCAACGGATCGCCGCCTACACATTGGCATTTGTCGTCAATGATGGAAGTGCTGGTGTCCATAACCACAAATACGCGAAATCTCTGCTTGAAAATGCAATTGCTTTATTAGCTGAATAGGATTTTTGGAAAAGAAACATACTGCTAATTTTAATTAGCAGAGCGGAGAAAATGGATAGCCTATCCTGAAAGGTGGATAGGCTATCCTGTTTTTAGATGGTTTTATTCTTCAATATTTAGATAGAATATTTATACAGATTTATTACACAAGACAAAAAGATTCGGTGTAAATTTTTAAACCAGTAGTACAGATTAGAGAGGAAATTATGGAGAAATCCTTTTCTTGGAAAAACTTTGATCGAATGGCAAAAGCTCTGGAATCTGTAGGATATGTTGTTGCAGTATTTGGACCTATTATTGGAATTGCCCTGATTTTGTTCGGAGGTTCAATGATGCAGCTCGCTGGTATAGGTTTGATTATAGCCAGCGTATTAATTGCTATGTACCACATCAGTTTTGTCCTTCTGATGCATGGAATGAAAGATCTAACGGCTCAGGTTGAGGAACATGTAACAAATGCCCCGAAACACCTTGTTAATGCAGTCGAAGACCTATCTGCAAAGGTTGAGGAGCTTGTAAAAGGTGAACCAAAACCTGAAAAATAGCGGATTGGATGTAAAACTGTTGTAATTATGTTCCGATTTTGCTTAATATAATGCACATAGTCGGTACTTGTGAAAAAAAAGTCAAAGTCTAAAATATGAAATCACTTCTCAGGGATTTTCTCACAGCAATCTGGGTAGTAGTTAAACTGCCTTTCCTCATCATTGAAGTTCTTTTTCGCCGAATAGTCAGAGTCGGTCTGAAGAATTTAATACTACGTTTAGCAGCCGTACTCGTGCTGACACTATTATTGGCTTTTACCTTTCTGAAGGTCACATCAAAACCGGGATTCTGCGGTAGTTGTCATCTGATGAAACCTTACATAGAAGCCTGGGAACATTCATCACACAAAGATGTGGATTGTATGCTCTGCCATGCCCATGAAGGAATTGGTGGATATATCGAGACAAAATTTACCGCCGCATCAATGCTCGTAAACTATGCGACGGGACTGTACAAACGCTCTCGACCATGGGCGGAAATTGAAGACAAAAATTGTTTGCATGAAGGCTGTCACGAAACAAGACTTCTTGAGGGTAAAATAGAGTTTAAACAAGGAGTAGTCTTCGATCATGCTCCTCACCTGACTAGCGCCCGTCGCGGGAGAAAACTAAGGTGTACGAGCTGCCATTCGCAAATTGTTCAGGGTGAGCACATATCTGTAACAAGTTCAACTTGTTTTCTCTGTCATTTCAAGAATGTAGAAGCTGAAGGCAGGGATAAACTGGCAAAGTGCGAATCGTGTCATACGCCTCCAGCAGCAGAAAATGGAGGAGACGCCCATGCCTATGATCACTCTGATGTCATCGATCAGGGGCTGCAATGCGGAGCATGCCATCAGATGATGTGGCAAGGTTCGGGACATGTTCCGCGAGAACGATGCGGCACATGTCACAGCTCAACTGCTCACATCGATCGGATTACCGATCTTGAGTTTATACATGAGTGGCATATAGAAAAACGCAAAGTTGATTGCAATCGGTGCCATGATGTAATTGAACACAGGCTACCTAAGGTTGAAGGTGATGTCCGGAGCAACTGTGCGGGATGTCACGATGATAAGCATATCACAGTTTCGAATTTGTATCAGGGTAGAGGATCAAGACTTGTTGACGGGGAACAACCTGATCCGATGTATACCATGCGTGTTGTTTGCGTTTCCTGCCATAAGGAAATGGTGAATGGAGACGCTGTACCTGGTGCGTCAAAAAAGACATGCTATCCCTGTCATCCTGCTTCTTATCTTCGTCTTGCTGATGATTGGAAAAGAGGTTTTAGTAACAGAATTAGACAAATTAAACGGGAATTCCCAAAAGCAGGACCCCATCCCCTGCTCGAAGACGCCAGGCATGACCTTGCTCTAATTGAAAACGGAGGAGCGTGGCATAATCCTTTGTATTCGGAAAATGTTCTTGAGGAAGTATCATCTGTTCTGAATGAAGCCGGTGTTAAATCAGCAAAACCTTCCGATCTTCCTGATGAGAGCAAATCCTGTCTTGTATGTCACAGCAGTATTCAGGAAATCCCGGTTAATAAAACAAATTCATCATTTGATCATGGTGCTCATCTCGGAGAAAGAAAGATCGTTTGCCTGACCTGTCATTTCGACGAGAAACCCGGTAATCCGCGACACGGAAAACGGAAAGAGGCAACTCAAATATGTGCCGATTGCCATCATCAAAAAGTTGCACAAGACAACGAATCATGCGATCCATGCCATCTACCTTCTCACAAGTTATACACCGGAGAAATACCCGGGATGGAACCAGAACCATCCCCGATGGCAGAATCCGAAATGGTCTGCATGGATTGTCATTCTGGTCCCAATTTCAAACCGCCCGAATCAGAATTCTGCGTTGATTGTCACGATGAAGAAGTTGTCACACACTTAGAGTTCATGCGTGGTGAATTTGTGATAGGTATCGGAAAAAACAAAAAATGGGACAAGGCGACAACAATTGTTAAAATGGATAAGGGTCGCGCTGTTCATCATCCTGATCTGGCTAAAAAAATATTGGGGATAAAATAAGGAACACATCCCTATTATGGGAATTATATTTCCTTCCGGGGAGCGCGGACATTCCTGTCCGCTGTTATACTGAGGTAGAGACGGACAAGAACAGCTTGTCCAAGAACAGTTCTTTGAAAACGTTTTCTTTGTAAGTAAACATA